>NZ_KV822186.1 GCF_001815865.1 Abiotrophia sp. HMSC24B09
CAAGGACGCAGCGAACGATGAAGCGGTGACAGCAGAGAAGGATAAGGGCGTTAAGGCAATTAGTGACCTAACTCCAGCTCCAGTTGCCAAGCCAACTGCGCAAGAAGCAATTCAAGCTTTAGCGGATACTAAGAAGGGAGCGATTCAAGCGGATAATCGTTTGACTCAAGAAGAGAAGAATACAGCTATTAATCAAATACAAACAGCGGCAGATGCGGCTAAGCAAGCCATTGCGTCAGCAAATTCTGATTCTGATGTTGCAAACGAGAAGACTGCTGGTGAAGCGGCAATTAATGCTGTCGCTCCAACACCAACCGTGAAGCCAACTGCTAAGGACCAAGTCCAAGCAGCAGCAGATGCTAAGAAACAGCTCATCCAAGATCGTGGTGATTTGACTAAGGAAGAGAAGAAAGCTGCCAAAGCAGCTATCGACAAGGCAGCTCAAGATGCGCAAGCAGCAATTGATGCAGCGACTACTGATGGGGCTGTAGCCAATGAAAAGGCCAACGGTTTAGCTGCTATTGAAGCAGTGACACCAGGCTCTGTGGCTAAGACAGACGCTAAGCAAGCCATTAACGCAGCAGCAAATCTCAAGAAAGATGCTATTCAAGAACGGACTGATTTAACTCAGGAAGAGAAAGAAGAAGCAATCAAGCAAGTTGAAGAAGCAGCTAAGGAAGCTCGCAACAAGGTTGATACAGCGGCTACTGATGCTCAAGTTGTGAGTGAGAAGGACGCCGGCCTTAAGGCAATCACTGACGTCACACCAAATCCAATTGCTAAGCCTACTGCTAAGCAAGCAGTTCAAGATCTTGCCGACCTTAAGAAATCTACAATTGAGGCTGACAAGTCCTTAACTCGCGAAGAGAAGGATGCAGCAATCAAGCAAGTTGAGGATGCAGCTAAGAAGGCTAAGGAGGCAATCGACGCGGCTCCAACTAATAGCCAAGTTGCAACTGATCGTGATCAAGGTAAGCAAGCAATTGCTGACGTAACGCCAGTTGCGGACGCTAAGCCTAAAGCAAAAGAGGCTGTTGAACAAGCAGCTAATGCTAAGAAGGCAGCCATCGAAGCTGATAAGAACTTAACTCGCGAAGAGAAAGACGCGGCAATTTCTGCTGTAGATCAAGCTGCTCAAGCAGCTAAGACTGCCATTGCCGAAGCTAGCGATAATTCAACAGTTGCCAACGAACAAGGCAAGGGTACAAGTGCCATTGCAGGCCTAACACCAGTTGCAGAAACTAAGCCAAAAGCAAAAGAAGCGCTGGAACAAGCAGCTAATGCTAAGAAAGCAGCGATTGAAGCTAACAATAATCTAACTCGTGAAGAGAAAGAGGCAGCCAAAGCGAAAGTTGATGCTGCAGTGGCTGAAACCAAGGATGCAATTGATGCCGCGACGACTAATGCGGAAGTTGCGGAAGCTAGCAAGGCTGGTGCTGACTTAATTGATGCCCTTAACCCAAGTGCAGATAAGAAGACAGCAGCTAAGGATGCCATTGACGCAGCAGTGAAGACTAAGACTGACGCCATCGATGCTCGCACCGACTTGACGCAAGAAGAGAAGGACGCA
>NZ_KV822187.1 GCF_001815865.1 Abiotrophia sp. HMSC24B09
TCGTTGGCTGACTCGGTTGGCTTGGAGTCGGTTCGGACGTATAATCATTACCTGGTGTGAACTCGCTAGATCCAGCCTTTGGTGCAAACATGGTGTAATACTGAGTACCAAAAGATCTTGCATCGCTTGCACCCGCGCGGTTTGTTGAAATCCCTAAGTAAACATCGTGATTACCAAATGGATTTTCAAAAAGTAAGAAGTTTCTAGCATGTCCAAAATTAGCATGGCTATCATCGAAAAGCATCCAAACGGTTTGGTAGTGGAATTGCTTTTTAAGGTCATCCATTGTTGTTGTATTTGGATTAATGGTTGCTAAGTTCTCGCCCCAACCATTGGCAACATTTGCTAAAGCGCGGGAAGTGGCATTCGTATCATGGCTACTTGTCCATGCATACCAATTATCCTCTTTGTAGGCATTGGCAACTTTTTGCGCGGCATTGACAGAGCCTGCATTAACCTTATAGGGTTCTTTCCCGAATTGTTGGCGAATCGGATTAATCAGGTTGGCAACGAAGAGCGAAAGTTCTTTACGTTGTGCTTCCGTTAAATTCGTAACATCAACGATTTCCTTCTTATCAGCTTCGTTAGATTTGTAAGTATTAAGCGCGCGTCCAGGCTTAGCAATTGCGTCAATATGACTGGCACTATAGGCACCTGGCTCAAATAGACTTGGTGTAAAGCCTGGTGGCAAGATAATACGATTTTCTGCCGCACTATTTGCGTTGGCCAAAGGTTTTACTTCTTCTACCTGATTAGCTGCATTGGCAGCTGCCACTTGATTAGCAACTGTCGCTTCCGCTTCTTTAACGCTTGGAGCAGATTCTTCTGAGCTAGCGCTTGCTTCCTCAACACTTGCCTTTGCTTCAGTCGCTTCTAAGCTTAAGTCCTCAGCTGATACTTCTTGCTTAGGTTCATCTTGTGATGCAAGCCCCTCAGATTCCTCCAGCTTAGTTAAGTCAGATGCAACTGATTCCGCTTCTGTTTTAGGCAAATCTTTAGTGACATCTAAATCAGTTTCAGGCGACTTATCAGCCTCAAGGGCTTTGGTGTCAACTTCTAAATCTGATTTAAGATTATCTTCAGTTGGACTTGCCTCCTTCACTTGAGTAATCTCTGGTGAACTTGCTTTAGCCACTAGAGCTGATTGTTGGTTCAAGTCAGCTGCATTAACAACAGCATTCCCGGAGCCCAAGAACATCAAGGCAGCAACCGCAACTGAGGCAGTTCCCACTTTGAGCTTACGGATCGCATAGCGATATACCGTATTGGTTAGCTTCATTTTAAAACCTCCAATAAATTTTAGTTATGCAAATATTATATCGAGTTTTTCCAGCCATCACAATGCTTCCTGCCCTTAATTCATTTTACTGAAACATTCTTAACACCTGTAAAAAAGCCTATAAATAGCATTTAATCAAGGTTTCCGGACACTTGAAACAGTCTAAATGCCTATTTAATCTGTAACAAACAGACCTATGCATTGCAATAAATTTGCTTATACAAAAAAGGAGGTGACTAAGTATTTTTATAACAGATTTACGCCTATATAATTAGACATCTAACTAGATAAGCTAAAATTTTCAAACTCCTCCTTTAACGAAATGTAATTTCAATAAGCTAACCTCGATATTGTTTGAACATTTCTATTGTCTGAGTGATAAAATATTATGATATAAGATTAGCTATATAGATTGAATATTCACGTATCCTTTACTTATGGTAGCCTGCTTTTTATTACAATCAAGTTTCAGATTTGTAATTGTGTACACAATATCGATTATAAAAAAGCGCCCGCACTATGCGGGCGCTAATTCGTTAAAAGAGACTTAATTGATCTGAGTCAGGCAAGCCATTAAGGACGCCTTGTTCACTTAAGTAATCAAGAATAGTCTTAGAGACCTTGCCACGTTTCTGCAAGTCTTCCTTAGACAAGAATGGGGCTTCCTGACGGGCCTTAATAATTTGTTGCGCCACGTTGGCACCCAAACCAGGTACGGCCCGGAATGGTGGAATCAGGCTATTGCCCTCAATGATAAAGCGATCGGCATCAGACTTCTCTAGACTGATCATCTGGAAGCTAAGGCCACGCTCCAACATCTCATTAGCCAATTCTAAGACCGTTAAGAGGTTCTTGTCCTTAACTGAAGCATCAAAGCCCTTATCATTGATTTCCTTGATACGACGCTTCACCATTTCCTTCCCTTGGTGCATAGCCACGATGTCAAAGTCATCTGCCCGCACAGAGAAGTAAGCAGCATAGTACATAATAGGCATGTGAACCTTGAAGTAAGCAACCCGCAAGGCCATGAGGACATAGGCAGCTGCATGGGCTTTAGGGAACATATACTTAATCTTCAAACAGGAATCAATATACCATTCAGGCACCTTCTTGGCCCGCATTTCTGCCTGCCAATCCTCTGGAATCCCCTTCCCTTTACGGACGGACTCCATAATCTTGAAGGCTAAGCCGTCCTCTAAACCATAGTATATCAGGGTGACCATAATATCGTCACGACAGCCGATTACTTTAGCAAGAGGCGCAATCTTGTTCTTAATTAACTCTTGGGCATTCCCCAGCCAAACGTCGGTCCCGTGGGAGAGACCAGAAATTTGCAGCAGCTCAGCAAAGGTCGCTGGTTTGGATTCTTCCAACATACCGCGTACGAAGCCTGTCCCGAACTCAGGAATCCCTAGCGTCCCAGTTTTAGAGAAGATTTGCTCTGGTGTTACCCCTAAAACCTCGGGACTAGAAAAGATTTTCATGACATCCGGGTCGGTTGGTGGAATGGTCTTAGGATCTATCCCCGATAAGTCTTGTAACATACGAATAACGGTTGGATCATCGTGCCCCAGAATATCTAACTTGAGAACATTATCGTGAATGGAATGGAAGTCGAAGTGGGTAGTCCGCCATTCGGCTGTCACTTCATCGGCAGGATATTGAATTGGCGTAAAGTCATAGACATCCATATAGTCTGGAATTACGATAATCCCACCCGGGTGCTGACCGGTCGTGCGTTTGACCCCTTCAATTCCTTTCGCTAGACGTTCCTTTTCAGCTTGTGGTAAGAATTGTTGGGCTACTTCCAGATAGCCTTTGACATAACCAAAGGCAGTTCGCTCGGCAACCGTCGAAATGGTTCCTGCCCGATAGACATAGTCCTCCCCAAAGAGTTCCTTGGTGTAGGCGTGGGCGCGCGGTTGATAGGCCCCAGAGAAGTTCAAATCAATATCGGGTACCTTGTCGCCATAGAAGCCAAGGAAGGTTTCGAATGGGATATCTTGCCCCTCCTTGTTAAGGGCGTGGCCACAGTGTGGACAGTCTTTGGCTGGCAGGTCATAACCCGAACCAACCGAACCGTCAGCAATAAACTCCGAATATTGGCAGTTTGGACAATAATAATGTGGAGCTAGAGGGTTGACCTCCGTAATACCCGTCAAGGTCGCCACTAAGGAAGAACCCACCGAACCCCGCGAACCCACTAGGTATCCGTCAGATACTGACTTGTGGACCAACTTCTGCGAAATCAGATAAATAACAGCAAATCCATTACCAATAATGGACTTGAGTTCCTTTTCAATCCGCTTCTCTACAATCTCAGGCAGAGGGTCGCCGTAGAGCTCTCTGGCTCGTTTATAGGAGAGTTCCGTAATCTCTTCATTGGCGCCAGGAATATTTGGCGTATAGAGTTTGTCCTTGATGACTTCGACTTCTTCCACCATATCCGCAATCTTCTGAGGATTGGTGATGACAAGCTCATAGGCTTGGTCCCGTCCCATAAAGTCGAATTCTGCCATCATCTCATCTGTCGTGCGGAAATGAACAGGCGGCAGATGCAAGGTCCGATTGGCATTAATCTTCATGGAACGCAAGAGAATTTCGCGGTAAATAGCATCCTTAGGTTCCAAGTAGTGAACATCACCTGTAGCCACTACTAGCTTATTCTTGTCTTGACCCAGTCGCACCATTTCTTTCATGATGGTTTCTAAGTCAGCTTCGCTACGAATTAATTCCGTCTCGATCAAGGGACCATAGACAGACTTAGGTTGGAGCTCAATGTAATCGTAAAAATCCACCAGTTTCTCCGCTTCATCGTACCCCTTTTGCATCATGGCAGTAAAGACTTCCCCATTGGAACAAGCTGTCCCAACTAAGAGATTGTCCCGATACTTGGTCAACAAGCTACGCGGAATACGGGGCTCGCGGAAGAAGTATTGGACATTGGAGGCTGAAATTAACTTAAAGAGGTCTTTAAGTCCTTCTTGGTTTTTAGCAATCAAGGTGGCATGGAAAGGTCGAGCCTGTTTATAGCTGTCCCCTTTCCCTACTTGTTCATTGAGCTGGTCATGACGGACCATACCGTATTGTTCTTTGGCTTGATCCAATAGCTTATAGCAGACATATCCAGTTGTCTCAGAGTCGTAAACGGCCCGGTGGTGTTGTTCCAAGGTCACGCCATAATGCTTAGCCAAGATATTCAAACGATGGGAACGCATGTCAGGGTTAACCAAACGCGATAACTCCAGCGTATCAATAACTGGCTGATCAGACACTGGCATACCCAGACGCGCATAGGTCTTATTGAGGAAGCCCATATCAAAGCTCGCATTGTGAGCCACGAGAATGGTATCTTTGGAAAATTCAGCGAAGCGCGCCATGACCTCTGCTTCTTGTGGCGCATCGGCTAACATAGCGTCCGTAATCCCAGTCAATTCGGTAATCATGGCCGACAAATGATAACCAGGATTGATAAAGGCTTCGAAGGTATCAATGACCTCGCCATCCCGCATTTTAACCGCGGCTAACTCAATGATGCGGTCATAGACAGAAGACAGACCCGTGGTCTCCACGTCAAAGACAACATAGGTCGCCTGATCTAAGTCAATGGCTTGTGGATTATAGGCAATCGGTTCACCGTCATTGACCACATTGGCTTCAATCCCGTAGAGAACCTTAATGCCATGCTTCTTACCTGCTGCATAGGCATCAGGAAAGGCCTGAGCGCCCGCATGGTCGGTAATGGCAATGGCTGAATGGCCCCAGGCGGCTGCTTGGGCGATCAAGTCACCAACCTTGTTGGTGGCATCCATTTGACTCATATTGGAGTGCAGATGGAGCTCAATCCGTTTGGCACCGTCTACCCCCTGGTCTTGGCGTGAGGCCTTGGAAATTTTGCGAATACTACGCGGCGAGAAGTCCATCTCTCCCGTAAAGTTATCAGCCTTAAGGCTACCTTCCAGACGGACCCAATCCCCCTTCTTGAAGAGGCCAAAGGATTCCTTCTTAATGTTACGCCCTGCCATCAGTTTAGCCGTAATGGAGGAAGTATAGTCGGTCACCTTCATAATCATGAGCTGAGAACCTGAGCGAAGCTCGCGGACCTCATAGTCAAAAATATAGCCTTCAATGATCTGATTAAAGGGATTGTCGTAGACTTCCTGAATCGAGATGGCTGGCGTATCGGGGATGTCCTTACCAATTTGAGGAATGTCGGTGTTCTCTACGACCACCTTGCTTTGTTCTTGGCGTCGTTGTTCTAATTGAGCCAGTTCTTGCCGCTCGCGCTCCACCTCAGAGGCTAGATGTTGTTGAGCCTGAAGCTTAGCCTGCTCGCTGGCCTTATCATCTACCAGATAGACTAGTTCCCAGTCATTCAATTGGTTTTGGGCCAGTTTGAGTTTGAAGGCTTGGTCATAGCGGGTTTTAACCACCTGAACTTGATCTTCAGTCGCCAATCCAACTTGGATTTGGCCATCCTTGACCTGATAAGTAGCATTAGCCAAAGCGCGCTTAATAAAGCTCGATTCCTGTCCCATTACCCCTAAAATGGATTGCCAGTAATCTAGCATTTGGCTATCATCTAAACTAGTCGGTGATTGATAATTCCACCAGACTTCTGTCTTGGCAATCCCCTCGAAAGCCGAACGCATATGGTGCATAAGGACTTCATAAACGTGGGGATGGAGACGTTCTACCTGACTTAAGGTAAAATGCCATTCACCAGACTTAGCGTGAACCTTAACAGATTCTATCTGTGTCTGGGATAGTTCGGCCACCATGTCTGCGTCCTGCAGCCCAATTTGGTCCAATAGATGTTCAAATAATTGGCGATTCTTGGCCATAAGTTCCCTCCGTCCACGGTGATTTGCATACCTTCTTATTATAGCATAAGCCCCCTCTAAAATCACCTGAGGCCCATGCTAAAAAAGAGACCTACACTCGGTAGATCTCTTACTCAAAATTATGGTTGGAAGAGTCGGCTGATATCATTCCAGGTGACAGCCAGCATAAAGGCCACTAAGATGAGGGCCCCAATGATGGTTAAAATCCCTTCTTTTTCTTGGGATAGGGGCTTGCCTCGCACACCCTCAATGGCATTAAGGACAATCTTACCACCATCCAAGGCAGGAATTGGCAACAGGTTGAAGGCGCCAATATTAGCTGACAGCAAGGCGGTTAGAAATAATACTGGCATAAAGCCCTCAGATGCTGCTTTAGAGGTAATCTGAGCAATTGCCACAGGCCCACCGAACTGATTGAGGTTGAGTCCACGAAGGAAGATACCCACAATTGCGGCAGCTACAC
Organism: Abiotrophia sp. HMSC24B09; assembly: GCF_001815865.1. Taxonomy (GTDB): domain Bacteria; phylum Bacillota; class Bacilli; order Lactobacillales; family Aerococcaceae; genus Abiotrophia. Next base: position 6,587 of record NZ_KV822187.1, read on the forward strand.
CCGTGATTTGAGACCAAGTAGCGGTGAAGCCATAAGCTATCTTTGCCCAGAAATCTTGAGTCTCTGGTTGCGCTACGCCAATTCGCCCGATCGTTGCTTGTTCCACTTGGTCAGCCCGAATAGCTACTGGTAATGTCAAATCTTGGTTACCACGATGGACAGAGAAATCTACCATTTGACCTGGCTTGGATTGAATCGCTTGCACCATTTGACGCCAGTTGGAAACCTTGGTTTGACCAATGGCATCAATCCGGTCACCTGATTGTAGACCCGCTTGGGCTGCAGGAGAATCTGGTTCAATATAGCCTAAGACATTGGCCTCAACCGGTACTCCGCCCGGGCGGACAAAGGCCACCACAACAAAAATCAAAATAGAAAGAATAAAGTTATTCATCGGACCCGCTACATTGGTCATGAACTTAGCCCATGGCTTAGCGGCTCCATAAGTGACTTGACGAGGCGCTACTTGGATGCTAGACCCGTCTGCTTCAATGATGCGGGCCTTGTGGTCCACTTGATAGGTAACCAGATCTTGACTGCCCAGCGGTAAGGCTGTAATGGTCATGGCATCCGTTAAGTCCAACTGATCCACTTGCACTGGCACTTCATCTTCAAGGGCTACTTTTGAGGTATTAATGCGGGTCACTAGCCCAGCTTCATTCAAGACAAGGCCTACTTGCATCCCGGCTTGAACTGCATCCTGATCCTCACCTAGCCCGGCTAGACGAACATAGCCTCCTAGGGGAATCATACGAATGGTATAGAGGACCCCGTCCTTTCCCTGATGGCTGAAGAGCTTAGGCCCCATCCCTATGGCAAACTCGCGCACCAAGATACCAGCCTTGCGGGCAAAGTAAAAATGGCCGAATTCGTGAATACTTACGATTACGGTAAAAACAAGTAAAAATACAATCAATGCTTGCATGGTCAACTTCCTTTATCTAGTTCAATTCAAAAATTTACTTAACTTAACCTCTTAAATATACCCTAATTAGGCCCATAATGCAAAAATAGTCAACCAAACTCAAAGGATAGAGTTTGGTTGACATGAGCACTATTTTAACCAGTTAAACCAGGTCATGAGTAGAAAACTGGTAAAAAGGGTTGAATCAAAGCGATCTAAGACCCCGCCATGGCCCGGCAGGAACTTACCAGAGTCCTTGACCCCAAAATGCCGCTTAAAGGCTGACTCTACCAAATCTCCTAGCTGACCTAAAACTGACAAGGCCATGGCCAGTAAAATATAGTGCTCTGAGCCCCCTAAATGTGGATCGAAGAAGTAATTATAGAGCACTGCGATGACGACCGCACTGACAATTCCACCTAGCGAACCTTCAATGGTCTTATTAGGACTCAATTGAGGCGCTAGCTTATGCTTGCCGAAACGTCGGCCAACGATATAAGCCCCAGAATCTGTTGCAAAAATAATTGCAAATTGGAAAATAACTAAGTCCAAACTAATTTGTCGTAACTCAATCAAGTAACGGAAGCCATAGCCAATGTAGAGGGCACCAAAAATCAAAAGGGCTGCTTCTTCAATATTGAAGGTCTTGTACTCATAGACCGTCAGGACTAAAAGCAACATACAGCAAATATAGAAGAGATAGGTAAATTTAAGACCTGGAATCAAGGCAGATTGATAGTTACTGGGCAGTATCATGAGGGCAACCGCAATGGTTGCAATGACCCCGACCAAGTTGAAGTATTCAATCTTCTTCATATTGGCTAATTCAAATAAGGCCATAACCCCTAAAATTAAGAACATGCCCGTAAAAACCTTGCCCCCTACCACCACAACCGGAATCAGGACGGCCAAGGCTGCTAGGGCGCTGATTACTCTTACTTTCATTCAGTATCCAACACCTTTCCAAATCGTCGTTGTCGGCTGGCATAGACCGCTAGGGCTTGGTCAAAATCGCCTTCATCAAAATCAGGCCACAAACGTTCAGTGAAATAGAACTCACTATAAGCCGCCTGCCAGAGTAGGAAGTTGCTGAGACGCTCTTCCCCACTGGTCCGGATAATCAAGTCCGGATTGGCTAATGACCCAAACTTGGCAGTTTCTAAATTTTGGCCAATTAAGTCAGGGGTGATGTCTTCCGGCTTCAAAGTGCCCTCAGCTACCTGACGGGCTAAAGTCTGAACCGCATGGCAAATTTCGTCTTGAGAGCCATAGTTGATGGCAAAGTTCAAAATCAGGCCAGTACAATGAACCGTATCGGCAATAGCTTGCTTGAGGACCTTGCGAGTGGCTTCTGGCAGTCCTTCCAAGTCACCAATGGTCTCTACCCGCACATTCTGTTCCAATAACTCAGGCACAAACTTGGCAAAAAACTCCTTAGGCAACTTCATCAAGAAGCTGACTTCTTGTTCAGGTCGTTTCCAGTTCTCAGTTGAGAAGGCATAGACCGTCAGCATCTTAACGCCCAATTGATTAGCACGTTTAGTGATTTTCTTAATGGTATCGACACCTTTTTTATGCCCTGCTACCCGAGGTAGGAAGCGTTTCTTAGCCCATCGGCCATTTCCATCCATAATGAGCGCAACGTGCGCAGGTACCTTACTTAAGTCAGCCATGCCAAGCCCTCCTGTCTTCAAATTCCACTATATTATAACAAACTCTGCCTCTGATTGAAACGATTTAAACTAAAAATCCCCTCTGAAACTATCAGAAGGGATTTGATCATTAAACAACTGATTCTTTTCTAAAGTCGGCCTGTTGCTCTCGATTTAAGAAATTACCGGTCACCATGGTGGACTGGACCACATTAATGAAGGCCTGGGAATCAACTGAAAGCACTGCTTGCTGCAAATCATAGAGTTCATAACGACTTAAGACTACCATTAGGACTTGCTTGGGCTGATGCGAAAAGGCGCCCTGCCCTTCTAAGAGAGTGACGCCACGGATGACCCGCTCCTGAATGGCCTTGACCACTTGGTTAGGGTCTTGGCAAATCACAAAAGCAGTCAAACGTTGCTCACCTGTATGGATAGCATCAATGACCATACCCGCAATAAAGATGGCAATGCAACTGTAGAGAGCATATTCCCAACTGTTAAGAAAACCAGCTCCAACTATGACCAAACCATTGGTCAAAAAGGACATAAAGCCGACATTGCGCCCTGTTTTCTTAGCAATCAAGAGGGCAATAATATCAAAGCCTCCACTGGACATACCAAACTTGATCAAGAGGCCAACCCCGATACCCGAAATCACCCCACCAGCGATTGCAGCTAACAAGGTATTATCGGTCACTTGTTGAATCGGCACCCAGTTACTTACCAAGGTGGACAGGAAAATACTGGTCACGGTCAAGATAGAAAAGCGACGTCCCAAATAGAGCCAACTCAAAATCATCAAGGGAATATTGAGAATAAAATAGAGATTACCGGCCGTTAAGAGATTTGCTAAGGGAGTATCCTTGAAGATGGCCAAGATAATTTGCGCCAAGCCAGGCACGCCATTAGAAAAAATCAGATTAGGAACATAGAATAAGTTGAGGGCAACTGCAAAACATAGGGCTGAAAGCCATAATACGACACCGGACAGAATTCTTTGTCCTTGACTGGAGCGAACAAAAGACGTCAGCATGAAGTTTTACACCTCAGCAGAAGGTCCTAAACCAGCAGTTAAGGCTTCTACCATATCCTTCGCAATAGCTGAACCATAGACAATGGTTTCATAGAGCGGTTGTGGGTCCACGCTAGCCCGCATCAAGTTACGTTGGAAGATTTCCCCATCGCCCGCTAAATAAAGGGCAAAATAACCGGTACGAGTTTCATTTAATTCGTTAATCAATTCCAAGGCTTGCGCACGTTGCTTATAGTCTTTCAACATGTGAACATGGCGGTAGATGACTTGAGCATCACAATATGGTAAATCTGAATTTTGAACAATGACTTCCACAATCAAGTCCCGAACTGGGGTTACACCAAAACGGAAACGATAGAGATGGTGGCCTCCTTCAATCTCCAAGTATTCAGCTGGTAGTTCTTTCTCAGCAATGAGTTTGTCAAAATTTTCCTTGATAATAGACATAGAGCTTCCTCCTCGATTTAACTTTCAATACTCTTATAGTGTACCACGTTTGCTAGGACTTTTCATCTGTAAGTAAAGCACCTGGATAAGAAAAAGTCCACCATTAGGCGGACTTTGATTCTCTTGATTATTGACGAACCTTCATTTGGGCCATGATTTGTTGAACCTTCTTCTTAGATGGTTTTTGACCCATTGAAGCCATCATTTGCGTAATCATGCGCTCATCAATTGGTGGGTTTTCCTTAAAGTATTTCATCATGTAACGGCGCGCCATAAAGAAGCCACCAACAAATCCGCCGATTAAGGCGACTACGACAATGATTAACCAAATCCATGTTTGCACTGCCTTCTCCTCACTTTCTTTTCATATTACTCTTCTATTTTACACAACTTTCCGTCAAAAGCCTAGTCTAATCTTCTAAATGACGGTTATGAATTTTCTTTTCTTTTTGAATCTGTTTGAGTTTGTCAGGAGTCACATCGGTCCCCTCTTGGTCGACAATCTTCATACCCTCAATGTGATTGCGCATGCCATGACGCAAGCTAGCTAAGTATTCTTGACGTAAAGTCGCTTGTTCTTGGGCTTCTTCAGGGCTTAAACCCTCACTTTTCTTCTTACGCGCTAGAACATTAATACGCTCAATTTTCTCTGGTGATAACATTTGACACCTCCACGAACATTCGTTTGCTTTTTGGTTGATAAGTGTGCTATAATAGGCTTAAGATATAAGGAAGGTGAGGACATGACGACATTATCCACTAAACAATTAACCATACTCTCATGTATCCATGAGGCCATTGAAGCCAACGGCTATCCCCCTACAGTTCGAGAAATCGGTGCAGCAGTAGGACTTGCTTCTACTTCAACCGTACACGGCCATCTAGCACGTTTAGAACGAGCTGGTTACATTATTCGTGACGCCAGCAAGACGCGAGCCATCGAACTTTCTCCTCTAGCCCAGGAAGCCTTGGGTATCCAACCCCAACAGATTCCCTTGCTAGGTCAAGTGGCTGCTGGTGCGCCTATTCTGGCCATTGAACATGCCACAGATTACTACCCTATTCCACCTGGCTTAGAGCGCTATGAACCTAGCGAACTCTTCATGCTAGAGATTAAGGGTGAGTCCATGGTTAATATTGGCATTCTAGATGGCGACTACATCACGGTCCGCCGTCAAGCAAGCGCCAATAATGGTGATGTCGTAGTTGCCATGACCGAGGATAATGAAGCCACCTGTAAGACCTTCTTCAAGAAATCCGATCACGTCATCTTACGGCCAGAAAATGACCACATGGACGATATCATTCTGCCTCAGGTGACTATCCTGGGTAAGGTTGTCTCCCTTTACCGTTATTTCTAAGTCTCTTAAAGCCATGCCCTCAGTCAAAGACTGGGGGCATATTTTTGATGCTTTTAGTATTGCATTAAAGCCTTGTAGTCATAGCCTGCTAATTTTTCTTTCCCGTTTAAGTCAACGAGTTCAATTAGGAAGGCACAACCAACGACAACGCCGCCTAATTTTTCAACTAGGTCGATAGAAGCCTTAATGGTCCCACCTGTTGCCAAGAGGTCATCGGTGATGAGGACACGTTGGCCTGGTTTAATGGCGTCTTCGTGCATGGTTAAGGTTGCGGTACCATACTCCAATTCATAGTCCACATCAACTGTTGGACGAGGCAATTTGCCTTTCTTACGGACTGGGGCAAACCCAATCTCTAATTCATAGGCAACTGGACAGCCCACGATAAAACCTCGCGCTTCTGGACCTACAATCACATCTACTTGTAATTCACGGGCGTAGTCTACTAATTGTTTAACTGATTCGTGGTAGGCTGGACCATCTGCCATGAGAGGGGTAATATCACGGAAAACAATGCCTTCTTTTGGATAGTCCATGACTTTAGCAATATAATTCTTCAATTCCATTATGACTTAACTCCTAATTCTTTTAACATATTCTTTTATTTGGTCGAGGGTGGCAAAGACTAAGGCTTGTTCGCTGTCCATAGCGGCTTGATAAGCCCGGTAGGCAGAAGTTTCTTCCAAGTTAGTAGTCTGATGGCGACTTGCCTCTTGGACTGCCACTTGTCCCTCTTCAATTGATACAAAACCTGCTTCATAGAAGACATGAAACATTAATTTGAGTTGAACTGGATTAATGGCCAGTCCTTGGCTGATGTCAGCTAATTTAGCCCGCAAATTGAAGGGCTCCTGGCTGACTAACCAGCGATAAAGCTTAGCGAAGTCAGCCCTTTGTGGCAGACCTGCCAAATATTTGGATTCTTGGGCATAGAGCACCAAGTAGAAGGCCTGCCAATCCTGACTAAGCACTAGCTGGTCCAAGTCCGACATTTGCTTGGGTGGCTCTAAAAGTACAAGCCCCTGATAATTTACTAGATTGGCCTCTTGGGCTTCTTGATAGGTCATCAGGCCAGAGCCAGGCTGAAGGCGAGAAGAAACTTGAGCCTTAACTGCCTCGCGCTGACATACATAGACCACTTGATCCAGCTGCCAAAGACGACCTTGTTGGCCACTTGCCCGCCAGTCATACCAGGCAGCACCTGAGACCCCAATATCAGACAGGAGCAATTGAGGGCTGACCCGATTCTGCCATTTGTTTAAGTCCAAATGACCGACAGCAGTCAGGCTATCTCCCACTTGTCGATCTCGCATACGATCTGCAAAGTCAAAGCCAATGGCATTAAGCTCTTGCCCATCCTGTCCTAGGACTAGCTTAGCATGCTGGCCATTAGTCCCAATCAAACGCATTTGGTTGATCTTAGCATCATCAATGGCAAAGACTGGCTTATCATTATCCATGCCAAAGGGACCCAGTAACTGGACTTCTTGGATGAAGTCAGTATCTACTTCCGACAGCTTCAAAGACAAATCAATGGTCAAGGGCGCTTTTCTAGGCTCACTTTCTGCTTGAACTTGGGCCTTAGCCTGCAAGGCTGAGACAAATTCTTGCCAATGATCTTGGGCAACGGTCATACCTGCTGCTTGCGCATGACCACCAAATTGGGCCAGATGCTCCTTAATATCGGTCAACCAGTCAAAGAGATGAACAGCCTCTGTAGAGCGGCCACTCCCCTTGTATTGACCTTTATCAGCCTGAAACTGGAAGATTAGGGCTGGTCGCTGATATTGTTCGCTCAAGCGGCCGGCCACAATCCCAACAACTCCAGCAGGCCAGCTAGGATCTGACTCAATAATGATATCAGGAATCGGCCCCTGCCCCAGTCTTTGGCTGACCTGATCCATAATATTAGCCACCAGGTCCTTACGTTCCTGGTTTTTTTCGTTAATTAAAGCTAATAGCTCTTGGGCTTCTTCCTCATCCTGGGTTTTGAGCAGTTCCAAGGCTGGCGTCGGGTCGCCCAAACGGCCAATAGCATTAAGCCGAGGCCCGATGGTAAAACCAATTGTATCGGCCGACATGTTTTCCATATCGACTTGCTCTTCTTCCAGCATTAATCGCAAACCAATGCGCATAGTATCGCGCATGAGCTGGAGACCACTCAGAACAATGGTCCGATTTTCGTCACGCAGGGAGACCACATCACTGACCGTCCCAATGGCTGCTAATTCCACTAACTCCGTTGGTACTTCGCCTAATAAGGCTGTGGCCAACTTCAGGGCCACCCCTGCCCCACTCAAATCTAGGAAGGGGTAATGGCCTTGTGGATGTCTGGGGTGAACCACAGCATAGGCTGAAGGCAAGGTGGCTTGGACCTCATGGTGGTCTGTGACAATGACATCCACACCCGCTTGCATAGCCCATTGGATGGCTTCAAAACCTGCCACCCCATTATCGCAAGTCAAAATCAACTGAACACCTTGGTCGACAAAGTCCTGGTAGCGAGCCAAATTAGGCCCATAGCCATCCACCAACCGATTGGGAACATAGTAAATGACCCGGGCACCCAACATCTCCAAGGTTTCATAGAGAATCAGGGTTGAGGTAATGCCGTCAGCATCGTAGTCACCGTAAATCAAGATAAGTTCTTGGTCCTCGATGGCTGCCTGGATTCTTTCCACTGCACGGTCCATATCATAGAGTAGGAAGGCATCGTGGAAAGTTTGGGGCATCTGATTGGTCGCGTCCTTGATTTCTTCCAAGGTCTCAAGTCCACGCGCCAAACATAGCCGCAGAAAAGTGTCACTATAGCCTAACCCGGCTTGCTGCCATTCAGCCACCTTAGCTTGCACATCATCTGGCAAGCCTCGGTAGTGCCACTCATAGTGTGTCAAGTTCATGCTCTACCCCCTCGAAACCTGAGGATCCTCATCATCTTGCAAACTCTCTTCAAATTCATCCACACTGTCTTCAAGTTCTTGAGCTGATTGGTCCAAATCAGCCTCTAAGTCACCGGTCTCTTCTTCTTGCGATTGGCTTTGAGACTGGGCTTCAAGCTGTGTCTTCAAATCGGCTAAGGCTTCTTGAAGACTCGCAATTTCTTGATTCTTTTCTTCAAGATTAGCCTGATATTGGGCTTCTAATTCCGCCTTAGTCGTCTCAAAATTAGACTGTTCTTTGGTAAGGGCTTCGCGCTCCTTATTTAGGTTCTTAATGGCTGTACGATTGGCCATGTGACTGGATAAAGAAGACAAGAAACCAATTAATAAGCCAAACAAAATCGAAATCAACAAGACTAAGACCATAGGCATTTGAGCTTGGAAGAACAAGAAAGTGACCTGCACATTATTAACGTTTTGTAGAGCGAAGACTACCACTAGAATAACGGCACAGACACCTAAGATTAATTTCCATTGTTGACGCATGGACTATTCCTCCTTCAAATTAAACAAGCGGGCAGCTAAAAAATCACCGACTTGTGGGCATAAGTGATAGAGTTTTGAGGCAAAGGCTAACTGCCAAGGCAGATTCAATTCTCGTTTGACTTGCTTGCGTTTCATATTGGCTACAATGCGACTAGCCAGCTCATCTGCTTCAAGACTGAAGGCGTCGACCACTTGGGCGTAGGCTAGCATTTGTGGCGAACGATCGAAGAAAGCTGTCTTAACTGGGCCGGGGTTGATGGTAGAGACTTGAATAGGTGTCTCATAGAGTTCCAGTCTCAAGGCGTCAGCATAAGCGATAATAGCCGCCTTAGAAGCTGCATAAGCGCTAGTCATAGCAGTCGGGACTTTACCCGCAATAGAGCCTACTATGTGAATTTGTCCTGGACCGCCTTGGTTCAACTGCTGGATGGCCACCAACTGGCTCAAGTACATCATGCCGAAGACATTGACTTGGAACATATCCACCACTTGCTGAGGTTGGTTTTCCGAGAAGGCTTGGAAGTCTCCATACCCCGCATTACTGAAGAGAATGTCAATACGACCAAAGGCTTCAAGTGTAGCCGCCATTAATGCCTCAATAGCTTGAGGCTGAGACATATCCGTTACCTGAACTAGAACCTCTGTACCCCACTGCTCTTCTAGTTCCTGAGCAAGGGCCTGCAAGCGGTCCTGACGTCTGGCAGCCAATACTAACTTACAGCCTTCTTGGGCTAATTGGTGGGCCACAGCTTGTCCAATACCACTAGTCGCACCAGTGATGATCACGACTTGCTTATCTAAGTTTCTTGACATGAGCTATCTCCTCCTATCACATCAAACTCATCAAAGTCATAAACCAGTCTCGCTCCTTCAAAAATACGGCGCGCTTGGTCCTCTAATTGCTTGGCGTCTCTTCCCATATAGCGGGCGCTAATATGGGTTAGATAGAGGGTTTTGACATTACTTGCCTGGGCCACTTGAGCGGCCTGACGGCTGGTCGAATGGTGATAGGACGCAGCCATTCGGGCTTCACTTTCTTCAAAGGTACATTCGTGTACTAAAGCATCAGCATCTTGAGCCAGTTCTTGAATAGCATCACAGGTCTTGGTATCTCCCAGGATAGTGACTACTCTTCCCTCTCTAGCTGGCGCTAGAAAATCCTGTCCATTAAGGACGGTGCCGTCAGCTAAGGTGACAGTCTCACCGCGTTTAAGCTGACCAAAAATCGGCCCATTAGGAATCTGATACTGAGCCAAACGATCTACTAAGAGCTCGCCACTGGTTCTTGGCTCCATGATTCGGTAGCCAAAACTTAGAATACCATGGTTGAGCGCTTGATAATTGACTAGCCAGCCCTTACCTAAATCCAGACGACCTCCTTTAGGTGACAGTTCGACGATTTCTAAAGGATATAAGAGGCGCGATTTAGACAAGCGTAAGGCTGATTCGACAAAGTCCTTAATACCCGGTGGTCCGTAAAGGGTCAAGGGCTGATCGCCTCCCTGGAAGGAACGCGAGCTAAGGAAACCAGGCAGACCAAAGATATGGTCGCCATGTAGGTGGGTAATGAAAATCTTGGTGATTTTGCGAGGTTTGAGGGAGGTTTCTAAAATTTGATGCTGGGTGGCTTCACCACAATCAAATAACCAAACCTCATTGAGTTCATCAAGGAGTTTGAGGGCTAGAGCACTCACATTACGATTGCGGCTTGGGACACCCGCCCCAGTACCTAAAAATAATAACTTCATGCTCATTTCCTTTCTGTTAGACTTGCCAATTGTTTAGCGATTTTGCGAAATCTGATTGGCAACGAATTTAGCAAATTCCAAGGCACCGGTTGGGTTTGGATGGATACCATCCTCATAGTACCAATCATCGTGGCCCTTAGCGAAGGTTCGCCAGTCAATCACTTTGACATTGGAGAAGCGATTAGCCGCAGCAAAGAGACGATTATTGGCATCTTCTACCCAGACCTTATCAACCGAGGAAGTGACAAAGTACTGCTCCCGGTCCGTCCCGATGGCATTAATATAGTCATTAAGCTGACCGTCGGTAAAGGTCCCATTAGAACCTAAGACCGTCACCACTGTTCCCTTGAGTTTACCAGAGGCCTTGAGGCTATTGATCACTTCGTTGCTTTGGTAGAGCTGACGACCAATCTGGCCATCAACGATTGCCTTAGGAAAGACTTCTTTGACCTTATCAGCCGAAGCCAATAGGATGGAATCCCCAATAAAGGTTACTTCAAGGGCATTGGCTTGGAGGAGTTCTTGGCGGTTTAGGCCTTCAATATTATTAATAACCTTGGTTTCCTGACTTTCAGGCTCCTTGGTCTCCTCCACCAATTTTTGGTTAGATTCGATAACTGTTGCTAACTCATCGGCTGCCTTGTTCTTCTGTTCTGGCGTAATGGCCAAAGCTACTAAACCAATAGTTGAAACTAAGAGATAGCTAATCGCTAGCGTCTTAATGCCCCAAAGGCTGGCCCGGTGTTGAACCAGGTAACGCACCCGCGCTTGTGTTTGTTTCCAGTTGAAATCCTGACCAAATGGCAAAATCAAGCGACGACGTTCAAAGAGTTGATAGGAGATTTCCGCCATCAACATAATCAGTAAGAACTGAACACCGACTGAGATCCAAATATTATGGAAGCCATTCAAACGGTCTGGAATAACCAAGTGAATCGGATAAAACCATAGGTAGTAGGATAAGCTGCGTTTACCGAAGAAGGTAAAGATCGGCAGACTTAAGAACTTATGTAGCCAAGTAGAGGGATGGAGACTGACAATGACAAAAACCATGGACAGTAAAGTGAATAGCAGCATCCCAAAACGATAGGCAAAGGGTTGCGTCCCATACATAAAGAGCAACATAAAGGTCATCAGGATGACACTGGCAATCCCAATTCCATTAAATACTTGTTGCTGACGCTTGGATATAGCTTTTGGCTTGAGATGGACTGGGAAGAGATAACCTAGGGCTCCACCAAAGGTAAAGGCGAAGGCCCGCGTCAACAAATCATAATATATCCGACTCGGATCCTGTCCATCTTGGTAGAGATAGCCCAGAAGCACTGCCGAAGCAATGGATAAAGCCACTAACATAATGGCAGCAGTAGCCGGATTGCGATGCCAGGAATAGACTACTTTGACCACAAAAGGCGTCAAGAGAATCAGCTGGGCATAAATGGAAATGTACCAGAGATGGGTAAAGGCACTCGGATTAGCCGCCTGGACAAAGTAGGATTGGTTGGACAAAATCTGATAGTAGTTGTTAACGAAGAAAAGGCTAGAAAACCCCATATTGCGCAAATTATAGAAATAATCCGGCGCAAACAAGGCAATATAGGCTGCTACCAGCAAGACCATAAACAAGGTTGGGAAGAAAATCCGTTCCAGTCTAGACTTGAGATAGGACCGGATAGAAACTGATTTTCTTAGCGTTGGGGCTGTATAGAAATGACGGAAGGCGAAGAAACCTGCCACCATCAAGAAGGCATTAACAGCTAGAAAGCCCCCAGGCAAGATATGCTGGAAGAAATAATAGGTCAGAATTAAGAGGATTAAGACCCCACGATAGCCGTCGAAAAAGGCCAAACGAGGACTTTTAGTAGATGTTTTATCGGTCATGCACATCCCCTCCCCTTAATCCATGAATTCAAACTGATAGCCGGCTAAATCGACTAAATCACCGGATTCGGCCCCTGCTTCACGCAAGGCTTGGTCCACACCCATGGAACGTAATTGGCGGGCAAATCGCGCCACGCTCTCATCGTGGGCCATATTGGTCATGGCATAGAGTTTTTCAATCTTAGCCCCTGACAATTGCCAGTAACCCGCATCAAGTTTGGTCAAGGTAAATGGCACTTCCTCTTCTAATTGGTAATGCACTTCTTCTGGCTCTTCCTCAAATAAAGGAATAAAGTCAGAATTTTGGACCAAGTCATAGGTAAAGGCCAAGAGTGGCTTGAGCCCCTTGGCTTGCCAAGCAGATACTTCAAAAATAGCGGGTAAGTCTAAGCCTTCTTTTTGGCAATAGTCTTCTAGCTTCTGCTTGAAGCTAGGTAAATTTTCTTGGGCCTGGCTCTGATCCATCTTATTGGCCACAATGACCATAGGACGTAAGAGTAATTTCTCGTGATAAGAAGCCAGTTCATGCATAATATCGAGGTAATCTTGGAAGGGATCCCGTTCATGAGTCGCTGCCATGTCAATGACATGCAACAAGACTTTAGTCCGCTCAATGTGGCGGAGGAAGTGAATCCCCAAGCCTACCCCTTGCGAGGCTCCTTCAATCAGACCTGGCATATCGGCCACGATAAATTCCTGATCGTAATTGAGTTTGACCACACCCAGGTTAGGGGTTAAGGTTGTAAATTGATAGTCTGCGATTTTAGGCTTGGCATTACTAATGACAGACAAGAGGGTCGATTTCCCTACACTTGGATAACCTACCAAGCCTACATCGGCCAGAACCTTCAATTCTAATTGGAGGTCGGCTTCTTCACCTGGCTCACCATTTTCGGCAATGGAAGGAGCCGGATTCTTATGGGTAGCAAATTTAATATTGCCGCGTCCACCACGACCGCCCTTAGCAACGACACATTCCTGGCCTTGCTCTACTAGGTCGGCTAGCAACTTATCAGTCGTCGCATCGCGGATGATGGTACCTGGTGGAACTGACACAATCAAGTCTTCCGCAGCCTTACCATACATGCCTTTGCTCATACCGTTTTCGCCGTTCTTGGCCTTGAAGTGACGATTATAACGGAAATCCATCAAGGTCCGCAGGCCTTCATCCACTCGGAAAATGACACTGCCACCTCGACCGCCGTCACCGCCGGCCGGCCCGCCATCTGGGACATACTTTTCGCGTCGGAAGGCCACCATACCGTCGCCGCCTTTACCGGCTTTGACTGTGACCCTTGCACGATCTAAAAAGGTCGACATTGAAAGCACTCCTTTCTCTAACTCATCTAGTTGAGTCTTAAAATTTATTAATCAATAAGCGTGAATCAAAGAGTTCCAAGACTGCCTCTGTCAGCACTTTGAGTGTAGCCAAACGGTTAGCTCGAATGGTCTCATCGTCGGCATTAACCTTGTTGTCATCGAAGTAGGCTTCAATCACCGGTACTAGGTTATCCAGATACATGTAGAGGGCATCAACTGAAATCTTGTATTGGTCAATTTTAGCAGCAGCTTCTAGCAGCTTAGCCTCAGAATCCGTTTGGGCTAGGTCTAAGTTAAGCTGAGCCTCTTCCTGGACTTTAGCTCCCAGATTGACCACCCGGGTAATGGCTTCTAAGAAGCGTTTATAGGCCGTTGGATTCTTATCCTTGTGGGTCTTTAGGAAATGGGCTACATAGTTGGCCTTGCCTACTTCTAAGTGCTTAGCTGCCCCAATCCCTTGGATTTGGTCCATATCGACAGATTGGTTACGTAAATGCACAGCAACCCGTGCCCAGACAAAATCAGCTAGCTGCTTCAAGAGTTCTTGTTCGCCCTCATAGGCTTCCACTAAGTGCTTAAAGACTGGTAACAAGTCTAAGTCCCAAGCGCGATCTAAGAGGATTTCCACAATCCCCATGGCCGTACGACGAAGGGCGTAAGGGTCGTTAGAACCCGTTGGGATTAAGCCAACCTTGAAGTATTGGAATAAGGTGTCAAGCTTGTCAGCCAAGGCCAAGAGTGCACCGGCATCTTGGTCAGGCAGCGCGCCACCGCTCGTAGTAGGCAGGTACTGGGTCCCAATGGCCTGAGCCACCAAGGCCTCTTCCCCGTAATGACGAGCGTAGATTTCCCCGATTTGACCTTGGAGTTCGTCGAACTCGCCAACCACTTGGGTCATGAGGTCAAACTTGTAGATTTGGCTAGCCCGTAAAGCTGCCTCATAAGACGCGTGATCTAAGCTTAGGTCCCCTTGTAGTTGACTAATTAAGGCACCAACACGCACTTGTTTGTCAGCCAAAGTGCCTAACTTAAAGTGTTCATTAACGTTGGCTAGTTTACCGACAAAGAAGTTTAAGTCATGTTTGAGGTCTTCTTGATAGAAGAATAAGGCATCTTCCAAGCGAGCCCGCAAGACTTTTTGATTACCTTTAACGACGTTGGCTAAGTGCTGATCATTCCCGTTACGTACTGAAATGAAGACAGGCAAGAGCTCACCTTTAGCATCTAAGGCATAGAAGTAACGTTGGTGATCACGCATGGCGGTAATCAAGACACAGTGTGGCACTGATAAATACTTTTCTTCGAAGTCACCATAGAAAACGGTTGGCCATTCAACAATAGCAGTCACTTCTTCTAGCAAGTCTTCATCAACTGGTACTTGCCAGCCTTGAGCAGAAGCTAAATCAGCCAATTGTTGACGGATATTAGCCCGACGCTCTTCAAAGTCTACTAGGACATGCTGCTCACGTAAGGCCTCCACATAGTCTGTGGCATTTGCTAAGGTCACATCATGGCCTAAGAAACGATGGCCACGAGAGATGCGGTCTGATTTAACGCCAACAAACTCTAAAGGCACCAATTCTTGGTCTAGGAGGGCCACAATCCAGTGAACAGGACGGATGAATGGAATCTCATAGTCATGCCAAGTCATGGTAACTGGGAAGGTCATGGCTTCCAAGATACGATTAAGTCCTGACAAGACTTGGTCTGCAGCTTGACCTGGCAAATGCTTGTTAACGAAGATATAGTCTTCACCTTTGATGCTTTCTACAATCACATCTTCTTGGCTGGCGCCTTGGCCTTTAATAAAGCCAAGAGCTGCTTTAGTCCAATTGCCTTCCGCGTCTTTGGCGATTTTAAGGGATGGGCCTTTTGCCTTGCTAGATACATCCTCACTACGCTCAGCCAAGCCATGGACTAGGACCGCCAAACGGCGTGGAGTAGCATAGGCGCTAAGGCTCTCGTAAGCTAAACGCTCTTCTGCTAAGAAGTCAGCCATCCGTTTTTCTAATTGTTGTGATAAATCTAAGAGGAAGCGTGCAGGAATTTCTTCCATGCCAATTTCAAGTAAAAATTCTGCCATGGTCTAGGCCTCGCTTTCTGATTTTTTAAGGAGTGGGAAGCCAAGGGCTTCACGTTCAGCCACAAAGGCTTGGGCAACAGAACGCGCCATCTTACGAATGCGACCTAAGTAACCGGCACGGTCTGAGACGGAAATCATACCACGTGCATCGAGTAAGTTGAAGGTATGGCTACACTTGAGGATGTAGTCATAGGCTGGATGGACCAAACCTAAGTCAATCAATTTAAGTGCTTCTTGCTCAAACTCGGTAAACAAGGTGAAGAGCAAGTCGCTATTGCTTTGCTCGAAAGCATAAACGGAGTGCTCACGTTCAGGTTGACGGAAGATATCGCCATACTTGACGCCTTCCACCCACTCCAGTTCATAGACATCTTCAACGTCCAGGATATACATAGCCAAACGCTCTAGACCATAAGTAATCTCGCTAGTCACTGGATGGCACTTAAGCCCCCCTACTTGTTGGAAGTAGGTGAATTGGGTAATTTCCATCCCATCAATCCACACTTCCCAACCTAAACCGGCACAGCCTAGGGAAGGATTCTCCCAGTTGTCTTCAACGAAACGAATGTCATGTTCCAAAGGATCAATCCCGATGGCTTCTAAACTCTCTAAATAGAGTTCTTGCACATTCAGGGGCGATGGCTTCATGACCACCTGCAGTTGGTGGTGTTGGAAGAGGCGGTTAGGGTTCTCCCCGTAACGACCATCTGCTGGACGTCTGGAAGGTTCGACGTAGCAGGCATTCCAAGGTTCTGGGCCGATGGCACGTAAGAAGGTGTAAGGGCTCATGGTCCCTGCCCCTTTCTCCGTATCATAGCTTTGTAAAACCAGACAGCCTTGCTTAGCCCAGAATTGCTGTAAGGTCATGATAATATCTTGCATGGTTTTCTTCTTCATGATGCTTCCTCCTTTATAGCGGGGACGGCAAACCCCTGGCGACAAATAAAAAGTCCCTATGGTAATCCACTGACCACCATAGGGACGAAGATAACTTCGCGGTTCCACCCTATTTCTAGTTACATTGAACTAGCGCTTCATTTATGCCTATGAGTGACTTAAAAACTACCATCGATTTGCTCTGGCTTCCACCGTCCCAGAGTCGCTAGGCTATCTTCTTTTAATTGCGCTTTTAATCCCCTTTATTATAGGGCATGACGGCCTTTAAGTCAAGCAAAGTCGTGCTTTTAATGACCAGCTAGGCGTCCTGTTTTTTTGTTCAAAACAGGACGCCTAGCTGGTCTCAATATGTTGCTTACTCTAAGAAGTCTTTCAATTGTTTAGAACGACTTGGGTGGCGGAGCTTGCGCAAGGCTTTGGCCTCGATCTGACGAATCCGCTCACGAGTAACACCGAAGACTTTCCCTACTTGTTCTAGGGTCCGAATGTTGCCATCGTCTAAACCAAAGCGCAGACGTAAAACATTCTCTTCGCGGTCGGTCAAGGTATCCAAGACATCTTCTAATTGCTCCCGCAATAAAGCAGAAGAAGTGAAGACTTCTGGGCTCATTGCTCCTTCATCTTCGATGAAGTCGCCTAAATGAGAGTCGTCCTCTTCCCCGATTGGTGTTTCTAAGGAAACAGGCTCTTGGGCAATCTTGAGGATTTCACGCACTTTTTCAGTTGGCAGGTCCATTTCAGCCCCGATTTCTTCAGGTGTTGGTTCGCGACCTAAATCTTGCAATAGCTGTCTTTGGACCCGAACCAGCTTGTTAATGGTCTCTACCATATGAACTGGGATTCGGATAGTACGAGCTTGGTCGGCGATGGCGCGAGTAATAGCCTGACGAATCCACCAGGTAGCATAAGTAGAGAACTTAAAGCCCTTGGTGTGGTCGAACTTTTCAACGGCCTTCATCAAGCCCATGTTCCCTTCTTGAATTAAATCTAGGAACTGCATGCCACGGCCCACATAACGTTTGGCAATGGAAACCACTAAACGTAGGTTAGCTTCAGCCAGTTCTTGCTTAGCGATGTCGTCACCACCTTGGATACGAACGGCCAAGTTGATTTCTTCCTCAGCACTTAAGAGTGGCACATTCCCAATCTCCTTAAGGTACATACGGACAGGGTCACTAACCTTGAGCTTGGAAGTCGCGGTTTTAGATTCAGCAGCTAAATCAGCCTGCAATTGTTCTTCTTCACGGACCATTTGTTGCTTGGTTGGTCCCCCATCATCACCGACAACAGAAACCCCATTATCTTCGACGATTTGGATTAAAGTATCAATCCCGTCAGCATCTAGTCCGTAAGGGCTGGCGATTTTCTCCGTTAATTCGTCATAGTGGACTTGTCCTTCTGACTTTTTAGCCAGAATAAGGGCTTGGACCGCCTCTAGATAGGGTGAGGCGACGTCTTGATTTGGAGTTAACTTTAGATCTTTTTCTTCAGCCATATAAGAACCTCCTAGTTTTTCTTTAATTGCCGGCTTAAGCGCAGTATTTCAACCAAGTATTCATTCATCTTGGTCTTATCCCCACGTATTTGGGCTTGTTTGAGTTTGTTTTGTAGCTCCTTAAGCTGAATCTCAGTAAAGGCAGCATCAATGGTTTTGACGCAATCTTGCATGGCCTGCTCCGAATAATCGGTTTGGGCATAATCCCAAATCAGGCTGGCCAAGTATTGTTGCTCATCAGGGCTGGCTTCCACATCTAAGATACCGGTCAGAGGCAGTCGGCCTCCTTTTTCATAATAGAAGTGTTCCAGCTGATAATAAATAGCTTGAGCGCTTGGATGGACAAAGAGCAGAGGCTGGTCTAAGCCTTCAATAAACTGCCAAGCTGGCTCATTAAAAATTAGATTAGACAGGATGTAACGCTCGCAATGATAGGCCTTAAGTGACTTGATTTGGTCATCTAATGCCCCTGGCTTAGCTTGGACTGGATTAGACGGAAGTGCCTGATCCGAGAATCCCGTAGAATGGGCCTTATCCCACTTGTCAGGTGATTCTTGCTTGGGTCTATCGCTCTCCTTAGCCCGTTCCTTGCGATGGCGATAGGACACTTGTGCCAGTTGCTCTTCCAACATGGCCAAGTCTAAACCGAATTCCTCGGCTAAGGCCTGCAAACGCATGGTCCGCTCAATCGGTGACGGCAACTGAGCGACTAAGTCTAAGAGCCGATTAATATAGAGTGCTCGCTGTTCAAGGTCTGCTAACTGGTATTCCTGTTGAAGATAATTCTTTAGGAATTCATAGCGCGGAATGGCCTGGTTAATCAGCGACTTGAAGCTATCAGCCCCACGGGACTTAATCCACTCATCGGGGTCCAACTTACCAGGAATAGAAACAGCCTTAATGGTATGACGCGGTAAAGTAAGGCTTAACTCAAAAGCCCGAGCAGTTGCTTTTTGACCTGCAGCATCGCCATCAAAGACAAAAATAATTTCCTGAGTCACCTTGCCTAACTGACCAAGGTGTTGGCTGGTCAAGCTAGTCCCCATGGTCGCCACAGCCTGCGGGAAACCGGCCTGGCTCAGGGCAATCACATCCAGATAACCTTCGCAGATTAGAACCTGGTTGAGACGACGAATATGGGGCCGAGCTTGAGCAAAATGATAAATCAAGGATGATTTATGGAAAATATCGGTCTCGGGAGAGTTGACGTATTTGGCAACTTTTGGGTCATCGCCAGGATTGGCTTGGTAGATACGCCCCGAAAAGGCGACCGTCCTACCTTGGCGGTCCTCCAAGGGAAAGATAATCCGACCATGGAAACGATCCATCAAACCTTGGCTAGCTTCATAGAAAATCCCTGATTGTAGCATTTCTTCATGGTTAAAACCCGCTTCCGTCAGGTACTGAATCAGCAACTGAGGATTATCAGGCGCTAGTCCCAAATGAAAGTCTGCCAGTGTTTCTTCCTTAAGCTCACGTTGCTTTAAGTAAGCATAGGCTGCCTCCCCCGCTACCGTTTGAGTTAGGTAGAAGTGATAGAAATCACGGGCTTTTTCATGTAAATCAAGCAAACGTTGATGGGGCTGACTGACAGCCTGCCCCGTTTCAAAATAGCGACTATCGAGGGCAATATTGGATAGTTCAGCTACCTTCTTAACTGCTTCTGGAAAGCTAATTCCTTCCATTTCCTGCAGAAAGCCAAAGACATTGCCCCCTCTACCACAGGAAAAACACTTATAAATCTGCTTGTCCGGGCTAACCGAGAAAGAAGGATTGTTATCTTCATGGAAGGGACAAGAGCAAGTATAGTTATTACCGCGCTTGGTCAGGGCTACATATTGGTTGATAATAGCCACGATATCGGCTTCTTTTTTTACCGATTCAATGATGTCATTAGGAATACCCGCCATCTGACGCCCTCCCTTACTGAACTGCTTTAAACAGAGTTGTTGCGGGGCTTAGCCCGATAGAGACAGTAAGCACCCAATAAGAATTGAATAATGATGGCGAAGAGCCCCTTAAGCGAGTCACCTGTCATCTGCGCGACTAGGGCCAAGATGGTGGTCCCTAGTACGGAAGAGAATTTACCAAAAATATTATAGAAACCAAAGAATTGGTTGGTCTTTTGCTTAGGAATCAACTGGCCAAAGTAAGAACGACTCAGCGCCTGAATGCCTCCTTGGGCGGTCCCTACTAAGATAGCCAAAATCAAGAAGTCCCGGAAACCAGACAACCTAAGAGCGAAGACACAGATGACCACATAGGTCCCAATGCCGAAGAAGAGTAAAGTGCGGCTGCCAAAACGTTTAGCTAAGGCTCCATAGGCCAGTGATGACGGAAAGGCCACGACCTGAACCACTAGGAGAATAATAATCAATTGGTTGGCAGGCAAACCCAAATCGCTGCCCACAGAGGTCGCCATTTTGATAATGGTCCCTACCCCATCAATATAGAGGAAGTAACCCACTAAGAACCATAAAATGGTTGGATAATGTTTGAGCTCTCCCACTGTTTCCTTAAGTGAGCGCAAGGTGGATTTAACCAAACCATCGTGGTGCTCGATGTAGGAGACTTGCTTAACATGACGCCAATAAGGCACAGTAAAGACAAACCACCAAATGGCCGTGATCAAGAAGCCAACATTGACTAAATCACGCGATGACAGCCAACCTGACAGCTGCAAAGCAAAGAAAATCAGAAAGGCAAAGACACTGCCAATATAACCATAGGCATAGCCTGCTGAGCTAACCATATCCAAGCGTTGCTCAGTGGTCACATCCATAATGGAAGAGTCGTAAAAGACATTGGATAAGGAAAAACCTATAGCGGACAAGGTGTAAACCACCAAGAGATAGAGCCAGGCATTTGGCCCGGCAAAAATCATGGCCAATACACTCCCGATCCCAAGTAGGGTCCCGAAGGTAAAGAGCGGTCCCCGCACCCCTTTGTAGTCAGCACTGGTTCCCAAGAAAGGCGACATGACAGCCACCACAATGGTAGATAGGGAGTTGGCGTAACCCAGATAGGCTGTGGAAGTGGCCGGTGCCATGCCCACACTATCGGTTACGGCCTTATAAAAAATAGGAAAAATAGCGGCTGTAATCATCAAAGAATAGACGGAGTTAGCCCAGTCTTGGAGAATCCAAGCCCACTCCTTCTTTGTATAGCCTGAGAGAAATTTCTTCATAGCAAGCCTCCCTAGTCTTCAATTTGGGCTTCAATCACGTCCCAGATATCTTGCGCGCCATAGCCCGTTTCAGCTGAAAAGGGGAAAAGCGCGTCGACCGTCGGCAAATCCAAGGCCTTCTTATACATGGATAAATGCTTATTCCATTGGCTCTTCTTAATCTTGTCCACCTTGGTCAGGATGATGGCATAAGGAATCTCGGCTTCATCAGCAAAGTCCTTCATGGCCTTATCTAACTCGGTTGGCTCATGGCGGAAATCCATCAAGAGAAAGAGCACGCGAACATTGTCCCGATTCAGGAGATAATGTTCAATCATCTTGCCCCACTCTGCCCGCGCAGTCTTGGAGACCCGAGCATAACCATAGCCAGGCACATCGACAAAACGGAAAGCCTGATTAATGTCATAGAAATTAAGGGTTTGGGTCTTACCAGGTTGGCTGGAAGTACGTGCCAGACCCTTTCGCCCAATCATTTTATTAATGAAAGAAGACTTGCCCACATTAGAGCGCCCCGCCAGAGCCACTTCAGGCAAGGCATCTTGTGGATATTGCTTTGGGCTGACGGCACTAATGACTAATTCTGCCTGACTTACCTTCATGAAGCAGTCTCCTTTTGCGGTTTGATACGCTTGTTGTGCTTGTTGTAATAGAAAGGCTGGTGGCTACCTAGCACCGTATCTTCTGTAATGACAATACGGCTGATATTTTCGTCACTTGGGACGATAAACATAATATCCAACATGACGGATTCCAGGATAGAACGGAGGCCACGTGCGCCAGTATTGCGCTCAATCGCCTGCTTGGCAATGGCAATCAGGGCCTTTTCCTTGAATTCTAGCTCTACACCATCAATTTGGAAGAGGCGTTGATATTGTTTAACCAAGGCATTCTTAGGTTCTGTTAAGATACGAACCAAGTCCTCTTGGGTTAACTTCTCTAACATGGCCATAACAGGCAAACGCCCTATAAACTCTGGGATCAAACCAAACTTCAAGAGGTCTTCTGACGTGACTTGTTGCATGAGCGACTTGGATTGATCCAACTTGCCATTGCTGCTACCAAAACCAATGACTTTGCTACCTAAGCGTTCCTTGACAATGGTCTCGATACCATCAAAGGCGCCTCCTACAATAAAGAGAATTTGCGAGGTATCCAGTTGGATGAACTCTTGGTTAGGATGCTTACGGCCACCCTTAGGTGGGATGTTAGCGATCGTCCCTTCCAAAATCTTGAGCAAGGCTTGTTGGACCCCTTCTCCACTAACATCGCGGGTAATGGAGACATTCTCACTCTTACGGGCAATCTTGTCGATTTCATCGACATAGATAATGCCGTGTTGAGCTTTTTCAATATCATAGTCTGCTGCTTGAACCAACTTGAGTAAGATGTTTTCCACATCTTCCCCCACATAGCCAGCTTCAGTTAGGCTAGTCGCATCAGCAATCGCAAAAGGCACATTAAGTAACTTGGCCAAGGACTGGGCAAGGAAAGTCTTCCCGGAGCCCGTTGGGCCAATCAGACAGATATTGCTCTTTTGTAATTCAATATCCGCTTCATGTGTGGCAATGCTAGCGTTAATACGTTTGTAGTGGTTGTAGACGGCAACTGCCAAGGATTTCTTGGCTTCAGTCTGGCCGATGACGTATTGGTTAAGATGGGCCATGATTTCGGCAGGTTTGAGGACGCTCACGCCACTAAAACCTTCTGAATCACCGACCATATCCTGACGAATGATTTCCTCGCATAGGCCTACACATTCATCACAAATATAGACATCTGGCCCTGCTATAATCTTATTGACTTCATCTTGGGACTTGCCACAGAACGAGCAATAGTAGCCGCCATGATTCCCGGTATGGTTACTGGTCATGGTAATCGATCCTTCCTCTAACGTACATAATGAGGGATGCAGATAGTCATCGTTGAACTTAAGACTCTCGCAACCCTCATTTATAGTTATTCTAATAGGTTTATTTTATTATTTTTCTACCGCAGAATCAACAATTAAGCTCATTGCCTTCTTCATACGGATGTCAGCAGTTAACATATCAGTTGACACAAATTGTTTGACTTGGTCAGCAGACATGTTGTATTGAGATGCCAAGTCAGCGACTTCAGCGTCGATTTCAGCATCCGTTACTTGAATGTCTTCAGCCTTAACGATGGCTTCTAATACTAAGTTAGTCTTAGTACGTAATTCAGCTTCTTCAGCGAATTGAGCACGTAAGCCTTCAGCGTTAGTACCAGTGATTTGGAAGTATAAGTCTTCGTTAATCCCTTGACGTTTCAAGTTATTGGTGAAGTGAGATACTTGACGGTTGATTTCGTCTTCTACCATTACTTCTGGTAATTCAACGATTTCAGCATTCTTAACCGCTTGACGTAAAGCTAAGTCTTCTACAACTTCCTTAGCAGCAGTCTTTTTAGACTCTTCTAATTGAACACGGATTTTATTTTCTAATTCAGCTAAGCTTTCAACTTCTGAATCCACGTCTTTTGCAAATTCGTCATCTAATTCAGGTAATTCTTTGGCTTTTACTTCGTGAACGGTTACTTTGAAGACAGCGTCTTGACCTTTAAGGTTTTCTGCATGGTAAGCTTCTGGGAAGGTTACTTTCACTTCCACTTGGTCGCCTGCTTTGGTCCCAACTAATTGGTCTTCAAAGCCTGGGATGAAGCTGTTAGAACCAAGTTCTAATGAGTGGTTTTCACCCTTACCGCCTTCAAATGCTTGGTCACCCAAGAAACCTTCGAAGTCGATAACCACTGTATCGCCTAATTCAGCTGCGCCTTCTTTAACAACGAGTTCAGCCAAACCTAAACGACGAGATTCTAATTCGTCCTTAACATCTTGATCAGACACTTGACGGTCTTGTGCTTCTACTTCTAAGCCCTTGTAGTCGCCTAATTTCACTTCTGGTTTTAAGACAACTTCAGCTTTTAATACCCAAGGTTGACCTGCTTCGAGTTTTTCGATGTCAATCTTTGGTTCAGTTACCACTTCTAATTCAGCCTCTTGAATAGCTTTAGATAAATGAACTGGCAAGAGAGCGTTCAAGGCATCTTCGTAGAGCGCTGCTTCCCCATATACATTGTTGAAGATTTGACGTGGCACTTTCCCCTTACGGAAACCAGGTACTGACAAACGTTTTTGTACCTTCTTGAATGCTGTGTCTAAAGCTTTCTTCACATCTTCTACTGGAATTTCAAAGGTTAATACCCCTGTATTTGTTGCTTGTTTTTCGAATTTCGCTACCATGTAACTTTCCTCCATAGCTTCTTGTTTATTTACACACTCCACAATTTTAACTGAAAGCATCCAATTTGTAAACAGATTTCCCCTATTTTTACTGACTTTTCCTCAGATTTGACTCCATTAAGTGGGACCACCTATTTTCTCTACCTATTCCACGTATGGAAGTAAGTAGCCATAGCCCTTACTTTCCATCTGGTCCTTAGGAATGAAGGTAATGGAAGCTGAGTTAATACAATAGCGGAGGCCACCCTTGTCCTTAGGCCCATCATCAAAGACATGTCCCAAATGAGAGTTACCAGAACGTGACCGGACTTCAATCCGCCTCATGTTAAAGCTAGTGTCTTCCTTATAGCGTGCTACATCCGCTGAGATAGGCTTGGTAAAGCTAGGCCAGCCGCAACCCGAGTCATACTTATCCTTAGAGGAGAAGAGTGGCTCCCCAGTAGCGACATCCACATAGATACCTGGCTCCTTATTATCCCAATATTGGTTGGAAAAGGCCTGCTCGGTGTTATTTTCCTGGGTCACAGCGTATTGAGCAGGGCTTAATTTTTCCTTCAGTTCTTGATCACTTGGTTTGGGATAGAGGCTGACATCAATCAAGGGATCCTGCGCCTTCTTGAGATCGATGTGGCAGTAACCGTTAGGATGTTTGGTCAGATAGTCTTGATGTTCTTCCTCAGCCTTAACATAGTTTTTAAGAGGCTCCAATTCAACCTTGAGTTCTTGGCCCAATTCTTCCGCCTTTTCCTTCATTACTGCTTGGGCGACAGCCATATCCTCTTCGCTCTCATAATAAATACCCGTCCGATATTGTCGGCCCTCATCATTGCCTTGCTTATTAAGGGAAAGCGGATCTACAACCCGGAAGTAATAGAGTAAGAGTTGACGCACATCTAGTTTACTGGCATCATAGGTGATTTTAACCGTTTCGGCGTGGTCAGTCTGACCGATTAAGGTATAGTTGGTGATGTCTGACGTCCCATTGGCATAGCCAGATTCCACATCAAGCACCCCATCAATTTGCTCAAAATAAGCTTCTAGGCCCCAAAAACAGCCACCTGCTAGATAGAGAGTCTTGAGATTCTCGGCTTTGACTTCTTCCTTGCTTGAAGTACTAGAAGAACTAGTAGCATTTGCCGCAAGGGCGGCTTCTACCCGGCTTTCGATATTTTGGGCGGTCAGGCCAGAATGAGAGGTCCGCCACCAGACAAGCGTAATTACCCCTAGAACCGCAATTAAGCCGGTTAATAAATAACGTTTATCCATTATAGTTTCCTTCTTTCAAATTTTAAGAACCTTCCTTAGTCCATGCTAGCCAATTGATCTAAGACACTTTGCCGATCCATATGGCCTAATTGGACCTTTACTAGTTCCCCCTTGGAATTGATAAAGGCCGAAGTGGGATAGGCCACAACCCCTAATTGCTTCATAAAATCACCTGACTGGTCCACTAAGACCGGCAAATGCGTATAATCTAGGCCGGAAAACCACTTGGTAAAATCGGCCAGTGGCTTTTCATTTCGAATTTCAGGTGCCACCATGGATAAGACGACCACATCATTTCCTTGATTGCTTTCATCAGCTAAGGCGTCGACATCCTTGAGTCCTGCTAGGCAGATAGAACACCAGGAGGCCCAGAATTTAATGTAGACTTTCTTGCCTCGCAAATCTTCTAACTTATAAGTTTTACCATGAATATCTTGAAAGGTCCCGCTTAAGCTTTGCCCTGCTTCTTGCTTTTGGGAAGACGTGTTTGTTTGTGTGGCGCTAGCTGTTTTGTTGGCATTACTCGCCTCCTGATGAGGTTGGCAGGCCGCTAGACAGCCTGAACTTAAACTTACTAGACCTAAGACTTGCCAAAATTTACGTGTAAAATGTGACATATTGTTTGCCTCTTTTTCCTAGATTTTGTTGAACATAACCAGAATACCGACCAATATGATGAGGACAGCCCCCACCCGTTTAATCAGCATCATGTGTTGTTTGGCCACATTAAGCCATTTGACGAGAGATGATGATACCACTGCCAAGAGTAAGAAAGGTACTGACAGGCCCAAAGCATAGACGAAGAGTAAGCTTCCACCGTACCAAGCACTGGCCCCTGTGGTGGTCACTAAGGCTAAGACAGAACTCAAGACTGGCCCGACACAAGGCGTCCAACCAAAGCTAAAGCTCAGTCCCAATAGAAAGCTCCGCGTTAATTCCCCAGCCTTTTTAGCCTCCATCTGGACGGTCTTTTGGCGACTAAGCCATGGAATCTCCACTAATTCCAGCTGATAAATTCCCATCAGCACGATTATGCCCCCTAGCACATAGCGGGTATAGTGACCATAGACGATTTGTCCCAAGAGACTGGCCGCAAAGCCTAACATGAAGAAAATCAGCGAAATACCTGACATGAAAGCCAAAACCTTCAAGACTGGCAAGAGATAAAAGCTATAATTGCCAATTTTTACCTTCTTGTCCCCGGTCTCTCCCATAAAGGTTCCCATATACAAAGGAAACAATGGCAAGACACATGGGGATAAAAAGGAAAGTATTCCCGCCCCAAAGACTGTTAAATAATACGATATCGACATAAAATCCCTCCTGCGAATAATTACATACCTATTATAAGTCCTAATTGCTAGATTATCATTTATTTTGATTGGGAACAGCTACTTCCTTAAAAAAGTGCCTATTTATGAACTTTTTGTGTAATTTCAGGGCACTTATAGCGAAATACTAGGCGGGAGGGGCTTGCTTCTAGTATAATAAGGTGAAGGAGTGAGTGGAATGGTTAAATATCCAGCTGGTTCAGCCCGGCATAGAGCCATTAATAAACCAGCAGGGCAAAGCATAGAGCCACCTAAAGCTGGGACTATGCAAAATCTCAAGGCATCCAAAAAGCCTACTCAGTACGGTAGCCGAGGCATGTCCTTAGAAGATCGTATTAATCAATCCAACCAATACTACCTCAGTCATAACCTGGCGGTGATCCACAAGAAACCGACACCGATCCAAATCGTCAAGGTGGATTTCCCGCGTCGTAGCGCTGCTCGGATAACCGAGGCCTACTATCGCCAAGCCTCGACAACAGACTACAACGGCCTCTATTTAGGTCGCTATCTGGATTTTGAAGCTAAGGAAACGACTAATAAAACTAGTTTCCCACTGGCCAACTTACCAGACCACCAGATTGAGCACATGCGACAATGCCACCAACAAGGCGGTATCGTCTTTCTCTTAATTAGCTTCAAAGTGCATGACAAGGTCTATTTACTTCCCTTCCCTGCCCTCGATCAGTGGTTGGAAAGTCAGAAGCGCAAGAGCTTGCCCCTCACTTACCTGGAAAGCCATGGCTACCTCTGCCAACAAGGGGTCTTTCCTATGATTGATTATTTAGCAGCTGTGGACCTCTGGCTCCAAGCTCATTAGTTTGACAAGAAAGGAGGGATTGACTTGGTAACTGGAAGTCGTCTCGAACGCAAGAAATATCAAGCCTCCCAACAAGAATCTACGCCTCTTGATTCGTCTGAGAATCAAGGCCGACAAAAGAAGAAAGGTAAAAAAGCTGGTAAGAAACCCCTTTGGCGCCGTATCCTTAAATACTGCCTGATTGCCTTCTTCAGTCTCTTTATTTTGGCAGTTGCCTCAGGGGCCGCCATCTTTATCTACTACTCCTCTTCTGCCCCACAAATCACGGAAGCAGATTTGGTCGGTCAGATGCCAAGTAAAATCTATGACCAAAAAGGCAACCTAATCAAGGAATTAGGTAATCAGAGCCGCGACCTCATGCAGGCCAATGAAATACCTGAAAACCTAAAAAATGCTGTGATTGCTATTGAAGACGGTCGTTTCTACAATCACAACGGGATTGACCCCATTCGGATTGCGGGTGCCTTTGTCCGTAATATTCGCAGAGGTCGAATTTCCGAAGGTGGCTCGACCATTACCCAGCAATTAGTCAAGAACTCGGTCTTCTCGACTGACTTTAAGGACCAAACCTTAAAACGTAAGGTCCAGGAAGCCTGGTTAGCCATGCAACTGGAGCGTGAGTACACCAAGGACCAAATACTGACCTTCTATCTCAACAAGCTTTTCTATTCTAATAATACCTACGGCGCTAAGACAGCTGCCCGCCTCTTCTTCGGCAAGGAACTCAGTCAGTTAACCGTTGGTGAAGCGGCTCTCTTAGCCGGGATTCCACAAGCACCATCCTCTTACGACCCCTATTCTTTCCCAGAAGCTGCCCAAGAGCGTCGCGATATCGTCCTGAGCGTCATGCTACGTCGCAAATTGATTAGTCAAGCCCAATACGACGAGGCCGTCGCTCAATCAGTCAGCTCCATGCTCAAACCATTGGATCAGAACACCATGGATAACACTGATATGGTCTTAGATTCTTATTTGGATGTGGTCGCCAAGGAAGTCAAGGATAAGATGAATCTGGACATCTTCACTGATGGTGTCGAAGTCTATACTAACCTCAACTGGGATGCTCAAAAGCAAGCCTATGACTTGGTCAACAACGACTCTTCCCTCTTCCCAAATGATAAGATGCAGACAGCTATTTCTATTGTGGACGTCACTAATGGCCAGCTCCAAGCTGTCATTGGCGGTCGTAAGCAAAACGTCTATCTAGGTCTCAACCGCGCCAATGCGCTGAACCGCAGTATCGGCTCAACCATGAAGCCACTGGCTGACTATGGGCCTGCCTTCGAGTACCTCAACTACTCGACCGGGACCACCGTGGTCGATGAGCCTTATACCTATAAAAATGGTGGTGAGCTCCAAAACTTTGACTTTGAATATAAGGGCAAAATGACTCTGCGTGAAGCTTTAGCTGGTTCGCGCAATATCCCTGCCCTCAAGATGCTGCATGCAGTCGGCATGGACAATGCCTATGCCTTCCTGCAAAAACTCAACATTAACATTAGCAATAATGACAAGAAAGAGTTAGTGGAAGCCAACGCCATTGGTGGGGAAGTCTCCCCTATCCAGCTTTCAGCGGCTTACGCGGCGATTGCCAACTACGGGGAATACCATGCCCCTTATGCAGTACGTCGTGTTGTAACCTCTGCTGGAACTGTGCGTGACTTCGATTCTCCAGGATCTCGTGCCATGAAGGATTCCACCGCTTATATGCTGACCGATATCCTTAAAGGGGTTCCTGGCGAATTCGCCGCAGCTGCCAAGCTAGATGGCATCCCTAATGCAGGTAAGACTGGGACAACCAACTATACGGCAGAGCAACTGAGCCAATTAGGTCTGGATGCTAGCACCTATGCTGCCCCAGATGGCTGGTTTGCTGGTTTTACTACCAAATATGCCATGGTCACTTGGGTCGGTTATGATAATCCCTATGAAGCCGGTAATTATCTGACCTTAGAACAAACCCGCCTACCTCAAAAAATCTATGCCAAACTCATGACCTCGCTTATGGCTAACCAGAGCAAGTCTGACTGGACCATGCCAAGCAGCTTGGTCAAGGCTGATATTGAGAAATACACGGAGCCCTTGCTACTCCCTGGCCCATACACACCACGGGAAATGATTTCCTCCGAGCTTTTCATTAAGGGGTCGGAACCTAAGGAACAATCCCTCAATTATGGCCGCCATATTGCTGCTCCTACTGGATTCGACGCTAACTACAACCAACAAACACGTACCATTCACGCCACATGGGGACCATTAACTGGCTCCGGCACCTTCGAATTATCCGTCAACGGGACTGTGGTCTACCAAGGGACAGGTACAAGCTTTGATATTCCTGCCCATGAAATCCAGGATTACGTCTTACGACTGAGAATTGTGGATGGTAACAGTAGTTCCGATACGCTAGTAATCACTGTGAGTCTCAAGTCCGAGTCTAGCTCTTCAAGTAGCCAACCAAATCCGAATGAGCAAGGAGAAAATAACCCGCAATCGCCTAACAACCGAGGCAACCAACCTAACCAGCCGGGTCAACCGAGTCAGCCTAACCAACCAGGCCAGAACGGTAACCAACCAGGTAACCAAAATCAACCTGGCCAAAATGGTAACACGGGTCAACCTTAGGCTGAGCTCATCAAAATACCCCATCACCTCTTGGTGATGGGGTATTTTCTTATGGTTTGGCTGTCTTAACCAGTTCAGGATCTACCAAAAACTGAATCAGAGATGGGGCCTGCTGATTGAGATGGCGGAAACTATAGCGATTGACATGCGTAATAGCTGTATCTTCTGCCGTCAAACTCCATAGGTAGAAGCCTTCAAGCTCTAGGCTGGCCTTGTTGACCACATAATCCACCCCGTAGACGGCTTCCCCTTCGCGTTTGAGATTAGAGATATCGATAGCACCAGCCAATTTAGCTAGGCCATCGTAGTCATTCTCAAAGGTCAAACGATAGGTTGTCGTTGTGGCGCTTGCCGGATCATTAATGGGTTGGCCAGCTTCATCAGTTGGATTAAAAGTTTGAACCTGGTCGGAATGATCTATCAAGGATTTCACTGCTAAATCATAGAAATCGATTGGCTCCACGTTTTCTTCTTTAACACCACCATCTTCTGTCTTGCTATAGCGCTTTTGCCCGAGTTGATACTGATAGCCTTTGATTTGCTTGTCCTGGATAGTCCCTATGGCTTGTGCCAGGACCTGGCCATTTTGGCTATTGGTTAGATAAAGCAAATTACTATCCTGGTCGCCTGCTTGACGTCCTTCTGTCACTTCGTAAGTCGTAATCGCCTGGGTTGGGTTAGCCGCCTTAAAGGCTTCTAACCACTGGCCTTCTGCAACTTCCAAGGGACTTGCTTGAGCCTCTAAATCAGGCTTAAGACTATCCTTAGTCGTGGACTCCTCTGGGACTTGGCTTGTGCTCTTAGCTTGATAGACATGACTGGAATCTCCGTCTGTAACGGTCAGCTTAAGCGCGGCCTCAAGCATCTGACCAGTCTCACTGTCAACCAGATAAGTCAAGTCTGCCTGATAAGTAGCCTGAGCTGAGAAACTTTCAGGCAAATCCAGCAGGCTAACTAGGCCTTGAATTAACTCAGGATTGGTCACAGTCTTATTAATCCGCCATTGACCTTCAGGTGCCTCAGCATCCAGTAACGAGCTGTCTTCTCCTTCAATTAGGAGTTTGGCCCAATAGAGGTAGCTCATGGAGTTCTTGGCATTGTCATTTTGACTCCACGCCGCATGAGGTGAGGCCACATAATGGTGTTCTCCGTCGAAGTAGAACTCCAGGTCATAGTGGGCATCCTTGACCGTGGTCACGGTCTTAGTGCGATAGGCTTTCAAGGCTCCCGCTTCATAAAATTGCTGACTATCAGCGGTTGCCTGCCAGTCTCCACCCTCTTGCTTAAGAGAAGTTTTAACTTGGACCGTACTTAATTTTTCGTAAAATTCATGCACCTTATTAAGAGCTTGATAGCGTTGACGCGTCGCTTCATCAAGCGAAGATTGACTAGTAGCTGACTCGGGTGGACCATAGAGGGCATCTCCGCCTTGAGCAGCGTCGCGCGGCTTAGCTTGGCAGGCTGTCAAAAGACAAGCCAGACTAAGCAAGGAAATAATGGTGGATTTTTTCATGTAATAATAAAACTCGCTTTCTAAACTTAAGCCTTTTGGCCTTTTTCACTCTTCCAGAGAGAATAAGACCGCTTGAAGGCATGGATAACCCCTTTGTCACTAGTCGAGAGAACGGTCGCCTGGTAAAAGGTCAAGGCCAACCAGAAGGAAAAGACCATAAAGGCAAAACAGCCAAGTAGGCAGAGAACAATTTCCAAATTTGAGACCGTCTCTGTAGCTAGACGAACCGGCATGACAAATGGAGAAGTAAATGGCACCCAAGAGCCGATGACCACAACAGGTGAATTAGGTTGTTGGAGACCATAGACGGCAATATAGAAACCAATGATGGTAGTGAAGATGACCGGCTGAATCGACTTTTGGACATCCTCCAGTCGTGTGGCGATCGATCCTAACAAAACGGATAGAATCATATAGGCCAACATCCCCATCAAAGCAAAGACTAGACTTAAACCAAAGCTAGGCAAAATCCCTAACAAGAGCGGTTTAAATGGCTCTAGGTAGCTAAAAATACTGGATACGCCAGTCATGAAATAGAAGCCGATTCCTAAGATCAGGTAAATACCAATTTGGGTAGCCATTATCAGTGAAGCACCTAGAATCTTACCTAATAAATGTTGTTTGGCAGGAATGGAGGATAGGATGATTTCCATGACCCGGTTGCCCTTCTCCAAGGCCACTTCCTGAGCAAAAATTGAACTGTAAGCTAAAATCAACATATAGGATAGCATAATGGCCACAAAGGCAGCCCCCATGCGGGCCATGACTTGAAGGGACCTAGCATCCTCTTCTGAATAGGTCCCGTCCTTGCTTTCCTTGAGATTAATCTTACCGATTGACACCTTACTGGAACGAATGGTGGCAATTTGCTGAACATTTAGGTTAAGGCTTTGACCTATTTTGCTGAGTTGGTAGCGATTGAGGCTTTCAGCCAAATCAGACAAGGTCAGGCTATGGGCGGTAGACTTTTGGTAATAAGTAGCTTGCACACGCCCATTGTCTTCTTTGACCATTAAATAGCCGTTAACTCCTTTTTGGTTAAGGGATTGGCGAGCACTGGCTTCATCATCATAATAGGCCAACTTATAAGTCAAATTATCCTGGGCTAAGCTATCTTTTAAGCCCTGATCTTGACTGACAATAGCGATGGTCTCATTGGCATTACTCGATTCATCATTGGCAATAAAGTAGCCAATCAAGACAGAAACACCCATGATAATAAAGGGCGCAAAAACCATGAAGAAGAAACCCCAACTCTTGACATTTTTGCGATAGACTTCCTTGGCGATAATCCATAATTTACTCATGGTCAGACACCTCTACTTTCAACTTGAAAATCTCATCTAAGGTTGGCGGTTGTTGACTAAATTGGGCAATATACTTTCCTTGTGTCACTGCGTCAAAGATGGCATGACCGGCGGACTCCTCGCTTAGAATCAAATGATAGCGATGACCGCTTAGGTGACGGACCTTTTCTACGCCTGGTAGGGCTTGAAGTTGGGCTTGATTCCAGTCAGGACTTTCTAGGAAAATACGGGTCCGGCCGAAGGACTCCTTAACCTCGTCAACCGTTCCTGACAGCACCTGTTTACCATAGTGAATCATGACCAAATGGTCGCAAATTTCTTCTACGTTATTCATATTATGACTAGAGAATATAATGGAAGAACCCTTGGCCTTGAGCTCTAGAATACCTTGCTTGAGTAAGTCCGCATTAACCGGGTCTAGACCTGAAAATGGCTCATCTAGAATCATGAGTTTTGGCTCATGAATTAAGGTCGCGATGAGTTGCACCTTCTGTTGATTCCCTTTAGACAGACTCTTAATTTTATCGCTTCTTTTACCTCTGACATCGAATTTTTCCATCCAATAATCAATTTT
This sequence comes from Abiotrophia sp. HMSC24B09, assembly GCF_001815865.1. Lineage (GTDB taxonomy): Bacteria > Bacillota > Bacilli > Lactobacillales > Aerococcaceae > Abiotrophia. The sequence continues at coordinate 40,715 of NZ_KV822187.1, forward strand.
TTCAAGAACATGGGCCTTCTTCATGCCGCGCAGTTCGGCAAAGAAGACAATTTGATCTTCGATGGTCATCTTATCATATAAGCCACGTTCTTCCGGCAAATAGCCTACCGTATCATAGACCTGGCTACTCATAGGCTGCCCTTGCCACTCAATGGATGCACCAGGTTCTAAATTCAAGAAATTGAGAATCATCCGAAAAATCGTAGTCTTACCTGACCCGTTCTGACCAATAATTCCCATAATACTACCTGGCTGCACCGTAAAGGAGACATCATTGACAGCGCACAAGTCGCCGAAGTGCTTAACTAAATGCTTTACTTCTAACACAAAAAACACCTACTCTCTACAGGTTTTTGCATAATAATGTTTACGTATTCAGTATAGCACTTTAGCTATGGGCATACAAGATTAGCTTATCTTTTTGACTGGCTAGGCTCACTTTTAGGATAGGTGGATTGAGCTGCTTCCAGAACTGTTCGCCACCCCTCCCAACCCCAATCACTCCACTCATATCGGATGGCGCCATGATAGGGTGTTGCAAAATAAGGAATCCCCCTATTACTTAGTTTAGCCAGGGTATCGGGATGAGGATGGTGATAAGTATTGTGAACCCCAGCAGACAACAAGGCTAACTTAGGCTGCAGGTGGTTGAGCAAGGCATCTGAACTGCTAAAGCGACTGCCATGATGGGCGCATTTGAGAATATCGGCCTGAATTTCAGGGAAACGTTCAATCAAGGCCTGCTCATATTCACCCGACATATCACCTAAATTAAGTAAACGGTGCCTACCCATCGCTAGAGTTGCGGCAATAGAGGCGTCGTTGGGGGCCGTCGCCTGATTAAAATTATTGGTGTAGAAGATCAGCCCATCCTTGATTGAATAGGATTGACCTGGTCCTAAGATATGGACTTGGGTCTTTGCCGCCAGATAGGGCTTGATTTCCTGCCATACTGGATGGCTAGCGGTATGCTGGCTAATCCAGAGATTGTCGATGGCCACTTCCTGACTGAGACTAGCCAGGCTACCAATATGGTCTAAATCCGAGTGGGTAATCATGACCCCGGTCAGCGAGCCGATCCCTTGCGCTTTGAGGGCGGGAATCAGATTATAATAGCCATATTGAGTGTCAAAACTCGGCCCTTCCCTGCTAGCTGGATAAGGTGGCCTGCCACCTGTATCAATCAACCAGGCTTCCTTTGACCAGGCTGCTTGGTAGACTAGACTATCCCCCTGCCCTACATCCAATATGGTGACACTAGACTGCCAATGCAAGTATGGTTTAAGTCCCAGTATTAAGCCATAAGAGCATGCAATAACCACTCCCGTTGACCAAGGATGGCGCCATCCCCATCGTAACCAGACTAGGAATAGGGTCAGAAATATCAGCCAGTAAATAAGACTTAAACGCCCAGTTATGACATGCCAGGAGAAGAATTTGCTCAGAGGCGCTAGCATTTCTAGTAAGCATTGATAAATCCTATCCAATAAACTCGCTAGCCTGTCTAAGCCTGGCAAAATGAGCGCTAGGCCTGACACTAAGGCTAGCGGCATAATAAGCGATTCAAAGACAATCCCTAAGAGAAATATGGCCAAGACTTGTAGCGGATACCATTCATAACGCCAATCCATCATAAGAGGCCAGGTAATGAGCAAACAAGCTAAGAGTATGTAGACTTGATGGCGCCAAGTATAGTGTTTTGGGTGCTCCATGGCTTGATTCGAAAATATGAGTACAGCTGACAAGCCAAAGCTCAGCAGGTAGGCCGGCTGAAAGACTAGGCCAGGCTGGCAAAGTAAACAGGCCAGTCCTACAAGACTTAGCCGGTCCATAGACGTCATACTTTGGTCGCCAAAACGCTTAGAAAAAGCCACTAGTCCCCAACTTCCTAAGACTCTAATGCTGCCAATAGGCCAACCACATAGCCAGCTATAGAAGAGGAGAAAGAGAGGCAGCAAGAAAGCAACACTTTCTTTAAGGCAACCTAAGCGCAAAAAGAAACGACTCAGCATTCGTCTTAAATAGAGCAAATGAAAGCCAGAGATAGCGAAGAAATGACTTAGGCCAAGCACCCCCAAACTCACCGACTGGTCGCGAAAGCCCGGGGTCTGCTGATTAAATAGAAGCCGTAAAACCAAGCTGGTCCAGGAAGCCTCTTGCTCTTTCCACCTAGCCAAGGGCGACAAACACCACTGTCGTAGGGCTTCCATAGCTCCTAAAGACAGTGGCTTCGGTTGAATGGCAGACACTACCTTAAAGTCTAGTACCCAATCAATCCCCTTATCTGCTAAGCTTTGCTGATAGTCATAGACCCCAAAATTACGGGCTCGCTCTGCTTTTTTAAGACTAGCCTGCCCCTTGACTTCCATCACCTCATAGCCTAGATTCCACTTAATATCGCCCTGCCCCTTTGCCAGAACAGGCAGGAGACGACCGTCAGAAAATCTTAATTGACCTATGCCCTGCCAACCTGTGGCCGTATGCTTGACTTGGCTAGGTGCTAGAATTAGCTGATAGGTTTGCGCTATGTCCGGCTCTATCCTTTGATTAAGTTGAGACTGCTCATAGTATTGCCAGGTCCATTTACTCAAGCACCAGATGCTTAAGACCAAGCAAGCCAAGAGGCAGTTTCGCCGATGACATTTAGGTCCTAGAAAGCAAAGCCGAACAATTAGGATGACTAAGGCCAGGCTCCAAGCCCAGTTTTCGTGATATAGCATGCTAATGAAAACTGCAGCATAGATCCATAGTAGAAACCATTTATGTCTCAAGGACTCAAGGCTGCTTGCTAGCAGGAGACAGTCATTTGACCAATATCTTTTGAGCTTATCCTTCATTGGAAAATCACCAGATCTCTTAACTTTTCCAGCATCTTAGGCCCGATGCCCTTGACTTTGCCTAAGTCCTCAAGCGAATGAAAGGAGCCGTTTGTCGTCCGGTAGTCAATAATAGCTTGGGCTTTTTTAGCCCCAATACCGGGCAAAGTCTCTAATTGAGCCAAATCGGCTTGGTTGACATTAACCTTGCCACTATTAGGACTAGGACTAGAAACTAAGGGATCCTGACTTCCTACCACGTTAGCTTGCGGTCCCTGGCTCTCAGCCTCCCATTCCGCCATGGTGGGTACATAGAGACTCTGCTGATCCACTAGGAGTTGTGCTTGGTTAAGGGCCCGCTCGGCCGCATCTTCCGTCAAACCACCCGCCATTTCCAGCAGGTCAAAGACCCGACTACCCTGATCTAGGGCATAGACACCTGGATGCTTGACGGCTCCCTTGAGGTCTACATAAATCTTATCGGGCTGGGAGGATTGCTGTGAAGAGATTGGCTCAGGAAGCCTACTGGAACTGATAGAAGACTCTTCTTGCATTATGGGCCGTCTTGGGCGCAAGTTAAGCCATATTAAGCCAATGACAATGCCTATAATTCCTATGGCAAATAAGCCAACTAACCACCATTTTAGCTTAGCTGCACCTGTCTTAAGTTGATACTGGGATTCCATATAATGCCTCCTCAAAAAGTCTTCATATATATATACCCCTTTGCCCTGATTTAATCCGAAAATTCTCTATTAAATTTGCATGACAGCACAAAAAAACGCCCTACCTAATGGTAGAGCGTTGATGATTATAAGTGAGGTGAGCTTAGATGATCGCTGCTGCACCGCGGTAGATTAAACCACGACGCGCATCTACAGTGATTAATTCACCATCTGCCACGTTAGAAAGCACATCTTTAGCTGCTACGATGACAGGAATTCCTTTTTCAAGCCCCATGATGGCTGCATGAGAAGTGATCCCGCCTTCTTCAGTAACAAGGGCACCGATTTTATCGAATGCTGGCAAGAAGTCCTTGTCAGTTGCACGAGTTACTAAGATAGTCCCAGCAGTGGCTTTCGCATTGGCAGTGGCCGCGTCAGTTGCTAAAACAGCCTTACCGATAAAATTGCCGTTACCGACGCCTTCACCTTTCGCTAATTGAGTCCCAATCGCTTGAATTTTCATCAAGTTAGTGGTCCCTGCTTCACCAACTGGTACACCAGCAGTGATTAAGATCAAGTCGCCTTCTTTAGCGAAGCCTTTTTCTTGAACCAAAGCTGTTGCGCTATCCATCATTTCGTCTGTTGAAGTTGGACGGTCGATAACGTAAGGGATAACACCCCATGCTACAGCTAATGAACGTTGAGTTTCTTCGTCGAAAGTAGCTGCCACGATGTGAGCGTTTGGACGGTATTTAGAAATCATCAAAGCAGTGTGACCTGAGCTTGTAGGTGCTACGATAGTTTCGATACCTAAGTTCTTAGCAGTGTGACCAACTGCTTGGCCGATTGCTTCAGTCATGTCAGAACGGTCGAAGCGTTTGATGCTGAATGCATCGTGTTCGTGCAATTCTTTTTCAGTACGAACACAGATAGCAGCCATAGTCTTAACTGCTTCTTCTGGGAAGTCCCCTGCTGCAGTTTCACCAGAAAGCATAACTGCGTCAGTCCCGTCGAAGATAGCGTTGGCAACGTCCCCAGCTTCCGCACGAGTTGGACGTGGGTTGCGTTGCATAGAGTCTAACATTTGAGTTGCTGTTACAACTGGTTTACCAGCTTGGTTACATTTCTTGATGATGTATTTTTGAACGATTGGCACTTCGTGAGTTGGGATTTCTACCCCTAAGTCACCACGAGCTACCATGATACCGTCAGATACAGACAAGATTTCGTCGATGTTGTCGACCCCTTCTTGGTTCTCAATCTTAGAGATGATCTTAACGTTTGGACGACCTTCTTGTTCTAAGATTTCACGGATTTCCATAACGTCGCTAGCACGACGAACGAAAGATGCAGCGATGAAGTCGATCCCTTCGCGAACACCGAAGCGGATGTCAGCAGCGTCTTTTTCAGTGATCCCTGGTAAGTTGATGGAAACGTTAGGAACGTTAACACCCTTCTTAGATTTGATTACGCCAGAGTTTTGAATTTCAGTCACTAATTCTTGGTTAGCGTGATCGATTTCAGTTACCAATAAGTCAACTAAACCGTCATCCAAAAGAATGTGGCTACCTACTTCAACGTCGTTGATTAAGTTAGCGTAAGTTACAGAGAATTTGTCCTTAGTCCCTAAGACTTCAGTCATAGAAATACGAACAGTTGCGCCCTTAACTAAGTCGATGGCATTGTCTTGCATGTCGTTAGTACGGATTTCTGGACCTTTGGTATCCAAGAGAATGGCGCAAAGTTTGCCGGTAGCTTGACGGGCAGCCTTCAAGTTGTTGAAGCGTTCTAAGTGTTCTTCGTGAGAACCGTGAGAGAAGTTGAAACGTGCAACGTTCATCCCTGCTTCAATCAACTTTGCCATTTGTTCTGCTGTGTTAGAAGCAGGACCCATGGTACAAATAATCTTAGTTTTTTTCATTTTAAAAGAACTCCTTCTCTTTTTATTTAGCGCTAAGGCCTTGGTTTAATTCATAAAGATCGCGACGGACTTGGTGTTTTTCATTGGTCAAGGTTTCCACAATGTCAAAAGTTGCCAATTGTTCATTCTTAAGACCTAAGAAGATACCAGCTTGACCTTCTAATAAGAGGTCAACCGCCTTGGAACCCATCAAGCTAGCGAAGACACGGTCACGCACTGTTGGGTTGCCCCCACGTTGAATGTGTGACAAGGTCACATCACGCACATCGTCACCAGAGACAGCTTCGTATTCCTTACGGAATTGAGCCGCTGTCATGACGCCTTCGGCCAAGACGATTAAGGAATGATCCTTACCGGCGCGACGGTTAGCAGCGATGGTTTCTGCGATTTCTTTTAAATCATAGGCTTCTTCTGGAATCACAATGGCATCTGCACCAGCAGCCACCCCAATCCAGCTAGCCATATCCCCTGCATGACGGCCCATTACTTCGACAATAAAGGTCCGGTTGTGGGAGGAAGCAGTGTCAGTAATTTTATCAATAGCATCTAGGGCCACATTAACCGCGGTATCAAAACCAATGGTGTATTCTGTCCCTGCAATATCGTTATCGATGGTCCCAGGAATCCCGATAGCTGGGAAACCTTTTTGGGTTAATTTCAAGGCCCCAGTAAAGGAACCGTCCCCACCCACAACAACTAAGGCATCAATGCCATGTGCCTTCATCTGTTCAATTGCCTTCTCTTGGATTTCAGGCTCCTTAAATTCTGGGAATCGAGCAGAATATAAGAAGGTGCCACCCCGTCTTAAGGCATGAGAGCAAGTCGCTACGTCTAAAGGTCTGAAGTCACCTTCATATAAGCCTTTAAAACCATAGTAAGCACCTACGACCTCAATGCCATGATGCAAGCTACGCTCTACGACAGCCCGCACTGCTGCATTCATACCAGGAGCGTCGCCACCACTGGTTAAGACTGCAATACGCTTCATGTTTCTCACCTCTAAGTTGAATTGTAATCAATCGACTTGGATTGATATCCAAGGCTTATTTTACCACTTTTATTGGCTAAAGTCATACATTTTTTCGAAATTAATAGATGTAATCGATTACTTGTAGATAATTTTGAAAGGAGCCAGTAGTTTTGCTAATTCTGCTTGCGCTTTCTGGCCATAGGAGACCCGATAGGCATCATCCAATTGGAAGGTCTGACGATTGCCATCGACTAAAATTATGGCTACTGGTCCAGAATATTGATCGGCAAATTTTCTTAAGCCTGGCAGAAAAGGTTTGAGGTCCTGGAAGGCCTTGACCTGGACAAAGCAACGTTGGAAAGGATGCTGATTAGGGCTAGTTGACGCCTTGGCTTCTTGTTCATTGACTAGCGCCAAACGCTTAATAATCAGCTGATGGCGTCCCTGGCGGTCTAGTTCGACCGTCCCTTCTACTAGCAAGACCTGTCCCTCCTTAAGCAGCGAGACATAGTGTCGATAGCTTTGCGGGAAGACTACCCCGCTAATGCTAGCTACTTCGTCTTCTAGTTCGAGGAAGGCCATTAATTCCTGTTTCTTAGTGTTAATGACCCGGATGCCTTTGACTAAGACTAGGGTTTGGACCTTGAGGTTTGGTTTGGCCGCTAAGATATCTCTTACTGACAACAAGTTGGGATGGGACTTGGCAAAGGCTTGATAAGTCGCTACCGGATGCCCTTCTAAGGAGAAGCCTAGAATTTCCACTTCCTTATCTCGCTTTTGGCTAGGGTTCCAGTCCTCCACCCATTCAATTCGTGGCTCTAGCTCTGGGAAGAGCGACAAATTGCCACCACTAAAGGTAACACTTTGCATGAGCTTGTCTAGGTTCTTTAGCAAGGTTGGCCGGTTCATGCCGGTATAGTCCAAGGCCCCTACACTAATTAGGCTTTCTAGCCACTCGTGTTTGAGCCATTTCTTAGGTAGACGCTGCATAAAATGTAAGAGACCGGTATATGGCCCTAAGAGCTGGCGGTCTTCTACAATGTGGCTGACAAAGTCATGGCGTAAGGTCCGGATGGCTGAGAGACCTACTTGGAGTTGCTGACCACTGACACTAAAGCCTATCTGACTCTCATTGAGATTGAGACCAAGGAGTGGACCTGTATGACGTTTGGCCTCCAGAATATAGTCGGCCATGGTCGTCTGGTTGGAACTGCCCATGTTTAAGAGGGCTTGATAGAAGGCTAGAGGATAATGCACCTTGAGATAGGCTAGTTGGAAGGCTAAGGTTGAATAGACCACCGCGTGTGAGCGGTTGAAGCCGTAGCTAGCAAATTCATAGATGTAATCATAGGTAGCTGACGCAATCTCAGCCTCTATCCCCTGCTCTCTGGCCCCCCTAATGAAATGCTCGCGTTCTCGTGCCATGACATCGGCTTGCTTTTTACCCATGGCACGTCTTAGCAGGTCGGCCTGTCCTAAGCTGAAACCGGCCATACGTTGACAGACCTGCATGACTTGTTCCTGATAGACGATGATGCCATAGGTAGGAGCTAAGATTTCTTCCAGGATAGAATGAATAGCCTGGTAACTTTCCTTGCCATGGCGACGCGCTACATAGTGGTCAATCTGCTTCATAGGTCCCGGACGGAAGAGCGCATTGACGGCCACAATATCTTCAAAGCGCTCAGGTTGCAACTTGCGTAGGACTTGCTTAATGCCATCTGATTCAAATTGGAAGACCCCGTTAGTATCCGCCGCCCTGAAGAGGGCCAGAGTTTGAGCATCTTCCATGGAAATTGCTTCAATATCAAAATCAGCTTGGCTCTTTTGAACTTGTTTAATGATGGTATCTAGCAGGTTGAGGTTTCTCAGGCCTAGGAAGTCCATCTTAAGCAGGCCAACCTTCTCCACATCATACATGGTAAATTGAGTCATAAGAGGTTGGTTAGGTCGTTCTACGACTGGAATGACCTGATCCAAGGCTTGGTCATGAATGACCACCGCCGCGGCATGGGTTGAAATGTGACGCGGCAAGCCCTCGATGGTTTGCGCCACTTGGAAGAGCTGCTGGTTGGTCTCAGATTGACTGACTAACTGGCGTAAGGCCGCCGACTTCTGATAGGCCTGAGGCAAGCTAATGTCCAACTCTTTTGGTATGGCACGTGCCCATACTCGCAAGGTCTCACTATCCGAACCTAGAACCCGTAAGGTATCCCGCATGGCCGCCCGAGCCCCGAAGGTCCCCAAGGTGGCAATTTGAGCGACCTGCTCTTGACCATAACGCTCGACCACGTAATGTAAGACTTGTTGCCGTTTATTATCGGGAATATCCATATCAATATCAGGCATGTTATAACGTTCCGGATTCAGGAAACGCTCAAAAAGTAAGTTGTATTGGATTGGATCGACACGTGTAATCCCTAGTAAGTAGGAAACCAAGGAACCAGCTGCCGAACCCCGACCTGGTCCTACCCGAATGGCATGACTTTGGCAGTAAACAATAATGTCCCAGACAATGAGGAAATAGTCGCTAAAGCCCATACTATCGATAACTTCTAGCTCATAGTCAAGCCTCTGCTGGTAGACCGCCAAATCAGCAGGCCTCAAGTCTTCTAATGCCGACTGAGTTAAGTCTCGCAAGTATTGACTAGCGGGCAAGTGGTCTGGCGTCGGAAATTTTGGCAGAAAAGCCTGATTTTGTGGCAAAGTTAACTGCATACGATCAGCTAGTTGGCGACTATTCGCCAAGCAGTCAGCCAAGCCCAATCGGATATACTGGGCTTCTAAATCAACCCAATTATAGACATAGTGGACTCCCTGCATGGCCCGTAGTTCCACGTCTAAGGTCTCATTAGCCCCAATGGCCTCCAGCACCTTGAGACTGAAGGCGTCACCCTGATTTAAGGTTGATACTCCCTGCCCCACTACTAGTGGAACTTGTTGGCTCTTAGCCCAGGCCTTCACGGCCTCGCCTTCAACTGGATTATAAGGGAAAGCCGCCACCCCCAGATAGACATTACTAGGCCCAAAGACTTGCTCCAAGCGCTCCAAAACTAAGTCAGCTTCTTGGTCCCCACTATGGATTAAGGTTTGCTCCACTTCGCTTGCATGGCCACAGGAAATATAGACTAGGTTGTGGCAGGACTGGGTCAGATAATCCCAAATAGCGCCTGGCGACAGAGGCTGATGGCTCAAACGTCGAATGAGGCCTATTAATTCATAATAACCGGCTTGATTGAGGGCATAAACTAGGAAGGGATAAATGTGGGTTTGCTTGAGAGCCCCAGGCAACTTAATGGTCGCCCCAATCATGGCCTTGAGACCAGCAGTCTGACAGCGATTATAGAAGTCTAGCGCCCCTTGAAGGCTATGGACATCTGCCAAACCCAGGATTTCATAGCCCCTTTGTTTAGCAGCTTCCACATAGGATGGAACCGTCAAAGTACTAGCTAAGAGTGAATTAGCAGAATGAACATTAAATAGCATGGCATTTCCTCCTCTCAAGCCCTTTTTATGGTCCGAACAGGCATTCGACCACTCTCTTCTTATTGTGCCATGAATTGCCTTAAAGTACAAGGTAGAGCTTGGCTTTCAGGAAATTTGGTTAAGAACTGGAAACAAAAACTTTTTCATTGTATTATTTGGCAAATATGCTACACTTATACTGTAAAGGAAAGAAGGGAAAGTATGAAATATATCGTCACATTTTTCTGGAGCTTCATCCTGGGACAAATCGTCTACTACCTAGGTAGCTCACTCACACGCGCCCAATACGATTTAGTGGGCGGGACCATTTTGGCTCTTGTCATTACGATTGTTGTCGCCATTGTGGCGCGAATCATGGAGAGTGTTCAAGGTGACAGCTCCCAAGCTCAAGCAAGCAATAAGGCGCATTCCTAATAGCCTAAATAAATAGCCCTAGCAGTCTGGATTCTTTATCCAAACTGCTAGGGCTATTTTTACTAGCTTGGGCCTACCAGCTTCCTAATTGATAGACCTGATAGAGTACTAAAACGGCCAAGAGACTAAAGAGCGAGCCAATGAGATAATATTCAGCAAAGGCGCTGTTCTTGGAAATTTTATCGTAGCGGGCGATGGATTTGGCCGTGAAGACCAAGCCCAAAGCGGCATAATTCTGGCTGACTAAGAGCAAACCTGTTATCAGACGCTCTAGTATCCCAACCGTGGCCCCTGCCCCTTCAATGGTCGCGTCATCAATCTCAATTTCAGGTTGAAAACGGCGGAAGAGAAAATGGAAAATCTGGTTAACAGGAGCTCCTAACCACAAGGCATAGAGAGCCGTCCACAGCCAGTTTGCATGGTAAGGCCAAGTCCAGCCTACCTTAGCTGCATAAAGGCTGGCGCCAAATAAAAGTAGCGCCATCAATAGAGAAACTTGCTTGGGCTTAAGTAGCTTACCTAAGCTGGCATTCACCAGTCCTAGGCCGATTAGCAGGCCAGCTGCGACCGGATTAAGCCCCAGCAGTAAGGCGCCCCAGACCAGGTAGAGCATCCAAGGCTCTAACCAAGTCAATCGCCCCTTTAAGAAAGCCCGCCCGTAAGGTCGGTAATAGGATTCGATTAGGGTCCAGCCTAGCCCATAGTAGAGGCCCATTGAATAAGTCGATATCATGCGCCCTCACCTCCTTGAGCTGCCTGTCTGGCTAGATTCTCAATGGCCTGATTGAGATCATTTTTGACATCCAAGTAGAGTTTAATGCCACTCGATTTCATGCGTTTGGCGAAGGCGCTAGAGGATAGACCAAGGGCTGTTGCCACTCGCTTCTGATCAAAGCGCGACTGATAGTAACCCAAGTCTAAGATTGTCCGGAAGGTTTCCATTTGCGATTGAATCCAAGAAGAACGAACAAACTCACTCAAGGCCAAACTATGATTCAAAATCGCATCCCGCTCATCTCGCCCTGTCAGCAGATAGATATGGACTGTCTCGTAATGATGTTGTTGATGAACTTGCTGAATGGCCTCACGCGCCCGCCAGTAAGCCGGGCCATCCGCCCCTAAGCTGACTGCGGGATTTATGCTGGTCAGAATTTCACCTAAGCCCAGGCCAAAACGCAGATTTAAGTCAGGCAAGGCCAGGCGAAGTTCATCAATCATTTGAAAGATAGGTGCTCCTACTTTAAGTAGTCCTTGGAATTCATCTCCCAAAGTTAAACTAAAGCATGAGGCTAGGTGGCCTTGATATCGCTCATTCAGGCCATTTAATGCTTGGCTTAAGGCTTCTTGTATTTTGGCACGATTGGCTAAACTGCGGGACTCAATAATGTCACCAATTAAAGCATAGTATTGATTCATATTAGCCTCCTTTCTTAAGTCCATTATAATAGACCCAATGGAAAAAGTCCACTATAATAGACCAAAAACCAAGGGCCTATAAACCCTTGGTTTTATTTACGATTAGTCTTTATCTTCTAAGGTTGAGCCACGAGCAATAAATCTGTGTGGTAAGATAATTTGATGCTCTTCCACTTCTTCACTGTTCATAATCTTAGTCAAAAGACGCATTGCTACCGCACCGATATCATAGAGCGGAATTTGGATGCTGGACAACTTAGGACGTACCATTTGGGTTAACATAGAGTTGTTACCAGTAATGATTTCAAAGTCTTGTGGGACTTTTACGCCACGATCTGTCAAGGCATTGAGGACAGCTACTGCAATTTCATCGTCAGAAATGACAGCGGCATTGGCCTTCGCTGCAATCAATTGCGCCGCAATCTTATCCCCATCTGCATAAGTGAATTGCTTTTGAATGACTAAGTCTTGCTTGAATTTAGCACCGGCTTCCTTAAGGGCTTCAGTATAGCCTTCTAAGCGGAAATCACGGTTAATATCAAATTCCCCAGGACCTGTCACCAAACCTACTTTACGGCCATGAGCCAAGAGCAAAGCAGTTGCCTCTTTAGTTGCTTGACGGTAGTCGATGTTAACGTTAGATAGTTCTGTATTAGATAGAATGGTCCCAGCAAAGACAACTGGTGTCCGTGTACGGCTAACTTCATGTTGGATACTTTCTTGGATGTCATTCCCCATGAAGATGATTCCGTCCACTTGTTTTGCTAACAAGGTGTTGAATACTTGTACTTCTTTCTCAGGGTTTTCATCAGAGTTGGCCAAAATAATGTTGTATTTGTACATAGACGCGATGTCATCAATCCCACGTGCTAAAGACGAGAAGAAGACATTGGTGACGTTAGGGATAATCACCCCAACTGTAGTGGTCTTCTTGCTTGCCAAGCCACGCGCGACTGCGTTAGGACGATAATCCAAGCGTTCGATAACTTCTGATACTTTTTTACGAGTTGACGGTTTAACGTTAGGGTTGCCGTTTACCACACGAGATACTGTCGCCATGGAGACGCCAGCTTCACGAGCAACGTCGTAGATGGTAATAGTTTGTTTTTCCATACCTTTTGCCTCACTTCCTAGGTAAACACTTTTGTACTCTTATAAAATACCACAAAAAAAACACTTTAGCAAGCGTTTTACTTACATTTTATCACCTATTTCATAGACTTACCTTGAAAAATGTTTTGAAAAATGAAAACTTTTCAAAAGTACATGTAAGCGAAATTTACATTAACCTGCCTCTAACTGGTTTAAAGCCTTATATAGAGCCATTTTTACCTAAGAGGCAAAAATAGGAGATAGTTGAAAATTATCTATAATTTGAACTTGGAGGATATAAGGGAGGAAAATTGCTGTTTTTTTGAGAGCAAACAAATCTCGATAGAAAAGATAATAAAAAAACAGCCGAGAGGGAACTCGGCTGCAACGGATTCGGCATATCCGTATCAAGAGGGGACTTCTACAATAGGCATTAGGGGATACCTATCATAAGAAGGGATAACTTAGTCCTTAACCTGACTAAGAAGGTTTAAATTGATTACCTATATCCATATGACTTCTGACTTGAAGCATTTAGTGATTTATCAACAATGTAAAATCGGCACGTTCACCTTGAAGTAAAAATCTAAATCTTCTATGATAAAGTTCATTAAGGGGATCATACGGACATAGATTCAATTTGTTAGAAGGGCTGCTACTGCCCTCCTTTAAATATTCCAAGAAACACTTAAAGCAAGACACTAACATCCTGTATAGACATTATACCGCATTTCCCAATATTATACATATCAAATTTTCGTTAGATGTTCACAATTACTTGAATGAAACGCGGTTTCGTGTTCCCATAAGAATGACAAAATCAATAATCATCACAACTTAAAGATTTTGACATACTCTAGTATATTTTGGGAGATAAGAAAAATAAAACAAGTATATAATCCGGAATCTTTAAAGAGAATGAATATACGATTAGGTAATAAAGTCCGTCATATTAATAGATTGAGTCCAAGTATCTATACAATATTGTAAATCAATATACATAGCAAAAGAGACTAACCTAGGTTAGTCTCCCCTTCTATCGATTAAGCTTTTCTAGCTTGGCGCCGCTCTGCCCTTTTCTGCTTACGGGCTTCCTTCTGGCGGTGCTCCTTGATTTGGTAATTGAGCTTACGTTTATAGCCAGGCTTAACCTTCTTCTTCTTGTTACGATTAATCATGGCTCTTACGGTTGGATCTTCCTTATCCTGCTTGGTGTCCGTCCGTTCCAAACGACGATGGCGTGACTGAACAGGACGGATTTCGCCCTTGACTAAGTCCACCTGTTGGAATTCAATGCCCTTGGCTTCTAATTCCACAATCGCCCGATCGTCATCCGGCGTCATGAAGGTATAGGCGGTGCCGGCCAGTTGATTACGCCCTGTCCGCCCTACCCGGTGCACGAAGAATTCCAGCTCCTTAGGCAACTCCGTGTTAATGACCATGGAAATACCCGGAATATCAATACCGCGCGCAGCTAGGTCAGAAGCCACTACATATTGGAATTCTAAGTCCTTGATTTGACGCATGACCCGTTTGCGTTCACGTGGCGTTAAATTCCCATGAATGGAGGCTACCTTGAGGCCACGTTCCTTGAGGTATTGGGTCAATTCTGCTGCATACTTCTTAGTATTACAGAAGACCAAGGCAAGGAAAGGATGGCCCATGGTTAAGAGATCATAGACCAAGGCCGAGCGGTCTCGCCCTTTGGTATTAATCAGGTAGTTATCAATCTTGCTGGCTAAGACCTCCTGAGGTTCAATTTGAATGAATTCAGGGTTGGTCACATACCTGTTGAGGAAGACCTCAAGCTGTTGAGGAATGGTCGCAGAGAAGACCATAAGTTGCAAATCTTCTGGCATGCGAGAAGCAATATCATCGACCACTTGAAGAAAACCTAAGTCCATAGTCATATCGGCTTCATCCACTACCATAATTTTGGCTGTCTGAACATGGAGGGCATGGCTAGCCATCAAGTCATAGATACGACCAGGCGTCCCAATGACAACTTGGGGTTGACCTGCTTGCAACTTATCCACTTGACGTTGCTTGTCTGTCCCCCCCATATAATGAACAACTCGCAAAGGCTCTGGGCTTGCGCTAGCCAGTTGCTTGGCCGCTTGGTAGAGTTGCGTAGCTAGTTCTCGGCTAGGTGCTGTAATCACCACTTGGACTTGGTCCAAGCTAGGGTCTAGTTGCTGGAAGATAGGAATCAAAAAACTATGAGACTTACCTGAGCCCGTTTGCGATTGGACAATCAGGTTACGCCCTTTGAGGGCATAGGGAATGACTGCCTCTTGTACTGGCGTTAGGCGGGAAAATCCCAGTTCCCCGAGTGCCTCCTTAATAAAAGGCGCTAGCTCGAGACTTTCAATGGTTGGCCTAGTCATAGGTCACCTCTTTCTTACTTTTGCTTATTTTGCTACCCGTTGGGCATAAGACTCCAAGGCAGCGCGGTAAATAATAGGGTTGGCGACGGTCTCTAATGGATAATAGAGACGGTCTTGGAAGGCTAATTCTTGGTCCGTCAAGCCTTGTCCAATTGCTAAGGCCAGCGTGTCAGCGTAGGATAGAATATTAGATTCTGAGCGCATTTTGGCCCCCAGAATGCGTCCTGTCTCCGCCTCAGTAATGAGCTTGAGATAAACAGGGGTTGAATCAGTTAGGGAGTAGTCGGCTGTAACCGTAACGGTCTGAGCTGGTTGGGCACTAGTTCCATTGGCTTCATGTTCCGTCTTAGCCACACTGACCACATATTGGCTGAAGATACGGGAGCCAATGACCCGCAGAGAAGTCGCTTGCTTGACGCGATTTTCCTTGAGGTTGAAGGCTGCAATCTGACCTGAACGAATGGCATTATTAACCAAGGCGATAAAGTCACGCCCTTGATCAGCATAAGGCACTTGAACTAGGTCCCCTACCGCAAAGACATCGGTCACGCTGGTTTCTAAGTAAGGGCTGGTCCAGATTGTCTTGTCTGGATTAAGCTCAACTTGATCCGCCACCAGGCTGCTATTAGGGAAGAGATTGACCCCCATGAGGATGGCATCTGCATAGATTTCATCACCATCTTCTAGGATAACCCGTAGTGGGTCGGTTTCAACAGAAGCTACCTTGCTTCCAACGCGTAGGTCGACACCCACGATTTCAATAGCGGCTTCGATTTCTTCAACAAAATCAGCATCAAAATAACGTTCAGCTAGGCTATCGTTGGCTTCAATCAAGGTCACTTGCTTATTAGAGTTAACTAAGGCTTCACAGGCTTCAATCCCGATTTGCCCCCCACCGACTACCACCACATGCCCAGCGTCTTCTAGGACCTCTAAGGCATGGTGGGCAGACCCAATGTCCTTAGTCGAAATAATAGCCGGATGGTCTAGATGGGCCACTAAGTGACCTGTTTGCTTAGAGCCCATAGCCAAGACGAGTTGGTCATAAGGATAATCTGTAATCACTTGGGTCTTCTTATCCTTAACTCGTAACCACTTGGCTTTCATGTCGACTTCAACCACTTGATGGCCTAGATAGAGTTGGACGCCAGCTGCCCGCACTTCTTTCTCCGAGATAAAGCTAGCCGCCTCTAATTGGTCTACCTCATGATTGAGGACTAGGTTCATCCCACTTGGAATGAAACCCACTGTTTCTTGGCTATCGAAGACTTGCACTTCCATGTCCGGGTAGAGTTGCTTGGCTTGGAGCGCACAGCTTAAGCCAGCAAAAGAACCCCCTATGATAATAGTTTTTGACATGACATATCCTCCCTTAAACTTATGACTTACACACTCTTAAGTATACGCCCTTTGGCGCCCTTTTCAACCGAAAATTAGTCTGCTTGGACAAAAACTTGACGAGGTTTAGACCCGTCTTGTGGCCCGATAAAGCCCTGGGCTTCTAAATCATCAATCAGACGTGCAGCCCGGTTGTAACCTATCCGGAACTTACGTTGCAATTGGGAGATAGAGATGGTCTCAAGACCCCGAATCAGCTCAACTGCTTCACCAAAGTATTCATCATCAGAGGCGCTGGCTGCTCCGCCAGTCTCATCATCGGATACCATCATGGTTTCATCATACTCTGCTTCCTGTTGATTCTTAACAAATTCCGTAATCTTCTCAACTTCAGAGTCAGAGATATAGGCCCCTTGGACCCGAACAGGCTTGTTCTTACCCATAGGCTGGAAGAGCATATCCCCACGGCCAAGTAATTTTTCCGCCCCATTGCTATCCAGAATGGTCCGGGAATCAATACTTGAGGAAACAGCAAAGGCCAAACGGGACGGCACATTGGCCTTGATAATCCCGGTAATGACATCAACCGATGGCCGTTGAGTGGCAATAATCATGTGGATGCCGGCCGCCCGCGCCATTTGGGCAAGACGAATAATAGCCGATTCCACTTCATTGCTGGCAACCATCATGAGGTCGGCTAACTCGTCAATGAAGACGACAATCTTAGGCATGGCTTCATAGCCAGTCCCCTGCTCTTTGTTATAGTTATCTACTTGTTCATTATAACCATCAATGTTCCGCACACCCGTCGCCGCAAAGAGTTCATAGCGTCGTTCCATTTCCTGAACCACTTTGTTGAGGGCTTGAGCGGCCTTACGCGGATTGGTTACCACCGGCGCCAACAAATGCGGCACCCCATCGTACATGGTTAATTCGACCTTTTTAGGGTCAATCATGAGGAATTTAACCTCATCTGGCTTAGCCTTCATCAGCAAGGAGGTGATGATGACGTTCATCCCTACCGATTTACCGGAACCCGTTGCCCCGGCAATCAGCAAGTGAGGCATTTTGCTCAAGTCAGCCAAGCAGACCACACCCGAAATGTCGCGTCCAAGTGGCACTTCCAAAATGTGCTTGCTTTCCAGAGCCGCATCAATGATTTCCCAGAAGGAAACAGGACTAACCTGGGTATTTGGTACTTCAATCCCAATCAAGGACTTGCCCGGAATTGGGGCTTCCATGCGGACATCGCGAGCCGCAAGCGCCAAGGCAATATCATCAGATAAGGAGACAATCTTGCTGACCTTAACCCCGATGGCTGGCTGAATTTCATACTTGGTAACAGACGGGCCTAAGTTGGCCTTGACTACCTTGGCCTGAACGCCGAAACTTTCGAAGGTCCGCTCTAACTTGGCGATGTTCTCATTAATACGGGCGTATTCTTCCGACTGGTCAACAGGCGGTATTTTCTTAAGTAAGTTCTTACCAGGCAGTTGGTAAGGTTTATGAGCCCGCGGTTTCTTAGCGGCCACTGGCGTCTGAGGCCCTTCTTGTTCCGCCATTTGATCTAATTGGCTGTCCAAGTCATCCCGCGTTAAGTCAGCTCGTTCATGGGCTTGGGCCTGCCAATGGCCGGCAGCGGCATCTGCTGCTGGCGCTAGTGGCTTGCTAGGTTCAAGTTCTGGTTCAACCGACGCTAAGTCCGATACTGGAGCTGGCTCTATATCGAAGACATTGTCTTCTGACTCCCAGTCCGCCTCCGCTGGATAAGGATTGGCCATAACGATTGGCACTGTGTCTTCTTGGGCGCCTTGGCCTTCTAGATAATCTAAATCTAAGACAGGAGCCTGAGCTCTGCTAGTCTCCTCACCTTCCCAGTTAACTACTGGTCGACGTCTGAGACGATTAGGTAGATTGTGCTCCGCATCATCTAGTTCCGGCTCCTGATCTTCCTCCTCGACAAAGCCAAAGAAACGCTCAGATAGTGATAATTTACGACTCGAAGATCTGCTTGGAGCTTGTGGAGCGGCTTCCACCTCATCTTCTGAATAGAAGACTTGATTAGCTGGCTCTTGCTCTGTTGCTTGGCTTGGCGGAAAGAGGCGCCGGCTAAGGCCTTGAATCCCTGTCGACATACGGGCAAACAAGCCTTGCCAAGCCTGCCATGGCAGATTGAGTAAGAGGGAGAATCCTGCTAGGAAGAGGATGACAACCAGCAGATAGGTGCCCCATTTGCCGAAGAGGTAACCAAAGGTCGCATAGGTCATGGCCCCTAGCATGCCGCCCCCCATTGGAACGCGGACTTGGCCCATCAAGATCTCATTGCGGAAAATCTGATAGGTCATAGAAAAAATAGACTGCGGCAGTGGTTCCTGGCCGATAAATTGGTTGACATGCAGTAGGCTGGTTAGAGCTGTCAAGGTCATGGCGCCACCTAGGAAATGCTGGAGCCGGACCACAAAGAGTTGGCCCTTGACAATCATGTAGAGGCCTAAGGCCAAGATAGGCGCTAGTAGTAGCGCATAGGTCTCCCCAACTAGAAGTCGAAAGCCATTAACAATCAGAGCGCCTAGCGCCCCCCATTGAAAGAGCCCTAGTAGAGCTACAAAACTTATCATAATACCCAGAATCAAATAGGTGGTATGTTCAGAGAGATTTAGGGCATGTTGCTGACGACTTGCTTGGGTCTTCTTACCAGGTCTTGAACCTGTTTTTTTCTTGGTGGTCGTCTTCTTCTTCGGCGCCATAGGGTCCCCTCCTTCATCAATTAGTAAAAATGTTCATCACTCGCTATTATAGCATAAAATCCCTTAAATAGCATGATTGAGCCCGACTTATCTAAGCAAAAAAACGAGGGGAAATCAATCCCCTCTTCCCAATTATCTATTAAAGCCGTAAACCAGCTAACTAGCCTTCAGGCACCTGTTGGGTCAGAATGCGCGGTCCTTCCTTGGTAATCACTAAGGAATGTTCATACTGGGCACAATTGCCCCCATCGCGGGTGCGTGCCGTCCAACCGTTATTATCCATCTTCATTTGCCAAGTACCAGTCGTAATCATTGGCTCAATGGTGATGGTCATGCCTTCCTTGAGGCGCAAGCCCTTGCCCTTGGTCCCATAATGCGGAATGCCTGGTTCTTCATGGATGGTTGGGCCAATGCCGTGGCCGATAAAGTCACGGACTACCCCATAACCCTTAGCTTCAGCATAGGTTTGAATGGCATGGCCGATATCTCCAATACGATTACCGACTTGAGCTGCTTCAATCCCCTTATAGAGAGCTTCCTTGGTCACTTCCATAAGGGCTTGATTCTCAGGGCTGACCTGACCGACTGCATAGGTCCAGCAAGAATCTGAAATAGCCCCTGCCAAATCCACGCAGAAGTCTACTTTAACGATATCGCCATCTTTAAGCACATAATTGGATGGAAAACCATGACAGATTTCGTCATTGACACTGGTACATGTCGCATATTTATAGCCTTCATAGCCAATTTGAGCAGCGACTGCCCCGGCAGCTTCAATCTTGTCTTGAACAAACTTGTCTACTTGAGCCGTTGTTAGACCTGGTTTAATAAAGTCACGCAACTGGACATGAATGCCCGCCAAAATCTCGCCAGACTTAGCCATAGCATCGATTTCACGCGGTGATTTTAAGGTAATCATGGATTAGATACACTCCTTCTTAGGCTAAGTCCACCGGCTGGTTCCAGACAAACTGAACCAGGCAGGCAACTTTATCCTTACTTAGATTATAAATTTGATGGTCAGTCACCCACTCTTGGTCGCTTAGAGGGACCAGCTGGCTTCGAATCTCAACTTGGTCGCTAGGCAGGAGTTCACTGCCGTACTTGATATAGCAACTAGAGTATGGCGATTGACTAGCTAATTGGTCTAGGGCCCAGCCAATATAGACCAGATTGTTAACATGACCATTTTCGTCGATGACCTCTGGCGTAATAGCTAAAGGCGACGTCTTACTTTCTTGAACTTGGTCCCCTTCCCATTTTACCGGATCAAAATGAGCTGGCTCTTCTTCTGCTATGACCAAATTGGCCTCTTGGAAAGACTCAATTGGTAAGCGCACAATCCGGCGCTTATCCAAGTCCAAGATGACATATTGGGCTTCTACAATGGCCAGCAGCCGGTCCCCTTCATAGAAGCGAAAACGGCGATTACAGAAGAAACGGTTGGCTTCGCAGAGCAAGGTTTCTACCCTTAAGTCTTCCTGACCCTGATATCGATCTACTAGCTCCAATCGGTATTGCGTAACAATCCAAGATTGGGTCTCACTGACAAAGGCATAGTTGAGTTGGGTCCGAACCACTTGGTCATGGGCGCCAGAGGTGATAAGAGCATAACGAATCATACGCTGGGGTTCAATAATCCCCTGCTTGTGGACTATTTCTTGACGTGGGAAAAACTTAGAAAAGCGGGTTTGAACCATCGATACACCTCTTTATTACTTGCTTGAGACCGTTAAATTAACCAGTAACCAGGCTAAACCTAGGAAGAGCCCTGCCCCCAAGAAGCTTGGGATAGGCGCAAATCCGTAGATGGCAGGCCCTAGCTTGAACCAAAAATAATTACCAATCCAGGCACCAATTAGGCCGGCTACCATGAAGCGACTTCTGCTTTCAGGTAGCTCATGGTAGAGTAAGGCCATGAGCCAGCCCAGGAAGACGCCAACTAATAAAGATATTACCATTATCTCGCCTCCAGCTCAAGTCTTAACGCATGGTAACAAACTCTTCCGAACCGGTTGGGTGAATGGCGATTGTCGCATCGAAGTCCGCCTTGGTCGCCCCCATCTTAATGGCCACCGCGAAGCCTTGTAGCATTTCATCCACTCCTTCACCAATGGCGTGTAGGCCGACAATCTTCTCCTCAGGGCCATGGCAAACCAGCTTAAACTTAGAAGGAACATTGAGCCCGGCAGCCCGTTGATACATGGAGTTGAACTGGCTAGTGTAGACTTTAAGATTGTCTGCACCGAATTTAGCTTCTGCTTCTTCTTGAGTGTAACCCACTGTGGCGATAGCCGGGTGGGAGAAGACAACTGTTGGAATTTGGCTGTAATCAATAGCGGCAGAGGTTGCCCCATTGAAGAGGAATTCTGCCACATGACGGCCTGCGCGGATAGCGACCGGCGTCAAGGCTGGGCGACCGATTACATCCCCTACTGCATAAATATGTGGGACGGCCGTCTGATGTTGGTCATTGACTTGGATAATCCCTCGTTCATTGACTTGAATGTCGGTATTTTCCAAGCCTAGGGCGTCGGAATTAAGGGCCCGACCAATGGCTGCAATGACCCGATCCACTACTAAGACTACTTGACCTTGAGACAAGCATTCAATCTTGCCATCCTGGCGACGACGATAGGCGTCGAACTGGGTATGAGCGTGTAAAGTTGGGCCATGTTCTGCCATGGTATCCAACAAGGCTTGGCTAAGCATGGAGTCAAATTTACGTAATGGGCGGTCAAAGCGGACTACTAAGTGAGACTCTACCCCCAATGCGTGTAAGACACCGGCCAACTCTACAGCAATATAACCTGCGCCCACAACGGCAACTGATTGAGGCAGGTCTTGCCATTCGAAGAAGGAATCAGACGTATCCAAGAGCTCGTGGCCTGGCACTTGTGGCACCGCTGGACGGCCACCTGTGGCAATCATAAAGTAACGTGCAGAATAGGTCTGACCGTTAACTTGAACCGTATGATTATCGACGAATTTAGCATAGCCTTTGATGTAATCAATGCCATTATTTAATAAGCCACGTTCATAGCTAGCGCGGGCATTGGCCACATAAGTATCACGAGCCTTAACAAATTCCTGGTAGTTAAATTGATAGTGAACATCTTGGAAACCATAGCCTGGCCCTACTTGGTTCATAACATCGGCCATATGAGCCGCGTACCAGGTGATTTTCTTAGGCACACAGCCTTCGTTAACACAGGTACCTCCTAAGCGTTTGCCTTCTATCAAGGCTACCTTGGCGCCGTACATAGCCGCGCGATTGGCTGTCGCCACACCGCCGCTACCGCCACCAATTACAATTAAATCATAGTTTGCAGTCATGCAAATACCTCCTAATAATCTCTACCCTTATATACTACACCATTTGGTCCAAAATCCCTTCTATAATGCTCAAAAAGCGGGAGACAGGCTCCCGCTTTCTATCAGCTATAAGTCAATCCAATAACGACATAAGAGATTGCCGCCTGCTTCCGTCACCACATTTTCCAAAATACCGCCATTCTTCTCAATGACGCGTGCCGAACCTAGATTGGTCTTGTCACAGGTAATCAGTAGTCGTTGGAGCCCTTCTTGACGGGCCTTATCTAGAGTTAAGGCCAAAAGTTGAGTGCCATAGCCTTGGCCCCAGCAATCTGGCGCAATTGAGTAACCGACATGACCACCGAACTGACGTAAATAATCCGTTAATTCAAGCCGCAAATTACTTAGACCAACCAAGCGATCACTGGCACCATCCTGCTCCAACACTAACCATATTTTGGCTGGCGCGTAGCCCTCGGGTAGGGTCTCCCGTTTGGTCATGGCCACTTGTCTTTGATGCCAAGCCGCCATATCGTCATAGTTTTCAAGGTCACCACAGCCATGGGCGACTAATTGACGCTTGAGATAGGCCTGACGATAGGCTGCCAGTGCCGGATAATCAGCTGGACTAATCTCCTTAAGATATAAGTTACTCATCATAAGCCTCCTTTTCACTGCTACTAGCCATTGGCTTGTTGTAGCTGCATACGATACATTTCAGCATAGCGTCCGTCTTGGGCCAACAAGGTCTGATGATTGCCACGTTCCACAATCTGGCCTTCATGCAAGACCAAAATTAAATCAGCGTCTTGGATGGTTGACAGGCGGTGGGCAATGATAAAGGTGGTCCGCCCCTGGCTCACGACCTTCATGGCATGTTGGATGATTTCTTCCGTCTCCGTATCAATATGAGACGTTGCCTCATCCAGAATCAAAATCTTAGGATCTGCAGCCAAGGTCCGGGCAAAACTAATCAGTTGGCGTTCACCACTGGAATAGGTCGCCCCTTTTTCAAAGACGGGAGCCTGAATACCTTGAGGCAGGCGACTGACCATGTCCTTGGCCCCAACCCGCTCAAGGGCTTGCCAGACAGCCGCATCATCAATGGCCTCATTCCCCATGGTCACATTGGAAGAAATAGTTCCAGTGAAAAGATACGGGTCTTGAAGCACAATTCCCATTTCCTTACGAACACTCTCACGGGAATAGTCGCCAATGGCTTGTCCATCAATGAGAATCTGGCCTTCTTGAGGGTCATAGAAGCGGAACAAGAGATTAATCATAGAACTCTTACCTGACCCCGTATGCCCCACCAAGGCAATGGTCTGACCTGGCTGAGCTAGCAGATTCAAATCCTTCAAGACAGGTTGACCTGGCACATAGGCGAAATGGACATCTTTGAACTCGACTTGACCTTGAGTCACTACCAAGTCTCGGTCTACCTCCACTTCCTGCTCCGCGTCCAGTAATTCCAGGACCCGTTGGCCGGTAGCCACCGATTGTTGAATCTGAGAGAATTGCCGGACAAAGTTATTGAGGTTCATGAAGAGACGATCCAAGTAGTTGATGTAGATAAAGAGCTGGCCGACTGTAATAGCCAGAGTCTGCCCCAAGAATTGATAACCCACCACAGCCAAAATTAAGGCTACAAAAGACCGGTTGAGCAATTCACCCAAGCTCCAAGAGACCGTGGAGTCCACGCGAATCCATTTTAGGGCTGCTTGGTACATCTGCTCTACGATTGTTTGGAAACGGGATTTGAAGCTGGACTCTATGTGAGAAAGCTGAATTATGACACTGCCGTTCATGGTTTCATTGACCTGGGAATTAATCTCACTTTGAGCTTCGAAGAAAACCTTCATAGCCTGAGAGACTTGGCGACTGTAGAGCACATACCAGCAATAAAAGAGTGGTAAGAGCAGTAAAAGGGCCAAACCAATATACCAGTTCAAGCTAAAGATAAAGACATAAATAATGATTACCTGAGCCAAATTAAGAAAGGCTTGCGACATGATACCACCGTAGAAGTTGCTTCTAAGGGTCTCCGTGTCATTAATAATGCGAGAGGAAATCTTGCCGGCTGGCTTATCATCAAAATATGAGACCGGCAGATTCTGCATGACATCGAAGGCCTTATTGCGGATGTATTCCACTATACGGTTGGCACATGACATTAAGATAATACTAGCAAAATAGCCAATAATCGAAGCTAAGGCAATCAGGCCTACATAGAAGCCCAGATGTTGCAGCATAGCTGCCCTATCCAGTTCCTTTCCCTGATTGAAGACAGGCGTGAGCACTTGGTCAATGACTCTTTGAATTTCTAAGGGGGCATAGTTTTGAATAATGGTCCCCCCGCCCAAGAGCACTAGGCCTAGGAGGAAGAGACGCCACTCTACCTTGACCAATCGAAATAATCTTAAGGGGATACTCATGCCATCACCTCCTCTTCTAAGACTTCTTCATTTAGGCGTTGGCGCCATGCTTGTTCAGCATACCAACCGCCTAGGGCCATGAGATCTTCTGCGCGCCCTTCTTCTACAATGCGGCCTTGGTCTAGGACCACAATCCAATCGGCATGCTCCACAGCTGTTAAGCGATGGGTAGTAATAATATTGGTCTTACCGGCTCGTAGAGTTTGGATATTTTCAATAATAATACGTTCGGTCCGCGCATCAACTGCCGATAAGGCATCGTCTAAAATCAGGAGCTCTGGTTCCTTAATCATGGCGCGGGCGATGGAGATACGTTGCTTCTGACCGCCTGAAATAGCCACCCCTTTCTCCCCAATTAGAGTGTCGTAGCCCTCCGACATACGTTCCAAGTCTTGGCTAAAGGCTGCAATGGCCACCGCAACATCCACTTGTTTCTGACTGGCAGAAGGATTACCCAAGAGAATATTCTCCCTTACGGTACGTGAAAAGAGTAAGTGTTCTTGCGGTACATAACCAATCAGCTTTTCCATATCGTGGCGATTAAAATCACTGATTGGTCGGTTGTTGACTAAGAATTCTCCCTGGCCAATGGGATACTGGCATAGGAATTGGCGAACCAGGGTGGTCTTGCCGCTACCTGTCTTACCGACAATCCCCAGGGTCTGGCCTTTCTTCAGACGCAGATGAATGTGACTGAGACTGTCTTCAGAAGCTCCTTGATAGCGGAAACTATAATCAGCTAGGCTCAGCTCCTCTAGGTCACTTAGCCTTTGAGTCCCTTGACTGGCCAAATCATCGCTAGCTTCCAATAATTCTTGGATCTTACCATGGCTGACTTTGGCATTTTGATAGACAACAATCAAATCGGTTAAGGACCAGAGCGGTTCAGCCAGTGAAACTGAATAGAGTTGCAAGGCAATAACTTGGCCCAAGGTCAAATGCCCTGCCGCCATTTCCAGTCCCCCTACGCCAATGACTAAGGCCGCGGTCAGGGACATAATGGTAATGGATAGGCGACCAAACGCCGCTTGGTAGTACATAATCCGGATAGCCTTGCTGGCTAAATCGCGCGTTTTTGCCTGGAAACGTTGACTGGCTTCTTGTTTGTTACCGTAAGCGCGCGTCACTCGAATGCCTTCTATGACCTCTAAGACCTCATTACCAAGGGAAGCAACCGCATCGCGTTGTTGCGTCACGGCTTCTTCTTGTCGACGCGTTAAGATTACAAGAGGAAGCAGGATGAGACTAGAAGGAATAAGAGCTAAGAGGGTCACCTTCCAAGAAATAGATAGCATAATGGGAATAATGATAAAGTAGGTACCCGCGGATAAGAGAAAGCTCATTACGCCATAGCCCATAAAATCCTCAATTCCCCTAACATCAGAAGTGAAGCGAGTCATCATGTCGCCTGAACGGAACTTCTCAAAAAATTGAATCCGCATGCTGATGATCTTCTGGTAGAGATTGAGCTTGACTTCCTTGATATAGAATGCCGATTGACTAAAGAGTCGACTCATCCATAGGTATGCAGATGTGTACTGAGCCACCGACACCACCAGGAAAATGCCAATGAAGAGAGCCAGGCTCTGACCCGTCAGCGAGTGGTCGGCCATGGCATCAATAATGGCCTGAGTTACGCGCGTAGGAATGACCAACAAGATATAGTCGGCAATAATGGAAAGCAGAATAATCAGGTAAGTCATCGGATAACGTTTAATGAATTGCCACATGGCAGCTAACATAAAAATCCCCCTTAATATAGTTAGATAGGTAAAATCCCCTAATAGACGCACAAAAAAGACCCTAAGATGGACAGCACAAGGAACAGAATCTAGTCCTGGCCCTTGCCACTCCAACTTAGCGTCTTATCATCTTCTATATTCTTGGCTATAAGGCCTAGTAAGGCACTTTATAGCATGACGTCTAAAAGGAGTGGGTGTTGTTTAGCTTGTTTGGTTTTAGCTACTAAGATCATGACACATACTCCTTTCTTTCTTTTTTTCTTACTTTTCTAGGATACCACAGGCTTATCGTATTTGTAAAGCCTTTCTTGAAATTATTTTACAAACATCCTTAGTCCTAGGCCCCTTCAGGTAGCTTGGCTTGCAATATGGTGTGGCTTTCGGTAAACTAAGCCTGTATAAAGTAATTTCTAGATTAATATAAAGGATGACCACATTGAAACAATTAATTGCCATTATCTTTTCTTCCTTGCGAATGCCCCAACAAATCTTCGGGCTTTCCAAGGTGCCCTTTAAATTCTTCCGTCGTCTTAGCCGGCTGATTATCCTCTGGCTAACCGTCACCTCTATCCTGGTGATCCTCAAGCCACTCAATCAACTCTTTGACGATGTCAAAGCTAGCTCAAATAACCTACCAGATTTCCATACTGTTGACGGTAAGCTAGAGCTCGCCCAAGACCAAAAGCCTGTCTACTTCCAATCTCAGTCCTTTCAATTAGTTGTTGATGATACCGTAACGGTTAGCGGGCCCCAAGACCAACCTACTATCCCAACGGACATTGCTAGCCGCCTGTCCACTAAATCCGTGGCCAGCTTCTTCCTCTTCAAGGATCGGGCTTTCGGCCAAGTTGCTGGACGTATGATGCAAATTACGGACCTCTACAAGGCCAACTTTAACAAGCAAGTCGCTAGCCAAACTTTAAACTCTATTGAAAATTACCGCTGGATCTTTTATCTGTCCCTTGTCATTATGGCTTGGATTATCTCCTGGTTACTCTATTGGTTTGTAATCCTGCTCATTTCTTACTTGGCCCACTTCACTACCCTACGGTCCAAGTCCTTCAAACTCTTTAGCCAGACTATGCGCCTAGTGATTCAAGTGACCTTTGTTCCCTTCCTTATCTATGGCCTCTTACAAATCATTATGCCTCTAGGCTTTGTCTTCTTCATCTTCTTGGCCCTCTATACGGTCGCCTTCATCTACTACGCCCAACAGCGCTTTATGATGAGTCTCTTCTCGGCCTTCAATAGCCAAGCCTTCAAGGAAGGGATGCAGGACTTACAAGAAGATGCCAATAAGCTAAGCCCTGAGGAAATGAACGAACGCTTTATGTCCTTGATTCAAGAAGCCAGACAAGAGCGTCATGATCAAGCAGAAGGTAAAGAGGAAGAAGCAGCAGATGCAAACCCTCAAGATCACACTAGTCAAAATGACCAGCCATCACAAGATTCTTCTGACCAAGATCAAGACAATGAATAATAAAAAGCTAGGACCTCAAGTCCTAGCTTTTTTATGTCTTAAGTGCTTTACTTGGCTTCTAAGAGTTCCTTAGCCAATTCGTAACAGCCGGTAATGCCGGCATTATCTTCCAAAGCTGGTGGCACGATGAAACCTTCTAATTCTGGCAAGGTCACATAGTTGTTGTTAAGCGCCACTAAATGCTCACGAATCATTGGGAAGAGTTGGCGTTGCTTCATAACCCCGCCACCCAAGATAAAGCGTTCAGTACTCAAAATCAAATAGTAGTTGTAGATAGCTTGGGCAATGTAATAGGCTTCTAAGTTCCAGACTTCCAACTCATTGCTGAGTTCAATCCCCTTCTTACCCCAACGTGCCTCAATCGCTGGCCCAGCAGCCATGCCTTCTAAGCAGTCGTGGTGGAAAGGACATTTACCTTCATAGTGGTCCTCTGGATGACGTTTGAGGCTGATGTGACCTGCTTCAGGATGGGCAAAACCGCTAATAATCTTGCCACCTACTACGACCCCAGCACCCACACCGGTCCCGATGGTGATATACATACAGTTTTCAACGCCGCGCGCAGCCCCCTGCTTCATTTCCCCGTAGGCTGCCGCGTTGACGTCAGTGGTCCAAGCCATTGGTACATCAAATTCCTTCTTGAAAGCACCCAAGAAATCAAAATGTTGCCATGGCAACTTTGGTGTATTGGTGATATAACCATAGTCCTTGCCATTAGGGTTCGCCCCAATTGGACCGAAAGAACCAAAACCAAAGGCCTTAATCCCATTATATTTCTTGAAAAAGTTAATCATGCTTGGCATGGATTCAGATGGCGTCTCAGTTGGGACACTCAAACGTTCAATCAAGGTTCCATCCATTTCGAAGACAGCGCAGACACATTTTGTACCGCCTAATTCAATTGCTCCAATCATCTTACACACTCACTTTCTATGCTTTTGCTTTTCTTTTACCCTTGTTCTTACTGTCGCGATGCCGGTCTTTTTTCTTCTTAGGCTTGGTCGCGGCAGCTGACTTAGCTTTTCGGGCTGGTTTAGCGCCAGTTTTAGGCTTTGGCTTTGGACCCTCTAGCCTTTCTTGATCCTGCTGACCAGCGCGTTCTTGGGGCCCTACTAATTGGCCTTTGAAGGTAATACGCTCCGTCAGTTGGTAAGGACTGGAAGTCAAGAGCCTTTCCAGGTCCCTTAATTCCTGTTCATTGACTAGGGAAAGAACCGTTCCGGATTTCCCCATACGGCCTGTACGACCTGAGCGGTGAACATAGGTATCTAGGCTGTCCACTCGGTTATAGTGGACGATATAAGGTAGGTCAGGGATATCTAAGCCCCGCGCCGCCATATCAGTCGTCAGCAAGTAAGTCACCTTAGCTTGCTGGACTAGGCGGAAGGCCCGCTCCCGCTCCTGCTTGGACAGTTGACCATGCATGACCGCTACCTTAATACCTTGAAAGACTAATTTAGCCGCCACCGTTTCTAGGTCATGCACCTGTTCAAAGAAGACCAAGGCTTGCATGTCAGCTACTTGGGCCAGGCGCTTGAGCTGTTGGACCTTTTGCCGATCATGCGTCAGGACATAGACATGGTCTACCTGGCCAGACTGGCTGACCTGGTCCTTCTCCACCTGATAGAGGGGAAGGCCAGAGGCCACCAAGTCAACCAAAGGCTGACCATAAGTGGCACTAATCCAGGCAACTGTCACATCCCGCATAAGGGACTTTCTAATCTGGTGAATGGCCCCTTCATGCTCGGCTTGCAGTAAATAATCTGCCTCGTCCAAAATCAAGTAGCGGACCTGGTGGACCTTGAGTTTACGGGTTTGGTTGGCTAATTCTAGGAAACGACCTGGCGTCGCCACGATGATTTCCGGCTTAGCCTTAAGGGCTTCCTGCTGACGCTTAAAGTTGGCGCCCCCCACCACTAATTGGACTTTTAAATCCAAATGACCTCCCCAAGTTTGGGCCACGCCTGCAATTTGCTTGGCCAGTTCTTGTGATGGCGCCAAAATCAAGGCCTGTAGCCCCTGCCCGGCTTGCAGCTGTCCTAAGACCGGCAAGAGATAGGCCAAGGTCTTACCACTGCCTGTAGGCGAAATGGCCACCAGGGATTGGCCTTGCGCCAAAGGTTCCATGATGAGCTTTTGAATCGCAGTGGCTTGTTGATAGCCCGCAGCCTGCCATTCCTGGGCAAGGGCTGGAGCAAGTTCTAGAGTCTCTGACATCAGAGGCTTACCTCACTTTCTTGATAGGCCTCTCCCTCGAAAGGAAAGGCGAGTTGGGCCGATTGTCGCATGGCCTGCATGACTTGGGCCACCTGATAACTTAAGAGGGTCCAGTGGCGATAAAGTTCATTAGCTGGGCTCTTTTCTTCTAGGCCCCGATAGCCTCGCAAGACTTGGCCGAAGGCTCCGAGTTCTCCCACCATATCGTGCTTAGGCTGATATTGACTGATGACTGCTGTCTGCCCCTGGCTATTGGCCAGGCTGACCGTCCGAATACGGGTAATATCCTGAATGGCGATGACCTCATTATCCAGATAGATTTCACTGGCTTGTGTGGAATGTACCGCCTTAGAAACTAGGAGACTGACCTGAAACTGGTCATAATAGAGAATAGCATTACCAAAGAGGTCCACCCCATTGGCTCCTTGAACAGCTGAATACTTAAGGCGCTGGGGCATACCGAAGAGATCCACGATGACATAAATGGGATAGACCCCCAAATCCATCAAGCTACCTCCTGCCATGGCTGGATTGAAGATATTAGGAGCCTCCAAGCCCTGGGCCTGGCTATCCAAATAGGCCGGATAGCGACTAGAGTACTGTCCTAGAATAAAATTAGCCCCTAGGAAAGGCTGCTTAGCATCTTGGCGCTTGTTGGCCACCAGTTGCTTAAGCCGTTTATAGTTAGGGTTGTGGATGTGGAGGACAGCCTCAAAGAGTAAGACGCCATGGGCTCGGGCCAAGGTATGGGCCTCCTGCCACTGGTCCACATTAGCAAACATGGGCTTTTCAACCATGACATGTTTGCCAGCTTGGATGGCCCGTTTGGTCTGTTCAAAATGGACCCTATTGGGACTGGCTATATAAACCAAGTCTAGCTCAGGATCCGCCCAGAATTCAGCCAAATCATCACAGTAATAGGTCGCACCAAAGCGCTGGGCTAAATCCTTAGCCTTATTCTTTTGGCGCGAATAGACGCCGTGGAGCTCATAAACCTCTGGTAGCAGACTGAGGGCTTCTAAGAAGCGCTCTGTAATCTGAGAGGTCCCGATGGTGCCAACTCGAATCATTGTGGCCATCCTTTCTATTTTTTAGACTTGAATTGTTTTCCATTTACCTTGACGATAGCGCCAGGTAATGAGGAAGGAACGTATGGTTTGGTCGCCAATTACGGCTATCCAAGCACCGGCCAAACCCCAGTTAGCATAGTTGACCAAGATATAGGACAGGCAGACCCGGATACAGAAGACCGAGAAGCCCGTGGACAACATAGGAAAGAGGGTATCCCCCACCCCACGCAAGGCCCCCACTTGAACTAGTTGAACCAATTGGAAAGGCGTGAGTATCGCCATACAGATAAGTGGAATCGCGACCAAGCTAACAACATCCGCTTGTTGGGTGTAAATCTGGCCCAAGACATCCCGTCCTAGAAAGAAGACGGCACTCATGGCTAAGCCAAAGTAGAGGCCGAATCTGGCTGTCTTACGGCCATAAGCATCAGCTAAGGCCACATCCCCCGCCCCTAAGGATTGACCGACTAAGGTAGAGGCGGCAATCCCCAAGGCCATACCAGGCGTAATGGAGAAGGATAAGATATTGAGGGCAATCTGATGGGCCGCCATCACGACTGTTCCCAGTGAAGCCACAATCTTAGTGTAAAGAATCAAACTAGAACGCAGCAGTACTTGCTCACCCGCCGAAGGAATCCCAAAGCGGAAAATAGCAGCAAAGGTGCTGGCTTCCAATTTCCAATCCTTGAACCAATCAACCTGGATGGCAGACCGGCCACTAGAAATATAAAAGAGCAAACCTAAGCCCGAGCAGACATTAGCCACCAAGGTGGCAATCCCTGCTCCTGTAATGCCAAGTTCTGGCAGTCCAAAATAACCATTTACCAAACTAAAGGCCAAGGTCACATTAATGGCATTGGCTATGACATTAATCCGCATAGGGATTTGAGTCTCCCCTACCCCTCGAATAGAAGAGGATAGGAGGGCCGCCAAGCAGTTAAACCAGAGGCCAATCATGACCAAGCGATAGTAGATTAAGCCCGCTTCTTGAGTCAGGGCATCTGCTCCCAAAAAATCCATCATGGCTTTTTGGAAGATCAGGACGGAGGCTACAAAGAAGGTCGATAAGGCCAAACCCAACATGAGGTTATGCTTAAGAATACGACCCAGTCGATGGAGCTCCTTAGCGCCATAGGCACGGGCAATTAAGGTTGTCCCCCCTACCCCTAGCGCTTGCACGACAGCAAGGATAAAGAAGAAGGGTTGGTTGGACAGCCCCACAGCCGTTACATTGACATCGACCGGATAGAGTCCGCCCCCATACTGGCCCAAGACCACCATATTAACCATCCCGAACAAGGAGGTAAAGGTGACCTCAAGTAAGATGGGCCAAGATAGGTTAAGGACCTGACGACTGATCTGCCGATCTTGCGATTGTTCCATGATAGAACCACCTTTCTAGCGACTAGGCTTGGAAGGCTGATTCCGGAATATCGTCTAGATATTGTTCAATGGCTTGCACCGTTTCTACTAGGCTACCTGGCTCAAATGGTGATTTAAGATTAGCTTCTGCCACGATCTTAAGGAAGGACTTGGTCCCACCTGTCCGACAAATATTGAGGTAATCGGTCCATACACTTGGATCATCATCAATTTGGCTTCGTTTCCAGAATTGGAAGGCGCAGACTTGAGCCAAGGTATAGTCGATGTAGTAGAATGGGCTGGCGAAAATGTGGCCCTGACGGAACCAGAAGCCTCCGCGATCTAAGAAGGAATCTGCTTCATACTCTTTCCAAGGCACATATTGACGCTCCAAACGACGCCATGTCGCACGGCGCTCAGCTGGTGTCATTTCAGGATGTTCGTAGACTTCATGTTGGAAGTGGTCCACTAAAACCCCATATGGTAAGAAGATTAAGCCACCAGATAAGTGTGTAAACTTATATTTGAGAGTTTGTGAGCCGAAGAAGAGTTCCATCCAAGGCCAAGCCAGGAATTCCATGGACATAGAGTGAATCTCACAAGATTCAAAGGTTGGCCAGACACATTCTGGTGTTTGGATCCAACGGGATTGGAAGACTTGGAAGGCGTGCCCTGCTTCGTGGGTCAAGACATCGACGTCAGCAGCCGTCCCATTAAAGTTAGAGAAGATAAAGGGTGCTTCATAATCTGGCAAGTAGGTACAGTAACCCCCACTAGCCTTACCTGGTTTGGTTACCAAGTCTAAGAGCTCGCGATCGACCATAAAGTCAATAAACTCACCTGTTTCTGGCGAAAGTTCATGGTACATCTTAACTCCAGCGGCCAAAATTTCTTCTGGCGTCCCTTGAGGCATGGCATTACCAGACTTGAATTTATACTCCAAGTCGTAAGGTTTGAGACTTTCTAGCCCTAAACGATCTGCTTGACGTTGGTAGAGTTTGTTTACCACAGGCACGACGTGCTCCAAGATTTCTTGGCGATAAACTTCCACTTGTTGACGGTTATAGTCTAAGCGGTTCATACGCAAGTAACCTACTTCAACGAAGTCCTTGAAGCCCAAGGTCTTAGCGATTTGGTCGCGAACCTTGACTAATTGATCATAAATACGGTCAAATTCTGCTTCATGGTCATTATAGAAGGCGCCGACCAATTCAGAAGCTTGACGACGGACCTCCCGGTCAGGGTCTTGGGCAAACTTAGCCATACCTGGCAAGTTGTAGGTTTGACCTTGGAACTCGATTTCAGCAGAAGCTTGGAGCTTGCTGTATTCGGTGCTGAGCTTGTTCTCTTGTTGCAGTAAAGGAATAATCTCAGGACTGAAGACCTTGAGGCTGTTCTCAGCCATTGGGAAGAAGGTCTCTGGCAGGTAGTTTTCCAATTCACTCCGCCACTTAGAGCCTAAGACAGCTCGATAGTAAGCCGTATCCCATTCACCAATAATTGGGAAGTGCTCATCCCAGAAGGCTGTTTCTTCTTCGTAGAAGCTATCCTTGGTATTAATGCTGTTACGGATGCTTACCAAGGTTGATAAGGTCCCTAAAGTATTTTGGATTTCTTGAATATGTTTGGTGGCTTTGAGAGCAACTTCCGCCTCTTCTGCCTTTTCAATCAGTGAAATTTGATTAAAAAAATCTTCTTTCAGAAGGTCTAGATCAGGTCTCTGATACTCCAATTCTGAAAATTTCATAGTATCACTTCTTTCTATTTACAGTTAGCTTCATTATAGCACAAAACCAGCCTTTAGGTCCTATATTTTTGCATAATCAGTGCCAAATTATACACACTCTATGGGCTCCAAACAGAAAAAGCCCAAAAGCAACTAGCTTCTGGACTTTTTAGTTGGACTCATTTAATTCTTAGGCCCAGTCCCTTCTAAGTTCAAGAGATAGGTCTTCATACCTAATCCACCACGATAGCCTCCCAGACTGCCATCGTGAGCCAAGACCCGGTGACAAGGCAGGAGAATGCTAAGGGGATTCTGGCCCACTGCATTGGCAACGGCCCGCACCGCCTTAGGCCTGCCCAGGGCTTGTGCTAATTCCTTATAGGAACAAGTCTGACCATAGGGAATCTGAGCCAAGGCCCGCCAAACTGCCTGCTGAAAGTCGGTTCCCTTAATAAAGTCATAGGCTAATGCTAGGGGGGCTTGACCACTAAAATACTGATCCAAGGCTAAGCAAATCTCAGGCAGCTCCTGCTCCTGCCATTGGTAGCGACCTTTGGGGTCTAAGTCAGCCTGACAGTCCGCCAGTGACTCGCCAAAGGCGCCAATATAGACTAAACGCCCTTGATGGGCAACGACTGGCAGTTGACCCAAATTATGATCATAAAGACAATAGCTTAACATCATGTCATCCTTTCTGAGCAAAAAGAGGCGACAAGCGCCCCTTTTGCTTTGCTTACATTTTGTCTGGCGCGTGAAGGCCTAAGAGATGGAGTCCATCCTTGAGGACTTGAGCCACAGCTGCTACCAAGGCAATCCGGGAAGCAGTGCCGGCATCTTGATCTAAGATGCGACTATTAGCATAGTATTTATTAAATAATTGTGCCAACTGTACCAAGTACTTAGCCACGACGGATGGCTCGTAACGGTCACCCGCCTGACGGATAATGCGTGGATAGTCTGCTAATTTCTTAGCTACTTCCCAAGCATAGTCATCCGATAGGTCAAATTCAGCTGATAAGTCAAGATCTTGGCCGTACTTGGACAAGATACTACGAGAACGGGCGTGGGTGTACTGAACATATGGTCCAGTTTCCCCTTCAAATTGGACGATTTCTTCCAGGTTGAAGTCGAAGCTATTCATACGCTCTGTCTTGAGGTCATGGAAGACAACAGCCCCTACCCCTACTTGACGGGCAACTTGGTCCTTGTTTTCCAAGCCTGGGTTCTTGAGCTCAATTTGTTGACGCGCTAAGCTAATGGCTTCCTTAAGCACTTCTTCCAAGAGGACAATCTTACCTTTACGGGTAGACAGTTTCTTCCCATTCAAGGTAATCAAACCAAATGGCACATGGGCCATATCTTTTGCCCATTCGTTGCCCATCATCTCTAAGACAGTTTGAAGTTGCTTGAAGTGAACACTTTGCTCGCTCCCCATGACATAGAGGTTCTTAGCAAAATCATAGGTCCGCTTACGGTAGTAAGCTGTCGCCAAGTCACGTGTCAGGTAGAGGGTTGAACCGTCTGATTTTTTAATCAAAGCAGGTGGCAGCGTCTCATCTTCCAAGTGAACCAAGGTAGCACCATTATCAACCGATAAGAGGCCTTTTTCTTCAAGGAGGTCCACGATTTCATCCATCTTGTCGTTGTAGAAAGCTTCCCCATTATAGGAGTCAAACTCTACTTCTAAGAGGTCATAGACTTTTTGGAATTCTTTAAGAGACTCTTCGCGGAACCATTGCCAGAGGGCTAACATTTCTGGGTCGCCATCTTCCAAGCGCTTGAAGATAGCCCGTGCTTGGTCTTCTAGTTCTGGTTGGGTTTCAGCTTTTTCGTGGAAATCAACATAGAGCTTAACCAATTCTTTGACTGGGTCAGCCTTAACCGTGGCTTCGTCACCCCAGCCTTGGTAAGCCACAATCAACTTACCAAATTGTGTTCCCCAGTCACCTAAGTGGTTGACGCGAACCGGTTGGTAACCTAATTTAGCCAAGATAAGCGAAATAGAGTTCCCAATCACTGTTGAACGCAAATGGCCCATAGACATTGGCTTGGCAATGTTAGGTGAGGACATGTCGATGACGACGTTACGGCCTTGACCTAGGTCTGCCTGGCCGTAGCTAGCGCCCCCTTCTAGGACCGCGTGCAAGGTTTCGTTAACTACTGTACCGCGTTTGAGGAAGAAGTTGACATAAGGACCCATGGCCACTACCTTGTCAAACTTGCTGGCGTCTACTTGCTCTGCTACTTCTTGGGCGATGGCTTGAGGGGCCTTGCGGAAGACCTTAGCTAGTTGGAATACAGGAAAGGCCAAGTCACCATGCTCAGCATGACTTGGAACTTCAATTAACTGTTCAATTGCTTGCTCGGTCAGATGCTCAGCCAAGACTGGGCTGAGGGCTGACACGACGGCTGATTTTTGATTCATTGTGTGCCTCCTATTGTTTGATGAGATGGAAAATTTGAAAAAAGCCC
Organism: Abiotrophia sp. HMSC24B09; assembly: GCF_001815865.1. Taxonomy (GTDB): domain Bacteria; phylum Bacillota; class Bacilli; order Lactobacillales; family Aerococcaceae; genus Abiotrophia. The sequence continues at coordinate 77,786 of NZ_KV822187.1, forward strand.
CCAGATATCCCTAAGGGAAATCTAGAGGCGAATTAGTGACTAATTAATACGCGGTACCACTCTACTTCAGTTGCCGGCAAACGGCGGGCAACCCTTATACTTGATAACGGAGTGGGCTCCGACTTAGGCTAGCAGGCCTAGGCCCTTCACCTAAATAGTATCCAAGAGTGCGCTTCATCTGTTGACCTCTACCGGCTCTCAGCATCCCGGCTCGCTGTCTGAGGCTAGGACAGACTACTCTCTCCTGCTTACTGCATATTCTAGTTGCTATTGTATCACAGTCCTATGGACTTGGCTAGACTATTTTAGTCTTCTAATTGCTCCTCACGACCTTGGTTCCAGTGGAAGTGGAAGGTACCTGGGCGGTCTACGCGTTGGTAGGTGTGAGCCCCGAAGAGGTCGCGTTGGGCTTGGATTAAGTTAGCTGGTAAGACTGGTGAACGGTAGGAATCATAGTAGGCCAAAGCACTTGAGAAGGTTGGCACTGGAATCCCTGCTTGAATGGCTAAAGTCACCACGCGACGAACCGCAGCTTGGTTGCTACCTAAGATATTGAGGAAGTAGTCATCCAACATGAGGTTATCTAAGTCAGGGTTCTTGCTGTAGGCATCGGTAATCTTTTGCAAGAACTTAGCACGGATGATACAGCCTGCACGGAAGATCTTGGCAATTTCGCCATAGTTGAGGGTCCAGCCGTATTCTTGGCTAGCTGCCTTCATTTGAGCGAAACCTTGGGCATAGCTGACAATCTTAGAGAAATAGAGGGCTTGACGCACGGCTTCAATGATGTCTTTTTTATCTGCTTCAGATAAGTTAGCTTGGAAATCTACCCCAGGAATGACTTGGCTGGCTGCCACGCGTTCTTCCTTGAAGGTTGAAATGTAACGAGCGAAGACAGATTCCGTAATCAGAGACAATGGCTCCCCTAAGTCTAAGGCTGATTGAGAGGTCCACTTACCTGTCCCCTTGTTACCAGCTCGGTCCATGATCACATCTACCATTGGCTTACCAGTTGCTGGGTCGACGGTTGCGAGGATTTGAGTTGAGATTTCCATGAGGAAGCTGTCCAACTCACCCTTGTTCCACTCGCCAAAGATTTGAGAAATTTCAGCAGCAGATAAACCAAGGACGCGGTGCAAGAGGTCGTAAGACTCTGCGATTAACTGCATGTCCCCATACTCAATCCCGTTGTGGACCATCTTAACATAGTGACCCGCACCATTTTCGCCAATGTAGGTCACGCATGGTTCGCCATCTTCTGGTGCTTTTGCTGAGATATCGCGCAAGATTGGCGCCACTAATTCATAGGCTGATTGAGGCCCGCCTGGCATGATAGAAGGACCATGTAAGGCACCCTCTTCACCACCGGAAACCCCAGTCCCAACAAAATTAATGCCTAATTCGGCCAAGCGTTCGCTACGGCGAATGGTATCCTTGAAGAAGGTGTTCCCACCATCAATGACAATGTCACCCTTGTCTAAGTGTGGCAAGAGTGCGTCGATGGTTGCGTCCGTTCCTCGGCCAGCTTGAACCATAAGAAGAATCTTACGTGGAGATTCAAGGCTGTTGACGAATTCTTCTACTGTGTAGGTCCCTACTAGGTTCTTACCTGGGTTTTGTTCCAAAACCTCAGTCGTTTTAGAGCCAGTACGGTTATAGAGTGAGACACTGTAGCCACGGCTTTCAATATTTAAGGCAATGTTACGACCCATCACGGCCATACCAACGACACCAATTTGTTGCTTAGTCATTGATCCAATTCCTCCAATTTGTCTTTTTACTTTTAACGGTCTTATTTTAGCATAAATGGACCTACGATTAAAGTTTTGCGCTTAATATGTGCCAGAAATAGCTGATTAATTCTGCTTCTAGGCCAAAGTGATTGAAAGTCACCAGTCTTTGGGGTAAAATTAGGGCTGAAATTACAAAAGGAGGCGTCCCAATGTCGTCATTGCATGAGCGGAACTACCCGTCCGCCCCTAAAAAGAAAAAAAGCAAGATGGACCTACTAGTCCGCGTTACAGCTATTCTCATGGTCCTCTTGATGGTCGGCACCCTTGTCGGCTCAGTCATCCTGTCATTCATTAACCGCTAATTCTATCTTGTAAGGAGGTCGCCATGTCGCAAGTAGTCTACTATACGCCAGATTCTGAAATTAAGACGGAATGTGCCAGCGAAGCCTTGGCCCTACTCCTAGGCAAGAAATGGGTACCCCGCATCATTGAAATCCTCAGCCAGGGACCCCAACGCTTTGGCCAGCTCCACAAGGAATTGGATGGCGCCAGCCCCAAGATGCTCAAGCAACAATTGGCGCTTCTAGAAGCCAATGGCTTGATTATCAACCACAAGGAGTCACAAGCCAATCAAGTGAGCTCCACCTACTGCCTGACGGATACCGGCCAGAGCCTAGTGACCATCATTAGCGCCATGAAGGACTGGGGCAGCCAACATTTACAATGTGACCATTCCTAAGGTTAGGACTTTTTTGTCCTAGCCTTTTTTGCTTGCCATAACATAATATAAAAGCGTCTCCTTGGGGAGACGCTTATTTTTATAGAATTAACATGGAATCGCCAAAGCTGAAGAAGCGGTACTCTGCCTCCACCGCATGTTCATAAGCTGCTAGGACCGCCTCTCGATTATAGAAGGCTGATACCAGCATAACCAAGGTCGAACATGGCAAATGGAAGTTGGTAATCAAGTGATCAACTACCTTAAATTCAAAGCCCGGCGAGATAAAAATCTGAGTCCAGCCAGAATCTGCTCGAACTTGACCATCAAATTTAGTGGCAATGGTCTCCAGGGTGCGGACACTGGTAGTCCCTACTGCAAAAATCTTGCCGCCACGTGCCTGAACGGCCTGGATAGCGTCAGCTGAGGATTGGCTCAATTGATAGTATTCTGCGTGCATTTCATGATCTTCAATGCTATCGGCTGAGACTGGACGGAAGGTGCCCAAACCCACATGTAGGACTAGGGGAATAATTTCCACTCCCTTGGCCTTGATTGCCTCTAACAATTCATCGGTGAAGTGAAGCCCTGCTGTTGGAGCAGCCGCGGAACCATTTTCCTTAGCATAGACGGTCTGGTAGCGATCCGCATCCTCTAGGCGTTCCTTAATATAAGGTGGCAATGGCATTTGACCTAGAGATTCTAGAATTTCTAGGAAGACTCCCTCATAGGAAAATTCAATGATCCGACCACCATGGTCCCCTTCAGAGACGACGGTTGCTGTCAAACGGCCATCCTCGCCAAAGACAATCTGGGTCCCTGTCTTGGCGCGGCGAGCTGGCTTAATCAAACATTCCCATTGATTGCCCTGGGTGTTATTAAGCAGCAGGACCTCCAAGTGCCCGCCTGTTTCCGGCTTGATACCGAAAAGACGGGCCGGAATAACCCGGGTCTCATTGACCACCAAGGCATCGCCTGGATTGAGAAAATTAATAATTTGATCAAATTGCAAATCTTGCTTTTGGCCCGTTTGACGGTCTAAAACCAATAAGCGCGAAGCTGCCCGATCCGCCAATGGCGTTTGGGCGATAAGGCGCTCTGGTAAGTGATAATCAAAATCTTTGGTTGTTAACATTTCTAGCTTTACTCTACTTTCTCTCTATCATCTGGGTTGGAATAGGCATAGCCTAGGTGCTCATAGGCCAAGGCAGTCGCCTGTCTCCCCCGCGGGGTCCGCTGAATGAAGCCATTTTGCACCAAGTAAGGTTCGTACATATCTTCCAGGGTTTCGGTATCCTCTCCAATATTGACGGCCAAGGTATTAAGCCCTACTGGCCCGCCACCATAAAACTCAATCAGACAGCTAAGAATCTTACGGTCGATAGCATCTAAGCCATATTGGTCGATTTCCAGGACTTCTAGAGCGGTTTGAGCCATCCTTAAGTCAACCACGCCCTGACCCTTAACTTGGGCAAAGTCGCGTACCCGTTTGAGAATACGGTTGGCAATACGTGGCGTCCCCCGGCTACGCAAGGAGATTTCCCGCGCCCCCTCAGAATCAATCCGCGTCTCGAAGACATCGGCGGATCGTTCAACAATCAGAGCCAATTCATCTGGCGTATAAAATTGCATGTGGGAGACAATACCGAAGCGGTCCCGCAAAGGCTTGGACAGGGAACCTGCCCGTGTGGTCGCCCCAATCAAGGTAAAAGGAGGCAACTCAAAGTGGACTGGATGGGCCGAAGGTCCCTGGCCAATAATAATATCGACAAAATAATCTTCCATGGCCGAATAGAGGACTTCTTCGATGACCCGAGGTAGGCGGTGGATTTCATCAATGAAGAGAATATCGCCTGGGCTTAATTCATTGAGCAAGGCCAATAAATCACCCGACCGCTCAATGGCAGGCCCACTGGTTGTGTGGAGCCCTACCCCCATCTCATTGGCGATGACCATGGCCATGGTGGTCTTACCTAGACCTGGTGGCCCATAGAGCAAGACATGGTCCAGGGCCTCTTCCCTTTGCTTAGCAGCTTGGATATAGATGGCTATTTCGTCTTTGATTTTGGACTGACCAATGTATTCGGACAGGCGACTTGGCCGTAGACTGAGTAAGTTACTCTCGTCTTCCGGCTGCCAGTTACCCGACAGCATACGTTCATCATGAGACATGGTCGCCCCTCCTCTACTTTCTTAATAACTTGAAGGCTGCACTCAGCATTTCCTGAGTGGAAGTCAGGCCAGCTTCTTGCAGCGGCTTCTCAACCTTCTTAATTTCCTTAGCCGAATAGCCTAAGCCAGCCAAGGCCTCTAAGGCTTCTTCTAAATGCTGTTGGCTAACTGGAGCCGATGCTTGCGTCTGCGCATGCGCTTGGAAATCCAGATTACCACTTAGGTCTAAGATCATTTGTTGGGCGGTCTTCTTGCCCACTCCTGGGAACTTGGTCAGGTAGGTAGAATCCCCAGAATCAATGGCCTGAATTAAGCCCGCATGGTCGTCCAAGGCCAAGATCGATAAAGCACTCTTGGGTCCGATACCCGATACCTTAAGCAAGGTATTGAAGAGTTGCTTCTCCTGATGATCACGGAAACCATAGAGGGTCATGGCGTCTTCCCGGACCACTAATTCTACCGGACAGAGGACTTGCTGGTGCAATTCCCCCTGCCAACGGTAGGGATTGGCGCAGAGCAGGCGATAGCCCACACCATTTGCGCTAATTACAAGATAAAGGGGCTGGATTTGGACCAGCTCCCCTTGGATAAATTCATACATTAGTTTTACTCCACGTATTGTTTATAGTCGCTATAGCCAGCCTCATCCATTTCTTCGTAAGGGATGAAGCGTAGGGCTGCTGAATTAATGCAGTAGCGTAAGCCCCCTAGTTCCTTAGGCCCATCGCCAAAGACATGGCCTAGATGGGAGTCTGCCTTGGCAGAGCGTACTTCTGTCCGCACCCGGGCCAGAGAGGCATCTTCTTTTTCGACAATTTCAGAGGCTTGGATTGGCTTAGAAAAAGCTGGCCAGCCACAGCCCGCATCATACTTGGCAGCACTTGAGAAGAGAGGCTCCCCACTCACAATGTCCACGTAGATGCCCTTCTCATAGAAATCATCGTATTCGCCACTAAAAGGACGTTCGGTGGCATTTTCTTGGGTAACCTTGTATTGGATTTCATTTAAGCCCTTGATGGCTTCTTGATAGTGTTCTTGACTCATAATTGGTGACCTCCTTGGTGTGGATCTTGAATCCGTTTGAATAGTTTTTCCAGGGTCTTGTCGGTAATTTGGACAAAGACTGGCCGGCCATGGGGACAGTGGAAAGGATCATCCAAACCGTCCAGGGCCTGAATGAGGTAGCTAGCCTGACTGTCGTCTAGGTAGTGGTTGGCCTTAATGGCGCCCCGACAGGACTGCATAATCAAGGCGGCTTCCTTGATTTGGTTAATGCTTAAATCTGGTTGTTTGACCAAGCGTTCGGTCAGATCCCGCACCGTCTGTTCTACTTCATGGGCTTCTAGCCAAGTTGGATAAGAGGCTAATTGATAGGTCTTAGGACCAAAGGCTTCTAAGACAATGCCCAGTTCTTCCAATCTTGGTAAGACTTGGTCTAATCCTGCTAGCTCAGCTGGGCTAAAGTGGAAGAGATAAGGTAACAAGAGGGTTTGCTGGGTCTTGGTATCCATTTCCTGCTTCATAAAGGCCTCATAGCGAATTCGCTCTTGAGCCGCATGTTGGTCAATCAGGTAGAAGCCTTCTGGACTTTCCGCAATCAAATAAGTGCCATGAATCTGGCCGACATAGCGTAAGTGACCAAAGGATGGACGTAAGTCCTGACCGCCACTAGGCTGAGCTTGGGTCTCCTTATGAGACTCCTCTGGTGCCGCTTGAACTGGCTGAATAGGACTAGGCTCTGATTCCTCTAGCTTGCTGGCTTGCGCCACTTGGCTATCTTGCCAATCAGGGGCTAGACTTTCAGCCACCTGACTGATTGGTGCTGATTGGGCTGGCTGACTTGGTTGGCTTGCTTGGCTAGTCTTTAAGTCATCGTATCCGTCATAAGCCGAGTCAAATGTCGGCTCATTCCCCTTCCCATCCAAATCTAAAGGCATGACTTGGCTTGCTAGAGGACCTTGAGGGCTGGCTTGATTTGTTTGATGGAAGAGTCGGCCACCTGCCAGTTCTTGAACCTGGGCATTTGGCACAGGATTGAGGCTGGCTAGACTGTCCACCACCGCCTGAGTCAGCAATTGACCTAGTTCGTTTTCCTTGCTGAGCCGAACGGTTTGCTTAGTTGGATGGACATTCACATCTACTAGACGAGGATCTAACTCAATTGCAATAACGGCCAAAGGATAGCGGCCAATCATGAGTTGGCGGCCATAGGCTCGTAGCAAGAGCTCTGTCAAAGCATAGGAACGAACGGCCCGGCCATTAATCATCCAGTGGATATAATGCTTAGAAGTCCGGGTCAACTGAGGTGGCGAGATATAGCCTCGAATCTTGAAGTCCAGATTCTCCGCCTCTAAGGCTATGAGCTGACGAGCTAGCGCCGGTTGATAGACATTGGCTATAGTCTGGCGCAAGTCCCCAGTTCCGAAGGACTGGAAGATGGTTTGGCCGTCATTTACCAAATGGAAGCGAATGTCGGGATAGGCCATGGCAATATCCTGAATAAAGTTCAAGCTATGCTTGAGCTCCGTCTTCAGACTACTCAAATGCTTAAGACGGGCTGGCGTGTTATAGAAGAGACTATCTACGGTCAAGGTCGTTCCCTTGCGGGCACTGGTCATGCCCTGGGCTTGCACCTGAGAGCCGGCAATCTCAATATAGTGACCGGCTTTAGCTCCGGCTTGCATGGATTCTACCCGGACCTTGGCGACAGACCCAATACTGGCTAGGGCTTCACCCCGGAAACCCAGTGATTTGATTTGAAAGAGGTCATGGACATCATAGAGCTTACTGGTGGCGTGAGGCAGAAAAGCCTTGACCAAATCTTCAGCATCCATGCCTTCCCCATCGTCAATAACCTTAACCTGCTGAATTCCCGCTTCTCGTAGCTCCACCCGAATGGTCTGGGCGCCTGCGTCAATGGCATTCTCCACTAACTCCTTAACGACCGAAGCGGGACGTTCTACGACTTCACCGGCCGCTATCTGGTTGGCTAAGGCTTCTGGCATTTGTTGAATCTTGCCCATGAAATCCCTCCTTTCAATAACTTCTTAGAAAATTACTTTAATTGATCTTGCATGGCTGCTAGGCCTTCTAGGGCCTGAAGTGGTGTTAATTGGTTAATGTCCAAATCAGCCAATTGCTTGAGCACTCGCTCCTGGTCTTCTCTCAAAACCTTAGGCGAAGGCTTAGTCGCCGGCAGGTCGAAGAGCGAAAGCTGGCCGTCACTTTCTGGTTCTTGGCGTCTCAGCCATTGGCTGTTAGACTCCAATTCCTGCAAGACTTCCTGGCTTTGAACCAATAGAGATTGTGGCAGGCCTGCTAGTTTGGCGACGTGAATCCCATAACTCTTGTCGGCAGCCCCTTCCAAAATCTTATGTAGGAAGACCACTTGGCCCTTTTGCTCGGTGGCACCCACATGAATATTGCGTAAGACTGGTAATTTAGTCGATAAATCAGTCAATTCATGGTAGTGGGTGGAGAAGACGGTGGCTGCTTGCACTTCTTGAGCCAGGTAATAAAGAATGGCTTCGGCAAGGGCCATGCCATCGAAGGTGGCAGTCCCCCGCCCGATTTCGTCGAAGAGCAGGAGCGATCGTGGGGTCGCTTCGCGCAGGGCCACATTGGTTTCCATCATTTCCACCATGAAGGTCGACTGACCACTAGAAATATCATCAGAAGCCCCTATCCGGGTGAAAATCTTATCGACAATTGGCAGCTTGGCCGACTTGGCTGGCACAAAACAACCAATCTGGTTGAGAATGACGCAGAAGGCAATCTGTCGCATATAGGTACTCTTCCCTGACATGTTAGGACCTGTTAAAAGCAGCAGAGGCTGGTCTGGTAAGAGGACAAAGTCATTAGGCACAAAAGCAGCCTTACCGATTAATTTTTCTAAGGCTGGATGGCGGCTAGCCTCCAGTTGGAAATGCTTGGCTTCTGCCACCAATTCTGGCTGACAGTAATCTTCCCGCTCACTTAGACTGGCAAAGTTAGCCAAGACATCTAGGCTGGCAATCTGGCTAGCCAAGGTCTGTAACTGGCCTGTAAAAGCCGCAATGGCTTGGCGTAGCTCGGTGAAGAGCTGGTATTCTAACTGGGTGGCCTTTTCTTGGGCACCCAGGATGGTGGTCTCAAGTTGCTTGAGTTCCTCCGTAATAAACCGCTCCGCATTACTGAGGGTTTGCTTGCGGATATAGCGCGGATCATCAAAGTTAGCTGATTGAAGGCGGCTCATTTCAATATAGTAGCCAAAAACCTTGTTGTAGCCAACTTTGAGGGTTTTCAGCCCCGTTCTCTCACGTTCACGTTGTTGTAATTCTGCCAACCATTGGTGGCCATTAGCTAAGGCATCCCGGTATTGGTCCAATTCCTCATGGTAGCCCGGCCGAATGATATTGCCTTCGGTCACTGATATTGGTGGTTCATCCGCTAAAACTGTGTCAATGAGCTGATAGAGCTCCTGAAAGTCCGGCAAGCGCTCAAAGAGCACCTGATTCTGGCTAGCATTGAGTCCGTCTAAAATCCGATTAATATGCGGAATCTGGCCAAGGGATTGGCGCAAATGGTCCACGTCACGAGCATTGGCAGTCCCCAGACTAATCCGCGTCACAAGACGCTCCAAGTCATAGACAGTTTCAAAGGCGGCAATCAGGTCTAAACGTTCAAAATAGGCCGACATGAGTTGGGCCACCTGTTGGTGACGCTGACGCAAAAGGCCTTCGTCAATCAGGGGCTTTTCTAGCCACTGATGCAGCATGCGGCCACCCATGGCCGTCTTGGTATGATCAATCAACCAGAGCAGACTGCCCTTCTTACGCCCTGTTCTCAGAGACTTGGTTAATTCCAACTGACTTTTAGCAAAATGATTCATCTGCAGATAGTCAGCTAAGGCATAACGGACAACAGGCTGCAAATGACCTAGAGCTTGTTTTTGAATGCTGTAAAGATAAGCTAGCAGGAGATTCAAGAGGCTGGCTTCTTGAGAGCTGGCTTGGTCTAGCACCCACTGGGTCCCTACCTCCATCTGGTCGGTTAGGTCAAAGCTAGACAGATAAATAGCCAATTGCTGGATAATTTGGTCTTTGAGCTCGGTATCCAGACTGCTATCGACTACTATCTCACTTGGTTTGAGGGCATAGAGCTCACTAAAGAGCTGGGCTTGTCTTGGCGTTTGGGTGACTTTAATTTCCCCAGTAGAGACATCAATGGCCGCCAGGTAGAAGGTCTGGCCTTCCTGACGTAAGGCCACTAAGTAGTTATTCTCCTTGACTTCAAGGGCTTCTTCTTCAATCAGGGTCCCAGGCGTAATGACTTGAACCACTTCCCGTTTGACCATGCCCTTGGTTAGTTTTGGATCTTCCACCTGCTCACAGATGGCTACCTTATTGCCTGACTCAATCAGACGTTTGATATAATCTTTGGCTGAGTGATAAGGGACTCCACACATAGGGATGGGGTTGTCGGCCTTCTTATTGCGGGAGGTCAGGGTAATTTCCAGTATCTTGGCAGCCTTAAGGGCATCGTCGAAGAACATCTCATAAAAGTCCCCCAAACGATAGAAAAGGAAGGCATCCGGATATTGGGCTTTAATTTCATGATATTGCGCCATCATGGGCGTCATTTTAGCTTCTGCAGTCACGGAGGGCATCCTCCCTTCTTAATAGTATTTGCTTAGAGACTCCTGGGTCACCTGAATCGGCACAATGGACTTGGCAAGCCCTGTCTTATCATCTAAATCAATCAAGCAGGCACTGAGCACCAATGGCCCCTTGCTTTCTTGAACTAGGCGCGTTGGCAACTGGCTGGTGAAGCGCTGAATGACTTCCTTAGCCGCAAAGCCCAGAATACTGTCTTGGGCTCCTGTCATGCCCACGTCAGTCAGACTAGCAGTTCCGCCTGCCAAGACCTTGGCATCATTGGTTTGAACATGGGTATGGGTTCCGACGACAGCCGACACACGGCCATCTAAATAATGGGCCAGGGCCAACTTCTCGCTAGTCGCTTCCGCATGGCAATCTACAAAGATAAAAGGTGTTTGCTTACGGGCCTGATCTACTAGTTCATCAATCATGAGAAAGGGACTGGTGACCGGATTCATAAAGACAGTACCTAGGACATTAATGACCGCCACTTGATATTGGTTATAGCGCACATAGTGGATACCCTTGCCAGGCGTTGTGGCCGGCAAATTAGCAGGACGCACCAAAGGCTTGGCTCCTTCTATGAAGTTATAGAGGTCCCGGTTATCAAAGGAATGGTTGCCCAAGGTAATGGCTTCTACGCCTAGGCTTAGAATTTGCTTATAGAGTTTCTCAGTCAAGCCTCGGCCATCGGCGGCATTCTCTGCATTGACGATGGTTACTTGGGGCCGGTGAGTCTGCTTAAGATAAGGCAGATAGCTAGTTAAGGCCTCCATACCTGCAGTGCCCACAATATCGCCAACAAATAATAGCTTCATGGTCTCCCTCTTTCTCTTTTGACATCTCTTTTATTTTACCAATCCTTAGCCCTAAAATAAAGGAAAAAGGCGTTAGCTTCCCCATTAAAAAAAGCGCTGAATCCTTAGATTCAGTCGCTTATTTACTTTGATATTTAGACTGGAGCGAACCAATGAGGTTAGCTGGCACCAAACTGGTCAAATCGCCACCATAGCTGGCAATCTCCTTGACCAGGCTAGAGCTAATGTGCTGATAGGCTGGCTGGGCTTGCAGGAAAATGGTCTCCAGGTCAGGATTGAGGCCCCGATTGGCTTGAGCAATGGGTAATTCATAGACATAATCCCCTGAATGGCGCAGACCGCGAACTAGGCAAGTGGCCCCAAGTTCTTTGGCTAGGTCGGCCATGAGCTGGCCTTCTAGCACCTGGATTGACACATTAGGTAAATGACCCAAGCAAGCCTGCAAATGAGCCAAGCGCTCTTCTAAGCTGAAGAGTGGCTGTTTGAGGGCATTGACTCCCACCACTACATAGAGACGGTTGAAAAGCCGGCTGGCCCGTTCAATCAAATCCACATGTCCCAAGGTAATAGGATCAAAACTCCCTGCAAAGAGAGCCACGGTTTCTTGTCTATCGGCCATAAGCCTTCCTCCTTAATCCGCTTCTGACATCCCGTAGAAATGAATCTGGGTTTGGCCATAGCGTTTGTGTTGATAGCGTTGATAGCCGGCAATGACCGCTGGCAAGTCCGTCACATCATCGGTCTCGCAAACCAGAGTCGTCTCAGGACCGATTAAGCCTTGGGCTTGCAGCCATTCAATGTCTTCTACCAGTTTCTGTTTGGCATAGGGTGGATCTAATAAGACCAGGTCGAAGACCAAGTCAGCTTGAGAGACTTTTAGGCTTTGAAGGCTCTTGCGATTGTCCCCTGCCAAAACTGTGAAGCGGTCTTCTTCCTTGGTCATGACGATGTTTTGCTCTATGGTCTGTAAGGCCGGACGGTACTTTTCGGTCATGACCGCGCGGTCCATGCCGCGAGAAACAGCTTCAATAGCCAGAGCCCCGCTGCCCCCATAGAAATCCAGGCAAAGGCCACCATCAAAAAAGCCACCCAAAGATGAGAAGATGGCTTCCTTAATTTTGTCGGTAGTCGGCCGCGTGTTGAGGCCTGGAACAGGCTTAAGTGGACGGCTGCCATAACGTCCTGCGACTACTCTCATGCTGGCGCCCCACTCTCAGCGACCGATTCATTCTTGTCGAGTGAAGAGGCCAAATCAGATAAGAAATTATCCTTGTGTTGGCCGGCCAAGTTGCCCTTCTCGCTCTCTGGTTTGAGGTCTGGATCCTTACGGTTAGGAATGGCGTCCTTGAAGGTCATGTCGATGTCATCGCGCATGGACCCTTCCACCTTACGCACGAAGTGTAGGCGATTGAGTTGTTGGGTCACTTGGTCTACTTGGTTGGCATTGACGTAGAGCACCACATAACGTAGCCGATCACTAATATAGTGGACATGACCGTATTTTCGAATATTCTTGACTTGTTTCAAGGAATAGAGCCAGACAATAAGCTCTTTACGCTTGACCATCTTAAATTCCATGATAGTCCTCCTTTACTTGCGAGGCTTGTGCTTCTATGACTCGCTTTTCTTCAATAATCATGACTTGTAAGACCCCGACCAACATCATGGTCAAGACCATACTGGTCCCCCCATAGGAGACAAAGGGTAAGGTAACCCCGGTCAGAGGCACCAAGCCGGATACCCCACCGATATTGAGGCTTGATTGAACTAAGAGCAGACAGCCAACCCCGGTGAAGACGGCGCGACGGAAGGTATCTTGACTCTTGGCTGCCCAACGGAAGCAGAGGAAAATCAAGGCCGATAGTAGTAAGACTACCACGACCAGGCCCACTAGGCCTGACTCTTCCCCAATCACCGCCAAAATATAGTCCGTATGACCTGCTGGCAAACCTTCTTGTTTGGTCAGGGAATGCCCTATCCCTCGGCCAAAGAGGCCACCACGGCTGATAGCAATATAGGCGTTAACTAATTGGTAACCCGCTGCCTTGGCATACTTAAAGGGGTTAACAAAGGAACCAAAACGCCGTAATTGATAATGGTCACTGGTCGCCAGCTTATCCGCATTGGTATAAATCCAGGTGATAAGCCCGACACCTACTAATGCAAGTGCTAATAAGACGCCTTTTTGGGTTTTGCTATTCATGATTAAGGCTAAGGCCACCAACAATAAAGTGGCTGAAATAATCATAAACATCCCCATATCAGGCTGGGCAAAAATAAGGACTAAATCCAAGAGCATCAAACCGATGGAAATGACGGATTCATAGTCCATGTTGGCAAACCAACGTTCTTTAGTTAGTAGCACTTCACGTCTTGACTTGACACAAAGAATCCCCATCAAGAGAATCAAACCAATCTTGGCCAACTCACCTGGTTGGAAGTTGAGACCCATAAAGCTGAGCCAACTTCTGGCTCCACCACCAGAGACCCCGATAAAACGCGTCAGTAAGATTAAGAAGGCGATAAGGCCGTTGGCGACAAAGAGCCAGAAAGGCTCAATATAGAGGCGATAAGGCAGGCAAATGGCCACTGCCGATACCGCTAGCCCTAAGCCAATCCCAAACATTTGCCGGCTTAGATAGTGTAGTGGCGTGGGCACTGTTGCCCCATTCTCCAATAAATATTGTGTTGAACTATAGACCATAATCAGGCTATAGACACTCAATAGACCGACAATCAAGAGTATCCACCAATCCATACGGCTGAAGTTATAGCGAATCTGGGCCAAGAAGTGCTGTCCTGACTGCTTGGCATGATTCGGATGCTTTGCTTTTTGCATGCTGTGATAGGCCTCCCTACATAGTACACATATTATACCATAGGACTGAGCATGAAGAAACCCATAGCTACTCAAAAGGCCGGCAAATGGGCATAGAGCCAGATTTTACCCATGGTAAAAACAAAAAGAGGCTAGGACTCAGTCCTAACCTCTCTCATTATTAAGCTTCAACTGCTACTGGGTAGACAGAAACTTGTTTCTTGTCGCGACCTTTACGTTCGAAACGTACCACGCCGTCCACTAATGCGAACAATGTGTCGTCGCCACCTTTACCAACGTTTACCCCTGGGTGGATTTTAGTACCGCGTTGACGGTATAAGATAGAACCACCAGTGATGGTTTGGCCGTCAGCTGCTTTAGCACCTAAACGTTTTGCACGAGAGTCACGACCGTTAGAAGTCGAACCCCCCCCTTTTTTGTGGGCGAATAATTGTAAGTTTAATTTCAACATTCTCGAGCACCTCCTATTTTGCTTGGTTAATCTTCAAGTGTATAAACTCTGGATAATTGTCAGCCAGGACCTCCAAAGCATACACTAAATGACGCAATAAGACTTGCGCATCATGCTCCTGTTGCTTGTTAGAGCAAGCCGGAACCGTCAGCTTCAAGTAGCCACCTGCTACCTCATCGACTTGGACATCGTAGGGCAGCCCGACTAATCGTTCAAGTGAATTCTCTACTGAGATAACCTGGCTTGATACTGCCGCACAGACAATATCCTCGCCATACTCCCCTGCACCGGCATGACCGGACAGTTCCAGTTGACGGATAGCACCTTTGGTATCCACTTGGCCTTTGATCTTAATCATAAGAATTAAGCGTTGATCGCTTCAACAACTAATTTAGTGTAAGGTTGACGGTGACCTTGTTTGCGGTGAGTGTCTTTACGACGTTTGTATTTGAAAGTCACGACTTTCTTAGCACGGCCTTGTTTTTCAACTTTAGCCACTACAGAAGCGCCTTCTACTAATGGAGTCCCAACTTTAGTTGATTCGCCACCTACTAAGACTACTTGGTCAAAGGTAACAGTTTCGCCTGCTTCTGCGTTGAGTTTTTCAACGAAGATTGTTTGACCTACTTCTACTTTTACTTGCTTTCCGCCTGTTTTGATAATTGCGTACATTCAAGCACCTCCTTTATTTTTCTTTCGGGGTTGATCCCCTGCACTTAGACTCGCCATGTTAAGTGGCCAAATGGCACTTAGACTCAACTTGCGCGGTTGCAGATGTGGTGCTACACATAAACAACAGTCATATTATAGACCATCTCACTAGCAAAGTCAACTGCTAGAAGTGACTTCTTAGAAAAGTCCAAGTCCACATCTTCTAGTTTTTCCCCCTACTTAAGTAGGCCTTGGCGCAACAAGAAGTCATGGGCCACTTCCTTGGCTGATTTGCCTTCCACGTCAACTTGATAGTTCATGGTAGCCATCTCGGTAGCCGTAATCTTCTTATGGAGCTTGTTGAGGATGCCCTCTAACTCAGGATGTTGCTTGAGGGTTTCCTCCCGTAAGAGTGGCGCCCCTTGGTAAGGTGGGAAGAGGTGTTTGTCATCTTGTAGGAGTTTGAGGCCATATTTGATAATCTGACTATCCGTCGAATAAACTTCGATAATATCAAGTTTATCCAGTTCTAGCGCCTGATAACGTAAGGCCGGTTCCATGGTTTGAATGTTAAGATTTAGACCATAGAGGGACTCTAGCCCTTTTTTACCATCAGGACGGTCATTAAACTCTAAGGAAAAACCAGTGCGAGCTGTCGATTCTACCTTCTTCAAGTCCGATATGGTCTCTAAGCCATGCTCCATAGCATAGGCTTCTTTGACCGCAATGGCATAGGTATTTTGGTAGGCCATAGGCTTGAGATAAATCAACTTATCCTGTTGGTATATGCCATCCCGCGCCGCCTCGTAGACGGCTTCCTGGTCATTGGCCACCTTCGGTGGATTGGTTAGCAACGAAGCTGTAATGGTCCCGGAGAATTCAGGATAGATATCGATACTGCCAGCCTTTAGGGCTTCATAGAGGAAGGAGGTCTTACCAAAGTTTGGCTTAACTTCGACTTGCAGGTGGCTATCCTGTTCAATTAACTCCTTATAGAGATGAATCAAGATATCCGGTTCAGCCCCTAATTTACCTGCAATAATTAGCTTGTTGTTACCCATTGGCAGCAAATAAGGTTGGGCAAAGCTTGCCACCACTAAGATCGCTGTTGTTAAGAAGCTTAAAAGCAAGGTCTTAGGACGCCGCTTTGTCAGCCCTCCCAGAATTAAGCTAATGACGACTGCCAAGAATGCCGAGCTAATGGCCCCTATCAAGATTAAGGCGGAATCATTGCGGTCAATCCCTAAGAGAATGAGGCTACCCAAGCCTCCCGCCCCAATCAAGGCCGCTAAAGTCGCAGTCCCAATAATCATGACGGCGGCCGTCCGAATGCCAGACATCATGACCGGCATGGCCAGAGCAAGCTGATACTTACCTAGTTTTTCCCAGCGCGTCATACCAAAGGCTGTTGCTGCCTCTTCCAATTGAGGGTCCAACTCCCAGAAGGCAGTGATGGTATTTTGCACAATTGGAAAGAGCCCGTAAACCACCAGGGTCACAATGGCCGGCAGGGTTCCAATCCCAATAAAGGGAATCAATAAGCCCAAGATTGCCAGTGAGGGAATAGTCTGCACAATCCCCGTTAACTGCAGCATCCAAGACGCCAGACGACGATAGTTAACCAGAATAATGGAGAGTGGTACAGCAATCAAAATGGCTAGTAAGAGAGCTGCTAGAGATATTTGCAGATGTTGCCAAATAGCCGTCTGCCAATCGCCAAAACGATTAATAAAGACCTCTACTAAGTTATGCATGCTGCTCACCTCCCTTAAAGAATTGGGCGACTGTCTCATTAGCTGGTTCTGCTAGGATAGTGGCAGGATCCGCCATTTGAAGAATCTGCCCTTCGTGCATGACGCAAATCCGGTCCCCTAATTTAAGAGCTTCCTGCATATCATGGGTGACGAAAACGATCGTCAGGCCTAATTCTTGGTGCAATTGCTTGATTAAATCCTGGAGCTGGGTCTTAGAAACGGGGTCTAAGGCACTAAAAGGTTCATCCATTAACAATAATTGAGGCTGAGAGATGATAGCTCGCAGGATCCCTACCCGCTGCTGTTCCCCACCTGACAGTTGACTTGGATAACGGCCCTTATATTTATCTGGCGCCAAGCCTACCTTAGTCATTAAGTCCTGGACGGCTTGCTGGCGCTTGGCCTTGGGCCATTTTTTCATTTCAGGGATGAGTTCGATATTCTCTTCCACCGTTAAATTTGGAAAGAGCGCCCCCTGCTGGAGGACATAACCCGTATCCAGGCGCAAGCTTCTAAGGTCAAGGTCTTTAATGGCTTGATTATTCCGATAGATTTTGCCCTGACTCGGCTCAATCAGGCGGTTAATCATCTTAAGCGTGGTGGTCTTGCCACTCCCACTTTTACCAACTAAGATGAAAAACTCCCCTGCTTCTATCTCAAAAGTCAAATTATCCAGGGCGCGCGCCCCGTCAAAATCTTTACTTACTGCTTCAAATCTTATCATAAGGTCATCTCCTTCATTTGAGCCTCTAAGGCGATTGCATAGCGTGAGCTTAAGGCGACTAGCTGGTCCAATTCTTGCTCCGAAAAATCCGCCATAGCTGCTTGCTCCATGGCATGTAGGCGGCTGATAATAGGCTCAGCAAAGGCCAAACCCTCTGGCGTCAGGCACACCTTCTTCTGCCGCTTGTCTTTTGTGTTTGAACATAGGCTGACATAGCCCTTGGCTAGCCAGCTCTTAATAGTAGCGTGGACTACCTGTTTGGTGGACTGGGTCTTCTCGGCCAGATAGCCTTGAGAGCAGCCATTTGGCGAGTGATAGAGCCAGAGCAAGATGACCAGACTCTTACCTTGGAGGCCCACCCGGCGGGCATAGCATTCAAAGAGACACACTTGTTGGTCCCAGAGCCGTATATAGCGGCGATCAATTAGTGATTGTGTCATGGTCACCTTCCTCCTTCAATTTACCTTATGACTAGCTTAGCATATAATTTCAAACTTAGTCAAAACATTTGACTATATCCACCCATCAAAAAACTCCGCGCTAAGCGCGGAGTCAGTTTTAAACGATATAGTAATTCTCGTAACCTAACCAAGTCAGAATAGACCGGGTTGGGAAATAGAGGACAAAGGATAGAACCGTATTGAAAATCAAGGTCGGTACCAGGTTCTCCATAATAAAGCGACTCAAGGTCACCTGGGTATAGCCTGTCTCCCGATAGAAAACAAAGATGGCAAAATCCAAGAGACTGATTAAGACGATAAAGAGCATAAAATGCACCAGCCCACGCTTAGGCAGATAACGTTTAATTCGGGTCACACAATAGGCGATGAACCAATAGCCAAAGGCGAAAATCCCAATGATGGTCGTGTTATAGCTATCTGCAACCACCCCAAACAAGAGGCTATAGAGGAGGACTTCACGCTCACGGAAATAGAAAGCAAAGGTGATGACCCAATAGAGCATAAGATGACTGACAATCCGCTGACTATCAGCCAAAAACTCAGCTGGGAAGATAGCTGGCAAGGCAGAATCGATGATAATGGAGAAGAAGAAGACTAGCGGGATAAACCAACGTAATTTGCGTTCTCTAGTAACCTTCATACTTACTCACTCCGTCCCTGACGCTTAATAACCGTCACAAAGCGGATATCTGTCATTTCACCGGCTGGCTTAATCCGAACCGTTTGGAAGAGACCATAGTCATCCATCTTGGCTTCGGTTACTTCCCCGATTAAGAGTGAAGATGGCGTCACGCCCCCTAAGCCTGAGGTTTGAACCAAGTCCCCTGCAGCTACTGAAACCGTTGGATCGACTTGCGTCATCAAGTATTCCTTGGTCTTGCGGTCATAGCCCGAGATAATGCCGTTGGCTGAACCAGACTTAATCTGAATGCTAGCGGCTACCTTACCGTCATTGGATTGTTCATTGGACAGGAGTAGGACCTTAGAACTGGTTGGGTTGACTTCGATAATACGGCCAATCAAGCCGTTACCTGACATAACCGACATGTTCTTCTGGATTCCTTCGTTAGCCCCTACGTTAATGACCAGACTCTCCATCCATTGATCGGGATTCCGGGCAATAACGGTCGCATGTACGGTCGTATATTCGGACAAGGACTCGGTCAAGTTGAGTTCTTGCTTCATCTTGCCGTTCTCCGCTTCCAAGTCGGCTACCCGTACTTGGAGTTCGTAAATCTTGTCGATTTTTTCTTTTAAGTGTTGGTTTTCTTCATGGGTGTTAATCAAGTTATCAACTGAATCCACGAAGCGCACGACCATGGAAACCGGCTCAGAAAAGAGACGGCCACCCCAGGCGGTCGCATCATTAATAGCACTGGTCACCGCATTGTTGGCCCCATTAATCATGGTATAGGCGACCACGGACACTACTGCGATGGCAGACAGGAGTATCCAGATTAATTTCTTATTATTTAACATTCAAGTATATCTCCTTTTCTGCCTAACGCGCGTTCCGTTCTTTTTCTTTGGCTTGGTCAGTCATAGTCTTAAGCATCTTGCCAGCACCAATAGCCACGGCATCAATAGGTTGCTGACTCAAATGAACAGGTACGCCCACGCTATCATGCAAGCGTTCAGGCAGGCGTTTCAAGAGGGCCGCGCCCCCGGTCAAGACGATACCGTTCTCGCTAATGTCCGCAGCCAATTCAGGCGGCGTCACTTCTAGAACCTGGCGGATGCCGGTCGCTATTTGGCGAATGACTTCGTCAAGCCCTTGGGCCACAACAGCTGCGGTTACTTCCTTGCTGTCAGGCAGACCTGTGCCCGAATTACGGCCTTTGACGACCAGAGTATCTTCTTTATCATAATCTGCATAGGCGGCATTGCCAATGGACAGCTTCAAGTCTTCAGCTGCCTGGTCCCCAATCACCAAGTGGTAATGGGTCCGCACTAATTCCTTAATGGCTTGGTTCATAGCATTGCCTGCTGCGCGTGAGGTCAAGGATTTGACCACTTCGCCATAGGAAATCAAGGCAATATTGGTAGTCCCCGCGCCAATATCGACTAGGAGATGGCCACGTGGTTCATAAATCGGCAAATTTGCCCCTACGGCTGCCGAGAAAGATTCATCAATAATCATGGCCCGGCCAATTCCTAGGTCCTTGAGGGCGTCCACAACGGCACGGCGCTCAACCTTGGAAATATTGCTAGGTACTGAGATAACCACCTCAGGCTTAGATAGACTGCGGTGGAGAGCCTTCTTGATGAAGAAAGCCAAGAGTTGTTTGGTCAAGGAAAAGTCTGCGATGACGCCATCTTGGATGGGATGAATGGTTTCATATTTGTCGGACGTACGCCCAACTAAAGCCGCTGCTTCCTTGCCATAAGCCACGACTTCTTTGGTTTCTGAATTGATTGCGATAATAGAAGGTTCTCTTAACGCAATGCCCTTATTCTCAATGTAAATGATGGTATTAGCGGTCCCTAGGTCAATCCCTAAGCGTTGCTTGCCGAATAAAGCCATTAAGATGTCCTCCTTCACTAGAAATTATAGCTACAATCCATTATAGCAAAAAAGCCCCCTTCATTCTACTCTTGACCGTTGAAATAT
The DNA here is from genome assembly GCF_001815865.1 of Abiotrophia sp. HMSC24B09. GTDB lineage: Bacteria > Bacillota > Bacilli > Lactobacillales > Aerococcaceae > Abiotrophia. Next base: position 98,357 of record NZ_KV822187.1, read on the forward strand.
TTGAAATTTGCCTGACACGCCTCCGCCTTAAAAATCTTGGCCCTTAAAAAATGCGAAAGCCACCCCTTTGGTCTATATATATATGAGGAGTGATTTTTATGAGAAAAACTGTCAGCTACCTAAGAGAGCTACCTCCCGATAGCCTACCCAGGGAACGGCTGGTCAACTTTGGCGCCAAGGCCCTCTCTAACCAAGAATTGCTGGCCATTCTGTTAGGAACCGGCAGTCAGGACTTGAGAGTCTTAGACTTATCCCTGGCTGTCCTGACCCATTTTCGGGACTTGAGCGAGCTCAAGTCTGCCAGTCTAGATCAGTTTGAAGCCATTAAGGGCATCGGGCCCGTCAAGGCCATCCAACTTCAAGCCTGCATCGAACTAGGCCAACGCATTGCCCAGAAGCGACCACCTAAGCTAGGCACCCTTACCTCCACTAAGGCTGCTGGCCAATGGTTGCACGATGCCCTATGTGATATGCAGCAGGAGCACCTCATGGCCCTCTTCCTAAACAGCAAGAATCAAGTCATTCGTCAACAAATCATCTTTATTGGCTCGGTCAATGCCAGTGTAGCCCATCCCCGCGAAATCTTCAAGGAAGCCGTCAAGTATCCGACTGCCCGCCTCATCATCGCCCACAACCATCCCTCTGGGGATCCTGAACCTTCTCAAGCCGACCTGCACTTTACCCAGCGCATGATTCAATGTGGTGATTTGATGGGCATTGAACTGCTAGACCACTTTATTATTGGGCATGATGACTATGTTAGCTTGCGGGAAACGACTAAGCTCTTTCACTAAATTGTCTGTACAACCAATAAGTTGCGTCAGTATCATTAGTAGATATGCATAGTATTTCCAATTATTTTTAGTATAACGCTTGCAATTTGTATAGTGAGTGCTATAATAAAGTTATATTTTATGTTTAGTAAGATCGCGATGTCCCTATCACCTTCTAACGACGGCTAGAATATAATATAGACTGTGAGACAGCACAAGGAGGAATTGCATAATGGAGCAAGGTAAGGTAAAATGGTTTAACTCAGAAAAAGGCTTCGGTTTTATCGAACGCGAAAACGGCAACGATGTATTCGTTCACTTTTCTGCGATTTTGGGTGAAGGCTATAAAACCTTAGAAGAAGGCCAAGTTGTTAACTTCGAAGTTGAAGAAGGCGCTCGTGGTCCTCAAGCAGCAAATGTTGAAAAATTAGCTTAACACCAATAAGCATACAAAAAGCGATGGAGCTTCCATCGCTTTATTTTTTTCGACAAATTTCGGTACCGGTTTTTGTAATTTAATTTTATGTATAATTTATCTAAAAAATTCCTTGACCTGGCTGATAAAATAGAGGGATCCCGTTAAAATCAAGGCATTTTTTGCTTGCTTCTGACCTGCTTGATAGTCCACTAGCTTAGGCTGCCAGTCTAAGAAAGGCAAAGCTGTTTGCGCCTGCCAATCAGCTTGCGCCATGGCACCAGGATAGTCAAAGGTCGACAGATAGACTGCCATCCCCTCTTCCGCCCACTTGTGCAGATAAGTTAGATGACTGGCCTGGTCCTTGCGCTTGAGGCCAGCAAAAATTACCGTCACCTGGTAATCTGCCAAATCATGCGTCAGAAACTTATCCAAGGCTTGGAGGCCTTGACTATTATGGGCGCCATCGACCAAGATAAGTGGCTCATGACTTAAGCACTCTAGGCGCCCCCTGCCCGAAGGTGATGACCTAACATGGCAATGGTCACCTGGTCAAAGTGTCGCCCTGATGGCAAAGTCACTTGCCAGTTTCGTTTACTTAGGCCTCTGCCTTCTTGCATAGGAGTAACATGGTAATCCCGGCCTAATTGCATGACTTGCCCCTGAAAGTTTTGATTAACCAGTAGGTCAGGTAAGACTGCCAAGGCTTCTTGGGGTAGGCGCCCTAGCCCCACTAGCCCAGTTCCCGGCTTAATAATGCCAAACTTTTGCTGGGCAATCTCTGTCAGACTATGGCCCAGTCGATCCTGGTGATCATAGCCAATAGTGGTAATCAGGGCCATATCAGCCTCCAGCACATTGGTGCAATCCCAGAGCCCCCCTACTCCTACTTCTATCAGGCAGACATCAAGTTGACACTGACAGAAATAGACTAGCATCATGACGGTATAGAGTTCAAAGCCAGAGAGCGGACCCCAATCTTGGGCTATCAATTTTTCATTAAGCTCAACCATAGTACGTACCAATTCCACTAGTTTCTCATCCTCAATGGGCTGGCCGCTAACCATGAGTCGCTCGTTGAAGGCCAGGATATGGGGCGAGGAAAAGGCCCCAACTCTCAGCCCTTGGCTGATAAACAAACCCTGTAAGTAGGCCAAGGTTGAGCCCTTGCCGTTGGTACCTGCTAGTTGAATAATACTTGGCAGAGACGCTTGTGGCTGGCCTAACAGGCTTAAAGCATGGCGCATGCGGTCAAATCCTGGTCTAAGCTGATGACTGGTCTGGCGACTGAGCCAGGAATGCGCGGCTTCAATACTTGTCATTTCTTGTCCCATGACTTCCTCCTCTTAATCAAGTAACTAAAACAAGGCATAGACCGAAGGCTAGGACGCCTGTCCTAGCCTTCTTGCTATCTTGCTGCTTACATTAAGTCTTTTACTTGTTGAATCCGTTCCTTGACGGTCTCTAATTGGCTGAGGTAGCCCTGACGCTTGTTGCGTTCTTCCGCCACAACATGTTCTGGCGCGCGTGAAACGAATTTCTCGTTAGACAATTTGCCATCAATACGTGCGACTTCTTTCTCTAACTTAGCTTGTTCGCCTTCCAGACGGGCTAACTCATCTTCTAGCTTAATCAAGCCCTTCAGTGGCATTAAAATCTCAGCGAAGCTCAAGACTTGGGTCACCACTTCTTCCGGATGCTCGGGTGCTTGGCTGATTAGCAGCTGCGCTGGGTTACAGAAGCGCTTGATGTAGGCTTGGTTAGCCTCTAAGAGGGCTTGGCCTGCTGCATCTTGGACCTTAATGTAGAGATCTACCGGCTTAGATAATGGCGTGTTCATCTCGTTACGGATGGTCCGCACGGCACGAATCAATTCCATTAATTGGGCCATTTGGGCCTCTACTTGGCTATCTTGATAAACCTCATTTACTCGTGGGTAGTCCGCTACTACGATGGACTTGTCTTGGCCACCAATTTGTTGCCAGATTTCTTCCGTCACAAATGGCATGATTGGGTGGAGCATACGAAGGAATTGATCTAAGACAAAGACCAAAATAGATTTGGTGGTTGTATTAGCGGCTTCCTTGTCTTGGAGTTGCTCCTTAGTCATTTCAATGTACCAGTCGCAGTAGTCATCCCAGATAAAGCTATAGAGAATACGGCCAGCTTCCCCGAACTCGAAGCGTTCGAAGAGACGGGTCACATCCGCAATAGTTGTTTGGAGACGGGCTAGAATCCAACGGTCTGCTAGGGTTAAGTCTTGGCCAATGGACAAGTTATCCAAGGTCAAGTCGCCCACGTTCATGAGCACATAACGGCTGGCATTCCAAATCTTGTTGATGAAGTTCCAAGCTGCATCCATCTTATCAGTCGAGAAGCGGACATCTTGGCCAGGTGCTGAACCATTGGCCAGGAACCAACGCAGGGAGTCTACCCCATACTGCTCGATGACATCCATTGGATCCACCCCGTTACCCAGGGACTTGGACATCTTGCGACCTTCCGCATCCCGAATCAAACCATGGATGAGGACATTTTGGAAAGGACGACGACCAGTGAATTCCAAACTTTGGAACATCATGCGGCTGACCCAGAAGGTCAGGATGTCATAGCCCGTTACCAAGGTGTTATTAGGGAAGTAGCGTTTGAAGTCAGCTGATTCTTCATCAGGCCAACCCATAGTTGAGAATGGCCAGAGGGCACTTGAGAACCAGGTATCTAAGACGTCTGGATCTTGGGTCCAGTTTTGGCTATCTGCAGGAGCTTCCATGCCCACATAAACCTCACCTGTCTCATTGTGGTACCAGGCTGGGATTTGGTGCCCCCACCAGAGTTGACGGGATACTACCCAGTCGTGAATGTTTTCCATCCAACGAATGTAGGCATCGTTAAAGCGCGGTGGGTAGAAGTTAACGGTATTCTCCCCTTGAGCCTTCTGAGCGGCAATGGCTTGCTCAGCCAAAGGCCCCATGCGGACGAACCATTGAGTCGACAGACGAGGTTCTACCACGACACCAGTCCGTTCAGAGTGACCCACAGAGTGTAAGTGTTGTTCAATCTTGATTAAGAGGCCAGCAGCGTCTAAGTCCGCTACAACCGCCTTACGTGCAGCAAAGCGATCCATACCTTGGTACTTGCCTGCTAATTCGTTCATGGTGGCATCATCATTCATGACATTGATACGTGGCAAGTCATGACGGTTCCCCACTTCAAAGTCGTTAGGGTCGTGAGCTGGCGTAATTTTAACTACCCCAGTCCCAAAGTCTTGCTCAACATATTCATCAGCAATCACTGGAATTTCGCGGTTAACTAATGGCAAGATAACCTTCTTGCCAATCAAGGCTTGATAACGTTCATCATCTGGATGGACTGCTACGGCTGTATCCCCTAAGAGGGTTTCAGGACGGGTAGTCGCCACTTCTAAGTAACCAGAACCGTCTGCCAAAGGATACTTCATGTGGTAGAAGGCACCCTCTACATCCTTATGGATGACTTCGATATCAGATAAGGAAGTCTTAGCTGCTGGGTCCCAGTTAATGATGTATTCGCCACGATAGAGCAAGTCCTTCTCATAGAGGGTTACGAAAACCTTCTTAACAGCTTCTGACAAGCCATCATCCAGAGTAAAGCGTTCGCGGCTGTAGTCGACAGAAATCCCCATCTTAGCCCATTGTTGGCGAATGTGGCCAGCGTATTCTTCCTTCCAAGCCCAGGTTTGTTCCAGGAATTTCTCCCGGCCTAGGTCATAACGAGACAGGCCTTGGCCACGTAATTTTTCTTCGACCTTGGCTTGGGTGGCAATGCCGGCATGGTCCATACCAGGCAACCAGAGAGTGTCAAAGCCTTGCATCCGTTTCTGACGGATAATCATATCTTGCAAGGTAACGTCCCAGGCATGGCCCAGGTGGAGTTTACCGGTTACGTTTGGTGGTGGAATGACAATGGAATATGGCTCTGCTTCTGGGTCTTCCGATGGCTTAAAGACGCCACGTTCTAACCACTCTTCGTATTTCCCGGCTTCAATGGCCTGGGGATTATACTTGGTTGATAGTTCTTTGGTCATAAGAATCCTCCTGATGGTTGATGATAGGTTTACTTTGATTGATGAAGTCTCAGGGGCAAAATAAAAATCGCCCTAGTCAGCACAAGGCTGCCTAGGGCGAGCTAAGTCGCGGTACCACCTAAGTTTTATCACTCGTCTGTTGCTATCGGAGTGTCTCCTCCGTCAGGGACTACTGGACAGCGGGCTGTCGTTGGCACCTGATACTCTGAGCTACTTGGTTCATCCTGTGGAAGCTTTCAGCCTGAGGCTTCCTCTCTGGATTAGGCGGTTGAACCCCTTCTCTTCATCGTCTCTTATGTGAATACACTAAGTGTAGCAGAAAAGTTGGGTCATGACAAGCTATTCATTAATCGAGACAAGGCGAACTTTCATAATATCCGGATTGGTGGATAATTCTTCGATTAATTGGACGTGGGTAAGGTCCTTAGGCAAATGAATGGTAAAGGTATTGCGGTAAATCTTCTTGCCGTCTACATTGGTCACATCGAATTGAACATCGGTTAGCTCAATGTGATGAGTCTTGAAGAAATCGGCAAAGAATTCCTTGGTAGCTACGCGATGGACATAATGGATTTCGAGACGCTTAACATCCGGGATACGGACAATAAAGCGAATGACCGTTAGGGAGAAAATAACCCCTAAGAAGGTCAAACCAGCAATTTCATAGTAGCCCATACCTAGCGCTATCCCCAGCGCCGCTGTCGTCCAGAGGGAAGCAGCCGTAGTCAAGCCGGCTACCCTTTGCTTGGTGACCACAATGGTCCCGGCACCTAAGAAACCAATCCCGCTGACAATAGGTGCCAGCAAACGCACTTGGTCCACTTCAATTTCTGGGAAACCGTGCATTTTTTGATAGAAGACAGCCGATTGAATCATGGAAATGGCAGTGGCCCCGATACAAACTAAAATATGGGTACGCAGACCAGCCGGCCGGTTCTTACGTTGGCGGTCATAGCCGATGACCCCAGCGAAGAGAATGGCCAGACAGAGTCTAACTAAAATAACATAAGCTGACATGAGCTCTTCCTTTCTCACTTTAGGTAACAGTTCATTATAGCCCATCAGGCCCAAAAATGCGAGTTAAATGCCACTGGAGTGCTATAAACTGCCCATAGAAAAAGGACTGGTCACCCAGCCCTCTTTTCCTATAAGCCCCGCTTGCGGCGGAAGGCTGTAATCTTGTTCACTGCCCGATCCAATTCAATCTTAGCCTTAATAAAGGCCTTGTTATCCTTGTTGGCAATGGCTTCTTGCATATTAATCTCGGCTTCTTGTTGTTCCACACTTACTTGAGCTTCATCGATGTCTCGTCCTCGGATAGCGTAGTTAGAGATAATCTCCACCTCATTGTTACGCATTTCCAAGACGCCACCATTAATAGCGATAAAGTCATCAGTCAGGCCTTCATGTACCCGGACCACCTTGACAACGCTAAGCTCTAGCGGTGCCAAAATTGGCGTATGGTTAGGTAGAACGGTGAGGCCACCATCTACTGCCCGAACACTGCAGGACAGGGCTTGGTGATCATAGATGACCCCTTGAGGCGAGTAAATGCGTACCCGCATGGTATGCTGGTCCTTTGAATTGGCCATAGTGGTCACCTTCTTAATCTAAGCCTGCTGGTAAGTCAACGCCCATCTTACGTGCCTTCTCAATGGCTTGGCTAATTGGCCCCACATTACGGAAGGCTTCTTCAGGTAAGGCATCGTACTTACCGTCCACAATCCCTTCAAAGCCATGAAGGGTTTCTTCAATTGGCACGAAGGAACCAGGAATCCCGGTAAAGGCTTCGGCTACGTGGAAGTTTTGTGATAGGAAGAATTGGAGACGACGAGCACGTTTGACCACGATTTTCTCTTCGTCGGATAATTCTTCAATCCCCAGAATAGCAATAATATCTTGCAATTCACGGTAGCGTTGTAGAATCTTCTGTACCTTAAGCGCAATGCTATAGTGGCGTTGGCCGACAATTTCTTCTGCTAAGGCACTTGAAGTGGAAGCCAGTGGATCCACCGCTGGGTAGATCCCTTGCTCGGTCAAGCGACGTTCCAAGTTGGTAGTTGCATCCAAGTGGGCAAAAGTTGTGGCCGGCGCCGGGTCAGTATAGTCATCGGCAGGCACATAGACAGCCTGGATGGAGGTAATGGACCCATTCTTAGTTGAGGTAATCCGTTCTTGCATGGCCCCCATTTCAGAAGCCAAGGTTGGTTGATAACCCACGGCAGAAGGCATACGACCTAGTAAGGCAGAGACTTCTGAACCCGCTTGGGTGAAACGGAAGATGTTGTCAATGAAGAGCAGCACGTCTTGTTTGAGCTCATCACGGAAGTACTCGGCCATGGTTAAACCAGTTAAGACAACCCGCATTCGGGCACCAGGTGGCTCGTTCATTTGGCCGAAGACCATGGCGGTCTTCTTGTTAACCCCGGATTCACGCATTTCGAAAACTAAGTCGTTCCCTTCACGCGTCCGTTCGCCGACCCCAGTGAAGACCGAAATCCCCCCTAATTGTTCGGCAATGTTATGAATTAATTCTTGAATGAGGACCGTCTTCCCTACCCCGGCACCACCGAAGAGACCAATCTTACCCCCTTTGATATAAGGAGCTAAGAGGTCGATGACCTTAATCCCGGTCTCAAGAATGGTATAACTAGAACTTAATTCTTCAAAAGTTGGTGCTGGACGGTGAATCCCTCGCACCTCATGGTCACCATCAAGGCGACCCATATCATCAATTGGTTGGCCTAAGACGTTGAAGACCCGGCCTAGGGTTACTTCCCCTACCGGCACTTCAATCAAGCGGTCTGTATCCAGTACGGCTAGCCCACGCTGGAGCCCGTCGGTAGATTCCATGGCGATGGTCCGCACCACCCCATCCCCTAAGTCCAAAGCGACTTCCAGGGTAATGGATTGGGACAGGTCTACATCTGACAAGTCCATTGCTTCACTGACGGGTTGACGGGTGACCACCAAGGCATGGTGGATATCAGGCACCCCATTTTCAACCGGAAAAGCCACATCGACAACTGGGCCGATGACTTGCTCAATTCGTCCAATCCGCATGGTCTAATCCTCCTTCTTCTTATTATCATTGAGGGCATTAGCCCCATTGATAATCTCTAAAATTTCATTGGTTACTCGTAATTGACGTTCTTGGTTAAATTGTTGTTTCAAGGCGTCAATCATCTCATTGGCTGCGTCCGTCGCACTGCGCATGGCGTTCATACGACTGCCGTGTTCAGCCGTCTTGGCATCGACAATGGCCCCGTAAATCTGACTCTCCGCAAACTGTGGCAGGAGCACGTCCAGCAAGGCCCCTTGAGAGGGCTCTACTAGATAGTCAACATTGGCCATATCATCCTCGTCCTCATCTAAGACATCTAAATCAGTCAAAGGCAAGACTTGGTCAGCCCGGAATTGGGAACTAACAGCGTTAATATGGTGATTGTAGCAGACATAGAGGGCATCGAAGGCCTGCTCCTTGAAGAGCTTGACCGCCCGCTTGACGATGGCTTGCACCTCACCGAAGGTTGGTCGGTCCGAAATGTCATGCATTTCCTTGGCTACATAGTAGCCGTTCTCCCGACAAAACTTGGCGATAGGCTCGCCAATGGCCAAGACAACAATCTCACTCTTGTCGGCATGGTCTTCTTCAAACATCTGTTGGACCGCCTTGATTATGGAGGAGTTGTAGCTCCCCGCCAAACCGCGGTCTGAGGAAATAATCAGATAGCCGGTCTTCTTAACGGGACGCTCTAAGAGCATATCGTGAAAGTCGATATAGTTGAGCCCGTCTTGACGAATAGGCACCCCATCGTCTAAGAGCTCCAACTGCGACTTGGCCACATGGGAGACCATCTTGCGTACTTTCTCGGCATAGAGGAAGTAATCCTTGGCGTCTTGGGCCATCTTATTATACTTGGCAGCCGACACCATCCGCATGGCATTGGTGATTTGGGCAGTCTTTTTAGTGGACTCAATCCGCTTTTTAATTTCATTTAAAGCCATTTATGTCCGCCCCTCCTCAGGCTTAGTCAGCGACCAAAGGCCGCGCACTCAGTGGTTGGAAGCGTTGGCCGAATTCAGCCAAGATGCTATCCATGAGTTGTTGATCTGGTAGAACCTTCTTGGTCACAATCTCATGCAAGATGACATCGTAATTATCCCGGAAGAAGGTCATGAGTTGGTCTTGATAGTCTTCAATCATTTCCAGTGGTACAGAATCCATATAACCATGAATCAAGGCATAGAGGATGACCACTTGTTCTTCAACTGGTAAGGTCTTGTGCAGCTTCTGCTTGAGCACCGCTACGGTCCGTTTCCCACGGTTGAGCTTGTGTTGCGTCGCCGCATCTAGGTCTGAACCGAACTGAGTGAAGGCTTCTAATTCACGGTAGCTAGCCAAGTCAATCCGCAAGGTCCCAGAGACCTGTTTCATAGGCTTAAGTTGGGCTGCCCCCCCTACCCGGGAAACTGACAGACCGGCGTTGATGGCTGGTCGAATGCCCGAGAAGAAGAGATCACTTTCCAAGAAGATTTGACCGTCGGTAATGGAAATGACATTGGTTGGAATGTAGGCGGAGATGTCACCAGCCTGGGTTTCCACGATTGGCAGTGAGGTCAAGGACCCACCACCTAAGGCGTCACTGAGTTTGGCACTACGCTCTAAGAGGCGTGAATGCAAGTAGAAGACGTCCCCTGGATAAGCTTCACGACCTGGTGGGCGCTTGAGCAGGAGGGACATTTCACGATAGGCCGCAGCCTGCTTTGATAGGTCATCGTAGACCACCAAGACGTGCTGACCATTATACATGAATTCTTCCCCGATGGCGGTCCCTGAATAAGGCGCTAGGTAAAGTAAAGGCGCAGGTTGTGAGGCAGAAGCTGTCACGACGACAGTATAGTCCATGGCCCCATATTGTTCTAAGGTGTTGACCAGGTTCTTAACGGTGGATTCCTTCTGACCAATGGCCACGTAGATACAGATAACATCCTTCCCCTTTTGGTTGATAATGGCATCAACCGCTAAGGAAGTCTTCCCTGTCTTACGGTCCCCGATAATCAGTTCCCGTTGACCACGACCAATTGGTACTAAGGCGTCAACTGCCTTAATCCCTGTTTGCATTGGTTCATTCACACTCTGGCGGTCCATGATACCAGGCGCAGGTGTCTCAACTGGACGGGTCCGGTTGCTGTCAATCCGACCTAAGCCATCCAATGGACGACCCAGCGGGTCCACAACACGCCCCAATAAGCCAGGACCTACTGGGACTTCCATGATTTTACCCAGACGGCGGACTAAGTCACCCTCGTGGATATTCTCGTACTTACCGAAAATGATAATCCCAACATCATTGGATTCTAGGTTTTGCACCATGCCGATAGAGCCATTGGCGAACTCGACCATCTCACCTGACATGACATTCTCTAGCCCAATAACACGGGCAATCCCGTCACCGATAAAGGTGACCGTCCCGATTTCTTCTAAATTGTCTTGCGATCTAAAGCGGCGGATTTGTTGACGTAAACGATCTTCTAAACGCTCTGTCATCTACGATTCATCTCCTTGTAACCAGCCTTTTTCTAAGAAGGCACGTATTTCTCTTAATTTCTTCTGCCCTGTCACTTCATAGTAGAAGGTCTCTGACTGTAGACGCACCCCAGTAATCAAGCTAGGGTCGACCACTGTCGTAATGCGACGCAGAGGTTTCTTAGTAATTTCCATGAATTTACGGGTCATCTTTTCCTTCTCATCTTCAGTCAAAGGCACGGCACTGGTAATCATCAAGGTCTCAGAACGGACTTGGCGGCGACGTTCATCATGGTTTTCATAACCACTTGAAATTTGCGCCATGAGCTTGTCTAAGAGACGGTCCTCATACTGGGTCCGGTTCTCGTCCCGAACCTGATCCGTATCAGACGACTCCCCTGCTTGATTACTAGCCGCAGCCTGGGCGACCTCACCATGATAGGTTTCCAGGTATTCTTGTTGCATCTTGCGCAACAATTTATCTTCGAAGGTTTTCTCCCGCTTCTTCTTAGCCTCTTCCATATCAGCAATTTGAGGACGCTTGAGAGAGACAGAGGCTTGCTTTACTTCTTCTGTCATGATATATCATCCATTCCTTCAATAAAGTCGTCCACTAAACGGTGATAGTCTTCTGGTTTGATTTCCCGTTGGATAATCTTCTCAGCAATCTCAATGGAGATGTCAGTCAATTCTGCCCGTAAGTCACTTAACATACGGCGACGTTCCAAGGCAATATCCTTCTGAGCGGTCTCCTTCATGCGGATAACCTCTTCTTTGGCTTCCTTGAGCATGGTGTCTTGAACTTGCAGGCTTTGTTTCTTAGCTTGCAAGATAATTTGAGTTGCTTCCGCCCGTGCGTCACGCAAAGCTAATTGCGCGTCACGGTTGGCGTCTTGGGCAGCTGCCTTTTCAGAAGCAGCTGTCTGAATGTCGTGGTCAATGACCTGTTTGCGCTCTGACAAAATCTTAGTCAGCGGGCCCCAGGCAAAGTGTTTCACGATGAGAAGCAAAATCACGAAGGCCACCAAGGTAACAATGGTATGGCCCAACGAGGTATTGATACTTGTATTTAATAACAGCGTGTTCATATATAGCCTCCCGAATTTGACCTTCAAGTGTCAGCTGGCTTATTTGAAGGCGAAAAGTAATGCGATAACGACCGCAATGATTGGCACGGCTTCAATCAGACCGACACCCAAGAACATGGTCATCCGTAATTTACCTTCCAATTCTGGTTGGCGAGCGATTGATTCGATGGTCTTAGAAATAACCATCCCGTTCCCGATTGATGCCCCTAATGCAGCGAAGGCAACAGCGATTGCAGCAGCGATTGCGTAATCCATAATATATCTCCTTTAATCAATAAATATAGTCAGTTTATTCGTGTTCCGTCTCAACCTTATGGGACATGTAAACCATGGTTAAGGTGACGAAGATGTAGGCTTGAATGGAACCTACAAAGAGTGAGAATCCTTGCCAAATAATTTGGATCAGAATCCCAACAGGCCAAGTGACTAGACCGGCAGAGGTTGCCAAGTTAGCAATCAAGCCCAGTAGGACTTCACCCGCGAAGATGTTCCCGTAGAGCCGTAAGGCCAGGGTAATCGTGTTGGTGAACTCTTCAATGATTTTCAACGGAATCATGGCCTTCATTGGCTTGGTATAGCCGTTAATCAGATAACCCTTGAAACCTTGTTTCTCAACCCCAATATAGTGGGAGAGCAGAATCATTAAGGCTGCCATGGACAAGCAGACAATTGGGTCAGCCGTCGGGCTACGCCAATAGGAATGTTCGCCATAGTTAAGCATGAATGGTAAGCCTAACATGTTAGCCACGAAAACAAACAATAACAATGTCAGCCCAAGTAGCTGGTACATTTGGGCATTGGGATCCGTAATGGCCCCACCCACGATACCGCGGACAAAGTCGATGATGGTTTCTAGGAACAATTGCGGTTTACCCGGTTGGTCAACCGACAGTTTACGCGTACACCAAACGCACAAGCCCCATATCAGGAGCACTGTCGCAATGGTCGCCAGCACTGTATTCCAACTGAAGGCTAAGCCAAAGAGTTCAAATATGCGTGATTCTTCCACACGTCTTCCCTTCTTTCCTCCATTGTATTTTTTGTGCGTTCGTAAGAGATTGACTACAATTCCATAGAAAAGCACACATTATTACTCTACTATATCACTTTCAAATCTGCTTGACAATTCAAGTGACCGCTTCCAAAGAACGAATTTTAGTCTTTGATTTTTTTATAAAATATTTGTTTGTTTAACATTTCGATACTAGGTGTCTCAATGCTTGATATAAGGACCCTAAGCCCCATAAAAAGACACTAAAAATACATTTGCTCCCAGGGACTCTTATCTATAGTTTTTTCTTATAGATAGAGGCTGCTACTAGCCTAAGTAGCAAGCAAAAAAGGCGAACTCACCAGGGAGTCGCCCTCTTGGCTTCTAAGCCGCCTAGCTCAAGTGCTAATCGACCTATAAGTATTGTGCTAGAATGGCTTCTAACTTAGCTTGGTCATGGTAGCCGATGAGTTTTTCAACGGGCTGACCATCTTTCTTAACCAAGAGTGTTGGAATAGACATAATGCCAAACTCTTGGGCTACTTTTTGTTCTTCATCTACGTTCATCTTGAAGAATTCTACTTGACCGTCATATTTTTCGCTGAGCGCATCGATAACTGGCCCTTGCATACGACAAGGCCCACACCATGGTGCCCAAAAGTCAACAACGGTTACGCCTTCTGCAGTTGAAGTTAAAAATTCAGCATCTGTTAAATGTTTTGCCATAATACAGACTCCCCTTTTGCTTGTGATACTCCTATTGTATCACTGGACTGTGAGGACGCCTATTTTTTTGCTCACTACTTGAAATATACGATGGTTGAACCATTACCACCTGCATTGGCTGGCGAATATTCGAAGCGGTCAACCTGAGGGTGTTTGGCTAGGACTTCCTTGACCCCCTGTCTCAGCGCCCCGGTTCCCTTACCATGAATAATGGTGACCATAGGATGGTTAGACAGTAGCGCCGCATCCAGGTATTGGCGCAGACGATAGAGGGCTTGCTCATAGCGTTCGCCTCGCAGGTCCAAGCTAGTTTGCACCTTAGGTCCTGCTTGGCGGTGGACATTGACCTTGGTCTTGGTCTCCACTTGATTGAGCGGTTCTAGTTCTTCCTGCTCAAACTTCATCTTAAGAATCCCCATTTGGACAATATATTCCTTGCCCTTGACTTCAATAATAGTCCCGCGTTGGCCATAGCTTAAGACCTCCACATCGTCCCCTACTTTAAGTTGACGGTTGTTCTTGGCCTTCTTAAGGACTTTATTCTTCTTGAGATTTTCGGGTTGCTTGAGTTGCTCGAAGCCAGCTCGTTTCTCAATCAAGACATGCTCCTTGATGGTCTGATTCTGGCCTTGTTCTAACTGCAAGTCACGAATCTCTTGAATCAAGGCTTCGGCTTGGGCCTGAGCCTGGGCCACCTTGGCATTGGCTTCTTGCTTGGCCTTGTCTTGGAGGCGTTCCTTGGCTTCTAGCCAGCGATTGTATTCATGTCGCAAATCGGCATGTAGCTGTTGGGCATGTTCCAGCAAGTCTTGGGCTGCTTCATGGTCCAACTCAGCCTGACGCCGCTCTTCTTCCAGCTTAGCCACCATGTCGTTGAGGGCCTGACTGTCTTCCTTAATCCCTTGACGGGCTTCTTCCAAAATACTTGGATCTAAACCCAAACGCCCTGAAATATCAAAGGCGTTGGACCGGCCCGGCACCCCTAGCAAGAGACGATAGGTTGGCGACAGGGTCTGGGCATCGAATTCCATACTGGCATTGAGGGTATTGGCTGTCTCATGGGCATAGAGCTTGAGCTCAGGATAGTGGGTGGTTGCCATGACTAGGGTTCCGATTTTACGCAAATGGTTGAGGATGGCCATGGCCAGGAGGGCCCCTTCTTGAGGGTCCGTCCCGGAACCTAACTCGTCAAAGAGGACCAAGGACCGGTCGGTCACCTGATTCAAGATGCTGACAATATTGGTCATGTGGGAACTAAAGGTGGACAGGTTCTGTTCAATGGACTGCTCATCCCCGATATCGGCATAGACGGCATCGAAAATGCCCAGGCGGCTCCCCTCCTCAGCCGGGATATGGAGACCCGACTGGCCCATCAACTGTAAGAGACCCAGCGTCTTAAGCAAAATGGTCTTCCCACCTGTGTTAGGTCCGGTAATAATCAGGGCTTGATAGTGCTCACCCAAAATAATGTCGTTGGGCACAATCTTATCTGCTGCAATCAGGGGATGACGGGCTTGGTAAATGGCCACGATTTGCTGATCGGAGAATTTTGGTCGAGTGGCCTCTAGGGACTTGGCATAGTGGGCACGGGCTTGGATATAGTCCAGGTGAGCCACAACCCACTCGTTGCGCTTGAGTTCTTCTTGATAAGGCATGAGGGCCTCAGACAGAGCCATTAAAATCCGTTCAATTTCTTGGCGTTCGGCTCGTTGCAATTCAGCTCGCTTGTTGTTAAGCTCCATGACAGACTGGGGCTCAATATAGAGTGTCTGGCCCGTTGAAGACTGGTCGTGGACTGTCCCGCCAAATTGATGCTTGTACTCGGCCTTGACCGGCAAAACATAACGGTCATTCCGCATAGTGACCAAAGCATCAGACAATTGGCTGGCCTTGGACTTAAGCAGTTGGTTGAGTTGCAGGCGGATTTGCTGCTCCATCTGGCCTTGTTGGCGACGGATGCTGGCCAAGAGAACCGAAGCCGATGAGAGGACCGAGCCATCTTCGTCAATGGCTTGGGCCAGTTCTGCTTCAATTTCTGGCAAGGTCACCACTTGGTAGACCCAGGCCGTAAGGGCTGGATAGGTCTTCTCTTCGGCTGCCAACTGATCGAAGAACTTCATGAGTTGGTGGATGGTCGATAGGAGCTTGGCAATACCGGCCAGTTCCTGGCCATTAAGGCTGGCGCCTAATTCCAAGCGTTTAAGCGCCATATCGATATTGACTAGGCGTGGAATCGGTAATACTTTTCCTTGCATCAAAATACCGAGCGCTTGCTCGGTTTCTGACTGCCATGTTTGAATGATATCCAGCTGGTCGCTAGGCGCCATGGCTTGAACCAGGCGCTCAGCCGACTCGGTCTGGAGATAGTGTTGCACGGCTTGTTTGATTTTACCGAATTCCAAGGTGCTAAAAATCTTCTGATCAGTCACCTTGAATTCCTCCTTTTATGTTAACGGTTGTTGTGATTATTTGGATTGGCCTGGAGCCAGAGGCGGTTGGCCATATCAGATAAGACAGGTGTCTGAGACACGACCCGATAAGCAATCGGGTTATTAACAAATTGTTGTTGAATGCCTTCTAGCGGTACCAAGGATAAGGTAAAGAGCGAGAAGAAAATCCAGATATAGGCGATGAGGACACTAATCAGCCCGCCCCCGATGTGGTTAGCCCATTTGAAAACTTCATAGAAGGCTAGCTTACGGAAGAAGAGACTAATAAACTCGGTCACTAACCAACCTACCACCACAATGGCAATATAGGCCACGACCCGATAGAAGGCCTGGTCGATGACGAAGCTAGTGGCTTGGTCATAGAAGGTCATCTGGGTATTCTGTTGAACCGATGGGAAAGGAATAAAGTTAGAGATAAAACGTGCCAATGGTTGATAGTGGCGATTGGCGATGGTCATAGCAATGACAAACCCAATCAGACGTACCACTTGCATGACTAGGCCACGGCGATAACCGCGGTAGAAGGCATACAAGAGAATCAAAAGCATGAGTAAGGTTAACATGAAGGAATTCCTCCTTAATTACATTCTGTATTACTTTCTGGTAAAGGGAACCTGAGGGCTGGCCTTCTTAGGCTCGGCTACTGGCGATTTAGGAGCCTGAGCTTGAGCGCTGCCCTTGGCTTGCAGGCTTTGGAGCTGAGCTTCCAATTCCGCAATACGCTGTTCCTTAACTAGTTGATCAGATAAGGCATTGACCGACATGAGGATGGCCCGATCGCGTGCCGACATGTCAGGGGCTAACTCAGCTAACTGTGCCAATTGGCTGTTAACTAATTCTACCACCTGATTGAGGTGAGTCGCTGAGCGATTTCCCACAATCGTATATTCGGTACCTTCAATTACGGCGCGGAAACGTCGTTTATTTTCCATGAACAGTCACTCCTTAGGTTGATTAACCTTAGTGTATCAAAAAATAAGTACAAAAGAAACTAAAAGCAATTCTGCCAATAAGTCTCTCTCACTGGGCAAAAGGGTCATGACAAGGACTGAGAAATTATGTATACTGATAAGCGTTGAAAACAAGGAGGAAGAGACCATGACGGCATTATGGAAAGGACGACTTTATACGATTTTGGGGGCAGCCTCTTGGGGCCTATCGGGAGTCTGCGGTCAGTACTTGATTCAGACAGCCCAAATTCCAGCTCGGATTGTCGTCTCAATCCGAATGTTACTAGCAGGTCTCATTATGACGACCTATCTCTTGGCCTGTCAGCGGCCCCAACTCAAAGCGCTAAGCCAAGATAAGCGCAGCCTAGTCCAGCTAGTCATCTTCGCTATCTTTGGCATTGTCCTCTGTCAGCTGACCTATCTGGAAGCCATTGGTGCCTCCAATGCCGGGACAGCCACTGTCCTTCAATATACTAGCCCTATTCTGGTCATTGCCTATGTCAGCCTCAAGACCCGCCAGGCTCCAACTGGCCAACTGCTGGCTGCTATTGCTTTGGCCATTCTGGGGACGGCCCTGATTGCTACTCATGGCGACATCACCAGCCTGAGCCTAACACCGGCTGGCCTAAGTTGGGGCTTAGTGGCTGCTGTCGGCTACGCCCTCTACACGGTCTTGCCAGCTGACCTCTTACAGCGTCATAATGCCACTCTGGTGACCGGCTTGGGCTTACTACTAGGCGGTGCTAGCCTCTTCCTGGTTAACCAGACCTGGACCTACCCAATTGACTGGCAGCCTCTGACAATTCTTGCCATGGCAGGCTTAGTAGTGGTCGGCACCCTCTTGGCCTACACCCTCTTCCTTAAGGGGGTAGCCTTGGTGGGGCCTATGGAAGCCTCTCTCCTAGGGGCTTCAGAGCCCATTTCAGCCGTCTTCTTCGCCTTCTTATTGATGAGCGAGCACTTCTACTTGATTGATTTATTGGGCATGGTCCTAATTATCGCGGCCGTTGTCTGGGTTTCCCTGCATCCCAAGGCGGCGCCCCATCCGGTTAATAACTAATAGATAAAAGCGACCTGCTTACTTGACTAGTAAACAGGTCGCTATTCTTTTGCCTCTGGCCTACTTAAGCTTACGCGCTAGGGCCAGGGCTTTTTCCGTATTCTTGAAGTGGAGCTTGGCTGTTTCTCTCAAGACATCAGGACCAAACTTTTTAATGAGCTTGGCCGCAAAAGCATCCACATTGGCACCTGCTCCTGATGGCAGAACCACATCATAAGGCGCCCCGAAGGTAGTTAGGGACTCCAGGAACCAGGCACGCGCTATAATTGAGGCGCAGGCTACTGCCAAGTGGGCACTCTCCCCTTTCTCAGCGAAATAAAGACCCTTGGTCAGAGGATGAGCTTCCTTCTTAAGGTAGTTAAAATAGTTCTGAGGGCTGGTAAACTCATCAATCAGGACCCCTTGCAGGGCCAACTTCTGGCGGGCAGACAGCTTGGCCAAGAGCTTCTGAATGGTAAAGTTATGGAGGCTGACCTTGATGGCATTGGCATTGCGGGTCTTATTGGCCTCATTATACTTGGCTGGCGAGCAAATGGTCAGCTCATGGGTTAGAATTTGACGTAACTTAGGAGCCAGTTCCAGTATTTGGGAATCCGACAGGAGCTTGGAATCCTTGACGCCCAGGCCTTCAATCTTGACCCGGTCACCGGCATCTAGGTAGACGGCACATACGGTTAGCGCCCCAAAGTAGGAGCCATTGCCCACCTCATCGCTACCGATAATAGTCCAATTGGCGAAGTCATTAGGCAGGTGGTCGTGATTGGCTAGTTTGGCCTTATCAGAACTAGCGCTTTTTTTGGTGCTTGGCGCCAAAGACGCCTGCCCCTGCCAACGGGCTAGCTGGGCATCCACATCCTTGCCCTGGAAGAGGACCTTGCCACTGGCATAGGCCGTTATGGTCACCCCATCGACTTGGGCGCGGAATTCACTATGAGGTACCGGCTCTAGCAGGTAGTCAGCGTAGCTTGCTTTCATTTGGGCGCGGGTAGCTGCGTCCAGTTGGAGAGTGACTGAGGCCATGGGCAGGCTCCTTTCAAATATTGCATTGAAGTTTTCAGAATTAAAGAGTTGCCAATTCTATAATTTAACCGGTAATCTCTTACCTAATATATTATCCACACCATCTTTACTTAAAACCATTTCCATTTCTAAACAACACAAAAATAATACCGACTTACCCTATTCATAAAAATAGAGTCAAAGCATCTATCACTTTGATTCTTTAGGATGCATTATTTCTTTTCTCTAAAGTATAAATACAAAGTAACCGAAGAAGAGATAATGGATCCTAAAATTATACTCATAAAAATTGTGAAATTTGAAGGAATTCCTTTTTTATTTAGCGCACCCCAAAAATACCCTATAGCTTTCAGGGAGACAAAAAAGATAATGAGAGCTACAATCAAGTAAATAAACTTTTTGGAGCTCTTTCTAGCATTTTGACTCTGCTCATTTTTTTCTTTCCACTTTTCTACTAATTTATCTACATTATCCTGGCTAGCCCCCTGGAATCTAACTGTCCCACTCTGAAACGCTGTGATAGTAACACCATTCACTTTAGCAAAAAATACAGAATGTTCAACTGGATCTTGTAAATATTGTTCATAATATTTTTTCATTCCTTGGATTTCTTCCAATTTTAATGTGATACTCTTCTCTGCCATTTAATTTTCCACCTCACCATACTCAGATGTTAAAGAAAATGCACTTTCTCATTTTTACACTATTGAATTATTCTTATTTAATCTTATTAATGGTATTATACGGTATTCCAAAGCATAAGTAAATCATTCGCTTAATGAATTGTCCATTCTGAATTACTAAAGAGGTGTTTTATGATTCCTGAGTTATTACAACAATTACATGATGCTAACTCACTTCCTTCGTAAATCGCTTGCGTAAGCGCTATAATAGAGGCGCAGGCTACTGCCAAGTGGGCACTCTCCCCTTTCTCAGCGAAATAAAGACCCTTGGTCAGAGGATGAGCTTCCTTCTTAAGGTAGTTAAAATAGTTCTGAGGGCTGGTAAACTCATCAATCAGGACCCCTTGCAGGGCCAACTTCTGGCGGGCAGACAGCTTGGCCAGCAGCTTCTGAATGGTGAAGTTATGGAGGCTGACCTTAATGGCATTGGCATTACGGGTCTTGTTGGCCTCATTGTACTTGGCAGGCGAGCAAATAGTCAGCTCATGGGTCAGAACTTGACGTAACTTAGGAGCTAGATCCAGAATCTGGGCATCCGACAGGAGCTTAGAATCCTTGACGCCCAAGCCTTCAATCTTGGCCCGATCGCCGGGGTCCAAGTAGACGGCGCAGACCGTCAATGCCCCAAAGTAGGAGCCATTGCCCACCTCGTCGCTGCCGATAATAGTCCAATTGGCGAAATCATTAGGCAAGTGGCTGTGATTGGCTGCTTTAGCCTGGCTTGAGCCCGAACTCGCATTGCTAGTCTGCGCCGATGACGCCTGCCCCTACCAACGGGCTACCTGAGCTTCCACATCCTTGCCCTGGAAGAGGACCTTACCACTGGCATAGGCTGTAATGGTGACGCCGTCGACTTGGGCGCGGAATTCACTATGAGGCACCGGATCCAGCAGGTGGTCGACGTAGCTTGCTTTCATTTGGGCGCGGCTGGCTGCGTCCAGTTGGAGGGTGACTGAGGCCATGGGCAGGCTCCTTTCTATATTGGGTAATCTCTTCTAGTATTGTACCTAGCAAAAAACACGCCGTCAACCGGCGTGTTTTCTATTAGTAGGGAATCTCAAATAATTCCTGCCTTAGTTAACAGGTATGCGGACGAAGTCAGATGGTAAGCTAGTGTCCCGGTGAGTGGCAACAATTACCCCCTGATCGGTCTTTTGATAATATTCAACTAGTAGCTGCTCGAGTTCTACATCTAATGACGCAGTCGGCTCATCTAATAACAAGAAACTCGCCTCTTTAACAAGGGCACGCGCGAAACCAACCCGTTGAATCTCTCCTTCCGATAAGTTCTGGTTAGCACCAGAAATTACCAAAGTATCCAAACCATCATCGAGTCGCTCAAGGAGTGATGTCAAACCAGACAGCTCGATAATACGGTTAAGGTCCGCATCCGAAAGCTGCCTACCTAGAAGTATGTTCTCTCTAATCGTATCTTCGATCACTACATTGTCTTGTGGTACGTAGCTGACTACTGCACTCAATCTATCACTTGCCACACTATTGCCATCCAACTCAATAGTCCCACTATGGCTAGGGTAAATACCTGCTAATAGCTTCAAGACGGTACTCTTGCCAGAACCACTTGCTCCCATCAAAGCGTATTGTGTTCCCTTTTCAAATTTGGCTGTTAGATGCTCCAACACCGTATGGTCGCTATACGCAAAACCCAAATCCACTAGAGATAATACACTACCTTGGTGGATTCCTCCCACTTCCGGCTGGCTATAGTGTTCCTTCTTGAAAGTCATAATGCGTTCAGCACAGACTTTAGCCATCAGGTAGTCACTGTAGAGGCTAGGAAGGTTGAAGAATACCCAGGTAAAGTATCGATCAATAATCATAAAACTAAATAATTGACCGAGTGTTAATTCACCTCGAACCATCAGGATAAAAGCCAGAGAAATCCAGCTAGTCGTCATCACAAAACCTAATCCAATACTTAAAGATTCGAGTAAGGCACGATGTCTCTGTCGCTGATATTGCTGCTTTCTATAATGAGCGTGATATTCCTCAAATAGTTCTTCTGTATAGTGCTCAGCTCGGTGCGCTCTAATCAGGGGAATTTGCGACAAAATCTGGACCATAAGGGGTTGAAGGTCCTCTTCCGCTGCTTGCTCGTCCTCCTTCGCTGCTTGTAACCTAGGGCCGATTCCCTTCATCAACAAACCACCTATGAATGATAGGCAAAGGATCCCTAGCGTCAATTGCCAGTTGGTGCGCATTCCATAGACCACAGCCAGAAGAAAACTCGCTAATCCAATCACCATCTCGAACAGAGTTGTCGACAAGAAGTAACTACATTCTTTTATGTCATCCATTAGCAGTGTCAACCAGGGACCCATGCCGCTTTTATCAATTGCTAGACCATCCGTTTGCTCCAGATGACTAATGAAGTAGCCAGTCATTTGGCCTTCCAAATACAAATTGCTTTTTACTTTGACACGTTGCGTTAGGCCAATCCCGATTGACAAGAGAATATTCAAGGCAATCACCCAAAAGCATAGTTGCCAGTTGAATTGATATGGAGGATTTGTTGCTGCACTAACCAGGGGATCATACAAATAACCAGCGACAATCCTCATGATTGCCACTCCAACACTTAAGGCTAAGGATAAAAACAGCAAGCTTAAGCTCTTAATCTTAGTTTGCTTTAGTAAATGACTAAATTGTTTCATAAGCTTTGCACCTCAATCACTCGATCATTGGCTTGAATCATATCTGAAGTATGTGTCACAATTATAAATGAATGATCTCTTAATTCTCGCAAGCAAGTCATTAAGTAACCCTGATTTTCTCGATCTAGATCCGAGAAGGGTTCATCGAGCAGTATCCAATAGGCCCCCGAAAGCAAGGCACGCGCAACACCTAAGCGCCGTATTTGCCCATTCGATAATTTTATATCCTCGCCATAGACAGTATCCAGCCCCTTAGGTAGTTGCTGAATGACCTCCCAAATATTAAGTGCGCTACATACTTCTTTAATTTGCTGATCACTGACTGTCCGCCCCATTAGCAAATTAGAACGCAGACTGGTGTTAAAGAAAGTCACTTTTTGTGGCACATAACCTATCGTCTCTTGCCCTAGCTCTTCATTAGCTTGGTCAAATACAATACGCCCCTCATGAGGCACATAGACACCGAGAATTAAATTTAAGAGTGTAGACTTACCTGACCCGCTAGGCCCCACTAAGAAATGAATACCCTTAGGTTCAAACCTAAAGTTAACCTGATTAAATACTTGCTTATCTTGGTAGGAGAAACTGACATTTTCTAATGTGATGCCTTTTCCTGCCTTCTCCGGAAGTTCTTCCCTTGTTTGTGCTTGCCCAGAAGCTTGGTCGTCTAACCATTTTGTTGATACACGTTTAGCAGAGGATCTGTATTGGACAAAATAGTTCCATAAGGAAGGTAAGTCTGATAAAGGATAGATGATTGATCCTAGTCCGGCATTCCAGATACCCAATAAGACTGCCATTTCTAACTGTCCCGCAATTACAAGATATAAACCAAGCGCTAATGAAATAATCTCAAAGGTAATCACGCCACCTTCTGTTAAGCTTAGACTATTGGCATAGTAGCCATTGTATTGATTAAAGTGCTTTTCACGACTAGAAAAGAACTTCACTTGCTTCCGGTATAACCAGTCACTTATCTTAAAAATTTTAACAATCGGCATAATCCGGAAGACTTGCTCATAAAAATTGTAGTTTTGGTCAGCCGCAACCATATAGTCCTCGTAGGCCATCTCCATTTTCGATGTGAGCAGATAGTTGCCTAAGCCGATAAGCAAACCTCCAAATATGAAGACAGAGCCAATAACTTGGTTCATCGACATGACATAGACGACGCCAACAAGCAGGGATAAACTGGTGTCCAAAAGAGGAAGCAAGCCACTCGATAGAAAGAGCGAGATATTGGTAGCATCTGTATGAATTAAATTAACCGCTTCTCCCTCTGTTGTTTGTTCTTGACTATCGCGTTTATTGATAAAGGATTGGATTAACTTCTGAACAATGAATTGACTTGTTTCCTGAAAGACCTTAGCCAGATTAAGGCTATAGACGTAATAGAAGAAGATATAAAGCAAGGCCCCACCTATCATATAAGCGGCGACCTGAAACAATGTCCCCTGAGCGCCCTCCTCTATAGTTCCCAGTCCTAATTGCGTTAAGTATGAGAATAAGACATTAAAGCCACTGAGATAAAGCCTACATACTAATAAGAGGAGTAATTTTGACTTGGCGATATTAGACAGTACCAACCTAAACATAGGTTTCAACCTCCTTTAGTGGATTCTATATTGGCAACCATAACTGAAATCGAGCGCTTTGACTGGAGTAAGTCCAAGTAACTTCTTAGATAAAAATTAATCAAGCTAGTCACTACATCATCTCCATCAATCTCAAAAGAGAGATAGGTAGTTGTAAAGTTTTATGCCACTAATTTATCATTTAAATTAAGTTGAGTCAACATTAAATTCTAATCTTTTTTTAATTTTAATCTGAGAGTTTTTGCCCTGAGTAAAGCTAATGATTAATTGCTATCATTTAAATAGATCAATTTTCAAACTTGTCCCTAGCTATTAGATAGGATTTCGATAAATTGCATCATGTTTTCATTAATTTATCTTACCTAACAATCTCACTCTCCAAGGCAATTTAATGTCTTTCTATCCCCCTTCCCTTTCACTCTGATAGAACAAAAAAAACACGCCATCAACCGGCGTGTTTTCTTAAATACTAGGCTTAGCCTAATTTGTTGTAGTATTCAACGACGAGGGCTTCGTCGATTTCAGCGTTGAGTTCGCTACGTTCTGGTAAGCGAGTCAAAGTCCCTTCGAAAGCAGCTGCATCGTAAGAAACGAAGTCTAAACGAGAAACAGTGTTTTCCAAAGCTTCCTTGATGATTGCTAAGTCGCGAGAAGATTCACGCAAACCAATCACTTGACCTGGTGTTACCAAGTAAGAAGGAATGTCCACACGCTTGCCGTCAACAGTCACGTGACCGTGGTTTACTAATTGACGAGCTTGACGACGAGTGGTAGCAAAACCTAAACGGTATACCAAGTTATCCAAACGAGTTTCCAATAAAGCCATGAAGTTTTCACCGTGTTTACCGGTTTTGATCTTACCAGCTTTGCGGAACAAGGTCGCGAATTGACGCTCGTTCATGCCGTAAGTGTGGCGTAATTTTTGTTTTTCTTGTAATTGCAAACCATACTCAGAGATTTTCTTACGTTGGTTGCCGTGTTGACCTGGTGCGTAGTTGCGACGTGCTAACTCTTTACCAGTTTCAGATAATGAGATGCCTAAGCGGCGAGATAATTTCCAAGATGGACCTGTGTAACGAGACATTCTTGAATTCCTCCAATAAAATAGATTTTTGTTTGGAGTAAAATAATCCTAAAAAACCGAATGCGTGCAGGTGATGTGAGGCGTTCGCTTTTCTGCAGCCGCAGTTACTAACCTACCCCAAGGGGCAATCAACTGTTGACGCGCTTTCCTTTTTTATGCTGCATTATTTTACACTCTTACGATTATAGCAAATTCTTTTGGCGCTGACAAGTCTTGTCACGCAAATATTTTAGCCTGGTCACTCCAACTTAAAGTCACAGGACTCTAGGTGGTCATTCACCATTCCCACTGCCTGCATAAAGGCATAAACAGTGGTTGAACCCACAAACTTGAAGCCCCTCTTCTGCAGGTCTTTACTTAGCTTATCCGACAAATCTGACTTGGCTGGCACCTGGTCTATTGAAGTCCAGTGATTGATAAGGGGCTGACCCTGGACAAAGCTCCAAATATAGTTGGAAAAAGAACCAAACTCTTTCGAGACTGCCAGGTAGGCTTTGGCATTGGTGGTGACGGCCTTAATCTTCAGACGATTACGTACCACACCAGGATCGGCTAACAAGGCCTCCCATTTGGCTTCATCATACTCGGCCACTACTTGAGGCACAAAATCATCATATGCTTGGCAGAGGGTCTCCATCTTAGACAAAATGGTTAACCAACTGAGACCTGCTTGCATGCCTTCAAGGACCAGCATCTTAAAGAGATAATGGTCGTCATAAGAGGGCACGCCCCATTCGGTGTCATGATAGTGAGTCTCCAAAGCATGCTTGGTGGCCCAATCACATCGTTTCATTAGATAACCTCTCCCATACGCTCCAAGAGTTCCATGACCAAGCTAGCAGATTCCTTACCAGCTAAGAGAATAAACTCATCAAAAGTGATGTTAGCCTGGTCATCGGCAGAGTCCGAGATAGCCCGAATGACCACACAAGGTGTCTTGAGCACATAGGCCGCTTGGGCAATGGCGGCCGACTCCATTTCACAGGCTAAGGCCTGAGGGAAATTTGCCTTGATAGGGGCCTGTTGACTTGGTCCCGCTACGAAGGCATCACCTGAGACAATCAGGCCACGATAGACCTGCTTGCCCTTGGCTTGATAGAGTTGGGCTGCCAAGTCTGACAAGGCTGAGTGGGTCTCATAGGCAGCGGGCATGCCAGCCATTTGACCGATTTGATAGCCAAAGGCTGTCACATCCGCATCATGATGGCGCAGTTGATCTGCTACCACTACGTCCCCTACCTTGAGGCCGTGGCCTAGGGCGCCGGCGCTCCCGGTGTTGATGACCAGGTCCACGTCAAACAGCTGCTTGAGTAAGGTCACCGTCATGGCGGCATTAACTTTACCAATCCCGGATTGGACCAAGACTACGTCCTGGCCAGAGAGTTGACCTTGGTAGAAGGTGTAGCCAGCCACGACTTGCTCTGATTCTTGCTGGAGGGCTTGTTTGAGTAGGCGGATTTCTTCTTCCATAGCGCCAATAAGTCCGATTTTCATAGATTAACTCCTTCTTCTAATTAAAATACAAACATAATTGCCATGACAATGAGTAGCAAGACAGCTACCAGTATCAGGGCATTATTAAGGAAACGATCCAGCCGCAGGCTATAAGGCCCCTTGACTTTAGGGGGCTTGCTAGCAGGCGCGGGCTCTTCTTCGTATTCTTCATATTCTTCGTATTCTTCGTATTCTTCATTTTCGTTATATGCCACATAGGCCTGATGCGAATCATAGTCGTAGCCCTCATCCTGGTAGGTCTCAGTCCCATAAGATGAATCTTCATAAGCTGAATAGTCTTGATAATGGGACGCTTCCGGGATTTCCTCCACTTCATGATAGGCATAGGGATCTTCTTGCCAATTCTTACTAGAGTAGACCTGAGTTTGGCCCAAGTCCTGGTCTTGGTCTTCTAGGGCTGGCCAATCCGCTTGCTTGCTTTCTTGGCTGGCGCCTCCTTTAACATAGTCTTCATATTCCCGTCGGTGCTTGTCCTTGCCGTGGTAGCGGGACATGCGCGTTTCGGTCTCAGGCATGCAAGCCACCTCCTCCTAACCAGAGTTGGAGGGCGTAGAGGGTCTTAAGGTCAATAATTTGGCCTTGATCCAGTAGATCTTGGACTTGCTGACGAGTCATTTCAAAGAGTTCAATGCCCTCATCATCGTCTTGAGGCAGTGGATTCTCGACTGACACCAGACCATGGGCATAATAGAGGGTTAACTTCTCATCTAAGAAGCCTGGTGAGGCATAGAAGTCGCCCAGATTCTGCCAGTGGGCTGCCTGATAGGTCGTTTCTTCTTCTAACTCACGCTTGGCACCTTCTAGGGGCGCATCTTGGTCACCCTTATCTAGAATACCAGCTGGAATTTCATAAGTATCGCCATCAATGGCCGCCCGGTACTGCTTGACCAAGAGGACCTTGTCTTCGGGCGTGACGGCTAGAATGGCCACGGCCGGTTTCTTATGGATAAGCTCACGCTCAACCACCTGGCCTTGGTCCAATCTTACCTGATTAAGGTAGGTTTGCAGAATGACGCCATCAAAGATTAACTGGGTCGACACCATGCGGGATGATTGATTAAAGCTGACTTCATTGGCTGCAATTTTCATAGAGCAGACCTCCTTTTACTACTTGACTCTAGCATAGCCTCTCCCCTGCCATAAAGCAAGAAAAAGGCCACGGCTTAAGTCTTACTTAAAAATAGGCCTCAAGTCCGATATACAAGTTCAAGTTCTGTGCTACAATAGAGACAGTAAAACAAATAAGGAGGTTTTGAATATGTGGTTACATATGTGGTTACATATGCGGTTACTAGGTCAATTAACGATTGTCAGTCCTTTGATTGTCACTTCCCTTGTACTCCACCTAGCCTATCGAAACTTAGATTTCTCCAGCCGTTTGGCAGCATATAAAAAAAGTATTCAACGTCGTGCCGGTCTTGGCATCGGCCTACTCTTCGTCTTGAATTTCCTATTCAAAGACTTATTTGGCGGAGGCTATGGCTTGGCCTCACGCTTAGTCTGGGCTTTCTTCCTCTATGGACTGGGCCTTCTAATCCTAACCACTGGCTTCCAGCTGATTAATAAGCTCAAACCTGCTGACTGGGTCCGTTACTTCTTCTATATTGGTATTGCCTGCACCATCCTGGCTGTCAATGCCATTGTCTCAGGCCAACACATGGACTTTGAATGGATTATCGGTCTCATCTTCCTAGAGCTATTCGGCTTGGCCTGCGTGACCGGCTTGGTGGTTCTAGCCAAGTTTGCCGGACCTAGCGAGGAAGCCCCCTATAAGACTTCTGTCACACGCACAAGCAGCAACAAGGTCCAACACTACCGCCAAGCAGGCTTGTCAGACCAAGAAATTCAATTCTTACGCGAACAACTGGCAACTGCCAAACCGCAAATCCAAAGCATCGAGCAGGAGTTCAACCAAAACGCTAAGCTCCGTACTCTAGAAGTTCGCTACAATACCGTTAAGGTCTGCCAAAACTACTTCAAGGACATCGTCAATCAGCCTAAACGCCTGGTCGAAGCCAGTGACTTCCTCTATAAGTACCTGCCTTCCCTAGAAGATATTCTTAAGAAGTATAACGAAATTAACGGCCACGTTGCCAAGAACAAGCAAACCTACATGATTTTAGAAAAATCAGCGGCCACTATTGAGAAGCTCTGTCAATCCATTAACGATGCCTATGTTCACTTCCACCAGGAAGATCTCAAGGCCATGGAAGATGAACTCTACGTAGCCAATCGCACCCTTAAGAGCCAAGAAGCGCTCCAATCAGATGAAAGTGTTGAAGATCTCATTAACCTTGGAAAGGATGAAGCATAATGTCAGAACGTCCCGATTTATTTGAAGAAATGCAAGCCCAAACACCTAAAACTAGTACGGTAGAAGACTTGCTGGGTAATCCCTTCGACCTAGAAGAGACGCCTAGCCCTACCTCCCCTCACACTGACCTAGTGGATGCCGAGATGATGGCTAAGCGGGCCGTCACCACTGAAAAGCTAATTGACCGCCTGCCAGAACATCGCCAGCAACAGGCCTATGATTTGGCTAAGCAGATTGACGAGCAGAATATGAGTGCCGTCATCGCCTACGGCTCCAATGCTCAGAAGAAACTGAGCGAGTTCTCCCATGGCATGCTCAACAAGGTCCAACTCAAGGATACAGGTGAAATTGCTGATGTCCTAACCGACCTCATGCACCAACTGGAATCTTCTAACCCGCGTGACTTAACGGCCTCTCCTAATATCTTCCAAAAATTCTTTGGTAAGATTAAGGCTTCCATTGCTGAAACCCAAGCCCGCTATCAGAAGATTGGTACTGCCATTGACCGTGTGGCCATCCGTCTAGAACGCGAGAAGAATGAGTTACTCAACGACAACCTCATGTTGGAACAACTCTATCAGAAGAACAAGGACTACTTCGAAGCTCTTAACATCTATATCGCGGCCGGTGAGCTTAAGATGCAGGAGTTACAAGAAGAGATTATCCCTGCTGCCATCGAAAAAGCCAAGGCTTCCGGTGACCAAATGGATGTCCAAACTGTCAACGACCTCAACCAATTCTTAGACCGTTTGGACAAACGGACCCACGACCTGCGCTTAACCCGCCAAATGACGGTCCAACAAGCGCCACAAATCCGTATGATTCAAAATACCAACCAGGCCTTAGCTGAGAAGATTCAAGTCTCCGTCCATACGGCCATTCCGCTCTGGGAGAACCAGGTCATGATTGCCTTGACCCTACTCCGTCAGCAAAATGCCGCGGTTAGCCAACGCCAAGTCTCCCAAACTACTAACGACTTGCTCAAACGTAATGCCGACATGCTCAAACAATCGGCGATTGACACCGCCCGCGAATCAGAACGAGGTGTTATCGATATCGAGACCTTACAACATACTCAAAACAGTTTGATTGAAACCATCGAACAAACCCTGGAAATCCAACGCGAAGGACGTCGTCAACGTCAAATCGCCGAACAGGAACTCCAGCTCATGGAAGGTCAGTTGCGTGATAAGCTCATGGCGATTTCCAACGAACAACAGGCCTACCTAGAAGAATAAAATAGATTCCCCCCGGACAGGAAGTCAGCTTCCTGTCCTTTTTCTATTCCCTGCCCTCTTGTAAGAAGTTGAAAAGGGTCTTATAATAGAAGTAGAGAGAGAGGAAAGGACTCGCTATATGTTTAATGAATTATTTAATGACAAGCAACAAGCCCTCTATTTATTCGACGCCCAGCGTCAGGCCTTTGCCTTAATTCCGGAGCAAAAGCGCCCCATCTATCTAGCCTGCCATCATCGTAACTTCTTGATTCTGGTTGTCTTCGCCATGATCTCACTAGCGCCTGGCAGCACCATCTGGCTCAATTTAGCCATTTGCGCCGGCCTCTATGGCCTCATGACCTGGTACTACCTGACCAAGTTGACGCCTAAGGCTGACTGGCAAAGTCTGACTGCTGACCTAGCCGTCTATCCGACCTTCTACAAGCGTTTTGACTTGTCCAAGATCAAGCTCAACATCAGTCTCTTTGTCTTGGTCTTATTGGCGGTCTTGATTGGCATTAGCCAGCGGGTCAGCCAATCCCTAGTCTTAGAAATTCTGCTAGCGCTAGCCATCGCCTATGAAGCCCTGCGTCAGATTCTAATCTTCCTGGCCTTACGCCAAAATCCCCTGCCCCCAATTTCAAGCAAGCAAGTCAGTCCAAGACTCAAAAGCCAAGTGCTCAAGAAAAAGAAAAAGTAGGTGATTCTCATGTCTGCCCTATTCAGCCTTATTCCCATCTGTCTGCTGATTTTCGCCGGCTATCTCTACTGGTTCCGCGACCACATTGTCACACTCTTAGAATTAAGTTCCCATCGGGAAATTGTCGTTCTGAGCGTAGCCTATGCCTGCCTGGCTCTCTTGGGGCTAGTCTTAGTAGTGCTCAAGCAGTTTGAGTGGTTGCTGGGTCTCCTCATTCTAGTCTCCGTCCTCAGCGCCATCTTAAGCTTGGTTCTGACTCGTTTTATGAAATAGTTGCTATAAGAATAGCCCACCAAAGTGCTCGACTTGAGGTGGGCTATTTTTGTCGCCACTTACCTTATAGGACGCAATTTGAACACCTTTTCAAAGAGTGGTATAATAGTTGCATAGTCAAGTGTCATTTTCAGAATGAATTGAACTTGCTAGAGAAAGGAAGATGATTATGAGTCATAAATGGCTCCGGAAACTTGTGCTTTCCGGACTTAGTCTCTGCCTCCTAACAGCTGGTCTCCCAGGGACAGCTCATGCCCAAGAGAGCAATTCACCCCCACCAACTGCCGAAGACAAAAATATTTTCGGTGAAAAAACGGCGGTTTACGGCAATGAAGATGCCGGCTACTTGCAAATCCCTCTACGCTTTGTGCCAGTCGAAGGCCAAAGCAAGGACGAACAAGCCTACCGCTTCCGCGATGAGGCCAGTGGCCAAGAAATCGTCTGGGGCATTCGCGATGTCAAGGCGCCAACCGACGACAAAATTCCTCAAGACTTCAAAGACCTGTCACCCGTCTATTGGATTGGCTTCCTCAATTTGCGCGAGCGGATTGGAGAAGGTGGCACCAACAATATGGGGGAATTTGCGACCGTCAACAATTTGACCTTCTACCATGTCGCGACTACCCTACCCGACCGGTCAGAATCTACCTTCTACTATCTCTGCCTTAACAATAAGGAAGATGTCATTCTACTGACCATCACCGGACCTGATCGGGCTGCCTTAGATAAATTAGCCCCTATTATGTTTACCTGGTCCCCAACCAAGTATGAATAGAAAGGAGCCTGACCTTGAAACTTAGAATAAAATTCTGGCGTGGCCTCCTAATTTGCTTGACCCTGGTCTTAATGGGACTGGCTGGCCTGACGCCAAGCAGTGTAGACGCCCAAGATAATAAAGCGCCTGCGGCGCCAAACCTCAACATGGACCAAACCCAACGCGTGGGGACGGACACCATGGGCTATGTCACCATTCCGGCTGACTTTAGCCAGACCAAGGACGAGGAAAAATACAAGGAATGGGCCAATACCGACGGCAGCATTACGGTCATCTTGCGTTCCCTGGATCCGCATCAGTCAGTAGCAGATGCCCCTGACAATTCAGACGTCTACCTCTATACCATGGGCTATCTGGGTGAAGAAATGGGCAAGCGCAATGCCGGCTATGTCGCTGTCGACCGAATCAAGGCCGATGATCCTAAGGCAGGTATGACGCTCACGGCGACCATCCTACTTGAAATGGAGGGCAAAAAAGTCCCTACCCTGATGAATTATAATGTTGCCCCTGCTAGCACAGGCGCCAAATTGCTTTTGATTCGCGTCTACAACTTTAATAAGGACAGCATCGATAAATTAGTTCCAACCCTCACTAAAACTTGGTCTGATACCAAGTAAGTCAACGAAAGGAGTTTCCAATGAAACGATTTATTCCTATTTTATCCTTAGCCAGCCTACTCTTAGCCGGCCAATTCGCCTTGACTGAAGTAGCTCAAGCCACTGAATCAAGTGCTGCAAGTAGCACCAGTCAAGAATCTGCCAAGGAATCAAGCAAAAACTCATTTTTCAAAAAATCTAACGAATCCCAAGCTAAATCAGTCCAAGTAGGCCTCCCTAATGCCGGCTACTTCAACCTTCCTGGTAATTTCCAAGAACAAAAAGCTGATACCACGGACAAAACGATTCACTATATTGACAAAGAAAACAAAGAAGAACTCTACATCGATATCCAAGACGTCAAGGAAGGCGACCTGCCTGAAAAATTCAAGAAACTCAAGCCGCTAGACTATATGGCCCACAATGACATGTCTGTCTACGCCTTCAAAGCCCATGGCAAAAAGGTGACGACTGTCCCTGTTAACCTAGGCAAACCTTTTGGTTATGTTTATCAAATTGATGTAACCAAATCAGATGATCGCCGGGCCGTCATCATTGACTTCGCCCATCCTGATGATGCCAATCGTATCGTGCGCTTGACCTTCTTCAGCTCTAATGAAGAATCCCTTAAAAACTTAGTTAAGCACTTAGAAAAATGGCAAGCTAAGCCAGCCAACTAGTAGAAAGGATGAATCACATGACTAAAAAATTATTGAAAAGCGTCCTCTTAAGTTTGGCTTTGGCTACTAGCTTAGCGCCAACTGCTATCTTAGCCGAAGAACAAAGTCAGCAGGAAAACACTTCTTCCGTTGAGTCTATCTCTAAGCTACGCGAAGAAGCCAAGAAAGAAGTTTACAATGAAGGCAAGTCCCAACGTGTTGGGAGCGATCTAACAGGTTGGGTCAATGTCCCAGAAGATTTTAAAGAGTTCACTAAATACAAGGAGGAAAATGAGGGTAGACTGCTTCAATACGACCGCAATAACGAAGATGTCGTGGTCACCCTTGAGCAATTAGATCCTTATAACCGCGAAGACCTGATTTCATTCATGAAAAAATCCAGTGACGTGGAGCTACATGCTTTGGACAAGGTGTCCCATGTTAATTCCACTCTGACCCCATACTTTATCGAAATTACCAAGACTAAATTGCCTTTTGCTGATGAAGCCATCAGGATTCAGGCAAAATACGGACCAAACGATAATCCCGACTTATCTAGCCAAATCGTCTACTATGTCTTCGCACCAAATGACCAAAAAGATAAATATTATGTCATATCAGTCGTTTCTTATATCACAGATGACACCTTCATCAAGAACCAAGTGGAGCCAGTCATCAAGACTTGGTCACCTACTAAATAAGTCAAAAGCGACCGGCAATGCCGGCCGCTTTTTTGTTGGGCAGAGTTTCTGGCTTTTCTCAGCTCCTGACTGGGCTAGTGGGCCACTAGCTCCGGACTTTTCACGGTTTTCCGCCCTTTTCCCTGGTTTCTGGCTGAGCTAGTGGTCCACTCTCCAAAGTGGGCCACTGGCTCATGACTTTCCCCCGGTTTTCGGGCCTTTTACCGGTTTCTGCCCGAGCTAGTGGTCTACTCTTCAAAGTGGACCACTGGCTCGCGGCTTTTTCCCGGTTTCCCGCCCTTTTCACGGTTTCTGGCTGAGCTAGTGGTCCACTCTCTAAAGTGGTCCACTAGCTCCTGGCTTTTCCACGGTTTTCGGGCCTTTTCACGGTTTCCAGCTGAGCTAGTGGTCCACTCTTCAAAGTGGACCACTGGCTCCTGGCTTTCCCCCGGTTTTCCGGCCTTTTCCCCGATTTCAGGCCGAGCTAGTGGTCCACTCTCCAGAGTGGGCCACTAGCACATGGCTTTCTTTCGAATTTCTGACCTAGCTCGCGCCTTTTCCTTAGTAACAGAACAAAAAGGAGGCTGGATTCACAGAATCTCAGCCTCTTTCTTATTTTTATGCCCAGTGAGCAATGATTTCTAAACCAAAGTGGTCGCTGACGACGGGACCGCGCCGGCCGTCTAAAACAACGCGGTAGCTATCTACCACAAAGTCTTGGCTCAAGAAGGCCAAGTCAATTCTCAGTTGGTCCACATTGCCTTCCCAGCCGTCAATGGCTTTCTCGACAGTGAACTCGCCCTCTTTTTCCTTAGC
Source organism: Abiotrophia sp. HMSC24B09 (assembly GCF_001815865.1). Taxonomy (GTDB): domain Bacteria; phylum Bacillota; class Bacilli; order Lactobacillales; family Aerococcaceae; genus Abiotrophia. Next base: position 133,005 of record NZ_KV822187.1, read on the forward strand.
CACTAGGAAAGCATCCTGGAGCTTAAGGTCACTGGCAGCAATCAAATCATAGCCTTCCTGGCGCTTACCAGCCGGATTGTTGAAGTCGCCCATCAAAATCAGTGGCAACTCAGCATGGCCACGCAGGATGGTTTCGGTCTTCTTCCATTCATAGCCAAAGCTAATGTCGCTGTCCGGATCCCACCAAGAGAAATGGCCACTGGCTACTTGCAGAGCCCGCTCGCCAATATACGTCTGCGCCCTTAAGAGGACTCGAGTGTGATAGTCCGTCCGGTCTTGGATGGCTGACACCCAGTAAGCTTCTGGCTGTAATGGCTCCTTAGACAAGATGGCCACGCCCTCATCATAGCGATCAAAGCCAATGTGGGCATCTGCCCAGGCCCAGTAGTAGGCCTTGCCAGCTTGGCGCAAGCCCTCTACTAAGAGACGGGCAAAGTTATCTTCCTTAATGGAACGTTGCTTAGCCACCGGACAGAAATAAGCATCTGGCTCCCAGAGAGGCGCCGTCATGGTTTGGTTGACTTCTTGAAGGGTAATCAGGTCATAGTCGCCTGCTAGGATGAAGTCAATCAACTCCCCTAGCTTACGCTCCTGCTCCACTTCAATCCAACTATGGGTATTGAGGTCCAATAATTTCATAATTTACCTCCTATGAAAAAAAGGTCAAAGAGTGGTGCGAGCCACTCTTTCAACCTTTTGAAATGATTAATGACTTAAAGCGTCTTGGATGTCTGATTTGAGGACATCGGCTTTAGGACCGTAGATAGCTTGTACCCCAGTGTCTTTGAGGACTAAGCCCATAGCACCGGCTTTCTTCCAAGCTTCTTCAGAACCAACCTTGCTTTGATCCTTAACAGAGACACGTAGACGGGTCATGCAGGCGTCAACATCCACGATGTTTTCGCGACCACCTAAGAGTTCGATGATGGTGGTTACTTGTTCATCGGCTGGTTTTGCTTCACCTGAATCTTTGCTGTCGGTAGTACCGGAATCGTAGTTCCCGTTACGGCCTGGAGTTGCAAAGTTAAACTTCTTAATCATGAAGTCAGCGATGAAGTACATAATCACAGCAAAGGCTACAGTTGTTACAACAAAGCGAACTAAGTCCATAGCCAAACCTGCTTGAATGGTCATCGGTGTACGAGTTAAGAGCTCGATAGAACCGAAGGAGTGAACACGTAATGGCCAGACATCTGCCATAGCGAAGGATGCCCCTTGAACCACTGCATATACCAAGTATAATGGCATTGCCGCGAACATGAAGAGGAACTCGATTGGCTCGGTTACCCCTGTTAAGAAGACAGCCAAGCAGATAGAGATAAACATGGTGCGGTATTCAGCCAATTTATCCTTATCTACGTTACGGTACATAGCGAAAGCCAAGCCCATGAGGGTCCCCATAGAACCAATCATTTGACCCACTTTGAAACGAGCTGGAGTCCAGTTTTTCAAAATGTGGTCGACTTGAGACATGTCGCCAATGTTGCGGAAGTGAGCTAAGTCAGATGCCCATGCTAACCAGAGTGGGTCTTGACCGCGAACGATTTCACCAATCTTGTCACCAGACAGGATTTGGTAAACCCCACCTAAGTCGGTGTAGTTGATTGGGATCGTTAACATGTGGTGGAGACCGAATGGTAAGAGCAGACGCTCCAAGGTCCCGAAGACAAATGGTGACACAATTGGTGCAGAGTCTTGCGAAGTCGCAATCCAGAGACCAAAGTTGTTAATCCCGATTTGGATAAATGGCCATACAACTGCCATTACTAAAGAAGTAATCACTGACCATAAGATAATTACAAACGGTACGAAACGTTTCCCGTTGAAGAAGGCCAAGGCATCAGGCAACTTACGGAAGTTGTAGTACTTGTTGTAGGCGTTAGCCCCTAAGAAACCTGAGATAATCCCTACGAATACCCCCATGTTAAGTGCAGGTGCACCCAACACGCTGGTGAAGAAACCTTTAACCATGATTGGCGTACCAAACAAGGTATGGGTGGTAGAAGCTTCATCTAAGAGCATCTTGTCGCTCACGTTGAAGACTGCACCCGTAATACGGTTAATGAGGATGAAGGCCAAACCTGCTGCGAAGGCACCGCCCGCACGGTCCTTAGCCCAGTTCCCCCCGATCGCAAGCGCGAAGAGAATGTGCAAGTTAACAATGATTGCCCAACCGATGTTTTCTAAGACACCACCGGTAGTAACTAAAAATGGAATAGACGCAAAGCTAATCGCTAAGGTTTTCCCGATACTGATCATAAGACCAGCTGCTGGCATAACGGCAATAACGACCATGAGGGCTTTACCGAACTTTTGCCAGAACTCAAAACTCAAGAATTTTTTCATCTTGTGTCTCCTTTCTATAAGTGCTAATTGTCTCTCTACCCTTCGCACATGTTGTCGGAATCTCAAGTTGGCAAAGTGACAATCAATAATAATGACATGAAGATTCCAACACGTACTTACACTTATATATTAGCGTTTACAAGTCTAAAAGTAAAGCTCATAAAGGGAAAGTTTTACGATTGATATCGGTATCATAAAAACTGCCAAATTGCCTGCTGATATGGCGACAAAAAAAGGACTGGGCACCCTGGCCCAGTCCTTGTCATGCTCTTATTAAGCTTGTTTTAGGCGCTCAACCTCGCGCGCGATTTCCATTTCTTCGTTAGTCGGTACGTTAAGGACGGTAACCTTAGCACCTTCTGGTGAGATGATGGCTTCTTTACGTGTGTTGTTACGTTCAGTATCAATGTCACAACCGAAGACGGTGATGCCTTTGATGACTTCCTCACGGATTTGGATAGAGTTCTCCCCAATCCCGGCAGTGAAGACAATAGCATCTACCCCGTTCATGACCGCAATGTATTGACCAATGTATTTTTGGATACGGTTGACGAAGATATCATGAGCCAATTGGGCACGTTCGTTACCTTGCTCAGCTGCTGATAAGATGTCACGCATATCGCTTGATACGCCAGAGATCCCTAAGAGACCTGACTTCTTGTTGAGAATATTAACCATTTCAGCTACATCGCTAATGCCTAATTTTTGCATAACGAAGGCCACTAAAGATGCGTCGATATCCCCAGTACGAGTCCCCATGGTTAAACCTGCTAATGGCGTGAAGCCCATAGAAGTATCAACAGAAATCCCGCCGTCTACAGCGGTGATAGAAGCCCCGTTCCCTAAGTGGCAGGTAATGATCTTGAGGTCTTTGACGTCTTTACCCATCATTTCAGCTGCACGACGTGCTACGTAGTGGTGGCTAGTCCCGTGAGCCCCGTATTTACGAGCCTTGAATTTTTCATAGTACTCGTATGGTAAGCTGTAGAGGTAGTTAACCGCTGGCATGGTTGTATGGAAAGAAGTATCGAAGACAGCTGCCATGGTGATTTCTGGTAAACGTTCCTTGAAGGCGCGCATTACCGCAGCTTCCGCTGGGTTGTGGAGCGGTGCAAATTCGCCTAAGTCAGCCACTTGTTGGATGACCTCATCATTGATTAAGGCAGATTCCTTGAAGAGTTCGCCCCCTGCTACGACGCGGTGACCTGCCCCGGTGATTTCGTGGTAGTCTTTGACAATCCCTAATTCGGTTAAGTGTTCGAATAAGAGTTCAACTGCCCGGTCGTGGGTCGCAATCTCTTCTACAAGTTCAAATTTTTGGTCGTCGCCGTATTCGATTGCGAAGATTGAGTTGTCCAAACCAATCCGTTCTACCAAACCTTTTGCAACTACCGTTTCTTGTGGCATTTCAATTAATTGGAACTTCAAGCTTGAAGAACCAGCGTTAATCGCCATTGTTTTTGACATGGTCTTAATCGCTCCATTCTGAGTTTTAAATAATCGATACTCCTATTATAGCACCCTTGGCAAGCCTTTGCATAGAAAAGACATTAGAAAAACGCAAAAAAGTCAACTTTTTTTCCTTGAATCTATTTGACTAGAAATTTATAATAGGAACATAAGGTAAATACGTTTTCAATTCGCATTAAGGAGGTAATAAGAATGCGACGATTTATTAAGCTTATTTTGGCCTTAGGTTTGGTGCTAGGACTGAACCTACCTCTCAGCCAAGCATCCGCCCAAGATGATTACATCTATGGAGTACCTGTAGAGAATCTTGGCAACCGTACCTATGGACGTCCAGCCGTTGATTTAGGTTACAATCCTGATTCCTTCCAGCTAGACGCTGCGACTAATACCTTGATTTCAAACGCTGCCAGATATTCTGTCACGATTGAACAAATCCCAACCCAGACCATCCAACTTCAGTCTGCCTACCCTGAAGAAGGAACTCGGACCATTTATGTTAACACTCGGGTAACGGTAACTAGCGACCCAAGCAATGGCCTAGCCATTCTAGGCCAACAGTTCTACCTCTTCTATAACAAATTTGGGACCATTTCTCTAGCTTTCCCTAAATTAGCGACTAACACTCGTCAAAAACCAGATCCATCTACGCCTTATGTTGAGTACTTGGAGTCTGGCACCAAAAAACCTGACTACAATACCGTTCAGGCAGTGCCTGCTGATCAGGCTCCTTATCGGGTGGACACCAAGAATTTAAGCCCATTGACCTATCATATGACTACAGTTAATATGCCAAGTGACTATAGCTTAGAGTTCACCAACTACACCATGTCCTTCAACTACCTCAACGATAGCAAGCAAAACACCTATCGCTTCCAAGTAGTCGACGGCCCAACCAAAGAAATTCGGGTTTACTCAGCAGATGGTTCTGGTATCCGGACCGTTAAGGTCAATACCCGCCTCATTCCGCAAGCCATTGTCAACGGGAATGAGCGTCAATTCGGTTATACTTACTATCTCTTCCACAACAAGAATGGCACCATCTCCTTGGTAACTCCAAACTTCGCTGGCAACTACGGCCAAGGTGAAGAAGATGTCATGTCAGAATATGTTGTCAATCCATAAATGTTTAACAGACTGGGACTAGCTCCCAGTCTTTTTCTTCGCTTTCCTCAAGCCTAGTAGTCTGTTATACTGTTAGCCATGAGGTGATGACATGGATTTTTTATTAGTAGGTGTCGGTGGCGCCTTGGGGGCTATTTTGCGCTATTTGCTAGGGCTCTTGCCTTATCAGGGCAGCTTTCCGCTTAAGACTTGGGCCATCAACTTAGCCGGTAGTTTCTTGATTGGTTGGTTGAGTGCGCGCTTAGGGCGTCAAGCCTGGTTCCCAGGCGATCAGTTGTTGCTTATCACCGGTCTCTGCGGTGGCTTTACCACCTTCTCCACCTTCAGCTTGGAGAATCTCAAGCTCCTGCAGGCGGGCCACTATTCCCAAGCCCTGCTCTATATGGCCAGCAGCCTAGTTCTAGGCTTAGCCTGTGTCGCCCTGGGCTACTACTTAGGCAAGCTATAAAATACCAAAAGGCTGGAAGCTAATGAGCTTCCAGCCTTCTTTTTATATCAATTAGATAGCAACCACATTAATGGCCTGCAAACCGCGCGATGTTTCTTGGACATCGTAGGAGACCGCTTGGCCTTCATTCAAAGTCTTGAAACCATCTGCTTGGATATTTGAGAAATGTACAAAAACATCGACTCCGTCTTGACCGGCGATGAAGCCAAAGCCCTTATCGACGTTAAAGAATTTCACTGTACCGTTTAACATGACTTTCCTCCTTATTTTTCTATGTAATACATCATTTAAATAATCAAGAAGAAAGCAATGCATCTTAATCATTTTCTTAATTAATCTACCACTCTGATACTATAATGGAACAAGTTCCAAAAGTAAAGTCTTTTTGCCTATTTATTTTAGGATTTAGCTACTTTTTGGCAAATTTCTCCTTGTCCCCCTTGAGACTTGGCGCTTATGGCGACCTATGCTACACTATAATAGAAGCAAAGGAGGGCTCCCATGTATAAGATTCTACTGGTCGAAGACGACCCTATTATCGCCCAATCCATCCAAAATATCCTGGCTACCTGGCACTATGAGGTCATCCTAGTCCAGGAATTTGATAAGGTCTTGGACCTCTATCTCCAGACCTCACCCCAATTAGTCATTCTAGACATCACCCTGCCGCTCTTTAACGGCTATTACTGGTGCCAGGAAATCCGCAAGGTCTCCAATGTCCCCATACTCTTCCTGTCCTCTCATGACCAAGCCACCGAAATCGTTATGTCCATCAATATGGGGGCAGATGATTACATTACCAAGCCTTTTGACAGCATGGTCCTGGTAGCCAAAATCCAAGGCCTCATGCGTCGGGCCTATGAGCTGACCGCCGAGACAGAATTTTCCGAGTATCACGGGGCCATGCTCAATCTCAAGACCACCCAACTCCACTACCAGGGTAACTTGGTCGATTTAACCAAGAACGAATTCCAGATTCTGCGGGTCCTCTTCGCCTCAGCTGGCCACTATGTCAGCCGCGACCAACTCATGCAGGAACTCTGGTCCAGTGAAGTCTTCATCGACGACAACACCCTTAGTGTCAACATGGCCCGTCTCCGTAAGAAATTAGAAGGGGTGGGCCTGGAGGACTTCATCCACACCAAGAAAGGAATTGGCTACGGCCTGGTGACTGCTCATGAAGCCTAACTTTTTCTTATCCTGGCTGCGCAACCGCCGCTGGCTCCTAGTTAGCAGCCTCTTTCAGGACGGTCTACTGCTGATTTCGGCCTTTGCCTTTCCGCTATACCAGGACCTTGCCCTCTATATCTTGATCCTAAGCCTGGTCTTACAAGTGACCCTGGCAGGCCTAGATGCCTGGAAGGAATGGCGCCACACTCAACGGGTTGAACTACAGCTGACCAATCACCAGCACCATCTTAAGGACTCCAATTCTACTTTGGCTGAGCAGACTATCTGGCAGGGCCTGCAAGAAGCTCACCACCAATTGCTCCAAGCCCAGCAAGCCTATCAAGCCAACTACCATGAACAACTGGATTACTATACCCTCTGGGCCCACCAGGTTAAAACACCCCTGTCGGCTGCCCAACTCCTGGTCGAGCAACTGGATCCAACGGGCCCCCTCCGGCCCCTTCTGCAACAGGAACTCTTCAAGATTAGCCAATATGTCGACCTGGTCTTACACTATCTGCGTATGGATACCTTCCACCAAGATTTGCAGATAGAATCGGTCAAGATTCAGGACCTGGTTAATCAAGTGGTCAAAAAATACGCCAGTTTCTTTATCCATAAGCCCCTGACCCTGGAATTGGAAGGACTGGACTATGTCTATGTGACCGACCGCAAGTGGTTGGAGCTGATTCTGGAGCAACTCCTGTCTAATGCTATCAAATACACCCCGCAAGGGACCATTAAGATTAGTATCCAAGAGGGTATATTGACTATTGCCGACACAGGCATTGGCATCCAAGCCCAGGATATTCCTCGGGTCTTCGAGCGTGGCTTTACAGGCTTTAACGGCCGGGTTTCCCAGCAATCCTCTGGCTTGGGCCTCTACCTCTGCAAGGCCATCGCCGCCAATCTGGGCATTGGCCTGACCCTCAAGTCCCAAGTGGGCCAAGGAACGCAAGTTCAATTGGACTTGAATCAAGCCCAATTAGCCCAAGATTAAGTCAGTCACTGCCAAAGTGACAATAATGTAAGATTAAACCGGAAATTGCAAGCCAAAGCTAAGGTAAGGCAATTTCCGGTTTTATATAATGAAACTATCAAATAACTCAAGAAGGAGTGACTGACATGACTTTACTAGATGTTCAACACGTACAAAAAACATATCATACACGATTTGGCGGCCAAGCCGTCCAAGCCCTCAAGGATATTCACTTTTCAATCGAAGCAGGTGAATATGTGGCCATCATGGGGGAATCAGGTTCTGGTAAGACCACCCTACTCAATATCTTGGCCCTCTTAGATCAGCCAACTAAGGGCCTGGTCTATCTCAACGGTCAAGACACCACTACCATTAAGCAGGCCGATGTGGCGGCCTTCCGCCGTAATGAGCTGGGCTTCGTCTTCCAAGACTTCAACCTCTTAGATACCCTATCCGTTAAGGACAACATGATCCTGCCCCTGGTTCTCTCCAACCAACCTGCCAAGCAAATGGATAGCCGGGTTAAGCCGGTCGCTAACCTGCTAGGCATTGGCGACCTCTTAGACAAGTTCCCCTATGAATTATCAGGCGGGCAACAACAGCGGGTAGCCATTGGCCGGGCCATTATTACCCAACCTTCCCTCTTATTAGCCGACGAACCAACAGGTGCCTTAGACTCTAAGTCCTCGGCCATGATCCTGGACCAGTTCGAAGCCATTAACCGCCAGGGCCAAACCATCCTCATGGTCACCCACTCAACGACGGCTGCTAGCAAGGCTAAGCGGGTCCTCTTCATTCGCGACGGTATCCTCTATCACCAACTCTTCCGCGGGGACAAGACCGACACCGCCTTCTTCCAACAAATCAGTGACACCCTGACCGCCATGGCAAGTCGAGGTGAGTAAGATGAGCAAAGTACTCTTTCCCTTAGCGCTGGCCAACCTACGCAAGAATTATCGTCTCTATGGCCCCTTCGCCCTGGCCTTCGTGACCTCGGTGGCCCTCCTCTATAACTTCATCACCCTGGCCTTTAATCCTAGCCTCTCTAGCCTGCGGGGAGGTCCTTCCATCGTGACCGTTCTGGCTCTTGGCATGATTATCCTAGCCATTACCGGGGCCGCCATTATCTGGTATGCTAACGGCTTCGTCTTCAAGCAAAGAACCAAGGAATACGGCCTCTACGGCATCCTAGGCCTTGAGCGCCGCCACCTACTCTCCCTCATGTGGATTGAAATTACCGTCTTCAGTGGCCTGTCGGCCCTAGTTGGGATTGCCAGTGGTGTCCTGGTCAACCGCCTGATTCTGGCCCTCTATCAACGGATTATGGATTTGAGCCTGGAATTAGATACCAAGTTCCAGCCCCAGTACTTGTGGACCTGTCTGACTTTAATCCTCCTACTCTATTTAAGCCTAATTGTCATCAATAGCTGGCGGATTTTCCGGCTCAAGCCCCTGCAGTTAGTCCGCGAAAGTCGACGCGGGGAGAAGAAGGGCCGCTTTACCTGGTTCATCGCCTTAATTGGCTTAGGCCTCATGGGCTATGGATACTACTTGGCCTTAAGCATTGAAAATGCCCTGGCTGCCATCATGGTCTTCTTCGTGGCGGTCCTCTTAGTGACAGCTGGGACCTACCTGCTCTTCCAGGCGGGCTCCATTACCCTGCTCAAGTTCCTCAAAGGCCGCAAGTCCTACTACTATAAGCCAGAGAACTTTATTTCCACCTCTAACCTGATCTTCCGTATGCGTAAAAATGGGGTTGGACTGGCAACCATCTGCCTACTCTCCACCATGGCGCTGGTGACCTTATCAGCGGGGATTTCCCTCTTCCTAGGGACCGAATCAGCCATTAACCGCTTCTACCCAAATGACTATAACCTCAGCATCAACTACTCCTATCAGTTTCCTCGTGCGGATGCGAGCAAGACACTAGAAGAGACCTTAAGTCAATTTGGTCAGAAATATCAATTAGACCTAGCGGACATGGATCATACCCACTACATCCAGGTCATGGGTAAACTCCATGGCCATGATTTTACCGGACAAGAAGTTCATGTCGACAGCGAGACTGGCATGGTCAAACATGATAATCCTGACAAGGAAAGTGCCACCCTCAATATTATCAGCCTAGCAGACTATAATCACTTAAGTGGCCAAAACTATCAATTGGCAGCCAACCAAGTGCTCTGGTTCGACAATCAAGCCAGCTCGGCCGATCGCAAGAATCAGGAAATCCAAGTGTCTGGCCAAAGCTTCCAGATTCAAGAACACCTGACCTCTAATCTCTTGGAGACTAAGGCACCAGACTTCACTATGAACTTCGTTGATCACCGGACCCTCTTAGTTGTCTCCGACCTGTCCGTCATCCAAGACAAGCTAGCAGGCACCAACTTCATTAGTCGTTACACGGTCTATGCCAATAGCCAGGCTAGCCGCGACCAACAACTGGCTTCTGCCGAGCATTTAGAAGATGTTTTGAAGGTCGTGCATGTTGATGAAGGCATTCCCGTTAATGCTTCCTTCCTGGTTAAGGCGGAAATCCGCGACTCCTACATGCAGATGATTGGTTCTATCTTCTTCATCGGCATCTTCCTAGCAGCTATCTTCCTACTGGGCCTAGCCTTGACCATCTACTACAAGCAAATTTCTGAAGGCCTGGAAGATGCGGATCGCTTTGAAATCCTTCAAAAGGTCGGTCTGACCAAGCAAGCCATCCACAAGACCATCCGCAAGCAAATCACTGTGGTCTTCTTCGCCCCAATTATCTTGGCCCTCTGCCACCTGGCGGGTGCCTATCACATGATGAGTCTAATCCTGCGCTTGATTTCCGCTATGCGCTTAGAAGATATCTTGCTGCCAACCATCGGTACCGCCCTGGCCATCACCCTCTTCTACTTCCTAGTCTTCTTGATTACTTCACGTAGCTACGAGAAGATTGTCTCCAGCAAGAGTTAGGAGGTCCTAGCCATGAGCCGCTTACTTCAAATTCCACGCGCTATCAAGTTCCTAGCCCTCTGCCTCCTCTCACTAGTCTTAGGATTGCTAGTCTTTATCAAGCTCAGCCTTCACATCTGGCTGGCCCACTTAGGCGGCAAATTGGCCCTGATGACAGCTGGAATCTTAGCGCTTGGCCTAGCCCATCTCCTCTTGACTTAATAGCACTAGAGCAAAAGAGACAGACCCCTTAGAAGGTCTGTCTCTTTTAGCTTATAATTTGAGTTCTGGATGAGCTTGCAGGTAGTCGGCAATGGCTGCCACGTCCTTGTCCCCACGACCGGAGACATTGACGATAATGATTTGATCAGGTGACATCTGAGGAGCACGTTTAATGACTTCCGCTAGGGCGTGAGAGCTCTCAATAGCTGGAATAATGCCTTCCAGACGGGTCAGGAGCAAGAGGGCCTGAACAGCTTCGGCATCCGTTGCTGGCACATATTGAGCCCGACCAGCATCCTTGAGATAGGCATGTTCTGGCCCTACCCCAGGATAGTCCAGTCCAGGCGAGATGGAATAGACTGGCATCACTGAGCCATCTTCATTGAAGAGAGCGTAGGTCTTCATGCCATCCACAACCCCGACAGTCCCCAGGGTCAAGGTCGCCGCATGACGGTCGGTCTGGAGACCATGACCAGCTGCTTCAACCCCCACTAGGGCTACCTGGCTATCAGGTAAGAATTCAGCAAAGGCTCCAATGGCATTGGAGCCGCCCCCCACACAGGCAATGACCATGTCAGGCAGGCGCCCTTCTTTTTCCAGAATCTGACGGCGAGCTTCTTGACTAATGACCTTCTGGAAGTCCTTGACCATGGAAGGATAAGGATGAGGGCCTACAGCAGAACCTAGGACATAGAAGGTGTCCTCAATGCCTTGAATCCATGCGCCAAAGGCTGCGTCAACGGCTTCCTTGAGGGTTCGTTCCCCTTCTTGCACGGCATGGACGGTGGCCCCCAGCATTTCCATGCGGAAGACATTGAGACGCTGACGCTCGACGTCCAAAGCGCCCATGTAGACATCGCATTCCATACCAAACTTGGCAGCTGCTGCCGCAGTCGCCACCCCATGTTGACCAGCGCCGGTCTCAGCTATGACCTTCTTCTTGCCCATACGCTTAGCCAATAGGATTTGCCCGATGACGTTGTTGAGTTTGTGGGCCCCCAAGTGATTGAGGTCTTCACGCTTAAGGTAAATCTTAGCCCCACCCAAATGTTGGGTCAAACTCTCCGCATAGTAGAGCGGGGTCTCACGGCCAGAGTAGTCCTTGAGATAATGATGGTATTCAGCCAGAAATTCTGGGTCATCCTTGTAGCGGTCATAGGCTTGCGCTAATTGGTCTAGGGCTTCTTGTACAAGTGGTGGCACATAGCTGCCGCCAAATTCTCCGAAAAAGCCTGTTGGTGTTTGTCTTAATGCTTGTGTCATAAGGGATTCCTCCTCTAATTTTGCTTATCTATCTGATCAAAAGTCAAAGCTAGCTAAGATACAAAAAGAGCCACATAGTAGCGACTATGCGGCTCTTAATCTCCTGATCGGGAACAAATTCGCCAACATAGATGCATCTTAGACCACGCTAAAAGTTGCATCTATGTTCCAGAACATACACACAACTTATCTATGCCAGCTTTGCCAACTTTGAGTTGCAGTAAATGTCATGGCGAATGCCCTCCTTCTCTCTCATTTGATTCTCATTATACACCTTTTTTCTCAGAATGCAAGCCTAAATTTTCAAAATAAGAAGCCCCAGCTCTCGATTGAAAGCTGGGGCTGGTCTTATCTGACTAGGCTTTAGTCTTCATCTGTCGCTT
>NZ_KV822188.1 GCF_001815865.1 Abiotrophia sp. HMSC24B09
GTTGTAGCCTGTGATTTCTTTCTTCTCAGTAGCATAACTTGCATCCACTTCACCTTCTAAGGTGACTGGATCTGCCAATTTAGCATCTTGCTCGTCTACGTAAGTCACATTCACTGTTCCACGTGGTTTCGGAATAGCTTGGTAGATGTACTTAACATTCTGAACTTCGGACTTGAAGGTACCTGTTTCTGGGCCCTCTACTCGTAGGAAGTTGTAACCTGTGATTTCTTTCTTCTCAGTTGTATAACTTGCATCCACTTCACCTTCTAAGGTAACGGGATCTGCCAATTTAGCATCTTGCTCGTCTACGTATGTCACATTTACTGTTCCGCGTGGTTTTGGAATTGCTTGGTAGATATACTTGACGTTTTGGGCTTCTACTTTGAAAGTACCTGTCTCTGGGCCTTCCACTCGCAAGAAGTTGTAGCCTGTGATTTCTTTCTTCTCAGTTGCGTAGGCGGTATCCACTTCACCTTCTAAGGTAACTGGATCTGCCAACTGAGCATCTTGCTCGTCCACGTAAGTGACATTAACTGTTCCGCGTGGTTTTGGAATGGCTTGGTAGATATACTTGACGTTTTGGGCTTCTACTTTGAAAGTACCTGTCTCTGGGCCTTCCACTCGCAAGAAGTTGTAGCCTGTGATTTCTTTCTTCTCAGTTGTATAAGTTGCATCCACTTCACCTTCTAAAGTGACTGGATCTGCCAATTTTGCGTCTTGCTCGTCCACGTAAGTGACATTCACCGTTCCACGTGGTTTCGGAATAGCTTGGTAAATATATTTCACGTTTTGGACTTCTGCTTTGAAAGCACCTGTCCCTGGCCCTTCCACTCGTAGGAAGTTGTAGCCTGTGATTTCTTTCTTCTCAGTTGTATAACTTGCATCCACTTCACCTTCTAAGGTAACGGGATCTGCCAATTTAGCATCTTGCTCGTCTACGTATGTCACATTTACTGTTCCGCGTGGTTTTGGAATTGCTTGGTAGATATACTTGACGTTTTGGGCTTCTACTTTGAAAGTACCTGTCTCTGGGCCTTCCACTCGCAAGAAGTTGTAGCCTGTGATTTCTTTCTTCTCAGTTGCGTAGGCGGTATCCACTTCACCTTCTAAGGTAACTGGATCTGCCAACTGAGCATCTTGCTCGTCCACGTAAGTGACATTAACTGTTCCGCGTGGTTTTGGAATGGCTTGGTAGATATACTTGACGTTTTGGGCTTCTACTTTGAAAGTACCTGTCTCTGGGCCTTCCACTCGCAAGAAGTTGTAGCCTGTGATTTCTTTCTTCTCAGTTGTATAGGCCGTATCCACTTCGCCTTCTAAAGTGACCGGATCTGCCAATTTGGCGTCTTGCTCGTCC
>NZ_KV822189.1 GCF_001815865.1 Abiotrophia sp. HMSC24B09
TGACTAGGCTTTAGTCTTCATCTGTCGCTTGGCGTTTGCGCGTCGCAACCAGGCCGACACTTGCTAAGATCGTCAAGGCCACACCTGAGAAGAAGCTATAGTCTGGGGCTTCACCCGTTACTGGTAAGAGCCCTTGTGTTTGCACTTCTGGCTCACTTGGAGCGACTGGCACTGGCACAACGCTTGGCACATATTGTGCTGTCACCTTGCGCCCGTTGCGGTCAACCCGAACCACGGTCACACCACTTGCTTGGCCTAAGAAGCCTGCTTCTGGTGTGAAGGTCACAGAACCATCTGGGTTAAGAACATAAGTCCCTTCCCCTGGTACGGTTAATTCAGTTTGACCATTTTCGAAGGTCGCTGGGATGGTCAGATCCACATCGCCTTCAAAGACTGGCGTCCCGGTTTGTTTTTCACCTGGGTAGCCGGTTGAAGTCGTATCTTGTGTCTTGGTTTGTCCGTAAACGGTTGGAATGTACTGAATCTTCAGTTCTTTCCCGTTGACATCACGACGGATAACGGTAATTGGTGTCGCTTGTCCAACAAAGTCTGGTTCTGGCGTGAAGGTCACTTGCCCTGTCTCAGGGTCGACGGTGTAAGTCCCTTGTCCTGGAACGGTCACGCTGGTGACCCCACCTTCAAGGTAAGCTGGAACTTTGGTATCCACTTGGCCCTTGAAGTCTGGTAACTTGCTTTG
>NZ_KV822190.1:0-238 GCF_001815865.1 Abiotrophia sp. HMSC24B09
TTGGTAGATGTACTTAACATTTTGAACTTCGGCCTTGAAGGTGCCAGTAGCTGGGCCTTCCACTCGCAAGAAGTTATAGCCTGTGATTTCTTTCTTCTCAGTTGCGTAGGCGGTATCCACTTCACCTTCTAAGGTAACTGGATCTGCCAACTGAGCATCTTGCTCGTCAACGTAGGTTACATTGACTGTTCCGCGTGGCTTCGGAATTGCTTGGTAGATGTACTTAACATTTTGAACT
>NZ_KV822190.1:258-2430 GCF_001815865.1 Abiotrophia sp. HMSC24B09
ACTTGCATCCACTTCACCTTCTAAGGTAACTGGATTTGCCAACTGAGCGTCTTTCTCATCAACGTAAGTTACTTGGACACGTCCAGATTCCTTAGCTGAGGATTGTGATTCTTTCGGTGTATAGATGAAGGTCGTGACTTGTGGTTCAGTTTGGTACTGACCAGAAACCTTCCCTTCAATACGTGCAAGCTCGTAACCTTGGAAAGCTTTCTCTTCTAATGTAAAGTTACTTCCCACGGTACCAGTTGTTACGAGATCGTCTGCTAATTTGTCTTGCTTCTCGGTCAGATAACGAGCTGTTACGGTACCTTCTACTTTTGGCTTGTTAGAGCTTGTGTGGATATAACCGACATAAGTGAAGCCATCGATTTTAGGCGGCGTATATTGATAAGTTTGCCCCTTGGTTACCGTCTGGGTCTCGCTAGCGCGCAAATAATTCATTTGCGCCAGAGCACCACGACCAGCGCCTAAACCGGATAAACCGATAACTAATAGCAACCAGAATTTCCAAGAGCCGTTTTGCTTACGGAAAGACCATGCTAGCAGTGTCCCTAGAATCAATAGGAGTGCACTAATGAGCCACTGCAGGATGACCGCATTCAACTCACCCGTCTTAGGAAGTGAGCCTGGGTTTTGCGGTTTGGATGGTTCTGGGTCTCCAGGTACAGAAGAAGATTCTGATGAACTGGAACTCTGGGAATCGGACTCTGACGAGCTAGACGATTCGGAACTCTCGGAATCTGATGAGCTGGAGGACTCAGATTCTGAGGAAGAGGAGCTCTCGGACTCTGAAGAGGACGAACTCTCAGATTCAGAGGACTCTTCCGATGATGCTGAAGATTCATCGGATTGACTAGGTGGTTGAGGTTTTGAGCTTGCATCTTGCTCATAAACCAATTGATAATCCGCCACATCTGTTGTCGCCGTACCAGTCGGATTCTCTTTCACCACTTGCTGGAGTTGTTCAGGTGTAAGATCCGCCTGATTGACGAAATGATAATTTACAGTGGTCTGTTCTCCCTGAGAAAAGACTTGTAATATTTGTGTGGGGAACGCTAAACAGAAGATAGCGCTGAGCGCAAGGGCTCTTTGGGTTTTGTGACGCATGCCGGTAATTCCTTTCAATATTTGTCCATTGTCTATTTAACTAGATTTATAGGCGAAAGTCAATCTAATTGCGCAAAATTCACATGGTTTTTTTGTAAATCATATGATATCCTCCGATATATTATTTAAATACATATTTTGCATAATTGTTTGGACATCAAACTAAAAGAATTGCCTAGACATAAGGGAATAAAAGGCGAACGTTACTCCTGATTTTCTGCACAAAAATATGCGACCGAGAAATCTCGATCGCATATTTCATCTATTTCACATCAGTGGTTTGATTAGTTTCTAGCATTCTTGCGAGTAAACAATACAACGACTGCTGCGATTACCAATACAAAGGCTAAACCGATTAATAAGATTGAGCTAGATTCACCAGTTTTTGGTAATTTCTTCTCTTCTTTCTTCTCTTCTGGCTTGCCTGGGCCTTGTTGGTTTGGAGTATTGTCAGCAAGAAGGTTTACGAATACCACGCCACTTGTATTTTCTTTCTTAGAAACTACTAATTGACCTTGACCGTTGTCAGTAACTTCTACCGTTACTGGGTAAGTCTTTTCATCGTAAGTGATCTCTGACTTATCACCTTTCTTCTGACGAAGAGTATAAGTGTAAGTACCTGGCGCATCGTATGTCAATGCTGGGAAGGTTACTTTACCATCTTTATCAGTCATAAGTTCGCTGATGACTTTGCCATCTTTATCAAGTAATTCAATAGTGAAATCACCTGCTTTGATTGGCTGATCTTTGTCGCCTTTTTTGAGGACTGAAGTTGCATCTACAACAACGCTAGTTGGAGCTGCCTTGTAAGTGTTAGAGAAGGCTGCTTCTTTAGCGTAAGTTGCTTTTGCTTCTAATTGACCTTTACCGTTGTCTGTAACTGCTACTGCTACATCGAATTCGGTTGCGTCATAAGTGTAGCCTGCTGCGCCTTCATTCTTCTCACGAATCTTGAACTTGTAGTCACCCGCTGCATCGAAGCTTACTGCTGCGAATTCAACAGAACCGTCTGCCTTGTTCTTAGCAGTGCCAACAACTTTACCGTTTTGGTCTACTAATTCGAAA
>NZ_KV822191.1 GCF_001815865.1 Abiotrophia sp. HMSC24B09
ATATTTTTACACAGGATTTTGGACTTGACTAGAAATCAGGCAAATGCCCCGAAAAGTCGCGAGCTAGTGGTCCACTCGACCGAGTGGACCACTGGCTCTGGTGGAATCTATCTTTTTAGGTGGCCGGCGCCCTGCTCCCTTTTTCCAAAACACAAAAGAAGCCCTGCCACTAGACTGGCAGGGCTGTTTGCTGTTAACGGGATTGTTTGCGGTGCTCGGTGTAGGCGATCCAGATGCCGGATACGATTAGGAGGCCGATGATGAAGAGGGAAAGGATTGATGAGGCTTCACCAGTGCTTGGGAGGCGGCGGCCATTACGGTCATAGCGTACGCCTGGCTCTTTAGATTCCTTAGGAGCTTGGCTGCTTGATGAGCTTTGGTTGGTGGCTGAAGATTGGTTAGCGCCTGATGCTTGGCTAGTAGCTGAAGATTGACTTGCGCTTGAAGCCTGGCTCGCAGCAGAAGACTGGCTTGCGGCAGCACCTTGGTTGTTGCCAGAAGTTTGGTCCTTGCCAGATTCTTGGCTAGCAGCTGGTGCCTTGCTTTCTTGGCTTTGGCTATTGGCAGCCTGACTAGACTGGCTAGCTTGACTGGACTGCGCAGCCTGCCCTGCTTGCCCGGCCGCCACAGCGGTCAGCACATAGTTAGAGCGGTAGACCTTGAAGGTGCCCAGGTTAGTTTGCACCTCTTCCTTGGCGTCTGGGTTGATTTGGCCAACTTGTTGAGCTTGGTTGGCGTCGACTTTGTAGTCGGGATGGGCTTTGACGAAAGCTTGGGCCGCCATATCGAAGGCAGACTGGCTGGTCTCGTTGTTAACCAGGTAGTGGCTAGTTTCGGAGACTGCTTGCTTGTCATCTTGAACCTTAACCGTCACCAGTTGGGCGTCTAGAACAGGGTTTTTCTTAGGCAATTCTGTCACCGCGTAAGTCTTAGGTTCTTGGACTTCCTCTACTGGCAGGCTGTCGGCAGCTTCCAAGACAAAGTTGGCTTCAAAAGTATGGCCGTCAAACTCGCCCTTGTCGGTGACATAGTGCTTCTTAGCCGTATCAGTCTTGATATTCTGAGGGACGCGCTCAATCTTATAAGTGCCCTTAAGCAAGTCATAGATTTGGTTAAAGGTCACGTCTCCTGTATTGACGCTGGTATAGTAGAGGGTCTTGTGGACCTTGCCGTCCTTGTCGACTAAATGAATCTTGACTAGCCCCTTCTCGGAAGCTGTCTCGTCCGCCTTAGGCATGAGGTTGACAACGGATAAGGTCTCTTGTGCTTGGGCAACCGGCACTGGTGCCAATGGCAAAGCCAGGCTCACGGCTGCTAATAATGTAAAACTCTTTTTAATAATTGCTTTCATGGTAGGTCTCTCCTTTTTTTTCTTGACTATAGTATAAGCCTTGGGCCAGCAAAATGGGGCAAAGTCATCAAAATCGATTAAAAATCATCGAATTTGATGTTTTATGAGAAAAACCCTCAGAAAAGTTATCTGGGGGTTTAGAAGTATAATAAATTAATAACCTTATTACTTATTTAGCACAAAAGTGTCGTAGACTTGTAGACCATATTGCTCAATAAGGTTAATTAAGCTTTGGGCATAGTCAGGTGCCTCCGCATAGCCGCCGGCATGAATATTACGTAAGGTACTTCGATAATCTCGGTTACCAGCTACACCACGATAATGCTGAAGGAATTCAAAACGGTGCTTAAAGCCCTCCTCAACACTCGAATAGCGTCTAAGACTACCGTTGCTGTCCATAACACCAAAGTAATTATTCTTATAGATAGCGCCAGGAGAGCTGCCCCATGCCGACTCAATAATAGCTTGTCCCAATGTCACAGAAGGCAAAATTTTATATTGATCCCAACCATTTACTGCGGCAGGAGTAATCTTGTTAAGGAATTGCTTCTGCGCTCCACTTAAGGCTTGATAATAGCGGCTTGTGAGGCGTGGTAGGCTGCCTGTTGCTGGACTAGGCTTAGGATTAGAAGTAGCTGACTGACGCTTGACTTTCAAAACTTGCCCAGGATGAATCATGACATTGGCTGAGCTATATCCATTGAGCTTCAAAAGCTCGTCTACTGACATTCCATATTGGTTAGCAATTTTCCAGAAGGAATCGCCTGATTGAATGGTATAAGTACTTGCTTCTTGATTATCAGGCTCGTCTTTTTTGCTTTCATCCTTCTTAACTTCTTCTTTTTGCTTTGGCGTATCCTTACTTACTTGAGGGCGGCTGACAATGATCTTCTGCCCAGGATGCAACATCACATTTAGTGAAGCAAAATTATTCCATTTCATTAATTCATCTAGCGTAATTCTATAGCGTTGAGAAATTCGCCATAGGGAATCGCCATTTTGAATGATATATTCCTGAGGAGCGCCTGGCTGTTGAGTTTTTGCTTCAGGCTCGGTCTTTGCTGCTTCTTTTGAAGCAGATACTTTAATTAACTGACCTGGATGTAGCATGACACTAGTATTCGCAAATCCATTCAACTTAAGTAATTCATCGAGTGTTAAGCCAAACTTGTTAGCAATCAGCCACAAGGAGTCACCTGTTTTAATAGTATAATGACGTTCAACATTTCCCGGAGATCGAAGACTCACTTTTCCACTCTCTGTATTTGTCTCATCCTTTGTTAGAGACTCTGATTCACTGTTAGCGGCCTTACTTGCTTCAGATTCCACTCCAGAAATCTCTTGTTCACTTACATCTAGTGATTCTTTAGAGCTACTACTAATCACGTCAGGAGCTGATAAGTCTTGTTCGCTGATACTTGTCATAGATTCGGATAAGTCTCCAAGAGAGGCAGGAGCTAACTCATTTTCTGATGGCCGATAGTCGCTAGATTCAGAAATGGAGTGCTGAGACGATACGCTATTAGCCTCATTGGCATGTACGATCCCTTGATGAAAGCATAAAGAAAATGCTGCGACTAAGGTAAATTTGAATATTTTATTCTGCATACTTACTGACAACCTTTCTATCACGTTCATAAGTCTATCTTCTTAAACGGCGTTTTTCTGCCAAGACGATTAAGAAACCAATTAGCGTTAATCCAAGGGATAGAATTGAGATAATTCTAAGATTGACTTCACCTGTATTTGGTAACTGTCTGCCAATCTTGTTGCTTGGTGTGGTCGCAGCTACTGGAGCTGGGCTCTCGGCTGGTTTGTTAGCTTTCTCAGACTGACTATCTTTCTTAGCTAGATTAGTTGGAGCGTTAATCTTCTTACTTGGAGATTGACTAACTTCTTTCTTAACTGAATCAATCTTCTCTTCTTTCTTGCTTGGAGCTGGTTTTTCTGCCTTATTTTCTTTGGCTTGAGCAGATGAAGTAGCTTCTTGACTTTGGCTTACTTGGCTACTTACGGTGGTAGCTGATGATTGAGCTGCTGGCTCAGCTGCTGCTACTTGAGGCTTGGCAGCTTGAACCGCCGTTAAGACATAGTGGCTACGGAAGACATTAACAGTCCCTAGACTCGTAAGGACTTGCTCTAGTTGCTGACGGTTGACGCTACCTTGTAACTGGGCGGTTTGCGCGTCCACTTGATACTCAGGGTGCTCCTTGGTAAAGCTAGCTGCCGCTAAGTCAACTGGAGATTCTGTGCTATCACTATTAATTAAATAATGGGTGGTAGCTAAGTCAGTCCCTGCTTGGTCCTTAACATCTACTGTCACTAATTGTTCATAGAATAGGTCTGCTCCTTTTTCTTCCAATACGGTAACAGGATAGATAACAGGCTCCTCAGCTTTTTCAACCGGAACTTGATCTGGGTTCTTAAGAACAAAATTAGCTGCTAAGTAACTTCCATAGAACTCGCCATGGTCGGTCACATAATTCTTGAGATGGGTGTCTGTTTGCACATTTTGTGGTGCTAATTCAATGTCATAACTTGACCCTAGCAAGCTAGCAACTTGGCCCAAGGTAATATCCACCGTGTTGAAGCTAGTGTAATAGAGCGACTTATGAACGACATTATCGGCACCTACTAAGTTAATCTTGACTAAGGCATTGCGCCCGATTCTTGGCGTTGCATCTTTGGGAACAAGACTCACAACTGGTAATACATTAGGCTGTTCTTGGGCCTGGGCTTGCACAACTGGCAAACCCATCCCCACAAGAGCCGCTAAGGCCATTAGCTTATGAACAACTTTTTTCATGATAATATCCTCCTAGAATATTGGATTATTGAATAATCCGACGAGCAAAACTTGGCATATAGTAGGTCATATCCGCAATCTTAACAACTTGGCCTGGATAAGGAGCATGAATATATTGCTTACCACCTAAATAGATGGAGACATGCTCGGTGCCACCACGAGGACCATAGAAGAAGAGGTCACCTGGTTTTGCATCTTTGATTGCGACTTCAGTCCCTTTACGTTCTTGAGTAACTGTCCATGTTGTAATATCAATTCCCAAAGCTTCCTTGAATACATAGCCGACAAAACCTGAACAGTCAAAGCCGCTTGGTGTCTTACCACCATAAACGTATGGTACACCTAAATACTTCTTAGCCACTTCAATGACTTTCTGACGTCTAGCATCCAAAGTTGATGGTGTAGTAGGTTGTGGTTTTGCTGGCGCTGGGGTTGCCTTGCCAGAATTACCAGAGCCCTTCTTAACGATAATTTGTTGTCCTGGATGAATCATATCACGATATGAGCTGAAGCCATTCCACTTAACCAAATCGTCAAGTGTCACCCCGTAACGTTGTGATAACAGCCAGAGAGAATCACCTGATTGAATTGTATGAGTAGTGTCAGGTGTATAATTATTGCTTCCACTTGCTGAATTGTTGTCATTAGATGGCGCGCTAGTAGCAGGCTTGCCTGGTTTCACAACTAGCTTATCTCCCGGATGGATCATTGTGCTTAATGATGAGAAGTTGTTATATTTAAGCAGCTCGTCCAAGGTAATCTTATAGAGGTTCGCGATTGCCCATAGAGAGTCTCCTGATTTTACTTGGTGATACTGTGCCGACTCCCCGCGAGACTTGAAGCCAGTGTAGCCTTTATCTTCTTTTTCTTTCTTATCTGCTTGTTTGGCTTCTTCATTCGCTTCTTTCTTCGCATCTTCCTTGGCTTCTTGACTTGCAGCTGGCTCTGATACTTTGTCTTCATTGGTAGTAGGTTTCGCTTCGGCTTCGGAAGACTCTTGGACTTTAGTTTCTTCTGCCTTCTTATCGTCTGGTACTTTCTTATCCTCTGGCGCTTTTTCTTCGGTCACACTCCCAAGCTTATCAGCTGGAGCTGCTTCAACTTTGGCAGACTCTGGAGCTTGAGGCGCTTGGCTTAGAGTTGACTCAATAGGTTGTACTTTTTCGACTAATTCAACAGTTGGTGTTGATTGAGTTTCGGTTACTTCCTCAGCCTTGACTGCTTGTTCTGTTGCTAAAATTGCTACTAATGCTGCACCACATAAAAATAATTTCTTGTTCATTTTGTTTTCTCCTCTATATTTATTTTAGCTATAATATAAAATTTTAAATGTATGTCCCGTAGTATCCCCCATCTCCACATCTTTTAACTAGTACTAGTCTCATTCCGCCATATCTAGTTGGCGGATAGTTCTTAAAGATTCTTCGATATGGCATCTTAAAAAATGATGTATATCCAACTTCATTTTCTGTATTAGGATGATTCAACTCATGAGCTGATATGTTACTTACAGCTAACAGTTGAAGCCCCAACATTGCGAGTAGTACTGTTTTTTTCATTGTCATAATCACTCCTTGTTCTTTGACTAAATTAACTATATAATAGAACTATAAGAAATTGTTCGTAGTCTTCAAAATCGATGTTGAAATCATCATTTTCGATTGCAAAACATCAAAAGCGATGTTCAAAACATCATTTTCGATGACAAGTCATCATTTTCGACATTTTGTCCATCATTTTCGATGACTACTCGTCATTTTCGATAGTTTTTTCGTCATTTTCGATGACTTATTATTAGATTATTCAATGGAGGTAGCGACTCTATGGAGCTTCTTATCAATCTAAGTGAATCTTACCACACACTAATCGGTATATTTGCTCAGCGAAATCCTCTTAAAAATTGGCCTATGTCCTTTTTTTATAGCATGGCAGTGATTTTGATTTCTTATTCATTTTCTATCTTTGGTTTTCCTACCTATGTCTCGCAGCTAGTTATATTTGTTGTTTTGCTGACCGGCGCCCTAATCGAGCCTAGTGATGATAAGACCAATGCCATGGTAAAAGCGACCATTTTTGCTACGCTCCCTTATATCAACCTCAAACTCGATGGTTTCATTCAGGACTTCTTTCTCTCAAATATCCAGATAGAATCTATCGAAACTGAGCTTATCGTTTCTCACATCATCTCGCTCATTCTTATTATCTTGCTGACTCGACTTGAAATGTCCTTTTATAAGTATTGCCAGAACCAGTTCAACCGGCTCAGTTTCTGGATTATCCCGATTCAGCTTTCTCTTTACTTCTTCTTTATTTATAGCGATTTGGCCCTAACCATTACCGAAATGTATGACGCAAGTCCGGCTCAGACACTTCTTCATTTCAGCCCTTTCGTGGTCTTGCCTATCTTATCTATTTTATCTATTGTTTTCTTCAACCATGCTATGAACCAATCCCAAGAAGTCGCCCGTGAGAAGGAGCAGTTCAAGGTTAGTCAGGCCTTTTCTAGCATGATGGCCGACCAATATCAGGAAATGCGTAAGTTCCGTCATGACTATAAGAACATCCTCCTAACCCTGGAAGGCTACATTCGCGACCAGGAATGGCAGGGGCTGGCGGATTATTTCCATCAACATATCCAACCTACTCAAGTCACGACCGACCAGCTGGGCCAAGAACTCAGTCGTCTGTCTAAGATTCAGAGTCCGGATGTCCGCAATCTGCTCTTCACCAAATTGGCCTTTGCCGGGACCAATGGTATCGACCTCAGTATTGAGGTGCCGGACGACATCCACCTCAATGTCGCGCGCAATCCTATCTATTTGGTCCGCATTATCGGAATTCTGCTGGACAATGCCATTGAAGCCCTAAGCAATCAGGAGGGCGGCAAGCTGACCTTGGCGGTCTTCGAAGACCTTGGCGATGTTCACCTTATTATTGAAAATGACTGTCAAGAAGACCCAGGCGACCTCAACAAGCTCCTGGAAGCTGGCTACTCCACCAAGGGCAGCGGCCGAGGGTTGGGCCTGAGCAACGCCTTAGAATTAGCGCGAGAAAGTCAGTTCCAACTGACCACTCAATTTGCTAACGAACGCTTCACCCAACATTTACTCATTCGGAAGGAGTTGCTAGTCCCATGACAGACTTCAAATTCCCAATCTATATTTGCGAGGACAACCCCAAGCAGCGTCAGTGGCTAGCGGACCTGATTGAACGCTATGTCATGATTGAAGATTATCCCATGGAGTTGGCCTGCGTGACAGGTGACCCGGACAAGCTCCTGAATAGCTGGACGGATCGGCGAGGAAATGCCATCTTCTTCCTGGATATTGACCTGCAACATGAGCTAAGTGGTATGGATATTGCACGGCAGATCCGCCAATATGACGATGGTGCTAAGATTATTTTCGTTACGACCAAGGAAGACTACCTGCCCCTTTCCCTGCGTTATAAGGTGCAGGCTTTGGATTTCATCCCTAAGGATGACATGGACGACATGGCCCAACGCGTCAAGGAGTGCCTAGACACTATCAACAACTGGCGCAGTCTCAATGGCCAGGCCAAGCAAGTCTTTACTTTCAAGCAAGGTAAGAGCCAGATTAGCCTCAGTTACGACAAGATTCGCTTCTTCGCCACCCTACCCCAGGCCCATACCGTTGAAGTGGTCGGCGTCAATGTCCGCTATCAGTTCTACCATTCGATGAAAGAACTAGTCGATGAGTTGGCTGAACCCTTCATGGCTATTAGCCGGTCTGAAATTGTTAACCTGGACAAGGTGGTCAGCTACAATCCCGTCTTGCACACCCTAACCGTGGAAGGTGGCTATTCCCTAGCTATCGCCCAACGCCAGTACGGCCGCGTCATCCGCGCCCTCAAGGTGCGGAATATCAAGCCCCAACTTCTCTAGGCAATTAAAGCAAAAGCACTGCACCCGTTAAGGGGTGCAGTGCTTTTTGTGTGGGGCGGGATGGGGGCGAGCTAGCTACCTGGAAAAAGGCAAAAAATCCGGCAAAAGCTCCGAAAATGAAGCGAGCTAGTGGTCCACTTTGGAAAGTGGACCACTGGCTTCCTGAGAAATGGCGGAATTCCGGCAAATGCCTCGAAAAAGCGCGAGCTAGTGGTCCACTCTAAAGAGTGGACCACTAGCTACCTCGGAAATGGCGGAAATCTGGGCAAATGCCCAGAAAAGTTGCAGCCGCTACCCCTCCCCTTTCAACAAAGCCTTCAGATCCCATAACTTAGTGGCTAGGCGGGTGCGGCGGTCGTCGTAGGAGCTGAGGCTGATGCCGAGTTGGCGGGCTTTGGCGGTGTCGGTCAGGCGCGGATCTAACAAGAAAGTCAGAAAGTCTGCCTCTTTATCAGACAAGCGCAACCGAGCAGCTGCCAGGAAGGCGTCCGCCCCCTGACTAGACTCCTGGGCCCCGCCCTGCTGGGCTTGCCAGGCGCCCGTCTCCGACCGCTTCAAATCCTGAGCCAGCAAATCAGCTACCAACTCCGAATCGGTCTCAGCCCCACCACCATTTGCCAATAGACCTAAGGGCTCGCGACTGCGCCGGCGGCTGGCGGCCTGGGCCAAATCCCAGAGATAGTAGCGCAGGGCCGGCTTGACATAACCAACGAAGCGGCTGCGACTCTGATCCTCTAGGGGCTGGCCCTTAAATTTCTGTGCCAGGTCCCAGAGCTTGAGGTAGAGTTCCTGATAGAAGTCCTCATAGTCGGGATGGCCACGGTAGTAACCTTGCGAATGTAATACATAGTGTATGACCCCACCATACTGTTCGACGAGCGCTGTTTGATCCAGCGTCTGGTCTTGTGTCAGCATGGTTTCACCTCTTGGAGCGCCGCCAGTCTGCCCACACTCCCCTCCCTATTTCACCCTAAGGGATGAGGCCAAGCCTGGGCAAGACTGGTCAGGCGCCATATTATTTGTGCTTAATCAGTCACCTATTGGGACGCGTCCTGTGTTAAACTAAGACTGACCCCACTAGTTCGACTGAACAACCGCTTGTTGACGCAGGCGGTTGTTTTGTTTTATTTTGTCTGAAAAGTCCGTCGGCTTGGAGCGACGGAACCTGATTTCCCCTCCTCATAGTGGATGCCGAGGGTGCGCTAGGCCTTGCTGGCCTGCTGGCAGATGGTGCTAATATAGGCAAAGGGCTTCTTGGCCTGGCGACGATGAGCCTGCTCGATGGCTTCAATGACGGGCCAATAACCAATCTTATCCAGCCAGTTCCGAAATTGCAGGCTTTCCGCCCCAGTCATGGGACCAAAGTAGCGCTCGTAGAAGGGCCGTAGCTTGGCCATGTCGCGCTCCACCCGAACAAATTGATCCATGGTCTGCTGGCTGACGTCCGCCTGGGACTGGCCTGTCTGACTGGTCAGGGACTGGGCCCGGGCTAGGGTCTGGCTGAAGCTCTGGTCTGGTAGGTTGATGGCCTGGCCAAAGGGCTGGGTGCTGGTGGTGTTGGAGGAAGTGGTGTGCGGTTGACTGGAAGTTGGCGTGCTGGAGCTAGTGCCTAGCGCTGAGCTGTAAACTGATGTGCTGGAGCTAGCGCCTAGCGCTGAGCTGTAAACTGGCGTGCCGGAGGAAGTAGCTGGCTTTGTGCTGGAAACTGACGTGTCGGAGCTAGTGGCTAGTGCTTGGCTGAAAACTGCCACGCTCTCGCCCGACCCACTAGCCAATGATTTGACCTCCGAATCAGGGTCCAGCTTGGACGCTGAATTATGATTCTGATTCTGATTCTGTTTGTGATTATGACTCTGATTCTCTTTATGAATCTGATTATCTTTCTGATTAGGATCTTGATTATGGAGGTCACGGGTGCTTAGGCGGCTGGAAGCCACACCAGTCTCCAGACTGTCACTAAGCAACTGGGTCCCCTGGCTCAAACTAGTCACCCCTTCCCCCTCACTGCCTAACTCCTGGCGGCGCTTAAGTTCGGTGGCTAGGACCTCCTGGGACAGCTGGTCAATCAGGCGGTGGCTGTGCTCATAATAGCTGGCTAGGTGCTGGAAGACCTTGACGAGGAGTTGGCTATCGCGGACATCTTCGGCCTGGTTGCGTAGCAGGCGCTCGACCGGCTGGCCGCCTTTGACTAGGCTATAGGTGAGAAAGTCCAGAATGGCCACTTCCTGGGTCTGGTCGGAATAGGCGATGACCTGATAATCGTCTTGAAAGCGAGCCAGGAGTTGTCCCACCTGAGCATCGTCCAAACTCATATCGAAGGCAATGACCCGCTTGGGCAGGGAATAGATGCCCAACTGTGTCGAACGCGGACAGGTCATGAGATATAAGGCAAAGAGCTTGTCCTGGGAGGAATAGCGTTCCATAACGTCTACTTGATTCCAGAAGCGGGTATCGACGACGCGTTTGAGGCTCATAGGTCCTGCCCCTCTCTCTCATTGCAGGCTTGAATGGCCTGACGTAGGGCACTGGTGGGTTGCCATTTGGCCCAGAAATCCAGGGCGGCTTGCTTGTCGCCTTGGCGAATCATGTCGAAGCGACTGACCTCGAACTGGAGTTTGAAGTCGCGTTGGGCCTGGTGGAAGAGTCGGTAGCGCAGCCCCTCATTGAGATAGGCTGGGGCTTGAGGTCCGCCCAACCAGTCCCTCAGGCACTGACGGCGTATAGAGGCCAGGCCTTCGGCGACGGCCGGTAGGATGACCGGTTCTGGCCGACTCTCTAGGGCGGGACGGTCGCTGGCCAATTTCATGAGGGCCGCTAGGACCGTTTGGACATCTTGTGGTGACAGAGAATTTGCTTTTTTTGTGTTTTTGTTAACATTCGTTGCCATATGAATTCCCCCTATAGGTGACAACTGTGCTTGCTATCGAGCGCCAGCCGCTTGGCTAGTTGAGGACGTGGCCACCGGGTCACGGCTCGATATCTTCTCTGAAATGATGGAATCAGCCTTGACTGCTGTCTTCTGCCGCTTCAGGATGCTCGCGCAACCATAGTTGGTGGTAGAAGATACGAACGAAGGCGTCATTATCCAGATTGAGACCCAGGGCCAAACGCAAGGCCACTCGTCGCCGCGGCTTATAGTGGCCGCAGATAATGCGGTTTAAGAGGGAGCGGTCAATCCCATAGCGTTGGGCCCGTTCCTTCTGGCTACCGTAATCTGCCTCAATCAGTTGAATCAAGAAGCCAGCATCATAATCCTCATCGCTGTTAGCGCGATAGTCTGCCATTGTAATCCCTCCTTTCTGACTTGTATTACCTTTAAGAAAAGGTTTACAACTACATCATATTCCCATCTTCACGAATTTTCAAGATGATTTTAATTATTTCCGGTAAAATCACACAACTTGTTAACTTTTGTTAACTAGCTTTGGCTTGGGACCGGTACTAAGCGGCATAATTTATGGGTACAAAAAAAGACAGGAAGCTAAACTTCCCGCCTCTCTTGTATTTCTTAGTACCAGCCGTTGGCTTCCCAGAAGACTTTGGCTGCTTCCCAAGAACCGTAACGGTTCTTAACGTATTCGTCAGCGACACGTTCTTGGTTCTCGATAGAGTAGTCACCGTTCAAGTACTCAGCAGTTAATTGGTAACGGCCGATGTAACGACCTGATGGGTTGACTGCGTTGTAGTCACCACCGGATTCCTTCTGCGCAATCCATTCTTTGGCTGCGGATTGGATCCCTTGGTAGCCTGAGCTTGAGCTGTTGCTAGTAGTTTCTTCGGTCTTGCTTTCTTCAGCAGCTGGGGCAGCTTGCTCAGAAGATTCTTCGACTGCTGGTGCAGCTGGCGTCGCTGGCGCTTCTTCAACTGGCGCTGGTCTTTCAGCTACAGGAGCTGTAGATTCCGCAACAGGACTTGAGCTTTCTTCAACCGAAACTGGCGCGTTAACTTCGCTAGCAGCTTGGACTTGAGACTCAGAAGATTGGCTTGCTTGCTCTTGGGCGCTAGCAGGCTCAGCAACTGGTTGAGCTTGAGCTTGGGCTGCAGCTGCGGCTTGTGCTTCTTGGAAAGCAGCGGCAGAAGCCGTTGGCGCTTGATGAACTTGAGTGACTGGTGACAAGTCAACTGGTTGTTGGCTTGCTTCAGATAAAACTTCTTGTGGAACAGCTTCAGCGGCCACTTGTTGGTGGGTATCCGCTTGAACGGTTTCCACGTTCCCTTGACGGTCGTCTAAGGTCACGGTGTTAGCGCTTGGGTTATAGTAGATAACAGACCCTGCAATAATCAAGTCTGGGTTGGCAATGCCGTTGAGACCGACTAAAGATTCTGTTGGCACATCTAAGGCCTGAGAAATGGTCCATAAGGTGTCGCCCCACTGTACCACATAGTATTGTGAGTTGGTTACAGAGTTGCGGACATGTTCAACCGTCCGTTGAACCCAGCCGGTTACAGACGCATCAGAATAATCTACGGCTAAGGCAGTTGCTTGTTGCGCTGCGAAACCTAATACGGTTAAGGCAGTCACCACTTTAAGTGTCTTCTTCATATAGATATCTCCTTTATACATCGCACACGCCCTCGGGCGCAGACGTTAAATTCTTTTAGTGGGTAGGCACTGGACTTGCTGAAGCTAGGAGCAGCTATGCTTGAGCTCCGGAAAGCTGGGCTTGCTAACCTAGACTTGCTTGAGCTAGGAGCAGCTTGACCTGCTAACCTAGGGAAAGCCGGACTTGCTAACCTAGCTAGGAAAAGCCGCCAAACTTGGCGCGGCCAGAGACCCTCCACCTCGTGTCACGTATCTATCATACCCTAATTTGGCGCCCCTGTGGGAAAAATGCCCCAGATGTTAATCAGCTTTAAAGGATCCCGCCCCAAGCTGACGCAAATTTGTTATCTAGGGCGGGGATTGTAACCTGTCTGTAACTTTTTTGGGTATGGGGCTGGGGGCTTTTGGGTTGCTGCCTTGTTCCTAGGGAGCCAGTGGCCCACTCTGTAGAGTGGGCCACTGGCTCGCGGCTTTTCGGGCTTTT
>NZ_KV822192.1 GCF_001815865.1 Abiotrophia sp. HMSC24B09
TGTCGTAGGTTCGAGCCCTACTTGCGGAGTTGGTTAGCTGGAGAGTTGTCCGAGCTGGCCGAAGGAGCACGATTGGAAATCGTGTAGGCGGGTAACACTGTCTCATGGGTTCGAATCCCATACTCTCCGTTAATATGGTCCGTTGGTCAAGTGGTTAAGACACCGCCCTTTCACGGCGGTAACACGGGTTCGAATCCCGTACGGATCATAATTAATTTAATATTAATTAAATAACCTGGAGGTTTAGCTCAGCTGGGAGAGCATCTGCCTTACAAGCAGAGGGTCAGCGGTTCGATCCCGTTAACCTCCATTTCCAAAATGGTTCCGTGGTGTAGGGGTTAACATGCCTGCCTGTCACGCAGGAGATCGCGGGTTCAAATCCCGTCGGGACCGTATTGGCTTGGTAGCTCAGTTGGTAGAGCATTTGATTGAAGCTCAAAGTGTCGGCGGTTCGATTCCGTCCCAAGCCATTGGAGGGATAGCGAAGTGGCTAAACGCGGCGGACTGTAAATCCGCTCCTTAGGGTTCGGCAGTTCGAATCTGCCTCCCTCCATTAATTATAGTAGGGAAGAACATGCCCTCCTTTTTAGGGACATAGTTTAACGGTAGAACAACGGTCTCCAAAACCGTTAGTGTGGGTTCGATTCCTACTGTCCCTGTTGTGCTATTATGGCGATCGTGGCGAAGTGGTTAACGCATCGGTTTGTGGCACCGACATTCGGGGGTTCGATTCCCCTCGTTCGCCTATTTTATATTATCATTGGGGTATAGCCAAGCGGTAAGGCAACGGACTTTGACTCCGTCATTCGTTGGTTCGAATCCAGCTACCCCAGTTTTTTTTATTCATAAATGGCGGTATAGCCAAGTGGTAAGGCAAGGGTCTGCAAAACCCTCATTCACCGGTTCAAATCCGGTTACCGCCTTAAACCTCATATATTATCATGCCGGCGTGGCGGAATTGGCAGACGCGCTGGACTCAAAATCCAGTGCCCGCGAGGGCGTGCCGGTTCGACCCCGGCCGCCGGTATTCTTCCATCAGAAATGATAGGAAAGCATGAGTCAAAAAGAACCTTGAAGTAATCTTCAAGGTTCTTTTTGTATATTGGGTTGATAGAGCCAATAAAAGAGCCCTAGCAAGCGCCAGGGCTAAAGGCAAGATTACATGCCTTCGTGCATTGTACGGTTGATAACGTCCAATTGTTGTTCGCGGGTCAATTTGTTGAAGTTAACAGCATAACCAGACACACGAATAGTCAATTGAGGGTAGTTTTCTGGATGTTCCATAGCATCCATTAAAGTATCCCGGTCAAATACGTTGATGTTAAGATGGTGACCGCCTTTTTTGGAGTAACCGTCCAACAGAGCAACTAAGTTTTCGCAACGTTCCTTACTCGCTTTTACCATAAAAAACACCTCTTTGTGATTTTGATAACTATATTATACCATAAAAACCGAGAAAGCGCAACAACTGTTGTTATCATAGACTTGCTACTTGTTTAGACTTAGTGTAAAAAGTAGCGATATTGACTAATAAGATATGGCATATTTTCATAAAAATTCACTGATTTAACAACAAAACCACTGACGTGAGAGCCAGTGGTTTTTCATAAAGAAACTGTGCTAATTTTTTCTCGCCAAATTATCGGGTAATCGATACGATTCTTTGAGACTGCCTGTTTGGATCAGGCTTGAGGCATGGAGGTTACGATAGGCGCGCGGTGTCATGCCAACTGCCTCGTGGAATTTATTAGAGAAGTAGGAAACTGAGTTAAAGCCGACCATCTCAGTAATTTGCAGTACAGTATAATTGGTAGTCAGTAGGAGTTCTTGCGCTTGTGTCAGGCGGACTTGATTGAGATAGTTAATAGGTGAGAGGCCGAGTTCTTCCTTAAATTGGTGGGATAAGTGGAAGCGAGAAACATGGGCTCGCTCTTCTAATTGCTCAAGATTAATGTTCTTGGAGAAATGGTTATCGATGTAGTGCTTAGCTAAGCTGACACTGGCAGATAAAGGCGTCTCCCGTGCCATAGCTAGCTGGCTATTAGCTACATTATTAAGTCTAAGAATCAAGGAATTAATTAAATGGTCGATGATTTGGCTAGAGTAAGGCTGGTTTAACTCACATTCTGTCATCACTTCACGGATAAGACGATAGAACTGATGGTTGCTATCTTCGAAGCTAAATAGACCATTATCTGTAGCGTGAGAGGGTAGGATAATCTCTGGCCCCTTGATTCCTATTACTAGATACTTGAGCGGGTAGATAAGGGAGGTATGCTCCGTATGCTCGATGAAGGGGTTGACCAGTAGGAGAGAGTGTTTGTGGATGGGGGTCCGCCCGAATTCAGTCAGCAGATAACCAGATCCGTCCAAACAATAGAAAATTTCGGCGAAATTGTGATGATGCATAGTGGAATGCCAGTTAGCATCGTAGGAGACAATATTAACTGATAGAACCTGGAAATGATTTTGACTGACTTCCTCAGGTTGATGGGTGATGGTATAGCGAATATACATGTGGGGACACTCCTTAAAGTTATTAAAACGCTATCATTTATCTAGTTACATTATACAACAATCCGCAAGAATCTGCAAGTTTACAACAAGAATCTGCAAGTAAAACGGTTGCACCTATGGTATGATAAGAGTGTAAGATCCAATAAAATTTTATAAGGAGTGTTTTACATGAAAAAAGCTTTAGTATCAGCAGCTGCTTTAGCTTGTGCTTTGCCAAGTTTCTTCGGAGTTGCCAATGTGTCAGCTGAAGAAAAGGTGACCTTAGACTTCGCAGCCATCGAAACAGCTTATGGGACCAAGTTATGGCCAGAAATCATTGAAGCCTATAAGCAAGTCAATCCAAATGTCGACATCAAGTTGACCATGGAAAAAGAACTCGAAGATGCGATCACCCCACGTCTCCAATCTGGTGACTATCCAGACGTTGTGCTCTTAGCACAAAGCCGTAAGAAAGCTTTGCCAGAGACCTTAATCAAGGATAAGGCTTTAGCTGACTTGACTGATGTCTTGGACATGAAGGTCCCAGGCGAAGATAAGACAGTTAAGGAAAAACTCTTACCAGGCTTCACTGATTCTACTTCAACTAACCCTTATAACGATGGCAAGACTTACTTAATGCCAATGTTCTACTCTCCAACAGGTCTCTTCTATAACAAGGCGCTCTTCAAAGCTAAAGGTTGGGAAGTACCTAAGACTTGGGATCAAATGTGGAAATTAGCTGAAGAAGCTAAGAAAGAAAACATTGCCCTCTTCACCTATCCAACAGCAGGCTATTTAGACACCTTCTTCTCTAGCGTGATTTACTCCGCTGGTGGGGCAGAACTCTTCAACAAAGCCATGAACTACGATCCAGAAGTTTGGTCTGGCGCTGATTTAACCAAGGTCTTCGAAACTTTAGGTGAGTTAGCTAAGAACACAGAAGCAACTACTGTAGCCAATGCTAACAAAGACGGCTTCACTAAGAACCAACAAGCAGTCCTAGACAACAAAGCCCTCTTCATGCCAAACGGTAGCTGGGTAGTGGACGAAATGAAAGATGCACCACGTGCTGACGGCTTCGAATGGGGCATGGCTGCAGTGCCAACCCTCAAAGAAGGCGGCAAACAATACGCTTATACCTTCTTGGAACATATCTGGATTCCAAAAGAAGCTAAACAGCAAAAAGCAGCCAAAGAATTCATTGCCTTCCTCTACTCTGACAAGGCAGCTGAAATCTTCGCTAAACACGGGGCTGTTCAACCAGTTAAAGGTTTGATCAGCAAGTTACCTGCTGAAAAACAAGTCTTCTATAAAGTCTATGACGAAGGTGTATTACCAGGTTTAGGTGGTTTCGTATCTGCTGAAGCTATCGAAGGGGTAGACCTCAAGGCAACACTTTACGAAGCATTCAACTCTGTAGTATCTGGTGACCTCAGCGTGAAAGATTGGCAATCAAACGTCGTAGAAGTAATGAAACAGTTCCACGACAGCATCAGCCACTAATGCTAGCTTAAGCATTGACATAGTGCCCACTTCCGCCTTGGTGGGAGTGGGACTTTTATTGATAACGCACGTGTTGATGCCTCTTATGAGCCAGGGTCATACTTATAAGAGACGCCAGCACGGCGATTTAGAAAGGAGTACTTATCATGAATTCAAAAGCATCCAAAACCCGCTTTGCCTTGATTTGCGTGATACCTGCGACCCTCTTGTTCGCCCTCTTCATGTTGTATCCGACATTTCAAGTCTTTCGCATGTCTCTCTACAAGTGGGGTGGATTCTCAGCTAAAAAGACTTTCGTTTATTTCGATAACTTCGTTAAGTTGTTTAACGACACCAAATTTATCCGGGCCTTCCAAAATACCATTGTCTTAATTGTGCTGGTGACCATTATTACCCTAGCCATTGCCATTCTCTTCGCTTCCATTCTATCGACAGAGAAAGTTAAGGGGCAAAACTTCTTCCGGGTAATTTTCTATATTCCAAATATCTTATCCATCGTTGTTATTTCCGGGATTTTCTCCGCCATCTATGACCCTAACAACGGGATGTTAAATTCTTTCTTGGCAATCTTCAAAGGGGAGCAGGCTCCACCGATTCTCTGGTTGGGGGACAAGCACTTGGTGCTCTATGCCTTAATTGGTGCCTTGGTATGGCAGGCCATTGGGTACTACATGGTCATGTACATGGCATCAATGGCCAATATCCCAACTTCCTTCTATGAAGCAGCTGATCTAGATGGGGCGGGTAAGGTCAAGCAGTTCTTCGCCGTGACCCTGCCACTAGTCTGGAATAACATTCGGACCACCTTGACCTTCTTTATTATTTCTACCATTAACCTCAGCTTCCTCTTGGTTCAAACCATGACCAGTGAAGGGCCAAATGGGGCCTCCTCGGTAGTCTTATCCTACATGTATGGGCAAGCCTATACCAACTCATCCTATGGCTACGGGATGGCCATTGGGGTTGTCATCTTCATCTTCTCCTTCGTCTTGTCAGCGGTCGTTAGTGCCGTAACCAAGCGGGACATTCTTGAATACTAGAAAGGAGCCAGTCAAATGAGTCGTTCAACGAATCGTTTATACAAGATTTTTATCTACTTAGTGCTGTCGCTCCTGGCTATTTCGATTATTGTGCCAGTGGGCTGGGTCTTTCTGGCCTCACTTAAGGAAAATTCAGAATTCTACCGTTCGCCTTGGTCCTTGCCAATGGGGCTCTACTGGCAGAACTTTGTCGATGCCTGGAACCGGGCTAGCATGGGAGCTTATGTCTTCAACTCGGTAGTCGTAACGGCTATGGCTTTGGCTCTTCTCTTAGCCTTAGCCTTGCCAGCCGCTTATGTTCTAGCGCGTTTTGAATTCCCAGGGCGTGGCCTTTTACGTCAACTCTTTAAGGGTGGACTCTTCATCAACGTTAACTACATTGTAGTACCCATCTTCTTGATGTTGGTCGATGCTAAAAAAGGCTT
Organism: Abiotrophia sp. HMSC24B09; assembly: GCF_001815865.1. Lineage (GTDB taxonomy): Bacteria > Bacillota > Bacilli > Lactobacillales > Aerococcaceae > Abiotrophia. Next base: position 5,465 of record NZ_KV822192.1, read on the forward strand.
TGCCATGATGCCGGAACTCTTAAACAATCGTTTCATCTTAGCCTTGGTCTATGCGGCAACTTCTCTGCCATTTACCATCTATCTCTTATCTAGCTACTTCATGACCTTACCGTCAACTTTTGAAGAAGCGGCTTCGATCGATGGGGCCAATCATTTTACGACCATGATGCGGATTATGATTCCTATGGCTAAACCAAGTATTATCACGGTTATTCTCTTTAACTTCTTGGGCTTCTGGAATGAATATATCATTTCCTTTACCCTGATGAATAAACAAGAGTTACGGACCCTGCCGGTAGGTTTGATGAACTTAATGGCAGCGCAAAATGCGGCCCAACAATACGGCCAACTCTATGCCGGCATGGTCATGGTCATGTTGCCAACCCTCATCCTCTATATTTTCGTTCAGAAGCGTCTGACCGAGGGGATGACAGCGGGCGGCTCCAAGGAATAAGCCAAGCCTTGATAATGAGATTTAGATGACGAAGGAGATGTAGTAAATGGCCAAATCAAAAGGCAGACTTACGTTACCAAGTGAGCGCAATTTCCTTGCGCAAACTCAAGAATTATTAGATCGCTGGGGGGCTGATGCCATCCGCGATTCCGATGGGACCAAGTTAGAAGAGGCAGTCAAAGATTTAGATGCTTCTATTTATACGACCTATTTTGTAGCTCGAAATCATAATGATTTTATCAAAGACCATATGGAAGAGTGCCAACAACTCTATTTGATGTCGCCCTTCCATACCGCAAGCCAAGAAAGCTTAGCCATTGATTTCATGCAGGGCTACTATCGGGAACAAGTAGTACCTGACTATCACCATGATCCTAAGGAGTGGTGGGAAGTCATTAACCGCACCACTGGCCAAGTAGTCCCAAGCAGCCAGTGGCAGGTGGATCAAGAGCGGGACCTAGTGATGGTGGAAGGGGCAGAACCCTTCCATGAATATACGGTTTCCTTCTTGGTTTATAAGATTTGGGACCCAACTCAAATGTATAACCATATCACTAATAATTGGGGCGACTCAGTGGCTCACGATATTCCTTTTGATGTGCGTCAGCCACATTCCAACCGCTTCATGAGTGACTACCTCAGACGTTGGTGCCAAGAGAATCCTAAGACGGATGTGGTCCGCTTTACCACCTTCTTCTACCATTTCACCCTGGTCTTCAATGACAAGGCCAAAGAGAAATTTGTCGACTGGTTTGGCTATGGAGCTTCTGTATCACCAGCAGCCATCCTAGCCTTCCAAGAAGCCAAAGGTTATCGTCTGAGACCGGAAGATTTTGTTGACCAAGGTTACTATAATACGGCTTTCCGCGTGCCTTCTAAGGCCTACTTAGACTATGTCGATTTCCAAAGCCACTTTGTGGCTCAAGAAGCCAAGAAGTTAGTGGATATTGTCCATGAAGCTGGCAAAGAAGCCATGATGTTCCTAGGCGATAACTGGATTGGGACCGAACCTTATGGCCCTTATTTCAAGGATATTGGCTTGGACGCAGTGGTTGGCTCAGTCGGCGGCGGAGCTACCTTAAGGATGATTGCCGATATTCCACATGTTAAATATACCGAAGGTCGCTTCCTGCCATACTTCTTCCCAGATACTTTCTATGAAGGAAATGATCCGACCATTGAAGCCAACGAGAATTGGCTAACAGCACGCCGGGCCATTATGCGTAAGCCCGTTGACCGGATTGGTTATGGGGGTTATCTCAGTCTCGCCTATAAATTCCCTAAATTTGTTTCCTATATCGAAGAAGTGGCGGATGAATTCCGAGATATCTACGCCATTGTCAAAGACACCAAGCCTTATGTGGGGCTAAAAGTAGGGATTCTCAATGCTTGGGGGGCACTTCGGACCTGGCAAACGCACATGGTGGCGCATGCCTTGCACTATAAGCAAATCTACTCCTATCTGGGGATTCTAGAAGCCCTCAGTGGTGCGGCGGTTGAGGTAGTCTTCTTGAGTTTTGACCAGGTGATTGCTGACGGTGTGCCGGCAGATGTGGACGTCTTAATTAACGCAGGCGATGCCGGAACCGCCTTTAGTGGTGGTCAACATTGGGCACGGCCAGAATTGTTAAGTGCCATTCGTCGCTTCGTCTACCAAGGTGGCGGTTTGGTGGGCGTTGGTGAGCCAAGTGCCCATCTCCAAAATGGTCGTTTCTTCCAATTAGCTGAAATTCTCGGGGTGGATAAGGAGTTAGGCTTCTCCCTATCGACTGACAAATACTTCACTCAAGCCCAAGGCAGTCACTTTATTACGGCAGATTTAGTGACTGGTCAGGTGCCAGATTTCGGGGAGTCCATGCATAACCTCTATGCCCTAAGTGAAGAGACAGAAATTTTAGAATACAGCAATGGCGAAGTTCATATGGCGGCACACGATTATGGTCAAGGCCGCGGGGTCTACCTAGCTGGCTTACCTTACAGCATTGACAATACGCGTTTACTCATGCGGGCTCTTTACTACGCTGCCCATAAGGAAGCTGACTTTAATAAATGGCATAGTAGCAACTCAGCTGTTGAGGTTCATGCCTACCCAGCTAAGGGCAAGTATGCAGTTGTCAATAATACCGCTGAGCCACAAGTCACGACTGTCTATGATGGTCAAGGAATTAGCAAAGAAGTTTCCTTGGCTGCGAGCGAAATTCGATGGGAGGAGATTTAGATGTCTCATAAAATTCGTGTTCTCATTCGTCTTCTGGTTGCCTTGGTCTGCGTTGGCTTTATCATTCACCTTCAAACCACGGTTAGCCGAGAAAATCTCTTGGGCATGCTCTTAGCTTTGGCTGGTTTGCTAGCTGTGCTCTTTGACTATAACTACGACTTTAACCATCCTAAACGCGACTAAAGGCTGGATGGCTCTACCAAAGGAGAGGAGGAAGGAAAATGAGAAAAGCAATGGGTGTGGATATCGGCGGAACCAAGGTAGCAGCGGCTATCATTGACGAGCAGGGACGTATCACTCACCGTGTTCAAGTGCCCAGCGATACCTCTTCCAGTGAGGCCATGTTAGAATGCGTAGTGGGTGTCATTGACGCCTGCCTAGCAGAGGCGGGGGTGGATGTATCGGATTTGACCGGTATCGGCTTAGGTATACCAGGTAAGGTGGATAGCCTAAACGGGGTAGCTATCTTCCAAAATAATATCCCTTGGGAGAAGTTTCCGGTGGTAGCGCGCCTGGCGAACCGCTACGCCCAAGTGCCAATCGCCATTGAGAATGACGTCAAGGCGGCTGCCTATGCGGAGTATCGATTGGCTGGCATGGGGCCGCTGGATGTGTTCGGCTATTTGACGGTCTCAACCGGGATTGCCTGCACTAATATCGTTAATCATCAGATTATTCGCGGTGATGGCTTCTCAGGTGAAATTGGCTTCTTGCCAGTGCCCTCCTCTACTGGCCTTCGTCCTTTGGAAAGTGTCTGCGCTGGCCCTGGGATTGAGGCCATGGCTCGCGCCCTCTATTTGGATGATCGGATTACGGTAGCCCAAGTCTTCGCTCGTGCCCTCAAAGGGGAACAAATTGCCAATGAATTAGTAGACCAAAGTGCCATGGGGGTGGCCATTGGACTATTCGCTATGATCTGCCTCCTAGATCCTAAAGAAATTGTCATTGGCGGTAGCGTGGCAGTCAAGAATCCATTCTATGTGGAGCGGATTAAGGCGGTCCTGGAGCGGTATGCTCACAAAGAACAAATGCATATTCTGCCTCACATTCGTGTCACAGACCTGGGGGGAGACAACGGAATTATTGGAGCTGGCTTCCTAGTGATGCCCGCCCAGGATATTCAGATCTTTTAAATAGGGTTCCTAAGCAAGAGGGCTAGACACTGAAGTTTAGCCCTCTTGCTCTGATTTTAAGTCTAATAAAAAAAATCCCATTATATCATATATGATATAATGGGAAATTCTCTTAGAGATGAAGTTTAGCTGCAGCCGCCTTGTCCAAGAGGAGGGTCACATCAGGGTGACGCTGGAGGATGCTGGCTGGCAGGTCAGGGGTCACAGGCCCTTCAACCAGTCCGTAAATAGCATCAGCTTTCTTGTCGCCGTATGCCATGAGGATGATTTTCTTAGCGGCCATGATGGAAGCAATCCCCATACTGTAGGCTTGAGTCGGTACGTCTTCGACACGATCGAAGAAACGTTTGTTAGCCTCAATAGTGGATGGAGTCAAATCGACTAGCTGGGTTAAGCCATCGAATGGCGCCCCAGGCTCATTAAAGCCAATGTGACCGTTAGAGCCAATCCCCAAGATTTGTAAATCAATGGGATTATCTGCTAGGACTTGATTATAGCGTTGGATTTCATAGTCGCTATCAGTTTGGTCCCCGTCAGGCAGATAGGAATGTTTGAAAGGCTTGTGCTGGAAGAGATGTTGGTGCATAAAGTAGTGATAGCTCTTTGGATGGTCGCTAGACAAGCCATAGTATTCATCCAAGTTGACAGAAACTGATTGACTAAAATCTAAATCGGACTCTACTAAGCGTTGATAGAGCGCTTCGGGAGTCGAACCAGTTGCTAAGCCAAAGGTTTTGGGACCAGTTGCCAGCGCCTGGACGAAAAAGTCAAAGGCCTTATCGGATGCCGCATCGAACTGATCATAAACAAGTATTTCCATGGAATAATACCTCCAAAAATTGCAATAAATTAATCTACCCTTAGTGTACCACAAAAAACATGGTAGCGCTTCATGTACAGACAAAAATTTTTATTTTTGTTACTTAAGACAAGTTTCAGTTTAATTTTGGTCGAAACGCATATTGAAAGAAAAGCCCTTACAGAGTAGAATATAAATATAATGAAAAATCAGTAGAGGAGTTAGGCCATGTTTGAATTAGACAAAGCCGCGTTAGAGGCACTAGGTGCTGAAATTACAACGCGAGAGATCAAGCAACAACCATCTATCTGGCGCGAAACCTATCAAATGTATCTTGACCGTCAGGAAGAAATTAAGGGCTTTATAGGTGCCTTGTTAGAATCTTATGGGCGCCTAGAAGTGATTTTTACAGGAGCAGGGTCATCTGCTTATGTTGGACAAGCCATTACAAATTATTTACGTCAAGTTAACGACGTGTCTCGACTTAACTTCCGTCACGAGCCGACGACGACCATTGTCTCCAATCCGGCGACCGTCTTCCAGGCAGATTTGCCAACCCTCTTGGTGTCCTTTGCCCGTAGCGGTAACTCGCCAGAGAGTGTGGCGGCCGTACAATTAGGCCAGTCCTTGGTCAAGGATTTTTATCAATTAACCATTACCTGTGCGCCAGAAGGCCATTTAGCTAAAGCCGCGCAAGGGGATGACCACAACCTAGTGCTCTTGCAACCAAGTCGCTCCAATGATGCAGGTTTTGCCATGACAGGGAGTTTTTCTTGCATGATGCTCACCGCCTTGCTAGTCTTTGATCCTGCCTCTGATGCCGATAAGGCGGCTTATGTCGACCAGATTGCCAAGATGGCCGAGACAGTCTTGGCTCGCGAAGCTCAACTTCAGGCTTTGATTGCTAAGAATCCACAGCGGGTCATCTATCTGGGATCGGGTGGCTTTGAAGGCCTAGGTCGTGAGACCCAATTGAAGATCCTAGAGTTAACGGCGGGGCAATTGGCAACCGTTTATGATTCCAGCATGGGCTTCCGTCACGGGCCTAAATCCTTTGTAAATTCTGAGGCCTTGGCCCTGGTTTTCGTTTCCAACCAAGCCTACACCCGTCTCTATGACCAAGATATCCTAGCAGAGTTGGCTGGTGATCAGATTGCCCAGACCATCGTGGCCGTTCAAGTGGGGACCGAGGCTGCGCCTGGGGTAGAGGTCTTTGATTTCGATTCGGATCACAGACACTTACCGGATGCCTATCTGGCCTTCCCATATTTGGTAGTCGGTCAGGTCTTGGCTCTGTTGGCGTCTGTTCATGTTCACAACAAACCAGACACGCCATCACCAAGTGGCACGGTCAATCGTGTTGTGAAGGGTGTTACCATTCATCCTTACGCCTAGATAAGAAAGGAAGAAGCGTATGAAATACTATGTTTATGCTAAGCAAATTGTGCTCGATGACCAAGTCATTGACAAGGCCTACTTGACCATTGAAGACGGGAAGTTTGGTCCCATCCTGATGGAAGAGCCACAAGATGCTCCAATCAAAGATTATAGTAACTCCATTGTCGCCCCAGGTTTAGTGGACACCCACATTCATGGTTACAAGTCTCATGATGTCATGGATAATGACTTTGAGGGCATTAAGGTGATTTCCGAAGGCCTCCTATCCTGTGGGGTGACCTCTTGGTTGCCAACCACTTTGACATCTTCTGCTCAATTGTTGAATGATGTCTGCGAGACTATCGGGAATCACTATCAAGAGGTGACCGGGGCTAAGATTCGTGGGATTTTCCTAGAAGGTCCATTCTTCACCGAAAAATACAAAGGGGCCCAAAACCCTAAATACATGAGCGACCCATCCGTTGAAAAGTTAGCCAAATGGCACGAACTGTCACAAGGCTTAGTCAATAAGATTGCCATTGCCCCAGAACGCAAGGGTGTCAAGGAATTCATTGAATTTGCCAAGTCCAAAGGCGTCTATACGGCCTTGGCTCATTCAGATGCGACCTATGAAGAAGCGGCTGCAGCAGTTGATGCCGGCGCCAATATCTTTGTACATATCTATAACGGTATGAGCGGGCTTCACCACCGCAACCCAGGTATGGTAGGGGCGGCCCTGAGCCTAGACAAGGTCTTTGCTGAGATGATCTGTGATGGCCACCATGTTCATCCAGCGGCTGCGCGAGTGGTAACACGTGCGAGAGGCCCTCAGGAAACCGTCTTGATTACAGACTGTATGCGGGCTGGTGGTATGGGAGAAGGCCAGTCTCGCTTAGGTGAATTTGAAGTAGTGGTCAAAGATGGGACTGCCCGTCTCAAGGACACCGGCAACTTAGCGGGCTCTATCTTAGAGCTCAAACAAGGGGTTAAAAATGTCGTGGATTGGGGTCTAGTAAGCCCCGCAGAAGCCCTGCGCATGGCCTCTCTGACACCTGCGCAATCGGTTGGCATTGAATCAGTCTGTGGTCGCATTGCCCCTGGTTATGAAGCAGACTTCATAGTAGTCAGCGATCAATTAGAATTAGAGGCCACTTATTTGGATGGCGAGCTTCGCTACCAAGCCTAAAACAAGCCTCATAAAAGGAGAGAACAATGATGAGACAAGTATCAAAAGCTAAATACCAAAAATTACAAGAACTATCGACTGAATCTGGGGTTATCTCAGCCTTAGCCATTGACCAACGTGGTTCCTTGCGTAAGATGATTGCTTCAGGTGGTGGCGTTGAAGATGTACAACGCGCTGTTGAAGACTTTAAGATTGCCATTTCCGAAGAATTGACACCATACGCATCGTCTATTCTCTTAGATCCAGAGTATGGTTTACCTGCGGCTGCACGTCGTTCAATCGCCGCGGGCTTGCTCTTAGCCTATGAAGAAACAGGCTATGATGCCTCTGAACCTGGTCGTTTGCCAGACTTGTTACCTGAGTGGTCTGCTTACCGCCTCAAAGAACAAGGGGCAGATGCGGTTAAGTTCCTACTCTACTATGATGTGGATGAAGATGAAGCGATTAATGAACGCAAACACGCCTTCGTTGAACGAATCGGATCTGAGTGCGAGGCGGAAGATATTCCTTTCTTCTTAGAAATTGTCTCCTATGATGCGACCCTCAATGATGAAAAGGGGGCGGAATTTGCTAAAGTAAAACCTCACAAAGTGTTGGAAGCCATGAAGATTTTCTCCCACAAACGCTACCATGTTGATGTCTTGAAGGTAGAAGTGCCTGTTAATATGAAATTTGTGGAAGGTTTTGCGGAGGGGCAAGCAGTATATAGCCGTCAAGAAGCTCTCAAACTCTTTAAAGAACAAAGCGAGGTAACCCATCTGCCATACATCTACCTCAGTGCCGGTGTCTCTGCGCAACTCTTCCAAGAAACCCTGGACTTCGCCAAAGAAGCAGGTGCAGAATTCAATGGGGTACTCTGTGGCCGTGCAACTTGGAAGGATGCTGTGCCAATCTTCGCCTCAGAAGGTGACCAAGCTTGCCGTGACTGGCTAGAATCCCAAGGCAAGGCCAATATTGAAGCTCTTAACCAAGTCTTAGCGTGCACCGCAACACCGTGGACTAAGCGCTTGTCTGTCTTAGATTAAGTGAGCGAATACTAGACATCCTCTCCTCTCCGTGAGGAAGGGGTGTCTTTTTGTGTCTAGCGAATATCCTTAGTTTTTCTTAGGTTTTTGTGGTAGAATGAGGAGGTAAAGAATATCAAATACCTACTTGAATGTTACTTAACCAAGTAGAGCTAGGAGGAAAAGCATGGAGTTAATCGGTCTAAAAAAATGTTCGACCTGCCGGGAGGTAGAGCGACTACTTGAGGCCCAAGGCCTTACTTATCACTATCGCGAGATTAATATGGATCGTCCTAGCGCTCAAGAGTTAAAAACATGGTACCAGCAGGCTAGTCTCAGCTCGACCAAGAAGCTAGTCAATACTAGCGGACAGCTCTACCGTGGCATGGGCCTTAAAGACCGTTGGGATGACTTAAGCTCGGACCAGCAATTCGAGCTTCTGGCGACCGACGGCATGTTAGTCAAGCGCCCGATTCTGTTGACGGATCAAGGACAGGTCTTTGTCGGACCAGATGTCAAAGCCTATTTAAACCAACACTAACGCTACTCTTTCCCCACAGTAAAGGAGTCAAAGCCTATGAAATTATCACTTAAAAAATGTGCCCTTGCCCTAATCTTAGTCAACCAACTCTCAGTGGTGCCACAGGCCCTTTCCCGGATTGGTGCGCAAGAACGCCAAGATTTATCGCCTGTAACCCAGTTTGGCTCAGAACAAGCCAGTCAGCCGACGAGCGAAAGTTCCAACTCTAGTGAGTCCTTTAGTAAGCAAGAGGATCCCAATAAAGACTTACCAGAGATTAAAATAGACCAGCCAGAAACAATCCTAACCGCTCTCTATCACGACCAAGCGCGTGTAGTCATGAATGTTGCCTTAATCGATGGCCGTGATAATGGCCAACCTAAGGGGAAAACCTTGGTTACCATCAATTCTGGTGACATGCGTTACTTGCATCAAACAGATTCACACGCCCTACCTTTTACTGCCATGATGAAGCTATCAGAGGGCAAGGTGACGGCTGCTTGGCAGGCAGTTGAAGATTTGATGGGCTTTGCCAAGCAAGTGGCTAATAGTCAAGCGGAGGCTGTTAAGGATACGGCCCTAGATAAATTAGCTCATCTGGATGAAAGCAAGACCACCGCACTCAAGGATAAATTTGTAGCCTTAGATTCTACAGAACAGGCCCAAACTAGTTATCAAATCAGCCAAGATTGGCAGGCCTTCTATCAAGCGGTTTTAACGGAATGGCTAGCGACTCAACCCCAACCAAGCAAGAAAGACGGCCAAGTGTTAAGCTATGAATTATCGGATGAGGCTGGCAAGCAGTGGACGGCTATTATGAAGAAGCATCAAGCCGATTTTCCAAGACTTAAAGAGACCTTTGATTTGTTCACAGATGATTACGATGGGACCATCAGCTTGGACTATGCCAATAAAAAAATCTCAGTTGGCTTGATTCAAGGCAAGGTGGCGCTAGAGTACCATTTAGACATGAAAGCTGCGTCACTGACGGAACCGACAGGGGATGCAGTCTTAAGTCAAGCACAATTCAATGAAATCTTAGGTGCGGACTGGTTCCAAGGCCTTATCCAACTGGAAAAATTGATTAACTAAGCAAGAGGAGATGAAGGCGCATGTGGCAAAGAATGAACCAAGCCTGGCAAGATCCTGTTAAGGGCAGCTGGTGGAAGGTGCTTTTGCTGATTGGTGCCTATCTGGTCAGCCAAATTTTGGCCGAGTGGGGATTGATACAGTATGGTCTGGCTCAATCAGGAATTGACTCCTATGACTTAGTAGGTGCCGATTTAAGTGACTTGGTCTATATACATCCTTGGGCTTTTGTCATTCTGGAGGCCATAGCTTTAGTGGTTTTAATCCTAGGGGTCTCTATTTGGGGCTTTAAGCTCTTTGATTGGACACTCAATAAATGGAAGCTCCTAGTCGGAGGTTTTGCTATTTACGGAATTATGTATTGCTACCTGACAATTTATGACCAAGTCCTGATTGCTTACAACCCAGCCTTTGAGACCACGCAGAATCAGGCGGCCTTGCAAGTATCGACACAGGGTGCCCCTTTCCTCTTAACCTTTTTGGCCTTGGCCATACTGGGACCTATTGTCGAAGAAATTCTCTTCAGGGGCTTAGTGATGAAGTATCTATTGCCTCAGCTACCTTGGCTAGGTCTGGGGATATCCAGTGTCATTTTTGGTCTCCTACATCAACCAGCTAATGCTTTAGAATGGGGCCTCTACGCTGGCATGGGCTTAATCTTAGGACTAACTTATTTGAAAACCAGGAGGCTTGAATATGCCATCTGTGTACATATTATTAATAACTGTGTGGCTGTCATGATGATGCATGGCCTATAAGGAGGGAAGACATGGCAGAATATGAATGTCTAGAAGAACAAGTGATTAGTACGGAATGTGAGCGACTCAAGGAAGTCATGGATCCAGATCAACTGGCTGCACAGGCAACCTTATTCAAGGTTTTGGGTGATCTCAACCGAGTGAAAATTATGCATGTTTTGACGGTCTATGAACGCCTCTGCGTCTATGAAATCTCACGCTTAATCGATGCCACCGTAGCGACGACTTCTCACCATCTGATTACTTTACGGAAGCATGGGATTATTCGCTCAGAGAAGGAAGGTAAGCATGTGATTTATTCTTTGGATAGCCAATTGGTTTGCAAATTCATTGATTTAGCTAATCGCATGCGAGGACGCTGTCCAAAATGTGGGAAGATTCATGAATGCTAGTCATCAAGATTAGACTGGGAGCTTGCTCCTGGTCTTTTTTGTTTCTGCGGATAAGCCTATTTAGAAGCTAGCGGGGTCTAGCAATCAAAATATGAATGAAATTGCTGTGAAATGGGGCTTGAAATCTGTATTCTTTACCAATTAAATAACTGCTTTGTAATATAATTTTCAAATTCTTTTCACATGTCAGTGCTAGGATAGAAGCATCAAGAAAAACAATAAACTCATAGGAGAGAAAAGAGGAAGTTCAATGAAAAGCAGAAAAATCATTAAATTAGTCGTAGGTTCTTTAACAGGGGGCGCGCTTATCTTAAGTGGCTTGGCCTTGCAAAATGTCGTGACACCGACGGCATCTCAAAATCAGACTAATACGGTCCAAGCCCAAGGAACAGCCAGTGAATTTGAAGAAACCATTATGAAGGCTGTTGAGAAGGCTAAAGACTCTGTCGTGTCTATCCAAAACTACCAGAAAGAAAGCCAACAAAATAATTTATATGGCTATGGCACGGGAGGTGAAAACCAAGTGGACTTGGAAGACCCAAGTGCCTCCCAAAAATTAGCGGGTGAAGGTAGTGGCGTCATCTATAAGATTGACGGTGATACAGCCTATTTGGTAACCAATAACCATGTGGTGGAAAATGCTGATTCCCTTAAAGTCAAATTAGCTGATGGGACCACAGAAGATGGCGAATTAGTTGGCCGCGATGCGGTGTCTGACTTAGCCGTTATCAAAATCTCGTCTAAGAATGTCAAATCGGCCATTAAGTTTGCTGACTCTGACGCAACCAAGGTAGGGAGTATCGCCATTGCGATTGGGTCACCTCTAGGTAGTAAGTTCTCTAACTCTGTGACCCAAGGGATTATTTCTGGTCAATCACGGATTGTGCCAATGGACCTCAACAAGGACGGCCAAGCCGATATTGAGACCACGCTCATTCAAACTTCAGCAGCGATTAACCCTGGTAACTCCGGTGGTGCCTTACTCAATAAGGACGGCGATCTAGTGGGCATCAACTCAAGCAAGTTCTCGAATGTAGACGTCGAAGGGATGGGGTTCGCCATTCCGTCTAAGGAAGTGCAACGCGTCATTGCACAGCTAGAAAAAGACGGCAAAGTTACCCGGCCTTTCATTGGAATTAGCCAAAATGACTTAGCTAACATCACTAGCCGGTCTAAGACCGAAATTCTCAAACTCAAGTCCGACCAAACGGATGGGGTCGTGGTAACCGATACGGTCAAAGGCTCACCAGCTGAAACAGCAGGCCTCAAGAAATATGACGTTATCACCAAGATTGGCGATAAGGAAATCAAGAATATCTTGGAGTTACGTCGGGAGCTCTATGCCTATAATGTAGGTGACAAAGTAGAGTTAACCGTCCTCAGAGAAGGAAAGGAAACCAAAGTCCAAGTAACACTTGGTGCCCAACCTGAGCAACAAAGCAACAATAATCTCCAACAATATCAACAAGGCCAACAAGGTCAAGGACAAGAGCAAGAGAATGGTCAAGAAGGTCAAACTCCACGCTTACCATTCCCAGGCCAACGTTAGGAGTCAATAATGATAGCCCACACCTCCGGCAAGAGGCATGGGCTTTTTTGAGTACTGAGGCAATGGTCGAAAAACACGAACGTTTGAAAAATAAACCCAGCAAAAAGGCACTTTTGATAATTTTTTTCTTGCCGGAAGAAAGGGTTTTGCTATAATTTGGGTAGAATCTATTATTTTTGCTGGAGGGATCCTTAAAATGAAAAAAAGCCTGAAGCTTTTTGCCATCTTCACCTTAATTGCGACCTTTGTGGCCGGATTAATCGCACCGTTTACTGCCAAGGCGGCAGAGAAAATTGACACGATTAAGATTGGTTTCGTGCCGTCACGTAACCCAGACGAAATCGTAACATCGACTGAACCGCTCAAGAAATTATTGAAAGACGAACTTGCTAAAAATGGTTTTGAAGTTGAGAACGTAGAAATCACAGTAGGGACTAACTTTGAAGCTGTAGGGGAAGGATTAGCATCAGGGACTCTTGACTATGGTTTTATCCCATCAGGGACTTATGTTCTCTTTTCTGATGATGTGGAAGTTCTCTTAACTGCTACTCGTCAAGGGCTTAACAAAAACTCTGCTGAGCCAAAAGACTGGAATGACAAGAAAGCAACCGAACCTACTGATGAGCAAGTAACTTTCTACAAAGGCTTGGTTTTAGCTGGCCCATCTGCCAAAGGTAAGGAATTAGCTGAGAAAGTCAATAAGGGTGAAAAGTTAACTTGGGACGACCTCAACTCTGCTAAATGGACTGTTCTCTCATCTTCATCAGCATCTGGTTACATTTACCCAACCCTCTGGCTCAAAGAAAACTTTGGTAAGAAGATTACCGATTTAGCTAACGTGGTACAATCTGATTCTTATACCAATGCCATGACACGTTTGGCTGCTGAACAAGTTGATATTGTTGTTGGTTATGCTGACTTACGTCGCGACAACGTTGACAAGTGGCAAAAAGAAATGGGCGCTTCAGCACCTATCTGGGAAGCAACTAACGTTATCGGCGTAACGCCAGACATCGTCAATGACACGGTATCTGCTAGCAAGACTTCCACAACTGTTTCACCTGAATTGAACGAAGCAATCAAGAAAGCCTTGATGGATATTGCTAAGACCGAAGAAGGTAAGAAAGTCATCAAGATTTACAACCACACCGGTTATAAAGAAGCCAAAGACGAAGACTACAACAAAGAGCGCGAAGCGCAAAAATTAATTAAGGGCAACTAGTCCGCATGACGCTCAAGACGGCAGAGTCTCCGTGAGGCTCTGCTCTTTTTGTGATAAGAGAGCACAGACAGGAGTATCTCTAAGGATTGCGTCTTGTCTGCCATTATAATGAGAAGAGAGGATTACACATGATAGAGTTCAAGAATGTCTCCAAGCGCTATCCCAATGGGGTGACGGCTCTGAAGAATGTCAACTTGACCATAGAACAAGGAGAATTTGTTGGGATTATCGGTTTGTCAGGTGCGGGGAAGTCTACCCTAATTCGTACCATTAACTGCATGCATCCGATTAGCGAAGGGGAGTTAACGGTCAATGGGACTAATGTTAGCCAATTAAAAGGTCAAAGCCTACGCCGTTTTCGCCGTAAAATTGGCATGATCTTCCAGTCTTTCAACCTAGTAACGCGGGCATCTGTCATCAGCAATGTGATGAATGCCTTTGTGCCAGATATTCCTTTTTGGCGGGTTCTCATTGGTTACTATAAGAAGGAAGAAGAAATTCGAGCGCTGACCGCCTTGGACCGCGTGGGAATCTTAGAAAAAGCCTACACTCGAGTAGACCAACTTTCCGGGGGCCAACAACAACGGGTGGCCCTAGCACGCACGCTGGCGCAGAACCCAGAGATTATTCTAGCCGATGAGCCGGTCGCAGCTCTAGACCCTGTTACAGCCAAAGCCGTAATGGAAGATTTCCAAGCTATTAATCGCGATGATAAGATTTCGATTTTACTCAATATTCACCATGTGGAATTAGCCTTGGAATACTGTGATCGTATCATTGGTATTCGTGATGGGGAAGTTGTCTATGACGGACCTTCTGACCAAGTCACACCTGAAATCTTGGATGTGATTTACAAGGGCCAAGCGATTGAATAGGGGGACATGATGATGAATGCATTCTGGCATCGTATGTGGGGACCACGAACCCGAACCCTACCCAATGGTAAAACCGTCAGCAAGAAACGTTCTCTAACCTGGCTTTATCTCATCTTGGTTGTCCTAGCTTTCTATTATTCTATAGAACTTACTGGCTTCAAGATGTCGACCTTGCTCAAGCGAGGAAATCAGTTCTTTGTTATTTTAGGACGGATGTATCCGCCTAATTGGGATTACTGGGCTTCTGTTCAGGGACCGCTATTAGATACCATTAAAATGTCTATCTTAGGCTCTGTCATTGGCGCCTTACTGGCCATTCCAGCCGCTGTGGTTGCTTCCTATAACATGGTTGTTAACCGGTGGATTACTGGCTCTATGAAATTAGTTCTTAGTTTGATTCGGACAGTGCCGACATTGATTTACGCCAGTGTTTTGACTCTGGTCTTTGGGATTGGGACTTTTGCTGGGACGGTGGCCATTGCCATCTTCACCTTCTCCTTTATGGCTAAGCAACTCTATGAAATGATTGAAACGGTTGATATGAAACCTTTTGAAGCCATGGAAGCCCTAGGTGCTAACCGGGTTTATAGTTTTCTAGGCGCCATTTTGCCACAAGTCTTACCTTCCTATCTTGCTTCTTCCCTTTATACTTTTGAAGGGAATGTCCGTCACGCAGCCATTCTGGGATGGGTTGGTGCTGGTGGGATTGGGGTCATCTTGAATGAGAAGATTGCTTGGCGTGAGTACACGAATTTAGGCATGATTTTAGTTGCCCTCTATGTGACAGTCCTGATTATCGAGTATACCAGTCGCTACTTGCGCTCTAAACTAACTTAGGAGGTTCGGATCATGATTAATAAAATTAATGAAATGTATGAATCACGTACCTCAGATAAGTATTTCAAGGCCTTATGGGTGCTTGGTTTAGTAATTCTCATTGTTTGGTCCTGGTCAGCTTTGGGCTCTATTGATATTTCTGAAAAGGGCCCAACCATTGCCTTCAATATTATTAGCGGGATTTTCCACCCTAACTTGGAAACCTTACTTGGTTTAGGTGAGAGCGGCGTACTCCACTTGCTCCTAGAAACGGCAGCTATTGCTTTCATGGGAACCATTGTAGGGGCTGTATTCTCTATCCCTTTGGCCTTTCTGGCTTCAGGTAAGGTCATGCCAATGCCCATTACTGTCATTACACGCCTCTTCGTAATGGCAGTTCGGACCATCCCAAGTTTTGTTTACGGGCTCATGTTTATCCGCGTAACCGGTCCGGGTGCTTTCGCTGGGGTCATGACCCTATCAGTTACTTCGATTGGGATGATTTCTAAGCTCTTCTCAGAAACCATTGATGATTTAGATGATTCAATACTTGAGGCGCTTGATGCGGCGGGGTGTTCTACCTTCCAGAAAATTCGCTGCGGGATTATTCCGCAACTTTGGTCTAGTTTGATCTCTACCCTGATTTTCCGTTTCGATATGAACCTACGTGACGCTACGATTCTAGGGGTTGTTGGCGCCGGCGGGATTGGGGCACCATTGACTTTTGCGATTAACGGCTACAAATGGGATGAAGTGGGTGCCATATTAATTGGTCTAATTGCTTTTATCTTGATTGTCGAGTATAGCTCTAGTTACATCCGCAAACGTTTGACCCAAGGTTAAATTGAAGCTTGGAGCTCCTGTGAAAACAGGGGCTCTTTTTATTTTTGTAACATCTACGTAATAATCTGCGTTGTCGATTTGGACCGGTAATAAGCGGAATGTTGCGAATTTATGAATTATTCGGGAAATAAATAATAAAAAACAAAGATTCACTTGTAATCTTTCTGTAACAGAGTTACAATAAGTGTAACAAAAGGAAAGGAAGCGATTCACCATGAAAAAGTGGTCGAAAGGAATCTTAGTTTTGGGTTTAGTTGCCAGTGTTTTGGGTAGCTATCCAGTTGCAGCACAAGCCACTGCATCAAATAATGAGGCGGAGGCCAGCCAAGTAGCGCAAGCTAAGGAACACAGTATTGTGCGCTATGTTCTAGTTAATGCCCAAGATAATACAGAAGGGCTTGTTTTCTACTTCTTGGTAGAGGGTAATCGTGATCAAGCTGTCTCTGCGGCTCATAAGTGGCTAGTAGAACAAGGTCTTGAAAAAGATGGTATGGCGGGTGTTAAGGAATATAAACCAGCCAAAGAACGCGAAACGTCTGAAGGTTTGGTGACCGCTAGCGTATATGATGCTAGTCAAACCATTCAAAATTTTGCGGCGCTCAAGAAAAAATTCGATAGCTACTTAGCGCAGTTGCCTCTGGAAGATGAAGCGGATAAACAAGTGCTACCTGTTATTTCATTGCCAGCACCTAAGCCTGAACAAAAGCCAGCAGAGAGCTCGCAAGCTTCAGAATCTAAGCCAAGTGAATCCAAGCCGGCCGAATCTTCTCAATCTACAGCCTCTAAGCCAGCTGAATCCAAACCGGCTGAGTCTTCCCAATCTTCAATGTCTAAGCCAAGTGAATCCAAACCGGCCGAATCTTCTCAATCCACAGCCTCTAAGCCAGCTGAATCCAAACCAGCTGAGTCTTCTCAATCCTCAGTTTCTAAGCCAAGTGAATCTAAGCCCAACGAATCTTCAAAACCTAACGAATCTAAGCCTTCTGACTCTAAATCTGAATCAAAAGAAAGTCAAAGCTCAAGTAGTAAGGTAGAGGTCAAGAAAGAAAGCAAAAGAGAGAATAAGAAGGGCCTGCCAAATACAGGTGAGGTGGACCGCCTACCATTCTTGTTAGTGGGTGCTCTACTAGTCATTGCAGCGATTGGCCTCATCCTCATGCGTCGTCGTCCTTCCTAAATTTAATGTATTAGCAAAAAAGCCATGGTTTCAAACCATGGCTTTTTATGATAGTCGGTTTAGTCGTTAAAGTAGCCTAAGTAGTCATATTTCTCAAAAACATGAGAATTAGCCATCGCGACCAAAATGGTGTTGGCTTCAATTGGGTGGTTGATGGCAATAGAAGAATTCAACTTCTCGCCTTTTTCTTCCCGCATACCAATTAGGTTGAGTTCGTACTTGCGACGCAAGTCTAATTCTAAGACAGTCTTACCGACCCATGCGTCAGGCGCCGTAAATTCGACAATCGAGGTATCATCGTCTAATCGTAGTACTTCGTCAATCTTATTACGGAGAATCTTAGATGCTAATCGGACACCGGAGTCGCGTTCAGGAGAGACCACTACATGGACGCCTACTTCATAGAGGACCTCTTCAAAGGTTAAGCTACGAGCCTTACCCACGATACGAGGGACACCTAATTTTTTACAGTGCATAGCCGCTAGTACGGAGCTTTCCAGGTTAGTACCGGTTGCGATAATGACAATGTCGCATTCCTTAACACCGATATTTTTCAAGAAGTCATAATCGGTAATGTCGCCAACGGCCGCTTTAGTAACATAGTCCGCCACGTCTTGGACATTGGCTTGTCGGTTGTCAATGGCGATAACGTCTACATCGTATTTGCTAAGTTCTTTAGCGACGGTACGGCCAAAGACCCCCAGACCTAAGACGCCAATAATCCGAGTATTAAGTTTTGGTTTCATAAGTGTACAGATCCTTTCTGATTAGCCGATTAATACATCAGTATCGGCATAGTGAATTTCTTTGCGGTCACGTTGGAGCAAGCTGAGAAAGACGGTAAAGGGACCTACCCGGCCCAAGAACATCATCCCCATAATAATGATGCGTCCCCAAGTTGTAAGTTGCGAGGTAATCCCTGCTGAAGAACCCACAGTGGCCATAGCAGAAATGGCCTCGAAGAGGAGATGGTAAGGATTCAAATCTGGATGCTCCAAGAGTAAGAGCGAATAGCCAATCATTAAGACCGTGAAGAAAAAGAGAATGATGGTCATAGCCTGCTTAACGGCGCTGGCTGGAATAACCCGTTTATGGAAAGTTACTTCAGTGTGGCCCTTGAGCTCGGAACGGAAGAGTAAGAACATGATGGCAGCCGTGGTAACCTTAATCCCACCGGCTGTACCGCCAGGTGCTCCCCCAATCAGCATGAGAATCATATAAACTAGGTTAGTGAAGGGATGGGTCGCTTCATAGTTCAAAGTCGAGAAGCCTGCCGTACGGAAGGCAGTAGACTGGAAGAAAGAAATCATCCACTGCTGGAAGATATTATAATTACCGATAGTTGAGCCATGTCTGAGTTCTGATAGCCAAGTGATAAGGGCTCCGCCAAATAACAAGGTAGCAGTTGCTATCAGCGCTAGGCGGGAGTGGGAACTCAAACGGCGGAAACTCAAACGCAAAAGTCGCGGACGAGAATGGAAGTAGTGATTCAGCCTTTCGCTCAGCTCGGCCCAGACGGTGAAACCAATCCCTCCCGCGATAATGAGTAGGGCAACCGTAAAGTTAACTGTCGGATTGAGGACGAAGTCTTGGAGACTGTTGCTACCCAGGTTGTCAAAACCAGCATTACAAAAGGCAGAAACCGCAACAAACACTGCATTGAAGGCGCCTTTTGCCCAACCGTAGCGTGGGATGAAGTCCGTCATCAGAACCAGGGCGCCAATGGCTTCCACTGCGAAGGTGAAGCGATAAGCATTAAAGAGAAAGTCCTTGTAGTTGTCGTTGGTATTACGGTTAAGGGCCATCTGCAAGGTGGTTTGGTCCTTGAGTGAAATGCGTCGCTTCAGGTAGAAGAGACTGACAGAAATCAGGGTGATGAGCCCTAAACCCCCAATCTGCATAAGGACAATACCGACAATTTGGCCAAAGACCGTATAAGTGTCCTTAATGGATAGGACAGTCAAACCCGTCACACAGACCATAGAGACGGCGGTGAAAAGATGGTCTAAATAAGATTGATGTGTTCCTGGCTGGTTGGAAATAGGCAACCAGAGGAGAAAGCTCCCGGTCAAAATAACCACCAGAAAGCTAACCGTTAGCTTCTGGGTTGCGGTCCATTTGCTCGGGGAGAATAGATCTTGCATAGCGAGAACCTCGATTCTAATTCAATTCCTTATTATCATACAAAAAATCATCAAAAAATGCTATGATAAAGGTAGGAGGAATCAGGATGCAAATTGAAATTATCTGTGTCGGCAAACTCAAGGAGAAATATCTCAAACAAGGGATTGCTGAATACACCAAGCGACTTGGCGCCTATGCCAACCTTTCTATCGTTGAAGTGGCCGATGAAGCGACCGCAGAGAAAATGTCCCCCCTCGAAATCGAACAAGTTTTAGATAAGGAAGCAGACCGCATAGAGGCTCGATTAGATGCTGGCCGTCAGGTCATTGTCCTCGCTATTGAAGGAGATCTCATCTCTTCTGAAGATTTAGCCCAGCGTTTGGACCGCATGGCCCTACATGGTCAAAGTAAGGTAAGCTTTATTATTGGTGGTTCCCTAGGCCTGGCGGAGCGACTCAAACAAAAAGCTCAGTGGCGGGTCAGCTTTGGACGGATTACCTTACCTCATCAACTCATGCGCCTGGTCCTAGTCGAGCAGATTTACCGGGCTTTTCGGATTATGAAGGGGCACGCCTATCACAAGTAAGGAGAGAATATGATGAAATTCTATATGGAACAACATTTTATGTCTATTCGCCAAAACTTTGAGATTTATGATGAAGCAGGGAATGTAGTCTATCAAGTTCGAGGCCGTATGCCCTGGCTTCGTCGTCAGATGACCATTCTAGATGCCAAGACAGGAACAGCCTTAGCGACAGTGACTCAGGCTATGTGGCAGCTCTTCTTCCAACGCCTAACAATTAGTATTGGCGGCCAAGCAGTGGCGACCATTCAAGAGCGCTTCAGCATCTTAAGTACCCGTTTATCGATTCAAGGTCTAGGTTGGACAGTGGATGGTATTTCTTGGCTTAAGGGCTGTAGTCTTTATGATGCAGATGGAGAAATTATCGCGACCATTCGGAGCAAGATTATGACCTGGTCCGATACCTTCGAGATTGAAATCTATGATGAGACTATTCATCCGGTATTAGTTTTGGCAGTAGTTTTAGGCATTGACACGGTTCGAGACTCAGCTGAAAATTAGCCTTTCCCAAGCAAATAAAGCCACCTATCCTAAGTGATAGGTGGCCTTCGATTTACTTTAAGGTTGTACGTTGTAGTAGAAGAGAGCGGGGCGGGAGCTGTTAGATAGGCTGACAGGCACCACCGCTTGCTTAGCTTGATCATAGTAGGCTACCAAGACTAGGCGATTGCCGACATAGGACAAGGCTTGGTTCATGAGTTCGATATCGCTGTCCTTGACGCGACTGTTGGCTTCTTGGCGAGTCATTGGTACAACTAAACGAACGACATAACTGGTTTGGTTGCCTAACTTAACCGCGATTTGGTCGACCTTAGTTTCCAAACCACTGACATTGCCAGCTTGATCCAAGTAGTTTTGCAAATCTGCTAATTCTTGTTGGCTAAGTGCTTGTTGGCTAGCAGCCTTCTCTTCTGCTGAGTAGTTGGCTTGGTAGAATTCGTTGATTTTCTTGTTGAGTTCGTTACCGTCCATTTCGGCAGGCAAGACCGTCTTCTTGTAGCTAGCGTCTTCTGGAATACTTTCATTCAGGAAAGACTGTGGTGGCTCCGAAGAGGAAGAGGCGCTACTGCTAGATTCAGGCTTACTAGAAGAAGATTGGCTGATTAACTGGCTAGAACTAGATTCTTGAGTCTGATTGTTCTTGCGCGCAGGTTCTTGGAGTTTGAGATAGAGAATCGTGGCGCCGGCACCTAAGACAATGGCCAGCAAAAATAAAAAGATATGGCGTAATTTCATGGGGTTTCCTCTTTCTATGGGATATTTGATAGTTGGGGGCTGGAGCCCTCGGGGTAATCTTCTATAGTCTACCATAGATAAGTGGCAGAGTCCGTGACAAACGGATAACAGCTGAGTTAAATTTCGCAACAGGACTGACAATTTTAGACTTCTCTTCAGGATACTGTTATACTATAAAAGCTGAGATATTTGAGAAGGAGGGAGGCTCGTGAGAATGATTCTATCAATTTTTAAAGCAATCCTTGGCCTAGCATCCTTAGGGCTCTTGCTAATCCTAGCCATTAATCTTTGGGTGATTGTTAGCGCCCAATTCCAAACCAAGATGCCTCAACAGATCCAAGACTCCGATTTGGCCGGCGACCAAGTACCTATTCTAGTGCTGGGGGCTGGGATTATCGACAATAAGGAACCAAGTAAGGTTTTGGCAGGGAGGCTAAATTCGGCCCTTGCGCTAGCCCAAACATTTCCAAATAAGGCTCTCATTATGAGTGGCGACCACACCAATCAATATTATAATGAAGTAGCAGTCATGAAAGACTATCTGGTTCAGCATGGGGTAGCCAGTAAACGGATTTATTTAGACCATGCGGGCTACTCGACTTATGATAGCCTTTATCGGCTCAAACACGTTCTGGGACAGGAACGAGTTATTATCGTCACCCAGGGCTATCATCTCTCTCGTGCGCTTATGTTAGCGCGTGGCCTGGGCCTAGAAGCCGTCGGATTTGCGGCTGAAGAGACAGAATCCACCCGATTCAAGCGTGAATTCCGTGAAGTGGGCGCCCGGCTCAAGGACTTTGCTGTGACCTATCTGGGCTACCAGATGCCGCAGCCTAGCTTAGATTATCCGATTGATTTTAGTCAATCAGGAGATCTTACCGACCGAATCAAAGTCGGGGATTGATTCTCTGAATATGACTTGCTGAGTAGCCTTAAGAGGTCGCTCGGCTTTTTTTATTCTAGCGCAGATTCGACTTGCTTGGCGCTGACCTCCAGTCTTTCGCCTTAGCCTCGCTTTGTGCTATAATAGGAATAGGGTGTGTCAGCAAAGACTGGCCACAAGTCTAGTAGGAGGTTTCATCATGAATCAACGCCAAGCGATTTTAAAAGTATTAGAAAGTAACAGTAGAATTTCACCAGCTGAATTAGCTGTTCGTCTAGGTTATAGCGAAGAAGAAGTAATCAAAACCATTGCAGAACTTGAAGCCGACCGTATTATTGTCGGTTATCATACCCTAATTAACTGGGATAAAACCGATGATCAAAGTGTTTCTGCCATTATCGAATTGAAGGTCAACCCTCAACGCGGGCAAGGCTTTGACCGTATTGCAGAAAAAATTTATCTCTTCCCAGAAGTAGACTCCCTCTACCTTATGTCTGGGGGCTTTGACTTCCTAGTCGAGCTTAAGAAGGCACCCATGAAGGAAATTGCCCTCTTTGTTTCTAGTCGTTTGTCTGTGATTGAAGAAGTTCAGTCAACAGCGACTCATATTATCTTAACTAAATACAAAGACCACGGCACCATGTTCGTAAAGGATGACAAACACAAACGGATGGTGGTAACCCCATGAGTCATCGTTTTATCAACCAGAAGGTGCAATCTATCCAACCTTCTGGTATCCGAAAATTTTTCGATATCGCCAATGAAATTGAAGATGTTATTTCGCTAGGGGTGGGGGAACCTGATTTTGATACCCCTTGGCATGTGCGCGAAGAGGGGATTTACACCCTTCAGAAAGGTCGGACTTTCTATACGGCTAACCGTGGGCTGATGGAATTACGAACCGAGATTTCTAATTACATCGCGCGCAATCATGCGGTTCAATACAATCCTGCCACTCAGGTTTTAGTCACAATCGGGGGGTCAGAGGCCATCGACCTAGCCTTGCGCGCCTGTCTAGAACCTGGAGATGAAGTGATTTATCATGAACCTTGCTATGTTTCATATTTGCCATGTATTACCCTGGCGGATGGCGTTCCGGTGCCTATTCCACTTAAGGAAGCCAATGATTTTCGGCTGACGGCGGAAGAGTTAGAAGCGGCGATTACTCCTAAGTCCAAGGCTTTAATTTTATCCTTCCCCAATAACCCGACAGGTGCGGTTATGACCAAAGAGGACTTAGAAGCCATTGCTGAAGTCATTGTGCGGCACGATCTCTTGGTTATTACGGATGAAATCTATAGTGAGCTTTCCTATACTGGTAAGAAGCACTATTCGCTCATTGATTTGCCAGGTATGGTGGAGCGGACTATCTATATCAATGGCTTTTCTAAGGCTTATGCCATGACCGGTTGGCGCCTGGGCTATTGCTGTGGACCAGAAGAAATTCTGGCTCAGATGGTGAAAATTCACCAGTTTGCCATTATGGCTGCGCCAACTATGAG
Organism: Abiotrophia sp. HMSC24B09; assembly: GCF_001815865.1. GTDB lineage: Bacteria > Bacillota > Bacilli > Lactobacillales > Aerococcaceae > Abiotrophia. The sequence goes on from NZ_KV822192.1 coordinate 29,205, forward strand.
CCAGTATGCGGGCACCATGGCTCTTAAGAATGGGGCTAGTGATGTGGAAATGATGCGTGACAGCTATAATCAACGTCGACGTTATTTGATGGCGGAGCTCAAACGCTTAGGCATTCCATGCTTTGAGCCTTTTGGCGCCTTCTACATCTTCCCGAATATTAGTCAATTTGGCTTAAGTTCAGAAGAGTTTGCTACCCGTCTGATTCGGGAGCACAAGGTGGCGGTTGTGCCGGGCTCGGCCTTCGGTCAGTCAGGTGAAGGCTTCGTACGGGTATCATATGCCTACTCAATCGATGAATTGAAGCAAGCCTTTGAACGCATTGAACGCTTTATCACTGAATTACGTGCAGAACAAGGAGGAAAGTAAGATGTCATTACCTTTAAGACAGGAACTGCCATTAGCGGAGACCTGGGATTTAAGTCTCTTGTATCAAGACCAGGCGGCCTATGAAGCGGCCGTGGAGGGCTTGAAGAAACAGGTGACGGAATTTGAAGCTAACTATGCGGGCACTCTGGGCCAAGCGCAACAATTAGAAAAGGCCTTAGCCGACTACGAGGCTATTCAAGTGGCTATTTCCTGGGTCTCTCATTATGGTTCACTAGCCTATGAGACCGACAAACTAGATGCTCAGAATGAAGCCAATGCAGTGGGGTTGGATCAACTCTTCGAATTAGTCGGGGCTAAGCTTGCCTTTCTAGCACCAGAGTTATCAGCCTTGGATGAAGCTTACCTGAGAGAGTTTAGTCAATCTGACAAGGGCAAGCGCTATGCTGGCTATCTCAATGAAGTCTTGCGCTTAAAGCCTAGCGTCCTTTCTAAGGAGGTTGAAGAGCTCTTATCTAGTTTCCAGAGCTCGCTCTACAACCAATATTCTCTCTATGGAACCCTCAAGTTCCAGGACTTGACCTTCGACGATTTCCAAGTGTCGGGTAAGACCTATCCAAATAGTTTCGTCAAATTTGAGGGGGACTACGAAGGGGCTAGCGACTATGAATTACGTCATGCTTCATGGAAGTCTTTCCATGATGGCTTGGCGCGCTATCAACACACGGCAGCAGCTAACTACCTCAACTATGTGCAAACGAGCAAGAAGGAAGCTAAGTTGCGAGGTTTTGACTCAATCATTGATTACGAACTCTTTAAACAAGATGTGAGTCGTGAAGCCTATAATCGCCAAATTGATGTCATTATGTCAGAGTTTGCGCCGGTGATGCGTCGTTATGCGCGCTTACTAGCAGCTGAACAGGGCTTGGACAAAGTATCTTTGGCAGATATTAAGATGCCATTCTCTAAGGAGCCTGCTGAAACCATCAGCATAGAGGCATCCCGTGCCATGGTAGAAGATACCTTCAAGGTCCTTGGCCCTGACTATCAAGAAATTGTGCGTCGCGCCTTCGATGAGCGTTGGATTGACTATCCGATGAACCAGACTAAATCAACCGGAGGATTCTGCGCGACGGTAGCCGATGGTCCATCCTATATTCTGCTCAACTGGACAGGCTTACTTAGCGAAGTGCTTGTTCTGGCTCATGAATTGGGGCATGCAGGGCACTTCCAGTTAACCAACCAGCATGTATCGCCTATTACACCAGAAGCCAGCCTTTACTTTATCGAGGCGCCTTCAACGGCTAATGAAGTGATTATGTGTCAATATTTGCTCAGCCAACCTTTAGAAGCCGCGCAAAAACGGACCTTGATTGCTGAGTTTATTGCTCGGACCTACTTCCACAACATGGTCACCCACCTCTTGGAAGCACACTTCCAACGTAAGGTGCTAGAAGCGGTAGACCGTGATGAATTCCTCAATACCGACAGTCTCAACCAATTCTTCTTAGAAACCCTTAAGGAATTCTGGGGCGATGCCCTGGAAATTAATCCAGGTGCCGAATTGACTTGGATGCGTCAGCCGCACTACTTCATGGCCCTCTATCCTTACACCTACTCAGCAGGGTTAACCATTGGGACGGCTGTAGGGCAAAAAATTGCTGCTGGTGATCAAACTACAATCAACAAATGGCTAGAAGTTCTTAAAGCTGGTGGTACCATGGGACCGTTAGCCTTAGCAGAACATGCTGGTGTATCTATGGCGGATGCTGGCGCCTTGCATTCAGCGATCGGCTACGTCGATCATTTATTAGATCAAATAGAAGCTCTTGCCTAGGATTGGTCTAGGCAAATGTTACAAGAGCGTAATATTTGCAATCAAATAAAGGGCAGATGTCAGAAGTGTTAAGCTTCATCTACAGACCGCCTATAAGCCTTTTCATTGCCAATCAAGTGCTGTATGATAGACTTAGGCAATGCAAGGAGTGCACTGCCGGAAAATGGTGCGACCTTACGTGGGGGTAAGGCATCGCTCGTTTTCTTGACTGACTTGGGAAAAGACCTTGAGGGGCTGGAGACCTCTTGGTCTTTTCCTTTTTATTTTGACTTTATTAGGCTACTTGAGAGGCTTGGCGGGATGCTGTATAATAGGAGGGCTAAGACTAAGGAGGCGTACTATGCGGCAATTATCCATCTTGATGACCAGCGACACACATGGTTTCTGGCTCAAAGCACCAGAAAATGCTGAGCGCTCATTGCTCAACACAGCAGCAACGATTGAAAAATTGAAAGAAAAGGCTAATCATCCTGTCCTAACCATTGATTTAGGAGACTTTATACAGGGTTCTTCCTTCGCCACATACTGCAAGCAGGAAGCGGGCGACGGTAGCGTCTTCGCTCGGGCTATGAATATAATTGGCTACGATTATCAATTAATTGGTAATCATGAGTTCAATTTCGGCCAAGACTATCGTGATAATATTTTGAATCAGCTAGAGGCACCGATTTTGTGTGCCAACATTGTCTGGCAGGAAACGGGTCAACCAGCACTCGGCCAACCTTATGTCATTACCGAACGTGAAGGCATCCGGATTGGGATTATTGGGGTGACAACCGAGTATATTCCCCATTGGGAGTTACCAGCGCATTATGAAGGGCTAGCCTTCCTCGATGCCTATCAAGTGGCCAAGAAATATGCTGAGCAAATCAGACCTCAGGTGGACGTCTTAATCTTGGCTTATCATGGTGGTTTTGAACGAGATTTGGATAGTTTTGAACCCCTTGAAGCTTTAACGGGCGAAAACCGCGGGGCTGAGATGCTGCAAGGGATTCCAGGCCTAGATGTGCTCTTAACGGGACACCAACACCGTGTGATTTGCCAACAAGTAGGACAGACTTGGGTAGTGCAACCAGGCTTTGCTGGCCAGTATGTAGCGGAAGTTACTTTAGATTTGGATCAAGACCATCGAGTTGTTTCTGGTCAAGCGAGCTTGCACGAAACTAGCCAAACGAGTCCGAGTCAGGCAGTACGCGAGGTCATGGAACCAGAGCTGAGCCAAGGGGCGGCTTGGTTGAATCAAGTTCTAGGAGAAGCACCTCTTTTGCCTGTTACTCATGATGCTTTTGAAGCACGTATCTACGGGCATCCTTATATTGAGTTCCTTAACCAATTGCAATTGCGGGAAACAGGAGCCGATTTTAGCGCCATTGCCTTAGTTAATGAGGCCTTTAAAGATTTCCATGGGCCTATTACCAATGAAATTCTGCTAGCTAGTTATCCTTACTATAATTTAATTGCGACTGTTGAGGTAAGTGGTCAGACAATCAAGGATGCCTTGGAGTTCGATCTCAACTATCTGGTGCTGGATCAGGATGGGCGTAAGGCCATTAATCCAAGTTACATTGCGCCTAAGCCTAAGCATTATAACTTTGATGTCTTCAGTGGCTTGATGACCACAGTAGATTTGACTCAGCCGGTAGGGCAACGTGTGGTAAGTATCGTGGATGAACGTAAGGGGCAAGAGTTGGACTTAGACGCCATTTATACCCTAGCTCTAACCCAATACCGTGCCTGCGGCGGGGGCGACTATCATATGTTTTCAAGCGACCAAATGAAGACCTTGTCGAAGACCGATTTAGCCACTTTGATGAAAGAGGCCCTTGCTCATTTTGGCCCTGAAGATTGGGAGCAAATCAATAACCATTACCAGCACTTTAACTGGTTACAATAAGCATAAGCAACTGAGACCATAGGTCTCAGTTTTTTTATAGCAAAAAAGCAGAGACAGAGTCTCTGCTAGTGATTAGATATCATTAGATAACAGCTAGAATGATGAAGTTAAGGACGAAGAGTGCGATGGAGACCCACAAGAGGGCGTGGATTTCCTTGGCCTTGCCTTGTGTTACTTTCACGATAGCGTAGGTAATAAAACCAGCTGCAATCCCGTAAGAGATAGAGTAGGAGAAGCCCATAAAGATGGAAGAGAAGAAGGCAGGCACTGCCTCGGCGAAATCTGTCCAGTTGAGGTCACTGAAGGAAGCCATCATGAGTACACCGACAATGATAAGGGCAGGTGCAGTGGCAACAGCAGGTACTAGGCTAACAAAAGGTGCAATAAACATGGTCGCTAGGAATAGTAAGGCGGTGACGACAGAAGTAAGGCCTGTTCGTCCTCCAACTCCAATCCCTGCGGCAGATTCCACATAGGTGGTGGTGTTAGATGTCCCGAAGAGGGCACCAATCAAGGTTCCGATAGAATCTCCGAAGAGAGCCTTGTCCATTTTTGAGCTGAAACCTGAGCTATTTTGTAGAGCCAATTCATCTTCAGCTGAGAAGATGCCAGTCCGGCGACCAGTTCCGACGAAGGTCCCGATGGTATCGAAGACATCAGAGAGGCTGAAAGCGAAGATGGTCATCAGCACTAAGGGGAGACGGCTCCAGTCTGCGAAGAGGGCTGGAAGACCTTCTGGACGGAAGATAACTAAGAAGGTTTGACCGAGTTCTCCAAAGGCATTGCCAAGAGAATTTTGTGCTAGGTTGGCACTTGATAGGTCAATTAGGCCCATTGGAAAGGCTAAGGCGGTAGTGATGACAATCCCTAAGAGTAGGGCACCTTTGACTTGACGGACCATGAGGATAATGGTGATGGCTAAGCCAATCAAAGCGAGAATTGCAGATGGCTGAGTGAAGTTGACCAAGGCTGGAACGATACCGGAATCAGCTACGACATTGGTAACCCCGCCAGCATATTGGGTAGCGCTAGCTGGGCCGCCATTAACAGAAAGGATGCTAGAACCGGAGGCTGTAAAGTTTAAGAAGCCTGCATTCTTCACCCCGATGTAGGCGATAAAGACCCCAATCCCAGCAGAAATAGCGTGTTGTAAGGATTCTGGGATGGAAACAATCAAGAGCTTGCGGATTTTAGTGACGGTAATCAGGATGTTGAAGATACCGCACAGGAAAACCATGGCTAAGGCTTCTTGCCAAGTGAAACCTAGACCGAAGCAGACGGTGAAGGTGAAAAAGGCATTAAGGCCCATACCTGGAGCCAAAGCGTAGGGGACATTAGCGAAAAGGCCCATGACCAATGTCGAGCTAGCTGCCGCAAAAAGTGTAGCTAGAAAGACAGCCTGGCTAGGCATGCCGGTTTGAGACAGAATTGACGGGTTGACAAAGACAATATATGCCATGGCAAGGAAGGTCGTAATCCCTGCAATAAATTCAGTTACCACGGTCGTTCCATGGTCACGTAATTTGAAAAAACGTTCCAAAATAATAGCCTCCTAATGTTTGGATTAATAGAACAGAATTGAGTATAGCATAGACAGTAGCAGATAGAACTAGTTCTAAGAGGATTTGTCTTCAAAAAAAATTAAATGTTCGTGTTTTTGAACACTGCAAGGATAGGCGGAATGAAAATGTGTAGAATTCGTAACAAAATGTCTGATAAACGAGGAGCTTTAGGGCTAGATATCGTGTTTTAAAGGCTTTTATGCTATAATGAAGAGGATTGAATGAGAAGGAGGCGATAGCCTTGACTAAGCAGGAAGCATTTGTTATTGGGGATATCCATGGTATGTACCATCTTTTGGAAGAACTATTGACCCATTGGCGCCCAGAAGATCAACAACTAATCTTTGTGGGAGACTTGATTGATCGAGGACCGAATTCGAAGGCCACGGTTGAAAAAGTAAGGGAGCTTCAAGCCAGTCATGGCGCTATCTGTCTCTGTGGTAACCATGAGGATATGTTATTGGAGACCTTGACGGACCCAGAAAACTACTTTGGCCGCTATAAGCGTAACGGTGGTTTGACCACCATCTCAGAATTTTTAGAGACGACGCGTAGTAGGCTAGAAGACCAATCGGGCCAGTTGCTGTCTGACTGCTTGAAGGAGACTCAGCCGTGGCTGCAAGCCTGGTTGGAGGGCCTGCCCCTCTATACAGAATTTGGCAACTTCATCATTGCACATGCTGGGGTTAATCCGGAAGTCGACCAGTGGCAAGATTCTTCACGCCGCGATTTTGTCTGGATTCGCGAACCCTTCCATACGCTGCCTAATAAGACTGGGCGGCCAATTATCTTTGGCCACACCCCAATTGGCCGGCTGAATGACGATGGCCAGACTCATCATGTTTGGCATCGTGAGGGTGATTTGATTGGCATTGATGGCGGTGCAGTATACGGTGGCCATCTATTGGCTGTCCGAATCAATCACGAGACCCTTCTCGAAACATTCTGCGTTCCTTCGGACGCACCAAAGGTGGACGATTAAATCATGACAGTAACATTAACACATGAAGTACAAGAGGTAGCTAAGGAACTTAAGTTGCCGGTTGATAAGGTCAGTGTCGTCTTAGAGCTCTTGGCCGAAGGCAACACCATTCCTTTTATTGCGCGCTATCGTAAGGAAAAAACAGGCGCCCTAGATGAAGTCCAAATTCACGAGATTGAGACCCGCTATCGTTATGTCACGCAATTGGCCGAGCGTAAGGAAGAAGTTAAGCGTCTGATTGATGAGCAAGAAAAACTGACTCCAGAATTAGCTGGGCAAATCGAAGCGGCTAGCACCTTGCAACAAGTAGAAGACCTCTACCGCCCTTATAAGCAGAAGCGTCGGACTAAGGCCATGGTGGCCATTGAACAAGGCTTGGAACCTTTGGCTCAATGGTTGTTGAATGAGCAGGCAGGGGACGTCGAAGAGACTGCTGCTGGATATCTTAACGAAGAAGTTACTGATGTGGCAGCTGCTCTAGCTGGTGCCCATGAAATTCTGGCCCAATGGGTGTCAGACAATGCTGCCTACCGCGAATTTATCCGCAAATACATGCGTTATAATGCCATCCTCAAGACCAAGCTCAAGAAGGAAGAGGCGGACCCTAACCAAGTCTATGCGATGTACTATGACTTCGAAAATAAACTTAGCGACCTACCAGCGCACCGGACCTTAGCTCTCAACCGAGCTGAGAAGGAAGAGGTTATCAGCGTATCTATTGAGGTGGATGAAGCGCCAATCTTCAATTATTTGGAGCGGCATGTCCTAGCTGAAAATCTCCCAGAAGCTAAGCGTGTCTTAGGGCAGGCGGCCATTCGAGATGCTTACAAACGTTTCATCTTTCCAGCCATTGAGCGGGAACTTCGCAATGAAGCGACTGAGCGGGCAGATAAGCAAGCCATCCAAGTCTTTGGGGACAACCTCAAGCATTTGCTCCTGACGCCACCTCTTAAGGGGCGGACAGTGCTGGGCTTAGACCCTGCCTACCGTACGGGCTGTAAGCTAGCGGTCGTTAACCAAACCGGTAAGGTCTTGGATAAAGGGGTTATTTACCCTCATAAACCAGCAGGTGAACGCCAACGTCAAGCGGCTAGTGGCCAATTGGCAGACTTGATTAAAGCACACGGGGTTGAAGTCATTGCTATTGGGAACGGGACCGCCAGTCGGGAATCTGAGCAGTTCGTAGCTCAAGTCATCAAGACCTTGGACCAACCGGTTAAATATATGATTGTTAACGAGGCGGGAGCTTCTGTCTATTCAGCTAGTGAACTAGCCCGTCAAGAATTTCCGGATTATCAGGTAGAAGAGCGGAGCGCGGTTTCCATTGCCCGCCGTCTGCAAGACCCTTTGGCTGAATTGATTAAGATTGATCCTAAGTCCATTGGTGTGGGTCAGTATCAGCACGATGTGGCTCAAAAGCAATTGACCGAGGAACTAGACTTTGTGGTCAATACCACTGTTAACCGAGTAGGTGTGGATGTGAATACAGCCAGTGTTTCCCTCTTGCAACACGTGTCGGGTTTGACCGCGACAACCGCTAAAAACTTGATTAGCCTACGTGATGAGTTAGGTCGCTTTGAAGACCGTCGTCAAATTAAGGATGTTAAGCGCCTAGGGCCTAAAACCTATGAGCAAGCCATTGGTTTCCTCCGGATTGTTGGGGGTAAGAATCCACTTGATCAGACCGGCATTCACCCAGAGAGTTACGCAGTAGCGCGTATGATTCTGGACCGTGCAGGTATAGCTCTAGACGCGATTGGCTCTGATCATGCTGTGGAGGCCTTAGGTGCCCTTAGACCAGCCCAACTTGCTCAGGAGCTAGCAGTAGGCCAGGCAACCATTGTAGATATTATTGAGGGCCTCAAGCATCCCCTACATGATATCCGGGATGCTGGTCCAGCACCGATTTTACGTGAAGATGTCATGTCCTTAGACGATCTCGAAGTTGGGATGCAACTACAAGGCGTGGTCCGCAACGTGGTCGACTTTGGTGCCTTTGTGGATATCGGGGTCAAGCAAGATGGCCTGATTCATATTTCCAAACTATCCAAGAAATTCATCAAGCATCCTTCAGAAGCGGTAGCTGTGGGGGATATCTTGGAAGTTGAAGTCACTGTCTTAGATAAGAAAAAAGGCCGTATTGGCCTCAAGCGCCTCTTCAAGAAGCCTGCCCAAGGCTAGGCGCCATTGACTTCAATGTTTCGACTAGAAAGGTAGAATATTTAATGAAATTACTAACTGTGGCAATCCCCTCATATAATTCCGCAGATTATATGGGACGGGCTATTGAGTCCCTCTTGCCGGCAGGCGACCAGATTGAAATCTTGGTCATTGATGATGGCTCTAAGGATGAAACCTTGACCATTGCTCAAGACTATCAGCGCCGCTATCCAGACCAGGTCAAGGCTATTCATCAGGCTAACAAGGGGCATGGTGGGGCCGTCAATACTGGTCTAGCCCATGCGACGGGCCAATATTTCAAGGTAGTGGACTCTGATGACTGGGTGGATGAGTCGGCTTTGGCGGCGGTTATGGCAACCCTTGAGCGCTTTGAAGCAGAGAATACCCAGGTGGATGTTCTCTTGACCAATTATGTTTATGAGCAGGGAGAGGAAGGCGCCAAGCGAACGGTTCGCTACGAGCGTAATTTGCCTATTAATCAGTTCTTTGGCTGGGATGAAGTCAAGCCTTTCTCAGTAGGCGAGTATCTCATGATGCATTCATTGATATATCGGACCCAACTGTTAAGAGATTGTGGTCTTATCTTGCCAGAACACACCTTCTATGTAGATAATGTCTTTGTTTATCAACCGATTCAGCATGTTCAGCGCCTCTATTATCTGGATGTCGACTTCTATCGTTATCTGATTGGCCGCGATGACCAGTCGGTCAATGAACGAGTTATGATGGGGCGGATTGACCAGCAACTCAAAGTTAACCGAATTTTAATTGAAGCAGTTGACTTTAGTCAGCCGCTACACCCTAGCATTCGCCAGTATTTGCTTAAACATTTGGAGATTGTCAACAGTATTTCTAGCGCCTTGCTCAATCGTATTGGGACCCCAGAAGCGATAGCTAAGCGCCAAGACCTCTGGAACTTCCTACAAGAACGTAACCCTGAGGCCTTCAAAGTCTTGCGTTATGCTTTCTTTGGCCGCTTAACAACAGCGAATACGCGAGTAGGACGTTGGGTTTCCAACCAGGTTTATAAAGTCATTCGCAAGGTCGGGGGCTACTAAAAGCCTACTTGCCCACTGGCAAGGCAAATGAGTGTCAGACCTTGCCATAGCGGGGGCTTAGCCTTATAATAGTAATATCTTAAGAGAAAGTGATGTGAAAGAATGGGACGTAAATGGGCCAACATCAAAGAAAAAAAAGCCAAGTTGGACGCCAATAACAGTAAGGTCTACGCAAAATTCGGGATTGAAATTTATGTAGCAGCTAAACAAGGCGATCCAGATCCCCATAGTAACCAAAAATTGAAATTTGTCATTGATCGTGCTAAGACCTATAATGTGCCTAAGCATGTCATTGACCGTGCTATCGAAAAAGCCAAAGGTGGCGGCGATGAAAGTTTCCAAGAGCTCCGCTACGAAGGTTTTGGGCCAAATGGTTCCATGATTATCGTGGATGCCTTGACTAACAACGTAAACCGGACTGCCAGTGATGTGCGGGCGGCCTATGGTAAGAACGGCGGGAACATGGGTGTCAGCGGGTCTGTTAGCTACCTCTTCGACGCGACAGCTGTCTTCGTTATCGCCGGCCAAGATGCTGACGAAATCATGATGGGCTTATTAGAAGCTGATGTAGATGTCCGTGAAGTAACGCAAGAAGGTGAGTCTGTTGTCGTTTACGGCGAACCTAACGACTTCCACGCCATTCAATCAGCTTTGGAGGCCATGGGGATTAGCGAGTTTGAAGTGGCAGAATTAGACCTCTTGCCACAAAACGAAGTGACCTTAACAGGTGACGACTTAGCTAAATTTGAGCGTTTGATTGAAGTCTTAGAAGATAATGACGACGTTCAACGCGTTTACCACAACGTGGACTTAGAAGACTAAGATAAAGTAAAAGACTGAGAAGCATTAACTTCTCAGTCTTTTTTCTTTGGCGAAATTTTTAATACCAACCATTTTCTTGGCAGATACGGATGGCATCCGCCCGATTTTTGGCGCTTAGTTTTTGCAGAACGGTAGATATGTAGTTGCGGACGGTACCTTCTGATAGATGGAGCTCCTGGGCTAACTCCTTGTTAGAGAGCCCTTCTCTAACGCCTGCCATGAGCTGGCGCTCTTGTGGGGTCAAGGGATTGTGATGAGTGAAAAGGCGATCAACGAGCTCAGGCGCATATTCTTTCTTACCCGCTAGGATGTTTTCCAGGGTTTCCATGAGGGCATGGACAGGCCGCTCCTTGAGGACGAAGGCATCGATATCGGCTTTGAGGGCGCGCTCGAAGTAGCCGGGACGCTTGAAGGTGGTGAAGATGAGGACCTTAACCTCAGGGTGATGGGCCTTAGACCACTCTAGCACATCTAAGCCACTGGCGTAGGGCATTTCAATGTCTAAGAGGGCGATATCGATGGTCTGGCTACCTATAATCTCCATGGCTTCCTGGCCATTTTTGGCTGGGTGGACGCTTTCTACTTGGTCTTCTAGCTCTAGGAGTTGACAGAGGGCATCTCGAAGCATGGCTTGGTCTTCTGCAATTAAGAGGCGCATGGAATCACCTATCCTTTCTCGTAGGGCATTTTAAGTTGGACTTGGGTAGGTTGGCGACGGCTGAGGATGTTGAGCTGTCCGCCTTGAATTTGCAGGCGGTCCAAGATGGTGTGGAGTTCACCTTCCTGCACGGGGCCAAAACCTTGTCCGTCGTCTTCTACAAAGGCGTAGAGGAAATTGTCGTTCCGCCAGAGACGGATTAGCACATGCTTGGCTTGGGCGTGCTTGATGATATTGTTGCAGGCTTCTAGCAAGCACAAAGCTAGGGTGGAGGATTGGTCCTGAGTCAAGGACAGGTTACCTAGTTGGTTGTCAATGACCACCTGGATGCCAGATATTTCTAACATTTCTTGCAGACGGATGAGTTCGTTAGCCAAGTCGTGGTGGTCTAAGTCGTTGATGATAGCCCGTACCTGGTGCATGGCTTCCTGGGTAAGGTTGTGAATATCCTTAACATGTTCTTGGGCAGCCTCATATTTTTGACGTGCCATCAGGCTAGTGGCTAATTCACTCTTAACAGCTAAGGTGGCGAAGAGATGGCCTAGGTTATCATGGAGGTCACGCCGGATTCGATGACGTTCATTTTCAGCTAAAAGTAAGTTGATTTGCTTATTTTTAGCTTCTTCTCTTTCCTGCATGAGCTCTCGCAATCGACCGAAGCGTTGCCCGATGGAAAAGAGGATGATGAAGCCAATTAGCAGGCCCAGATAGAATAACTCAATGGAATCCAAGCCCCGCCAAGTGTGATAGACATAGATGCCTAGGGCGATACCATAAATACTTAACCAACGCCAAGACCAGAGGGAAGAACGAGGAAAACAATAGGCCATGACATTGCCCAAATAAAAGAGGAACCAAATAAAGTTAGGATTGAGGGAAAGGGCACAGTAACAGATATAGCCTGCCGCATAAATCCAACTAAGGGTGACAATTCGTTGGTCTTGGCTCCATAAGAGGGAGAGATAGGAAACTAAAAAGATAAAGGTCAAGCCCAAAAGCCCCCAATTGATGGGGGACTGATTGATGGATTCAATAACGGGGAATAGAATGAAGACCAGACTGATATAGAACATGATGTGCGTCTGTTTCATCGCGATTTTCAGGCGTTGGAACACGATGGTCCCTCCTTCTAAAGGACTTATTTTACTTCAATTTTACGTTGCACCAAGGCAATTAGGATTAAGAAGCAGATTCCATAGGCTACCAATGCTAAAATGGAATCCCATGCCCAGACACGGTTAGTATACCAGTTTTGGATAATCTGCATTAAGTGGTAGCTAGGAATCCATTTGGCTAGGTTTTGCATCCATTGAGGGAAAAACATCAGAGGCATCCAGAGGCCGCCTAAGAGTGACATGGCCATAAAGGCGATGTTCCCAACCATGGAGATAGTTTCTTCACTTGGCAAGTAGGAAATGAGGGCCCCAATAAATGAGAAGGGAATCATCCCGACCAAGAGAATAAGAATGACCATGAAATAGTCACCAGCCGGTAGGGTAATTTGACGAACTAAGCCACCAAAGCTGAAGACCACGCCGATGGCGAGGGAATAGAGCAAGACAAAGCGTAAGGCTTTTACTAAGTAATATTGTACCACAGACACCGGTGAATGGTGAAGAAAACGTCGCCAATTGTTATGCTTATCTGCAGTTAAATTATAGGGTAGGGCGAAAACGTTGAAGCTTAGAAGAGAAGAGGCCGTCATGGAAATCATCATGAAGACTCTGTAGCTATAAGGCATCTCCGCTTGATAGATACCAGAGAAGAGGAGGTAGAAAGCCAAGGGCATGCCGATGGCCATGACTAAACTCTGCCAATTGCGTAATGTAAAGTAGGTCTCTACCTTGATGAGGGCGCGTAAGTTTTTCATTTTATTTTACCTCGCTTTCTTGGTCGTCTCGGGTAGTTTCGAAAATACTATTGAGTAAGGTGCGGCGAGCGACTTCTAATTCACTGAAGGTGCAACCTGCTTGACTAAGGGCTGCCCAGACTTCAGCACCATTCTTAGTATGGAAGGTCAGGTTATCACTGTTTTCAGTCAGTTCCATAATGTCTTGGCGCTTAGCCAATACTTCTTGGAAGCGCAAAGGGACGGTAAAGAACTGGGTTAATTCTTCTGACCGCATACGGTGTGGTGTTGTGTCACGAATGAGCTTTCCTTGGTGGAGCACTAGAATACGTTCGGCTGTGTGTTCGACTTCTTCAATGTAGTGGGAAGAGTAGAGAATGGTGGTCCCGGTTTCTTTGATTCGATGGATAATTTCCCAGAACTGTTGGCGTGTCGAAGTATCCATGGCAGCTGTTGGTTCGTCTAGTATGAGAACGGAAGGACGGCCAATCAAGGTTAAGGCGAAGCTTAGCAGGCGGCGTTGACCACCGGATAAGGATTGGGTCATCTGATTGTATTGGCTTGGACTGAAACGCAAAATATCTTGGATTTCTTCCTGCGTCAAAGGGTAGTCATAGATGGATTGGAAGAAGCTGATTAATTCCTTGACCTTGAGGTTTTTAGGGAGTTCATTAGTTTGAGGTAGGAGGCCGATAGTGCTCTTGAGTTTGCGGTTACCCACTGCTAGACCTTTAATGGTGATGCTCCCTTGGCTGAGGATTTTGTCATGAAGTAAGAGTTCAATCAAAGTAGTCTTGCCGGCCCCGTTAGGACCAATGAGGGCGATGCATTCGCCAGCCTCAATCGAGAAGTTGATATCTTGTAAGATGGGGCGGCCCTTGATGGTCTTGCCGGCACCTTTTACATTAATGAGACTCATAATAGTTCCCTCCTTGCTGTTGATGGTTTTATTATAGGCCAAGAAATCGGAGGCTAGTAGTAGCGCCTGTCATGACATGATGTGACATTTGTCATGACTTGGTGGATGGTAGATTTCTTAAGTTTTCCCAAAGGGCTCAGCCTAAAAGATGCCAAGGGTCCTTAAACTTGATATAATAAGGTATAACTTGAAAATAATGGAGGGATATCCATGAGATATTTATTTGACCCAACTTACTTCTTAATCATTATCGGGATGGCTTTTGCTGGTTACGCCCAATGGAAAGTAAAATCCACCTTCAGTAAATACAGTGAATGGGAAACCAGCAAGGGCACGACTGGTCGCCAAGTGGCGCAAGCTATTCTGCAACAAACTCTAATTAACAATGTTCAAGTCGAACATGTTTCAGGTGATTTGACTGACCACTATGACTCTCGTCACAAGGTCTTGCGGCTGTCTGATGCGACCGATATGGAAACTTCGGTTGCAGCCGTTGCGGTTGCTGCTCACGAATGTGGTCACGCAGTTCAAGACGCTGAGAACTACTTCCCGCTCCGTTTGCGTAATGCCTTAGTGCCTGTGACCCAAATTGGTTCAGCAGCGGCCATGCCAGTTATTATTGCCGGCTTTATTTTCCAAATGATGGGCTTGGTCCAATTCGGGATTATTCTCTTCTCCCTAGTCCTAGTCTTCCAAGTGGTGACCCTGCCAGTGGAATTCGATGCGAGTGCGCGGGCACTTAAAATTTTGGAACAAAACCAACTTTTGGCCCCAGAAGAAATGCCGGCTGCCCGCAAGGTGCTTAATGCAGCAGCCTTAACCTATGTGGCGGCAGCCAGTGCTACAGCCTTACAGTTGCTCCGTTTGATTATTCTATCTAGTCGTAACAACGACTAATGTCAGTCCAGGAGGTGGCCTATGCGCCAACTAAATCAACTTTTCAAGCGTCGGGTCAACACCCAGCTGGTGGATGAGTTACTCAATAAAACCCAGACTGAAGTTGACAAGATGCAGCCCCTCAATGTCCTAGTGGCGGGTAAAACTGGGAGTGGTAAATCCACGCTCATTAATGCCCTTTTCCGGGAAAATCTGGCAAGCACAGGGGCCGGGCTACCCATTACTCAACAGCTAGTGCGTATTACCAAGGAAGGCGTGCCTCTGACCCTCTATGATACCAAAGGGCTGGAGTTGACAGCTGAATCCCAGCGGGAGGTCTTAGCTAGTTTGTCGGATCTCCTGATTGAAAAACGTCAAGGCGACCCGCGCGATAAAATTCACGTGGTCTACTACTGCTTGAATTCGACCATGGCTAGAATTGAAGCCATGGAACTAGAAATCATCAAGACCTTGGCCCAATATGTGCCGGTTATTCTGGTCTTGACCCAACAACTGGATCCAGGTAACCAGGAATTTCTTAATCAGTTACAGGCAATGACCCTGCCAGTTAAGGGGATTGTGCCTATTCTGGCCAAGGCTTATAGCCTGCCTAAACAGGCCCTGATTCCGCCTCATGGTTTGAATGAGCTCCTGGAATTGAGTCTAAGTTTAGTGCCGGAGTCAGTCCACCGGGCTTTTATCAACGCCCAACAGGTCGATTTGGCAAGAAAGGTCAAAGAGGCTAGGCGTTGGGCGCAAACCTATGTGACGACTGCATTTGGGGTTGGCTTTGTGCCAATTCCGGTAGCGGACGCGACGCTTTTAGTTCCCATGCAAATTACCATGCTAGCTCATCTATCGGCCATCTTCGGGGTGTCGTTAGAGAAATCTCAGTTAATTAGCTTGGTCATGGGTTTAGGTGGGACCGGTGGCACGACTTTGGTGGGTAAACTCGTGGTATCATCTGTCTTCAAGATTCTACCTGGCTTAGGAACAGTAACGGGTGGCGCTGTGACGGGAGCCATTGCTTCTGGTTTGACTTTGAGTCTGGCCTACAGTTATATCGAGGTTCTCAAGCAGATTGCGACGGCAGAACAGCAGGGGCGCGATATGCGCCTGAGAGAAATCCAGAAAATCATGAACCGCTCTTTTGAACAACATGTAGCGGTTGTGAACCAGGTCTTGCCTGACAATCTCAAGCAAGGTGCCTTTGTTAACTGGTTGCAGAGCTTCTTCGAAAAATTTTAGAGAAAACAAAGACCCAAGACACTTGTCTCGGGTCTTTTGTATATATCTTAGTCTTGGTCAGCTGCTTGTTTAACGGGGACATTGACGGTTTCCTCGCCTAGTTCTAGCCAGCCTATTTGGCCATTGAAACGGTCGCGTAGTTGGGCTTCTAGGGTCGCAGCTTGGTCTTGATAGATAGCCAAAGTATAGGTGACTTGGCCGGCATACTCGGTGTCCATAACCGTGACATCCAAGTCGCTATGGTCTAGAAAATACTGGAAGGAATCGACCTGGTTATAGCCCAGTTCTAAGGCTACTAGCAATTGGTTGACGTTAGCAACAATCGTGGCATGATTCAAGGCTTCACTGACTGCACTGGAATAGGCACGAATGAGGCCCCCAGCCCCTAGCTTAATCCCACCAAAGTAGCGGACTACCACGGCGGCTAGATTAGTCAACTGACGTTGTTTAAGCACTTCCAGCATGGGAACACCGGCTGTGCCTGCAGGTTCACCGTCATCACTCATTTTCTGGGTCAGGGAATCAGGGCCGATAATATAGGCGCTACAATGATGCGCAGCCTTGTAATGTTCCTTGCGCAAGGCGGCAAGGATTGGTGGGAAGGCGGCTGGATCCTGGAGTGGATAGAGATAGCAGAGGAAGCGGGACTTCTTGATTTCGATTTCGTGGACACTGGCTTGATCAATGGTCAGATAGTTCATTGGGGCGCCTCCTTTCCAGATTATTCTACCACATAGCAAGACATTTGGCGCGATATTTGATATAATCCCTCTGGAGCGTATTTTTGAATTAAGGAGGAATGTTGATGAAAGCAGCTGTGATTGTTGACTCTACTGCCTACTTATCAGAGGCCTTAGCCCAACATCCAGACGTCTATCAAGTTGCCTTGTCGGTTAATTTCAGTGATGGCTCAGTCATGAAGGATACATCGGATCTGCAATTATTAAATGAATTTTACACCCGCCTCAAGTCTGAAAGCCAATTACCGACAACTTCTCAACCCCAACCAGGGGATTACTTGGCCCTCTTGGACCAATTAGTGGCTGCTGGCTATGATACGGTTTATGCTATTCACCTCTCCAGTGAAATCAGCGGAACCTATCAAACTGCCCGTATGCTCTTGTGCGAGTATGAGGATAAATTAGACGCTTATGCGGTAGACTCTGGCTCATCCTGCATGGTCATGGAAATCTTAGTCAAGGAAACCTTAGGCTGGATTGACCAAGGTTTGTCAGCAGAGGAAGTGGGGCGTCGCCTAGAATGGTCGGCTCGTCATTCGGATGTCTATCTCATGGTAGGAGATCTCAATAACTTGGTTAAGGGTGGCCGCCTGTCGGCTTCCAGCGCCATCTTGGGTAATATCTTACAGATTCGTCCCCTGCTACATTTTGAAGAAGGCAAGATTGCTGTCACTGAAAAAATCCGTACAACCAAGAAGGTTTACCGTCGCATGGTGGAACTAGTGGCAGAATGGCAAACACGCTACCCTCAAGGCGTGCATGTCGGCATTGGCCAAGCTGGTGCGCCAGAAGATTTAAAGGTGTTGGATGAAATGATGAAGGATGCCTATCCTGGTATGCCACTTAGCTATACCAATATTGGTCCCGTAATTGGTACCCATACGGGTGATGGCACCAAGGGCTTAGGGATTGTGCCTAAGTTGCCAGCAGATTTCTAAATCTATTACTTAAATAAAAAGTCGCCATAAGTTTAACTTGTGGCGACTTTTTGTTTAGTTGAGGTTCTAGTAATTTCTAACATAAATGCCGTCTACCAAATGGTTGGAGGCCTTATGTAAAATCAGATCTGCACGCTCACGTGTAGGGGCGATATTTTGAATTAAGTTAACTAGGTTAATGGTCTGCCAAGCCTCGTTAGCATACTGCCGGGCTTGTTCGCGTGGTTTTTGGGACAGCTCGAAATAGTAGTTATGAGGATCTTGTTTGGCCAAGTCCAGCAAGAGCTCGAAACGTTCCATGTACCAACGTTGAATATGGACAGGATTAGCGTCAATATAGATTGAGACATCGAAAAAGTCACTGACATAGAGTTTCTGGTTCTGTGGCAGTTGCAAGACATTAATCCCTTCCACAATCAGAATGTCGGGATCTTCCATGACGGCTTCTTGGCCGACTAAGACATCATAGACCTGGTGGGAATAAACGGGGTAGCTGACTGGCCCTTTACGCGTCTTGATACGCTGCATGAAGTCTAGGAGGCGAGGCATATCATAGGAATCTGGGAAACCCTTGCGGCCTAGGATGCCACGCCGAATTAATTCAGCGTTAGGATAGAGAAAGCCGTCAGTTGTCATTAGGGCGACTTTGCGCTCTGGATAGGTCCGGCTCAGTAGCTCATGTAAGACCCGGGCCGTTGTACTCTTGCCGACCGCC
Source organism: Abiotrophia sp. HMSC24B09 (assembly GCF_001815865.1). Taxonomy (GTDB): domain Bacteria; phylum Bacillota; class Bacilli; order Lactobacillales; family Aerococcaceae; genus Abiotrophia. The sequence goes on from NZ_KV822192.1 coordinate 47,809, forward strand.
ACACTCCCTGAAATCCCAATGACAAAAGGCTGGTGGGATTGGAGCGAGGGATGGTTTTGGCCCTGCAGAAATTGATACTTGGCGGACTGATAGGCTTGTTGATAGGTCATCATCATATCCAAATAATGAATCATAGGGGCATAGATGGTGGCCACGTCTGCCTGAGACAGGCGGTCATTAAGTGAGACCAGTCGAGCCAATTCATGGACCTGGGGTATGGGTTGGCCCTCTTGGTGGAGCTTTTGCCACTCTTGGGGCGCGTAGCGCGTGAACATTTCCAATGACATGAGATACCTCCTGACGGGGATGCTTAGGCTTATTTTACCACAGAATCTAAGAAAGTTTAAGATTGCTTAAAACTTTCCCTAAAAATCCCACTTTTTCCTGGGATGCGCTACAATAGAACATGACGAATTGACTCGTAAAGGGGACCTTTTTGTGCCTAAAAAGATGCTAGAAAATCAACATAAAGAATTAAATATAAAAAGCCAAGTAGCGGAGAGCCCAGTAGGTATGGGGACCGCCCACGGTAAAGTCATCCTTATGGGGGAGCATGCCGTTGTCTACGATTACCCAGCCATTGCCTTGCCGGTACCGGCTGTGGCCATCCGTGTCCGGGTAACACCCACCCAACACCAGGCAGACTACCTGTCCTGCCGCTACTACAAGGGGCCTTTGGCAGATGCGCCTCAAGAACTACAAAATGTTCAAGCCGCCATTAGTTTGGCTCAGGAGCACTGCGCACCTAAAGATCAGGCTTCGGCCATTCATATCCGGATTGATAGCGACATTCCTCAGGAAAGAGGGATGGGGTCGTCGGCCGCTGTGGCGGTTGCCTTGGTTCGGGCTTTGGCCGATTACTATGGGGTCAGTCTGACTCAGGAAGTGCTGCACTACATGGTCAACCAAGCTGAAGTCTTGGCTCACGGAGCGCCAAGTGGCTTGGATACCTTGATGACCTCCACCACACAGCCCGCCCTCTATCGTAAGGGCCTAACGCCACAAGCCTTCCAAATGAACTTAGGAGGCTATTTGGTGATTGCCGATAGCGGCCAGGCAGGCCAAACCAAGCTTGCTGTCGCTCAAGTAGCTCAGCTAGCGCAAGACAGACCTGACCAGGTCATGAAGACCATGGCGGCTATTGGGGAATGCACCATTCAAGCCCAACAGGCCATTCGCCAAGGAGATTTGGTGGCCTTGGGTCGTCTAATGACTTACAACCACTATTATCTCAACCAGCTCAAGGTTTCGACCCCTGAGCTGGATAATATTGTCAAATCCGCCTGGTTAGCGGGTGCCCTAGGTGCCAAGTTAACGGGCGGGGGCTTGGGCGGCTGTGTCATTGCTCTATCCAGCCAAGCCCAGCAGGCCGAGGCCATTAGTCAGGCCATGCGTCAAGCAGGCGCCGGCCGCACCTGGACCATGGCCATTTAAAAAGAGGAGGAGCCCGATGATTCAGCCAAATCAGCCAAAAGGGAGCGCGACCTATCGCGCTCATACCAATATCGCCCTGATTAAGTATTGGGGCAAACGCGACCAGGCCCTCTTCTTGCCAGTGACCAGTTCGCTGTCACTGACCTTAGATGCCTTCTACACCGATACCCAAGTGACTTTTGATGCCCAGCTAACTCATGACCGTTTTATTCTTGATGGCCAGGAGCAAGAGGCTAGTCAAGTAGCCAAAGTCTCAGCCTTCCTAGACTGTTTTCGGGCCCTCGCCCAGACCGATTGCCGGGCCCTGGTAACCAGCACCAATCATGTGCCGACGGCAGCTGGCTTGGCTTCATCGGCCTCTGCCTACGCGGCCTTGGCCTGTGCGACCAATGCCGCCTTAGGTTTGGACTTATCCCAACGTCAACTATCTATTTTAGCCCGTCAGGGTTCAGGTTCTGCTAGCCGTAGTCTCTTTGGTGGCTTCGTTATTTGGCATGCGGGTCAGGGAGAGGACAGCGACTCTTCTTATGCTGAACCTTTTGAGGCAGCCGAGTGGGATTTAGCCATGCTAGTCGTTATGGTTAATAAAGGGACCAAGAAAATTTCTAGCCGCCAAGGCATGGCCTTGACCATGGAGACCTCGCCTTTTTATGCCTTGTGGCCGGATGAAGTCGCCAAGGATTTGGCGGCCATTCAACCTGCTATTCTAGCCCATGACTTAGACCGTGTCGGCCAAATTGCCGAACACAATGCCATGAAGATGCATGCGACTATGATTGCGGCCAACCCAAGCTTTAGCTATTGGGAGGCGGATTCGCTCAAGGCTATGGACTTGGTGCGACAACTACGGCAAGAAGGCTTTACCGCTTATTTCACCATGGATGCCGGCCCTAATGTCAAGGTCCTCTGCCCATCGAGTCAAGCAGAGGCTATTCGCAATCGTTTTATGACTGAATTCGACTCCAAGCAATTGGCGGTGGCCTATCCTGGCCCGGCGCCTTATCCAATTAATGATTAAGAAGGAGGTAGCCCATGGAAGCTATGGACCAGCTTTTAGAGCTTTTTGATTTGGCACCTGAATTGAATTTTGGGACTAATCAGGGCTGGGCACCCGGCAAACTCTTCCTAGCGGGCGAGTATGCTGTTTTGGCCCCAGACCAGCCTGCCCTGCTCTTCGCAGTTGGCCAGTATTTGCATTGCCAAGTGGGCATCAGTCCCTGGCCCGGACGAGGCCTGCTACAGTCCAATCTGCCAGGCTTAGAAGACTGGCACTATGAGCGGGCAAATCTCTATGAGGCTGATTCAAGCCAGTGGCGCTATGTTCTAGCCGCTATGCAATTAGTGGAAGACCTAGTTAAGGAACTGGGACGCCCCTTACAAGACTATCGCCTAAGTATAGACAGTCAGCTACTAGCTGACAATGGCCGTAAATACGGCTTTGGCTCTAGCGGAGCAGTGACGGTGGCAGTCATCCAGGCCTTATTGGCTTTCTATGGCTTGGTGGCTAAGTCGCCGCTCATGCACTATAAGTTGGCTGCTATGGCTATGATGCGCCTAGGTTCCAAGGGGAGTCTGGCTGATTTAGCGGTCAATGCTTTTGGCGGCTGGCTCTACTATGTGGCCCCAGACCGAGTTTGGCTACAAGACGCCCTAGCAAACCATTCGATCTTATCCCTGCTGAGTCAAGACTGGCCTAGCCTGGTCATCCAGCCTATGTCTGCGCCGGCGGATTTAGAGGTCTTGGTGGGGTGGACTGGCGTACCAGCTTCTACCGACAACCTAATTGGTCAGTGGCAGGACCGGTCTGGTGCCGCCTATCAGGCCTTTCTAAGTTCGGCCAAGGAGACAGTCCAGGCCATCAAGGCAGCTTTTGAGACTGGCGACAGCTTAGCCATCCAATCGCGCCTGGCCGACTACCGACATTTACTACTACAAATTGAAAAACACAATACCCTCTCTATTGAGACACCCGCCTTACGAGAGTTGGTGACTATCGCTCAAGCCTATCAATTCGAGGCCAAATCCTCGGGGGCTGGAGGGGGAGACTGCGGGATTGCGGTCGGCCAAGGCCAAGGACTCAAGAAAGAGTTGGCGGCAGCTTGGCAGGCAGCCGGCATCACCTTAGTCGAACTAGAGATAGGGGCGCCTCAAAGGCCCTCTGAGGAGGCAGGAAATTAATGCAAGAAGAAAACTTAGTGGCCCATCGTAAGGCCGACCATCTTCACTTAGCCTTGGCCCAACAGGCTGGGGTTCAGACAGCTAGTTGCTTCGATCAACTACGCTTTGTCCACCATCCCTTGGCGCTCCTGTCTCAAGATGAGATTGACCTGACTACTCAGTGGGCAGGGCACACGCATGCCTTTCCTTTTTACATCAATGCCATGACGGGTGGTTCCAAGTTAACCGGCCAATACAATGAGCAACTGGCTATCGTGGCGCGGGAGACGGGGCTAGCGCTAGCGGCTGGTTCGGCTAGTGCCATGGTCAAGGATCCGACAGTGGCGACTAGCTATCAAGTGATGCGTCAGGTCAATCCAGATGGCTTTATCCTAGCTAATCTGGGGGCCCATCACAGCCTAGAGTCGGCTCAGCGAGTCTTGGAGGCCATGGGTGCCAATGCCTTGCAAATCCACCTCAACCGGCCCCAAGAAGTGGTCATGCCTGAGGGGGACCGCGACTTCAGCCAATGGTTAAAGCAAATTGAGCGCTTAGTTAATGGCCTGGATTGCCCGGTTATCATTAAGGAAGTAGGCTTCGGTATGAGTCAACAAACCTTAAGATGCTTGGCTGAAGTCGGTGTGAAGACAGTGGACGTCAGCGGTCGGGGTGGAACTAATTTCATCCAGATTGAAGATCAACGGCACGAGACGCCTCAATTCCAAGCCCTCTACCAATATGGCCAGACGACGGCAGAGTCGCTTTTGGAAGCACGAGTAGCACCTGTCGAGTTGGAGATTTTGGCTAGTGGCGGGATTCATCAACCGGTTGATATTATTAAGTCTCTCGCTATGGGGGCTAGAGCCGTCGGGCTAGCCGGTTTCTTCTTACACTGCCTGGAAAATAAGGGACTTGAAGCGACCATTGAAGGGGTCAGAGCTTGGCAAGAGCAATTGCGCCAACTCTATCTGCTTCTAGGTGCACGTGACTGGCAAGAACTTCAGACCACTGATCTGATTCTGACAGGAGACTTGCGCAACTGGGCCCAAGACCGGGGCTTGCCTTTTCAAGACTTAGCACGCAGACATCATTAATCTTCAAGAGGCTGATTAATCAGCCTCTTTTTTGTGCCCGAGGTCTGTATAGACAGAGAAATTTAAGAAATTATGGAGATGGCTAGACAACAAGATTTACCGACATAAGGAACGTAATTAAAAGACAAATATCGCAAGAAAGCTAAATGATTCAGCAAGAATTTATAATTCATTTTGTAAGGGGATACAATATAATAGAGGGGTAAGAAACTATTATATTTTATAAGGAGGATTATCATGCGAAATTCGATTCAAAACTTGTTTGATAAGAAGTGTCGTTTTTCCATTCGTAAGCTCAGTGTTGGGACTTGCTCCGTCATTATTGGGGCCTTTCTCTTAGGCCAAAGTCCAAGTGCATCGGCCCAAGAAGCTGTTTCCGACACCCCAGCCACCAGTGAGGTAGAGCCTGTTCCGGCGGGAGCCATTGATGTGGTTGAGCCAGCTGCAAGTGCGGAAGCTGCCCCTACAGCAACAGATACGCCAGCAGCGACTGACACCCCAACAGAGACGGCCAGCCCAGCTGAGGCGTCAGCGACAGAGACTCCAAGTCCTGCTGCCACTGAGGAGGAAAATCCTGCGACCACCGAAGGCAAAGCAGTAGCACCAGACTGGACTGCGGCCGGCAGCCGTAAGGGGACCGTCGAAGTCGTGGAAGAAGGTGGCGTACGTTATAATAAACTGGCTTCTACTGCTCAGAATGATAACGGCCAGAACCCTGCCCTCTTTGAGAAAAAGGGACTGGAAGTGGATCAAGACGGCAATGCCAGTGTCAACTTGACCTTCAAGGACCTATCAACAGAAAAACAATCCCGCTTCGGGGTTTTCCTCAAGTATAAGGATCCTGCCAACCATATCTTCGTTGGTTACGACCGCGATGGTTGGTTCTGGGAATATAAATCGCCTAAGGCTAGCACCTGGTATCAAAAAGGCCGGGTAGCAGCCCCTAAAGCAGGAGAGGTCAACAATCTCTCTATCACTTACAAGAAGGATGGTCAGCTCAATGCCACTAACAATGGGAAGAGCCTCTTTGATACCTTACTAGTGCCAGAAGAAGTGAAGACGGCCTTAGAAGGGCAAAATAAAATTTACCTCAAGGCGGCAACTTGGGGCAATGAACGGACTAGTGTGGCTGTGCAGGCAGACGACCAGTCTAATCTCAAGCCAAGTCAACCAGATAATGGAGCAGTAGATCCAGGCCTAGCAGCCAACGACCAAGATGTCGTCTACGATCACATTCGTTCGGACGTCTTAGATGCTGAAATTGATACCCTCTTCCCACGCATCAAGCACTATCAGTTCGGCGGCCAAACTATGACCGGGCAAGTGCAAAAACTAGATAAGCTCAGCATTAACGGGACCGATGTCAAGCCTCAAGTGACCTACCGCAAGGTGGATCAAGCGACTGCCGAGTACACGCTGACGGTTAAGAATCCTGAAGCCTTTATTGATGCGGTTATTACTGTGCAAGTCAAGGTAGTGGGCAATGAACTGCACTTTGATGTGACCAAGGTAGAAAACAAGAACTTGGTGACCATGGGCAAGGAAATCGACAATCCTCGTAAATTGATTTCGACGATTGAATTCCCAGGTAACACCCTAGTTTCTGTCGGCTCTAATCAAACTGGGGCTAAGTTCGATGGTTCTTGGATGTCCAATAATACCCACCGGGCAGGTGATAGCCATGTGGACCTAGTGCCAGGTAAGATGGATGACTTCGCCTATGGCTTCATGTATGGCTTTGTTTCCTCTGACAAAGTCGCAGCCGGGGTTTGGAGCAACTCTCAATTTAGCTACGGCGGTGGTTCTGAAGACTTCACGCGTCTGACCGCCTTCAAGCAACGCGTAGCCGGCGTTAACTATATCGGGATTCAAAGCTCGCCTTACTACTATCAACGGGCCTATGGCAAACTGGTTTATCCTGAATATACCCTCGAATTGCCAAGTAGCAAGGTAGTCTTTGCCCAAGACCTTAATAAGGACAAACAAGTAGACTGGCAGGATGGGGCCATTGCCTTCCGCAAGATTATGAATAACCCTAAAGGTTCTGAAAGTGTGCCGGATCTGGTAGCTTACCGGATTGCTATGAACTTCGGTTCTCATGCGCAAAACCCATTCCTCATGACCCTAGACGGGATTAAGAAGGTCAATCTGCATACGGATGGCCTAGGCCAATCTGTCTTGCTTAAGGGTTACGGGAGTGAAGGGCACGACTCTGGCCACCTCAACTATGCCGATATTGGTCGTCGTATTGGGGGCGTCAAAGACTTCAAGACCCTGATTGAAAAATCTAAGCAATACGGGGCAAAATTAGGGATTCACGTCAATGCTTCTGAAACCTATCCAGAATCTAAATACTTTAGTGAAGCAATCTTGCGCAAACGCGAAGACGGGACTTATAGCTATGGTTGGAACTGGCTAGACCAAGGGATTAACATTGATGCGGCTTACGATTTAGCTCATAACCGCCTCAAACGGTGGAAAGACCTCAAGGAAACCTTGGGTGAAGGGCTCGACTTTATTTACCTAGACGTATGGGGTAATGGCCAGTCCGGGGACAACGGCGCTTGGGCTACCCACGTGATTGCTAAGGAAATCAACAGCCAAGGTTGGCGTTTCACTATTGAGTGGGGCCACGGGGGCGAATATGATTCCACCTTCCAACACTGGGCAGCTGACCTAACCTATGGTGGTTATACCAACAAGGGGATTAACTCCAATATTGCTCGTTTCATCCGCAACCACCAAAAAGATGCCTGGGTAGGGGATTATCCACGGTATGGCGGGGCAGCCAACTATCCGCTCCTGGGTGGTTACGACATGAAGGACTTCGAGGGTTGGCAAGGCCGGAGTGACTATGAAGGTTATATTACCAACCTCTTCGAACACGATGTCATGACCAAATTCTTCCAACACTACAAGGTAACCAAATGGGTCAACGGCCACCCTGTCCAAATGACAGATAATGGTCAAACCTACAATTGGATTCCAGAAATGGAAGTGCATTTGGCTAATGAAGCGGGTGACCAAATCGTCATCAAGCGTCTATCTAACGATCCAAATGAAGCCGGCTACCGTCAACGTACGGTCACCCTCAACGGTCGTGTGATTGAAAATGCCGGTGCCTACCTGACCCCATGGAACTGGGATGCTAACGGTAAAGCCTTGACTGGCGACAAAGAGAAAATGTACTTCTTCTCCAAGACAGCTGGGCAAACCACCTGGACTCTGCCAGAAGCTTGGCGCGGTGATAAGGTCTATCTCTACAAGTTGACCGACCAAGGTAAACAGGAACAAGTAGAACTAGCCGTTGATAGCCAAGGTCGCATCACCATTGATGCGCTCGCTAATCAACCTTATGTTCTCTACAAGGTAGCTCAAGGCAAACGCACTATGACCTGGAGTGAAGGCATGCATCTCTATGACCAAGGTTTCAATAGTGGCACCTTAGATCACTGGACCAAGACAGGGGATAGCCAAAATGCTCAAATTGTTAAGTCCCAAGGCGCTAATGAAATGCTACGTATTGCTGGGAACAAGGAACGTGTGACCTTGACACAGAAACTGACGGATTTGAAGCCTAATACCCGCTATGCTGTCTATGTTGGAGTGGATAACCGTAGTAATGCTAAGGCGGATATCACCATTAAATCCGGTAATCAGACCATCAGCAACTATACCTATAAATCTATTGCTAAGAACTACGTCCAAGCACATGCCCATAACACTTCAGCTAAGAATGCGACGGTGGACAATAGCAGTTACTTCCAAAATATGTATGTTTTCTTTACAACAGGATCCGATGTTAGCAATGTGACTCTGACCTTAGGTCGTGATGCTGATCAGGATGCTACCTACTTCGATGAAATTCGAATCTTCGAGAATCAGTCCAATATGTATAGTGGTGGTCATAATACGACTCCGGGTACCTTCAAACAAGATTTTGAAGAAGTACCACAGGGAATTTTCCCATTTGTTGTGGGGAACGTAGAGGGTGTTTCTGATAACCGTACTCACTTGTCAGAGCGCCATGACCCTTATACCCAACGGGGCTGGAACGGCAAGAAAATTAACGATGTTATTGAGGGTAACTGGTCCCTCAAGACTAATGGGTTAACTGGACGGGATCGACTTGTCTATCAAACTATTCCACAAAACTTCCGCTTCGAGGCTGGCAAGACCTATCGTGTCACCTTCGACTATGAAGCAGGGTCTCATGATGCTTATGCTTTTGTTGAAGGGGATGGCGAATATACTCGTCGCAGCAAGCTTAAGATGCATGCTTTGCGTAATACCTGGGAAGGATCCGATAAGCCAGGTAAGGCTAGCTTTATTGTACAAGCCTCTGATTCTGGCAATACTTGGATCGGGATCTATTCTACCAACAAAGCCTCCGATAATAAGGGTGAGACCGGTAGCGCCGTGGATTTCCGCGGTTATAAGGACTTCATGATGGATAATCTTCAGATTGAAGAAGTAAACTTAACCGGTAAGTTAATTGTGGATGAAGCCTACAAGGAAAATACGCCAGTGGTCAATGGCAACTACACTCCTGCTAGCCTAGAAGCCTACAAGAATGCCATTTTAGCCTTGACCGAAGCAGAAGATGACATTAGTGTTGAAGATGCAAACAAACTGGTAGCTGCCGTGCAAGCTGCTAAGGAAGCTTTACAAGTCAAACGGACTAGCCCAGGATGGGATGATATCGAATCAGTGGAAGCACCAGCCCACGAAGGGGAAGAGTTCTGGTATGCCTTTGACGGGGATACGGGGACATTATGGCATACACCATGGGATCGACGTGCTATTGGCGAGTCTGGGACGGTAACCTTTAAGCAACCACTGGAAGTGACTCGATTTGAATATGTCCCACGTCAAGATGGTGCTAACGGTCGCCTCAAAAAAGGGAACCTGGTCTTGGTAGACGAGACGGGTAAGGAACACCGTTTTGAATTTGACGGCTGGGCAAATGATGCCACAACCAAGGTTATTCCGTTCGATAAACCAATCAAGATTAAGAAAGCTACCATTACTGGGACGGAATCCTATGGGGATGGCGGAGCCTTCCAATCAGCGGCTGAATTGCGCTTTGTCTTGCCAGAAGTAGTGGATACGCCATTGGATATGACAGCTTATCAAGCGGAACTTGCACGCGTTAAAGGCATTGATAGTGAGGTAGCTCGTCAAGCAGCCACTGCTGTAGAAGCATATTATCAAGGCTTGAACCAAGATAATCTGATAACTAAGGCGGCCTTGGATCGTCTAGTTGATTACCTCAAGCAAATCAAGGCGCCTGAGCCAAGTCAACCAAGTCAACCAAGTCAACCAAGTCAGCCAGGTCAGCCAGGTCAACCAAGTCAGCCAGACCAACCAAGTCAACCAAATCAACCAAGTCAGCCAGACCAACCAGGCACTAAGTTGCCACTCTATGAGACCCAAGGGGTTAAGGTGACCCTCAATGCTGACAAGACCGAAGCGACCTTCGAGGATAATGACGGCGATACACGCGTTTCGGTTAAGATTCCAACCAAACACTTGGATCCAAGCATCGTGGCAGTATCTGTTGTGCCGCTCAAAGAGAAGTTGGCAGCCCTAGGCGAAGACGAGCATCAAGCCTATGAAATCAGCTTCCTCAACAAAGACGGCAAGGAAGTCCCTGTCAAAGGTGATGCTAAGGTTATCTTCCCAGTAGACAAGGCTGTAACCAAGGCTTACTACTTGACCAGCGACACCAAAGAAATCGTCAATGAAGTGCCATTTGAAATGATGGCCGACGGCCGTGTAGCCCTGACTGTTAACCACTTCAGCCTCTATGCTGTAAGTTTCGGTAAGCGTCAGGAAACTCCAAGTCAACCATCTACTCCTAGCCAGCCAGCTACCCCAAGTCAACCGGCTAACCCAGCAGAACAAGCGGGCGGGCCATTGGTGGCTCAGGCTGCTCAAGTAACTCCAAGTGAGGGCAAGGGACAATTGCCAGCTACTGGTGAAAGTGATCAAACCTTACTCTTCAGCGCAGCTGCCCTATCCTTACTAGCCGGATTAGGCCTCGTTGCATCCAAACGTCCTGAAGATCAAGCCTAGTTTAGATAAGAGAGGTTGAGACTTTTGTCTCAGCCTCTTTTCTATTTAGGGCAAGGAGGCTAGCAATAAAATTCTGAAAAAATTGCTTGCCATGCTTAGTCCAGGATGCTATAATAATCGAGTAGTGATTTTGCGGTCATGGCGGAATGGCAGACGCGCTGTCTTGAGGGGGCAGTGGGGGTATCCCCGTGGAAGTTCGAGTCTTCTTGGCCGCATCACCGAGGAGGGGCAACCCTCCTTTTTTGTTATATATAGGGTTGAGGCTAGACATTCTAACTCTCATCGACATTTAATGACACCGGGACAGGGTTTTGATACAATAGGCAATAATAAGATGAAGTAAAGGAGCAAAGCATGAAAACACAGGCATCGTTAGAGAAAATTATTGTGTTGGATTTTGGGAGTCAGTATAACCAGTTGATTACCCGCCGCATTCGGGAATTTGGAGTCTTCAGTGAATTATTACCCAATGATACCAGTGCAGCCGACATTCAAGCCGAAGGCAATGTCAAGGGGATTATCTTCTCAGGGGGACCACATAGCGTCTATGCTGAGGGTGCCTTCACCATTGACCCCGCCATCTTCGAATTAGGGATTCCAATCTTAGGGATTTGCTATGGCATGCAGTTGACCACCCATCTCTTGGGCGGTAAGGTCGAATCTGCTAACAAGCGCGAATATGGTCGCTCCATGTTAGATGTTCACCAACGTGAAACAGGCCTCTTTGCTGGCTTAGGTAGCCATGAGAAGGTTTGGATGAGCCATGGTGACTTAATCGTGCAAGTGCCTGAAGGCTTCAGCGTGACGGCGTCTAACGATCACTGCCCGGTGGCGGCCTTCGAGAACCCAGCCCGTCAAATCTACGGCGTCCAGTTCCACCCAGAAGTGCGTCACTCTGAACACGGGAATGACTTGCTCCGCAACTTCGCTTTCAATATCTGTGGGGCCAAAGGCGACTGGTCCATGGAAGACTTCATCGAAATTGAAGTAGCCAAAATTCGCCAACAAGTCGGCGACCGTAAGGTCTTGCTTGGCTTGTCCGGTGGGGTAGACTCCAGCGTCGTAGGGGTGCTCTTACAGAAAGCCATTGGCGACCAATTAACCTGTATCTTCGTCGACCACGGCCTCTTGCGTAAAGGGGAAGGCGACCAAGTTATGGATAGCCTAGCTGGTAAATTCGGTCTTAACATTATCCGGGTTAATGCCAAGGACCGCTTCTTGTCCAAGTTAGCCGGCGTGAGCGACCCTGAACAAAAACGTAAAATTATCGGCAATGAATTCGTCTATGTCTTCGATGATGAAGCAGCCAAGTTAGAAGGGGTAGACTTCCTAGCCCAAGGGACCCTCTACACCGACATCATCGAGTCTGGGACCAAGACAGCCGAGACTATCAAGTCTCACCACAACGTGGGTGGTCTGCCAGAAGATATGCAGTTCGAGTTGATTGAGCCTCTCAATACCCTCTTCAAGGACGAAGTACGTGCCTTGGGGACAGCGCTGGGAATGCCAGACAGCTTGGTATGGCGCCAACCATTCCCAGGCCCAGGTCTCGGTATTCGGGTTATCGGCGAAATCACCGAAGAAAAACTCGAAATCGTCCGTGAATCAGATGCCATTCTGCGCGAAGAGATTGCTAACCATGGCTTAGAACGCGATGTATGGCAATACTTCACTGTACTCCCAGGCTTCAAGTCTGTTGGGGTTATGGGGGATGGCCGGACCTACGATTACACCATCGGGATTCGTGCCGTCACCTCTATCGACGGGATGACCAGTGACTTCGCCCGCCTACCTTGGGAAGTGCTACAAGTAATCAGCGCTCGGATTGTTAACGAAGTAGCCCATGTTAACCGCGTGGTCTATGATATTACAAGTAAACCACCGGCGACCATAGAGTGGGAATAAAGTAAAGAGGATAGAAACCTTGATTTAATAGGGTTTCTATCCCTTTTTTTCTTGCTTTGAATACATTAGCCTTAAAAGAGGGCGTTGTCGAATATCTTAAGGAAGTGGTTACTCACCTGAAAGAATTGAATTCAAATAAACAAGAGGTTTGCTAAGAAGCAGGGAAGGAAGGGATTTGCCGAGTAGTTAAAGCGCAAAAATATACTAAACTAGAATGCGGAGAGCCTGGGCACAATAACATTCTAAATCTAAGTGATGTGGTATATTGGCGAGATGGCTTAACTGACGGTACTGAAGAAGTGAATAGGGAAACTGAGCACCTAGTTAGTCGATTTTAAGAAAGAAGGGGCGTCTATATGAGGCTTTTTTGAATATAGACTTTGTGGGTTATTTAGTTTAGAATTAGTGTTGAAAAGTAAATTCAAAGAAGGAAGTGTTAAAATGAAAAAATACTCCTTGCATTATTTGCGTTAATTGCGCTTATCACCATCCCCTCAACCTTATTTGCAGAAGACAAAGACCCTACCCCATGGCAATATAAGGACCATTTTATAAAAATGGAGGCTCTCATTGACGATGATGCGGAAGCCTCATATGACCGCTTTATGAAGTTTGTTAAGATTGAGGATCGATATCAGCCGAAGAATGAATCACTCCCGGACGGTACGGAATTCAAGTTCTACAAGGGCGATGATAAGAATAGTGGTTTATATGCAAATACTGACGGTAAGACTATTGGGCTCGAGATAAAGCCACTCTCAATCAATGGTGTTTTAGGATATCTAGAAGCCGTTAATATTGAATATACAACTGAGCTCGTTGGACCCATCTAGCTATGAGTTTAAGACTGCTTTTGTTAAAAGTGATAAAATAGCAGTTGGAATAACTCCATATGAGATAAGAGATAAGAAAGGGAGCGCTACCGCATACAAGTATGGCTTAATGATATTCAAAGATTTAGATTTCTATGAGAAGGCTAAAAAAATATACGAAGCAGAGAATAAAGAATAGGTAGTAAATGGCGTTTCGCTACAAAAAATCCCATCAAATGGTGAGCTAAAACACGTTGACGAGTGAATACGTTAAATGGTTATCAATGTGTGTTGAAAATATTCAATGTATTTGTCTAGTGTTAAAGAGTGACAATATGCATATTGATTGAGTAGGATTAGAAGGCGAAATTTAATAAAGTAAGTAATAGTAATGCTAGTATGCGATGAAATCGGCCCACTAGTACACAAATGGTACAAAGTGGTAAAAAGAGTAATTCAAATAATGGCCCCAAGTGGCTTATAAAAAGAGTATTCTCTTTATTGAGAATACTCTTTTGGTTTACTCGATATTAATTATTCCTCTACACAAGTCTTTGAAGTTTTTATCCTTATACGCTGTGTGTAGGTGTTTGTTATTTGCAGCAACAATCAGGAAATCTATAATTTCGTTAAGCCTTTCACCTATTTGATTGGATTTTAAAATTACTAAGATTTCCTTTACATTATTGGATTTTACGTTGCTATTATCATAAAAAGAATCAAGGTGATTTTTAAGTAGTTCAAGTGTGATTTTTACTTGATTTTTTGAAAGTAATTTAAAAAGTGAGTCATAATATTCTTTTGCGCCAGGTGAAACTCCGTTCTGATACGGTACTTCTCGCCCAATTCTGCATTCAAGAAAAGTGTTCAATAATTTTGTCGTCTGCTCTTCGGGGAGACTTTCGCTACTTTTAATATATTTCATAATTTCTCTAGCGATTGGTGGCTCGTGATAGTAGTTATCCCAGCTGTGTGCAGCATTATACAAATCATCGCACAGGCCACTTATAGTAAGACTTTTTTCGTTTATCGTTAAATAGTGGAGTCCATTACAATTTTCAAAGAATGTATAGGCCAAGTCCTCTTTATCTTTATCAAGATTATTTTTGTAGTATTCTTTTTTTGTGCCTAGATCGTATTTAGTAGGATCTGTTGTATATTCCCATAAAATTGATGACACAGAAAGGATGTTATTACGAACCTGTTGAGAGGTTTTCTCGGAAACATATATTCCGAATAATGTAGCCAATAATGAGGAACTTATATTTGTAGATAAGTCTTTAAATAAAATTTTATACCCATCTAAGGTGTTTGTTTCTATTGGAGTATCCATTTTTTTAATATTTTCAATAATTTTTTTTGAATTTACTGCTGAAGCAGAAGGCTGATCATTTATTACATCTTTTACGCATACTTCAAGCCACCCAAGAAGCTCGTAAGGATTAATTGTAGAAATATTAGGATGCGATGCACCTATTTGATTTCTCATATCTAAGATGTGACAGAGTTTCCTATAATTGATATCAGAAATCCACTCTAACTTTTTGCAAGTCTCTAAAAGTGTTTTGTCTTTAATACCAGATAAATCTGCATCTGTCTTAAATTCCTCGCGAGTTTTTCCTCCTAAAGCATTATCATAAAATGTTTCTAAACCATAATAAATAATTTTTTCTCGTAAGTTGATTACCACTTCATTCCAAACATAATTTAACGCAGCGTCAAATAACCCTATTGCGGATGCAGCTACGAACTTTGACAAATAAGTTGCATCATTTTTCTTTTCTAGAGGGATAGTGGATAATAAATTTGGTAGAGCACTTATTATAGTATTTATATTATCGGTTTCTGCAATGATGTTTTCTGACGGTAGATTTAATAGGTTCAGATACTGCTGAAATTTTGAGCTCTCAGCAGTTATATTACCCCCAGCGATAATCAATTCATTATTATTTTCCATATGGTACACCTATCTTATGTTTATTTTTAGATTTCTTGATTTCTTTGGATTGGATAGCTTCCAATCCTTAAATTATCCATCTGTGATTTTGCCATTACAGTGTTTTATTTCCATCTCATTCCACAAGAAATTCATTGGAGTTAATATCATGTGACAGTAAGTCAATGATGGCGCCGCCTATCAGAGGTCTAAGCTTCATTTCTTTTTCGTGGTCAAATACAAGTATGAATAAACTCGTGGATGGAGTTCGGTTCGTGGTTTATAAGGGCAGAAATATCACAGTCTATTTGCTATGATTTTTTTGTATTTGTTCTTTCGAGGGAGATTTATTACAAACTCATAAATTCGTAAGACAGCATCGGTCAATCTAGCTTTAATTGCAAGTTCCTTTTGAGTGAAGTTTTGTAGCAATCGAAGCTTTTAAATTTTTGCCCGGATATCATAGGGAAGCTCCATTCTATAAACAATTAGATTTCGTTTCGTATATTTTATCACAAAATCGTACAAAGCGCAAACAGTTCTCTGTGTATAATGCGTGAGAATGGTGAAGTAAATAATAATCAAAAAGAAAATTTAAAATCACTTTCGACAGAACTAATATGAACTCCAGTAACAGAACAGAAGAATAATGAATCGAATAGACACAAGCTAATAAAATTGATGCTTGTCCTAACCCAAGATAGGAATAGAGAATTTGGCGCCGTTTTTGAATAGAAGAAAGAAAAAAATCACAAGATATTTATGGGCGTATAAGAAGTGCAAGAATTCTTAGAAGTGAGTAGAACTACTGCATATCAACTGTTTAATGAGATGATGATGAAAAATGATACGGGACAAAGTTATTCTCTGACTTATTTGAGGACAATACAGGCGCAACTCAGCGGTATCTTGAATCACGATTGCAAATTCTATAGTTTGAAAACAATGTTAATCGTGATGTGGGCACAAATGGTGAAAAGGGAGCAAATGAAATGCTTTTTTGGATAAGAGAAGGGTATGAAGGTTTTGTTGAAGCTATTAAGGATAAATCGCAATCATTTTATGCCTTTGAAATTCTGTATTGGTATGGATTGAGAGTTGGAGAGCTGCTGGCCTTTACAAAAGAGAAAGTCGCTTTCAAGAACAATATCATAAAGATTAATCAGTCCCTTGTTTTAATAGGGTGTCTATCCCCTTTTTTCTTTCTTTGAATGTGTTTTGAATACGTTAGCCCTTAAAAATTGACATAATTTGCGAATCTTTCGGCTAATCTCTCACGTTGTTTCTCCGTTAAATGGGCATAGATATTCGTAATTGTATGAATACCTATTGTTCTGTTGTGATGTTTTGTTTACTGTCAGTTAAAAAATTGCTGAGTCAACATCAAGCTAAGTTAGAGTTAGAATTTTTATATGCTGAAATCCTGTAGAGACTAGAGTATGAGAAAGCATGCTCTATAGAACTAAGGAAAGACTTCTCAGAAAGTTGCTTTGTCATTCCTATGAAACCACTGATAAAATTTCAAAGTGAAAAGAGGTATGCATTTACATTTGCTAAAATAGAGAAGACTATGATTTTTTTTGCCACGAAGATGAGTACCCTTAAAATTAAACCCTTACAAATCGTTTGACATAATGTTATAATATATATAACAACTTCATGAACTTATAGAATCTCTGGTTTGTTGAAGTATAAATATGTTCTGTTAGTATTAGGGAAACATAAGAAAACAACATGAAGAGCGCAACACATTAGGCCGCGCTAGTGAGAATAAAATTTTTCGAATGCAATCAAAGGGGATAGAGAGTGTTGGTAAAACTTTGCAACTCAATATATGGGGGAATGAACATTGAGCAATGTAAATTATATTCAAAGCGCAATTCTACAGTTGGAGGGGGGAGCTTTTCAAAAACTGTTTGACATATATCTATATAAAAAGTATAAGTTTAAAAATATCCAAACGTTAGGAGTTCATACAGGTACTAATAAACCAACAAAAGGGACGCCTGACTCTTACGTCTTAACAGATGAAGGAAACTATATCCTAATTAACTATGGAACTGTCAACTCGCAGCCAGCAAGAAAAATAAAAGCAGATATTTTATCGTGTTTTGATGAGGCGAAACTCCGAATATCTGAGAATAGAATTAAAAAAATCATTTGTGGTCATTGCTCTACAAACATCCATATGGAGGATTTTGATAATATTATGGAATCTATTCAAGGAGTTGAGATTGAGCTTATTGGGATAGATACACTATCACACGATCTAGCGTTGCATTATCCGTATATAGCAAAAGCAGAACTCGGAGTTTCCATCGACACAAATCAGTTTTTTGATATAGAAGATTTTGTCACAGCATACGACGCAAATGGTATAAATGCACCCCTTGATTGCAATCTTCTTCACCGGGAGTCAGAGATTACAGAGATTTGCGATAGCATACGAAACAATAGAGTTACTGTACTGACTGGATCGTCTGGAATAGGAAAGACTAGATTAGCCATAGAAGCGTGTAGAAGAGAGAATGATGGTATTACAGAAGTTTACTGTGTCAAAAGCAATGGGAACTTTTTGTATGAGGATATTAAGTTTTACATCTCTAATCCGGGAAGTTATTTGATTTTTTTCGATGATGCTAATATGGTTATAAGCTTAGACAATATCTTTAACACTATATTGACATTACCAACAGATTTTGATGTCAGGTTACTTATTTCAGTAAGAGAATACGCTAAGCATAGCGTGTTAAAAGCAGTATCGAAATATTCGGAGGCTAACATAATTGAAATCGGACAATTTAAGAACGATGAGATAAAGGATATCCTGGAGTCTAATTTAGGAATAAAGAATCCGCAGTATCTCAAAAAAATAGCTGAAATTGCGAACGGAAATATCAGGCTAGCCCTACTTGCGGGTATCAGATCGAGGGAGGATGGATACCAGGCAATTCGTAACGCAGAGGATATTTTTAAGAACTACTACGGAAGAATTATAGATGAGGCTAAACTGACGAAAGAAGATATTCTCATGTTGTTTTTCATTGCTGTATCTGGCCCGGTAAAAAATAAGGATAACCAGCTATACAGTGATTTGAAGGAATCATACGGTGCTGATTTTGATGATGATGATATAATTTCGAAATTATATTCTTTAGAGTTAATAGACTGGTTTAAGAATGAGATAACACAAATTGCGGATCAGAGCTTGGGAAATTATATATTGTATCATGTACTATTCGAAAAAAAATGGATAAGTGTAAAAGAATTAATTTCTATTGCGTTTCCAAGATATCGCAATAAAGCTGTGTATGCATTAAATACGTTAATGGAAATATTTTATTCGGAGGAATGCAATAAATATATTAAAGATTCAATAATTGCTGCTTGGGATAATGCACCTGAGGGGCAAAATACAGAGTACCTTGAATCATTTTATCTGGTCAATCCATATAAAGCGTTGTCTATAATTAACAATCGAATCAGGTTAGGAGTAGTAGTAGATTTTGATTTGCGCAATTATGACATTAACTCAAAGAAGAATCACCATAATATTAAGACTAGGGAAATAGAAATACTAGCTGGCTTCAAATACACAGATAGCTATGAAGATGCTATTGATCTTCTGATGAGATACTTTGAAAAAAGACCAGACTTAATAATGGATTTTTATTTTGCCCTGAGTGGAAAACTTTTATATGATAAGGAATCATATCACTATGGCTATAAGTATGAAGCACTTTTACTAAATAAGTTGTGGCACTATTCTGAGGAGGGGCGCAATTATAATAACAGTGTACTTTACTTACATATTGTAGAATCCGCATTAAAAACTGCAAGGTCTTTCGAAGAAAAGAATAAAGATAGTAGATCAGTGAATTTAATTAAAATGTCAATTAAATTCACTGAAGAAATGGCTAATTTGCGGACTCGTATATGGAAAAATATAGCTACTTTAAGAAAAAATGAAGACTATCATCATACTACTAATCGTATTCTTTTAGGGATGCAATATAACTGTTTGAATGAAGAGGAGTCTAGAAAGTATCTACATTCAGATTTTAATACGATATACAAATATGTTATCGACCAAAGAAAACCAGATTTTTTTGACGCAAGGATTATTTCAAATTACAGATCATTAGCTAGAAGAATCGGCATAAAAAAAATAGACCAACGATTCATGATTGGTGAAAATAATTCTGAATTCAAAGTCTGTAAATTGTTGACTTGTGAACATTCAATTGGAAGAACACTTGCAGAAGATGAGAAATTTCATAAAGAGACTATCTCAAAAGAAATAAGAGCTTATGATTTGGTGAATTTCCATGAATTATTTAGAATCTGCAGTTTCTTGGAAGAGGTAACAGATTCCAAAGACCAATGGGCTTTAAAGAAGGGGATGGACTGTGTTTTTGAAATTATAGAAGAGGAGAGAGAAAATCTATATTTGAAGATCCTAGAGGGCTATTTTAAAGCGAATACTCCATTTAGCGATATGTGTGGATATAGGCAGATAAAATATATGCTCAGTCATTTCGGATATGAAGTGACGTATGATTTTGTGAATAAGCATGTGTTTGACAACAAAAATATATTGTTATCTTTAATTTGGGAGATTCTACCAGAAAAAAATATAGATGAGTCTGCAGCTACGCATTATAAAACATTTATCCTAAATAATTTGGCAAATAACAACTGCTTAGTTTCTACATTTGAAACGATAGCACGTTATGCTGAGAGAGATAGTGAGCTCAAGGCAGATGTAATTAAGGCTATAGGGGATAATTTAGAGCTCTTTGCGGGTTTCTTTGACTATGCGTATCATAATGAAGATGATATTGAAGACCTTATTAGTTTCTTTAGGGATGATATTGTGTTATTAGCGCATATATATATTAATGCGCTTTCGACGGGTAACCTAATTGACTTCGATGGTAAGCTTTTCATAAAAATATATAATCAAGATCCTGCTATCTGGTATGGATATGTGGATTGGGTTAAGACTAAAGGTAATATTGGTGATAATGGGAATGAACATGAGATCTTTGAGTTAATATGGGACGTCGATAAGTGGCGAGAGTGTGTGGACTACGCATTTAAGACTCTCATCGAAAATGATGAATATTATTATTTAAAAGATATAGCAGGTTTATTGTTTACAAAGGCAAGAGATATGGCTATATTAGAACGGAAAAAAGCGTGGTTAACTGAGAAACTAAGAGAAAATATCAGTGAAATTGAAAGATGTAAACCTCTGATAAACATTGTTGTAAATGCTCTTCCTGATTGGAAATTAGAATATATTCTCGAATTTTTAAAAGCTAATAATAAGTTCGAGGACTTCAAGAAGATAAGCTTATTTTCTTTGTCCTATTCATGGTCTGGAAGTGAGATTCCGATTATTATGGAAAAAATAAATTTTCTTAAATTATTAAAGGATAATCTAAGTGGAGCCAACTATATTGATCATAAAAAGTATATTGAAGAGTATCGTATAGAGCTAGAGAAATATAAAGAGAAAGTAGAATTAAGAGAGTATCTTGAAAATTCTGATTTTGCATAATGAGTAGAGCTAATTCTTGAGAGAGGAATAAAAGATGGACCTAGTTAAATTTGTTGCAGTTGGGGGAAAAAAAGAAATCTCAGATTATTATTGGTATGTGGAATCGATATTATCGAACTCTGATGAGTTAAAAAATCAAGTTGAGAATGATATTACTATATATACGCAGGACGAGTATCCCAATACTGTTTTTTGTAGCATAGTAGAAGAGCGCTTTATCGTAGATGTAATCTTCGATTTTAGTACTTTCGAAAGTGAAAAACATTTGGCGATTGATATTACCTCAAACAATTATAAGCTTGATAAGGAAAATTCTTATCTAGAGAATCTTAAGCTAGTTATAAAAAAAGCGATAGCTAATGATTGGAGAAACATAGTATGGCTTTTTGATGAAGACGCATTTCTCCTCTCGAAAGATTTATATGGTCGTTTCTATATTATAGAGAATAAAATACGTAGATTCATAAACGAATACATGCTCAAGACGATTGGAATAAACTGGTGGGGAATTTTATCAGAATCAGGACTAGCCATTGAGGGTAAGTATAAGGCCAGATGCTCAGGATACAAAAAGACTGTTTATGGATTCAACAATATTGATGATCACCTAATGGCTATCGATGTTAAAGATCTATATAAGATATTAACAATGAAGAGAATGGAATGGAAGCCAGCCTATGACCCTGCTATTGAAGCTTTATTAGTTGGTGTAACCAAAAATAAAGAACATCAAATAATTGAAATGCTCAAAAAGCAGTTAACTGTCAAGGAGGATTTTAAGGAAATGTTTTTCCAAGAATACTTTGAAAGTAGTTTTTTCGATAGTTTTGAAGAATTTGAGTCAAGTAGAAATCATGTCGCTCATAATAAAATATTAGATAGAACATCATATAAAAAAATCCATGGATTACTAGATAAAATGGATAAATATGTAGAAGGAGCTTTAAGGAAACTTTATACGGATAAACAATCACTTGAACAAAAGCAGGAAGCTGTTAGAAAATATAAAGAACTATTATTTGAAGTAAAGCAGAACGATTCGGGTGTAAATATTAGAGAAGCAGGGGCGATAATTGAGGAATTTGGGAATGCTCTTGAAGAAAAGACCGCTGAGATAATAGAGGCCCTTAGGTGTAGAGAAGATATTAATATTTCAGAAATGAAATTCAAGCGTAATAATAATTCAGGAGAGCTATTTTCGGCGGTTTCAAGTGTTACTAATGAAAAACTGGATTTCTATTATTCAATGGATGTTATAGATAGTGAAGGAAGCGAAAGCACATTAACTATAAGTTGTATTCAAGGACCGATTAATGTTGATGGACTCGATGCATCGGAAGGTAATATAATAATTTCTTATTTTAACGGTGAAGTGTCTTGTGATGAGGATGGCATTTATACGCCAATTGTTAAGGATGGCATCCCAGATTACTATATGAAAAATTATCTTAATGTGATGGTTAAATTTATACTTACTAAATTAAAGCCTTAAGAGCATGTGGATTCTATTCGCAGCAGAAGGCATAATCTGTAGCCACTAGTATTAGTAGAAATCAACGATATTAAATTATATCTGTTTCGAGGCAATGTAGTAGCCATAGGTCTTGGAATGTAGTTTATTGTGGAATATGAACTATTCTTTTTTAAGTGAGTTAAGTACCTAACCCTTTTGACTTGGATAAGAATATACCATCTCTATATAAAAGTATAGTAACAAAAAATCCCAATTCATCATGGATTGGGATTTTTCTATCTACTTATTCCCCCGCACCATCAACGCCGCCGCCACCGCCGCCACCGTCGGCTGGTGGGGCTGGGTCAGGTGTTGGGTCTGGTTGGGGTTCGACCACTGGGTCCACCGGTGTTGGTGGGACTGGGTCCGGGTTAGGCGCTGGGGTAGCCGGTGTGACTGGCGCTGTGTAGTCGTCGTTTTGACGGGTGTTTGGACTGGTTGGGGCGTCTTGGTCATCGTTGTCTTGGGTTCCTGGCCGAGATTCGGAGGATTGGCTAGATGACGAAGAGGATTCAGATGAGGTAGAGCTAGATGAAGAGGATGAGCTAGAAGAGGAGCTTTCCGATTTGGATTCAGCTGATTCCTTGGAGTTGTCGCTAGAGGAGGAGTCCTTGGACGACTCGCGGCTAGACTCATTAGGCGCCGAGATATGGTCGGGGCGCCGACCTACCCAGGAATCGAGATGGGTCAAGAGATCTAAGCCACTGAAGTTGGCTAGGACATCTACTGTCCCGATAGCTAATAGAATAAGAATAATATGGGCGAAGAGTTTTGCCTTTTTCATGTTGTTGCTCCTTGTGCGCAAGTATACTATCATCATTATAGCAATTTTGCATAAAAAGGCAACTAGCACGCATCAAAATAGGGGGAGATTATGAAAAAAACTACAAGTAGTTTTAAACTGGACAAAAGCTCGGTCTAGAGACTGATTTTTGGCCTTGGCCCAAATTTTTCCTTGCCTAGGAAGCCTAAACTTTCTATACTAGAAGTAGAGAAAGATATGATGCGAGGAGGGAGTAAGATGCTGAACTTCTTACTAGTGACTGTAAATATTATCTTAACGGGTGTAGCGGGCTATCTTTTGTTGCGCCGCAAATCACGTTTCACGCCTGAATGGCAGAAGGCGGTATGGTATTTGCTTTTGATCCTAGCTCTTTATGCCGTTCAAGAAGTCTGGGGTTACTGGCAGCATGAGGTAGGAACAGGTGTGCAAGTCCTCAATCTGGTTTATAGCCTCTTGATTTTCCTGGCTGCTTACATGGGGAGCGAGACCGTCATGTTGGCGGTGCGCGGTGATGATACTTATTGGGACAGTCTATTAGGCCTTCTAGCTCATATTAAGGGCTTTGGTCGTAGCATGGTAGCGGGCGTTAAAGACAAACTTGAAGACAAAGGGGCCGGGCGATAGCCGGGTCTCTTTTTTTGCGTTCGGACACGATTGAGAGCCGTGAGTGAAACTTCGCGACAAATCGGATTAAAGTCTATACAAATGTCTGTGTATATATACAAATTTCGAATATTGAATGGTGAAAAGAGATTTTCAATATTGTTAAGTATGTTAGCCTGGCTAGAGCTCTAGTTCAAAAACATGATAATCTTTATTTTACAAGGAATATAGGCGGATGATATGACTGATAATTCTGTCCTAATTTATTTCTAAAAAACATCCAAAACTTTAGAAAAATCGTCGATTGTCAAAAAAGTGCATAATTCTACAAAAAATGAGTCTATACTCTTTTCAAGCGACTTAAGACATGCTATAATGCCTTTGCAACCTGATAAAACTCCTCAACAAGGAAGTCGAGTATGGGGGTACTGATTCCTTGTCGAATATATAGTTTCATAGGATTTCCTTCTAAGTAAGAGGGATGACGAAGAGGCTTGCTCAAGTGCCTCAAGTCAAGGATTCGATGGCTGAATGGATTTTCACCCATCCATGGTCAGGTAGTTGCTATTTATAGATAGGGCTACTAAGACGCTTAAGGCGTTTTTTCAACGGATCGTCATATATACAAGGAGATGCTAGATTTTTGTCATCAGTATCAGGTGCGCGTGCAGAGCGAGGGCTCTGCGCTTGAGGAGGCTTGGCTCGAGAGATTAGGGACTCTTGGGCTGGGGTAGGCTTATTTTTACAAATGAGGGAGAATAAGCTGCTGGACAAAATTAAGCATTGACATGAACCGCACCTGCTTGCCACGATGCAAGGGGTGCGGTTTTTGCATAGAGATAATGTTGGGGCAAGCTGTTTAATGGCTTTTATCGATAAGAACTGTGCTATAATAGAATTATGAATTAGAGAGGAGTTTGAAGTATGAAAGTTTATCACGGTCGCACAGACATTGAGCGTTTTGAGCATTTGGTGGAAACGCCTAGCCAGACAGTCACCCACCTGGTCCTACCTGCCGGGCAAGCCATTGGCCAGCACCACGTCCCTTATACGGTGGTTGTCGTCCCAGTCAAAGGGCGGATTCTTTTCTCTGATGAGAAGGAGACAGCCGAAATTTATCCCGGCGTTATCATTCGCATGGCTCCTCACGAAGTACACTCCCTGGAAGCCATCGAAGATAGCGAACTCATGGTCATCAAATCCCACCTAGCGCCAGAAGCCTAGATGGTATAGCCCCTGTCCTTAGGACAGGGGCTTTTTGGTATGGGGGAAAGGTGACATACAAGGCAGAATCCCTGAGCCAGTGGTCCACTCTTTGGAGTGGACCACTGGCTGGGTTGGAACCGGGTAAAAGTGCCCGAACTGAGGCGAAAGCTGCGAGCAAGTGGTCTACTCTTTGGGGTGGACCACTAGCTGGGTAGGAAACGAGGTAAAAGTGCTGGAACTGAGGTGAAAGTCGCGAGCTAGTGGACCACTTTGGAGAGTGGACCACTAGCTGGGTGGGAAACTGGGGGAAAGGGCCGAAACCGAGGTGAAAGCTGCGAGCTAGTGGTCTACTCTGGAGAGTGGACCACTAGCTGGGCAGGAAACAGGTAAAAAGTACCCGAAATGTGGCGAAAGGCATGAGCTAATGGACTACCAGCTAGGTTAGAAATCTGACAGAAAGGGCCAAGCCAGAGGGGAGGCATGAGCCAGTCCATTGATAGGAGGAACGATGGACTAGCTGCGAGCTTTTTCTATCAAAAAGGGCGTTTCTCGGTGATTCTTGTGAGGCCAGTCCATTGATAGGCAGAACAATGGACTGGCGGAGCCCTCTTTGGTTGGAAGAAAGTTTGTTAGCGTTAACAAAATGGCCTGGCTAGGAGCCAAGAAGGGTAGAGCATGCTATAATAAAATAATGAAAGCGCATTATAATATAGAAGGGATATCTGAACTATGAAAGATATGCGATCAACTCAAGTCCGACGCCAAGAGCGTTATGGCATTAAGAAACTCAGTGTAGGAGTGGCTTCTGTCCTAGTAGCGACTACTCTATACTTCCTGCCGGGCAGTGCTCAAGTCTTGGCTGCTAGTCAAACCTCAGAAGAAAACTCGACTAGCCAGTTAGCGCCAGCCCCAAGTTCTGACGCAGGAGACCAAGCAGCGCCGGCAACTGATGCAGCGCCAGCGAGTCAAGCAGACGCTGGGCAGGCTGATAGCGCCAAGCCGGCTGAACAAGACACTTCAGCGGGCCAAGCTGATGGCAAGAAATCGGCTGATGCCAGCCAAGCGGCGGAAGGCGCTCAAGCAAGTGATGGTACTAACCCGGCCGGCAGCACCAAGCCAACTGACGGCACTAACCCGGCCGACAGCACCAAGCCAACTGACAGCGCCACCCCAGCCGACACCACCCAACCAGCCACCGCCGAGTCAGGCGCCAGCCCTACAGCTACCCCAGCAGCGGCGCCGCAGGTGGCGCCAGCCAACCAAGCGCCGGAGATTCCGGCGGGGCATTTCCGCATGCATTTTGCTAAGTTGCCAAGCGATAACATTAGTGAAATCGGGGCCTGGGTATGGGGTAACGGGGTCCAAGCCCCGTCCAACAACTGGCCAACCGGAGCTATGCGCTTCTCGGAAGACAAGAAGACGGCCTATGGTTACTACCTAGATGTGCCGGTGACACCGCAGGCGACCGCCATCAACTACTTGCTCAACAACGTCAACGATGGCAGCAAGAAGTTTACCGAGGACCTAAGCCTAGCCATCACCAACCCGCAAATGAAGCAAGCCTGGCTGGATGAGAGTTACCAAGCTAGCGTGGAAGAGCCAATTCCAGCCAACAAGAATCGCCTGCGCGTCCACTATCACCGGGCTGACGGCCAGTATGACAACTGGGGTCTCTGGGTCTGGGGTAAGGATGTGGAGCACCCATCTAGCGACTGGCCTAAGGGCGCCCTAGAATTCAATCAGAGCGGGCCTTTTGGTCGCTACTTAGACCTACCTATTACAGAACTTGGAAAGGACATTCATTTCTTACTCGTGAACAAAGCAACTTCAAAACAAACCAAAGACATGAGCTTCAGCGACCGCGCCAACCATGAGCAAGTTTACCTGCATGATGAGGAAGACACGGTCTACACGACGCCATTTAAGACCTTATCTGAACGTATTACCCGCGCCGAAGTGACGGCGCCGCACCAAGTCTTAGCCAACTTTACGGCAGTGGATCAGTTGGACCTAGCCAAAGTCCAGCAAGATTTGGCGGTTAGCACGAATACCGGTCAGCCGGTAAAAGTCACTAAGATTGAAGTCGACGCAGCTAACAAGCGCCTGATTCTGACAACTCAAGAGGATGTCAGCCGGACGCCGCTTAAGCTGACCTACCACGACGAGACCGTCAACAGCCAGACCGGTTGGAAGCTAACGGACTCTCTCTATAATTATCAGGGCGAGTTAGGCTCTACCCTACAGGCAGACGGTTCCGCCCTTATGCGCCTCTGGGCGCCAAGCGCGGACGCCGTGACGGCTGTCCTCTACGACAAGGACAATCCGGATCAAGTGGTAGCGCGCGTGCCTTTGACTAAGGACGCTAGCACGGGCCTGTGGACGGTGACCTTGGATGGCCAAAACACGCCAGCCAAGAATCTGGACGGCTACTTCTACCACTACCAAGTGGAGCGTGGCGGTCAGTCGGTTCTGGTCTTAGACCCTTATGCTAAGTCCTTAGCCAAATGGGACCAAGCCACTGCCAAGGAAAAAGTAGCCAAGGCTGCCATCGTGGATCCAAATAAGATTGGGCCAAAATTATCTTATGCCAATATTCCAGGCTTCAAGAAACGTGAAGATGCGGTCATCTATGAAGCCCATGTCCGCGACTTTACCTCTGATCCTAAGTTAGAAGGTCAGCTCAAGTCACCATTTGGGACCTTCTCAGCCTTTGCGGAACGTCTCAGCTACCTCAAACAACTGGGTGTGACCCATATCCAGCTCTTGCCAGTCATGAGTTACTACTTTGCTAATGAAAGTGCTCGTGCTCAGCGTGAGCTCCAACCAAGCACCCAAAACAATAACTACAACTGGGGTTATGACCCACAGTCCTACTTCAGTCTCAGCGGTATGTATGCTAGCGACCCAAGCAAGCCTCAAGCCCGCATTGAAGAATTCAAGCAATTAATCAAGGCTATCCATGACCAAGGCATGGGGGTTATCATGGACGTGGTCTACAACCACACGGCTAAGACCCATATCTTTGAAGACATTGAGACAGGTTACTACCACTTCATGAATGCTGATGGAAGTCCACGCGAAAGCTTTGGTGGCGGGCGTCTAGGGACTACCCATAAGATGGCGCGTCGGGTCCTAGTCGATTCCATTAAATACTGGACCGACACCTTCAAAGTGGACGGCTTCCGCTTCGACATGATGGGGGACCATGATGCTGAAGCCATTGCCCAAGCTTACCGGGCAGCTAGCACCCTCAATCCTAAGGTCTTCATGCTTGGGGAAGGTTGGCGGACCTTTGTCGGGGACGAAGGGGAGCCTGTTCAAGCGGCCGACCAAGACTGGATGCGGTCGACTGATGGTGTGGCGGTCTTCTCCGATGAGATTCGTAACGAGCTCAAGTCCGGCTACCCATCTGAAGGGCAACCACGCTTCTTAACGGGTGCACCACGCAGTGTCTACCAAATCTTCAATAATATTATTGCCAACCCAAGTAACTTTATTGCAGATGCACCGGGAGATGTGATTCAATACATTGCTGCTCACGACAACTTAACTCTGCATGATATTATCGCCCAATCCATTAAGAAGGATCCTAAGACCCATGCGGCTGAGATTCATCAACGCATTCGTTTGGGTAACCTCATGATTCTGACCTCCCAAGGGACGCCATTTATCCATTCCGGTCAGGAAATGGGGCGGACCAAGCAATTGTTGGACCCTGCCTACAAGAATAAGGTGGATGACGACAAGGCGCCTTATAAGACCCATCTCTTAGTCGATGAGCAGGGCAAACCATTCGACTATCCATACTTCGTTCACGATTCCTATGATTCTTCCGACATCATTAACCGCTTTGACTGGAGTAAGGTAGCGGAAGATGGCAAATATCCTCATAACCAAGCGACGCTGGCCTATACTCGCGGCTTGATTGCCTTACGTAAGTCTACTGATGCTTTCCGCAAAGGAACGGCTAAGGAAATCGCCGACCAGGTGACCATGATGACGTCGCCAGACATTGCGGATAGCGACAATGTCATTGCCTATCAGGCGGTGGACTCTAATGGCGACCGATATGTGGTGGTAGTCAACGCGGATAATAAGGTTCGCAAGCTACGTTTCAACCCTGAGCGCTTCCCTGGTTTGGATAAGGCGGAAGCCTTGGTGGATGGGGCCCGTGCCGGGACTCAGGCCTTGACGGATCTAGTAGGGGTAGCCTATGATGCGGAATCTGTCACCTTGCAACCCTTAACGGCGACGATCTTGCGGATTAAGGCCAAGCCAGATCAAGCGCCTCAGCCTGGCCCTGATCAAGAAAACCAAGCGCCAGACCGAATTGATCCTCTGTCTGTGGCGCGTGCCGGTTTCGCTGGTTTTGGTGGCGATGTCGCCCAAGCGCCAGCAGGCCAACTGCCCGCAACCGGTGAGAGCCAAGCCCCACTCAGTCTCTGGGCGGCGGTCATGGCCGGCTTAGGTAGCCTCATGGTCGGCTTAGGCTTGAAGAAAGAACGCGAGGCACAATAGCATAAAGTAAACTTAAAAGGTAGGGGTCTATCCCCTGCCTTTTGCTTTGTTTGTGTGCTAGCTTAACAAGGGGGTCTTCCGCTAGCTAGAGTCGACTAGGTAATTTGTATAGTGATTGTTAGGTCTTAGCACAAGCAACGTAGTTAAGAGCGTGGTGGCGACACAAAAGTCGTCATCAGAATCTGATTATATAGAGGATTAATATCAGAGGAGACAAAAAAAATTTAAAGCTAGCTTATAGAAGCTAGAAGAAGTTCTTATACGAATTGAAAGTGGCTGAATCGCTAATTTATCAACTCTTTTAGTAGAAGTATAAGGGAGAGCAATTAGCGGATTAACTTTCAGTTTTAACATAATTGAGCAAAATGTATAGAAGAAACCGATTAACTTTTACAGGTCTATATACTTTTAATGGCGGCTATGTTACAATAGGTTGGACAAATTTGGCGCCCCCTAGAGTGCCAGTGATATTGAGTGAGAGGATAAGGTGGCATAAGCATGATAGATATACATTCCCATGTGCTCTATGGCGTGGATGACGGGGCTCAGTCCTTGGATGAGACGCGGGCACTTTTGCGTCAAGCTTATGATCAAGGTATCAAGACCCTCATCGCGACACCGCACCAACGCAAAGGGCGCTTCGAGGCTAGTCGTTCCACTATTGACAAGCATTTCCAGGACCTTCAAGCTATTGCTCAAGAAGTAGCACCAGACCTGACTGTGCATTTAGGCACAGAAGTCTTCTATTCTAATAGTATGCTTGACCGACTAGAGTTAGGACAAATTCTGACTTTAGCCGGCAGTGATTATGTCTTGGTGGAATTCGATTATGGGCTCCCTTACCGGGAAATTGTACGTGCCATTCGAGCCATTCAAGGATTGGCATATGATGTGGTCATTGCTCACATTGAGCGTTACGACGCCTTCCACAAGCATCCGGAACGAGTGCAAGAAATGAGAAGATTAGGCTGTCTAATTCAAGTCAATGCGGCTAGTCTCCTGCCAATGGGGCTCTTTGACCCTTACAAGGTGCTCAAGAAGCGGGCTCGCCAACTCTTAGATGCGGACTTAATCGATATCATTGCCAGTGATGCGCACAATGTCGGAAGACGTCCTTATTATATGGCTGAAGCCTATGCCTTTGTAGCTAAAAAATATGGAGCCGATTATGCCCACCAACTCTTTGTCACCAACCCTGAAAAAATAATAGGAAAAGGAAGTTCACACCCCCATGGAAACTAAAAAGCAAGAATTTGTTGAAATTGATCTGATGGCCCTCTTGCGCAAGCTCTGGGCGGCTAAATTTATCATTGTCTTTGTTACGGTTGTGCTAGCAGTTGCGACCTTACTCGTTAACCTAGTAGTCATTCGACCAACCTTCCAATCGACTACCCGCGTCTATGTGGTTAACCAGACCGAAGACAAGGCCGTCACCACCCAAGACTTGCAGTTAGGGAACTTCCTAGTTAAGGACTATAAGGAAATCATCCTGTCTGACACCGTTATGTCGGAGGTCATCAATTCTGAGAACCTCAGCATGACCCCTAGCCAACTCAAACGTGTGGTTAAGGTAGATTCTCCTCGTGATACACGGATTCTATCCATCTCTGTCTCTGACCGCGACCCACAAAAGGCCAGCAATCTGGCTAACCGTGTCCGTGAAGTGGCTTCTGAACAAATTAAACGCGTCACCAAGGTTAACGATGTGACCACCTTGGAGGAAGCTAAACCAACCAACATTAAATCTTCACCCAAAACTCGTCGTAACACCCTCTTGGCGGCAGCGATAGGCTTCCTCTTGTCAGCAGGTTATATCGTGGTGCGAGAACTCTTAGACGACCGCGTGCGTTATGCAGAAGACGTGGAAGACGGCTTAGGTATGGTCCTCTTGGGGGTTGTCCCTCAAGTTAAGCTCAAGTAGAAAGGTGTGTACCCTATGGAACAAGTTGAACCACGATTAAATAAAAAACTCATTTCTCCAGAGGCGGAAGAATACTATAACGCCATTCGGACTAATATTCTCTTCTCAGGTAAGGATATTAAGGTAATTGCCATTACCTCAACCAAGGATAATGAAGGGAAGTCCACGGTTGCCATGAACATTGCAACTTCCCTAGCTGCCCTAGGCAAACGCACCCTCTTGATTGATGCGGATACCCGTAACTCCGTCTTCGTCGGCCGCATGAAAATCCGCTCCAAGGTGGTGGGCTTGACCCACTACTTGGCAGGTGAAGCAACCGTTAAGGAGATTGTCTTCGGGACCACAGAGCCTAACTTACATATGATTCTATCTGGCCCAGTGCCACCTAACCCAACGGCTCTCTTACAGGGGGATTCCTTCCAAGAGCTAATCGATGTCTGCCGTCATCACTATGATTATGTCATCGTGGATACGCCGCCATTAGGCTTAGTCACCGATGCCTCTATCGTGGCTCATCAGTGTGACGCCAGCATTTTAGTGGTTGAAGCGGGTGCGATTAAGCGCCGTGCGGTTAAGAAAATTCAGGAACTCCTAGAACATACAGGAGCTAAATTCCTAGGGGTTATCCTCAACAAGGTAGACCTTAAGGCAAGTCACTATGGTGCCTATGGTTCTTACGGGAACTATGGCAATTATGGTAAGAAGGCAGAGTAAGCCTGAACTTAATAGTGCTGAACCGATAATGTGAAATTATCGGTTTATTTTTCGGTAAAGAGGAAAAAATAATGGATATTGTATACGCAACAAGTGATAATTTTGTGGATATCTTAGCTGTCTCGCTGGCCTCGCTTTATGAGACCAATGGCCACCTCAGCCCACGTGTTTGGATTTTGAGTTATGGTGTGACCGATTCTAGTAAGCTCAAGTTAGAGCAGTTAGCTCGTCAGTACAATCAAGCGCCAATTGAATGGTTAGAGGATATGACCTTGCCAGCAGAATTGCAGTCAGACCGGGGCTCTTTGAGTCAATTTGGTCGCCTATTCTTGGGGACAATCCTACCGGAATCAGTCCACCAGGTCCTGTATTTAGATGGGGATACGGTCATCAAAGGCTCGCTAGATCAATTGGTGGAGACACCTTTCGATGGGGCTATTGTCATGGGGGTATCGGACACTTTCAACAAGCAGTATAAGCAAGTCTTGGGTATTCCAGCTGACCGGCCTATGTTTAACTCGGGTGTGCTATGGATTGATTTGGATGCTTGGCGTCAGGACAAAATTGAAGACAAGTTCATCGCTATTATTCAAAAATTTCGAGGCAAGGTCCTACAAGCTGACTTAGGTATTCTCAATGCGGCGCTCTATGACCGCTACAAGCAAGTGCATCCGCGGTTTAATGCCATGACGATTTTCTATGACTTTGACTACCGGTCCATGTTGGCTTTTAAGCAACCAGTCAATTATTATTCAGAAGAAATGTTGGCGGAAGCCAAGGCCCAACCAGTGGTGCGACATTTTACTACTTGCTTCGCCTCCAAACGCCCTTGGGTGCAGGGCAGTCAAGTGGCTGGGATCGAGGACTTTAAGCATTACTATCAGGGTCAATATATTCAGCAAGAGGATGGGCTGATGACGCGCCTCAATCGCCATTTGCCACAAGGACTCTTTGTGCCTATCCTAGGCTTTATCCAGTCACAAATTCGTCCTCGTTTATACCGTTATCTCAAAAAATAAAGGAGCCAAGTTACCAATGGTCACAATTAATGATATCGAAGCTAAGACCATGTCACCAGAAAAGCGGCAAGAAGCCAAGAAAGATTTATTCGCTTTTTATGTGGGACGACCAATCTCTTATTTATTAACCATTCCCTTCATTAATACCTCGATCACGCCTAACCAGGTGTCTTATTTATCCTTACTTCCACTAGGCATAGGATTGCTAGTTACGCTGCTAATTCCTACTCTAGCCGGTCAAGTCCTGGCCTGGTTATGCTTCTTCCTCTGGAATTTGTTGGATGGGGTTGATGGCAACCTAGCCCGTTACAAGGGGATTTCTTCGCCAATGGGTAGTGTAGTTGACGCCATGAGCGGATATGCTGCCATGTTTATCACCTACTTATCCATGGGGGTAGCGGCCAGCTATCGTTCAGCGCTCAGTATTTGGAAACCTGAATGGCTACTAGTCATGGGGGCTCTGTCAGGAGCCTTCGTCATCTTCCCGCGCCTGGTCATGCATAAGGCCATTAACACGGTGAAGACGCAAGAAAGCCAACAACTCAAAGGTCGTCAGAACTTTGGCCTGGCTGAAATCATTGCCTTGAACTTAACTTCCATTTCTGGCATGCCGCAAGTTTTCATGCTGATTGCTATTCTTCTGGGGTGGAATGATCTCTTCACAGTAGGTTACTTCATCTTGAATGGTCTGGTTATGATTCTATCCTTACGCAAGGTCCTGCGCTAAGAGGCCGCCATGAAACGAATTGCAATTCTACGCTATAATCTCAGCCATGTCGGCGGCGCTGAGAAGGTAGCAGTCAATCTAGCCAATGCCTTGTCTGCCGACTATCAAGTGCATCTCTTGTCCATGACTATGGATGGGGCGGGTCTGGCCTTCGACTTGGACCCGGCTGTTCATTTTCACAACTTCTTCCAGGGCAATCCGCGGGTACGCGAGCTAACCTGGAAAGCCAGTCGGACCCTACGGACCTATCTCAAGCAACATGGCATTCAACTGGTCTTTTCCATTGCGCCCGCTACTAACACCATCATGCTCTTAGCCTGCATGGGGACTGGCATTAAGACGGTCTTCTGCGACCATCATAGCCTGGCCTTTGATGACGGCAGAGGGCGCCGCGTTCAGCGTTTTCTGGGCGCTAAGTTTGCGGATAAAGTAGTCACCTTAACCGATGAAGACCGTGGAAATTACATTGAAAAGTATCATTTGAAAGCCGACAAGGTCAGCTTTATCTACAACTGGTTAGAAGCCTTAGAGGGCCAGCCTGAAATTGATATGACGGCTAAGAAAATTCTGACGGTGGGCCGGCTTAGTCAACAAAAGGGCTATGATTTGTTGGCTAAGGTTGCCAGTCAAATCCTGCCAGCCAATCCGGATTGGACTTGGGATATCTACGGGGAAGGTCAGGATAGCATCAAGGCTGACCTAGTAGCGAGTCTGGAGGCAGCGGGCTGTCTCCAACAAGTAGACTTCAAGGGCAATGTCAAAGGCATGGACCATATCTATCCAGGCCACAGCCTCTATGTCATGACTTCCTATCATGAAGGCCTGCCCTTGGTCTTGTTAGAAGCTAAGCAGTATGGTCTGCCCATTGTCAGCTTCGCTTGTCCAACTGGACCTTCTGAGATTGTCAGTGACGGCCGCAATGGCTATCTAGTGGCGCCATACGATGTGGACCTCATGGTGACGCGCATCCAGACCTTGATTGAGGATACCGACCTTAGACAATCCATGTCTGACCGGTCCATGGATGATACCGAAAAATTCGATAAAGCAAGAATCCTGGCTCAATGGCAAGGCCTGATTCATGAACTATTAGGAGAGTAAGATGGAAAAATTATTGACCGTAGTCATGCCGTCCTATAATGCAGCATGCTACTTACCTGAGACGGTCCCAACTATTCTGGCTAGTCGCCACCTTGATCAAATTGAATTGTTGATTGTCAACGACGGGTCCAAAGACGAGACCTCGACCATTGGCCATCAATTTGCGGCTGACTACCCACAGGTAGTACGGGTTATCGACAAGGAAAATGGGGGGCATGGCTCTACCGTTAACGCCGGGATTGAAGCGGCCCGAGGTAAATACTTCAAGGTTGTAGATGCTGACGACTGGGTGGATACTCAGGCCTTTGACGCGCTCCTAGACTATCTAGCGGGTGTGGATGATGACTTGGTAGTGTCGCCTTATACTAAGGTCTATGTTGACAGCAATCAAGAAGAGTTGTACCACGAATTTCAAGGTGTGACACCAGAACATCATTATACTTTCGATGAACTATTAAATATTACGCAACATACACTAGGTATGCATACCATGACCATTAAAAGCTCTATTTTGCGGAATAATGCGGTGCGCTTGGGTGAGAAGATGTTCTATGTCGATATGGAATATATCACTTACCCTATGCCTTATATCGAGACAGTTAGCTTGTTTGATGCCCCTATCTATCGCTATCGACTAGGTAGCGTGGGTCAGAGTGTCAGCCTTGAAAGTTATCTTAAGAACCGGGCCATGCACCAAAACGTGATTTACCGACTTGTGTCCTTTTACCAAACAGGTAAGTTGAAAGGGATTCGCGCCCAAGTCGTCAAAGCTCAAATTCAGCGTATGATTAATTTACAGGTTCGACTCTATTTGATGTTACCGGATACTCGCCAAGGGAAGAAAGAACTGTTGGCCTTCGAGGCTACCCTAGCACCGGACTTTAAGCGGCAAGCACCAAGCAAGTTAGTGTATGTCTTGCGACTCAGTCGTTATCGTCTCTTTGGCTTATTACGCCACTATCTCAAGCGTTTTAAGAATACCCGAACTAACTAGAAGGGAGATGTTTCCATGGGCAAAATCAGACAGAAGTGGCGTGAATTATCGCGCTACCGGCAAGTCTTTAATGGGAGGATTATGTGGGTTCAGTTTCTGGATAAGGTGCTAACTAAGCTCGCCAAACTTCCTCTTCCCTTCTTTCGCCCCTTGGTTCATCATGGCTTTTTAGCCAAACATCGGGCGATTCTAACCTATTTAGAACGTGATTTCCAAGATTTCTTGGAAAACTATGACTTCACAGGCCCGGCATCCGAGTCGAAAACCACTCCACGACGGATTTTCTCCCTTTGGCTCCAAGGACGTGAGGCGGCACCACCTTTGGTGCAAGCTACGCTTGCATCTCAGGAAGCTTTTGCTGAGCAATATGGTTTTAATTGGACTTTTTTGACTCAAGACAATCTCAGTGACTACTTCCAGGTGCCAGATAGCCTCAGGATGTTTGTAGATCAAGGCGACATTGATGTCGTCAAGTTATCAGATTTGATTCGTTGCAGTCTCCTGTCTGATTATGGGGGCGTCTGGTTCGACTCGACTCTCTATGTGACCGATACAAGTAGTGCTTCGTATTTAGCAAATGATTTTTATACCATTCCTGCACGTGGTAAAGAATGGTATCCTAAGTATGTGGCCAATAACCGCTGGGCAATGTTCTGCCTAGCAGGTTCAGCTAATCATGTGATTTTCCGATTTTTGCGGGATTTTCAGGTGGCATACTTTACACGGTATAGATTACCGATTGATTATTTTCTTATTGACTACCTCTTGGACATTGGCTATCGGTACTCAGATGTCATTCGGAAGGCGATTGATGCGGTTCCTCAGAATAATCAGGACCTGTATTTTATCGCTAACCATGCCAATGATTTCGTTGATGTGAGCGAATGGGACCGGGTGAAGTCAACGACTCAGCTCTATAAATGTAGCTATAAGATTTCCCTCACAGCGACAGGCGACACCTACTATCATCGTCTGCTCAATCAAGCACTCTAATCAGAAAGGAGCTTAACATGAAGGTATCTGTTATTGTACCGGTCTATAATGTACAGAACTATCTCCACTATGCTATGGAGAGTCTCCTGGCCCAGACCTATACAGACTATGAAGTGATTCTTGTCAATGACGGGTCTACCGACGATTCGGGTCGCTTGTGTGAAGAGTATGCGTCTCGCTATGACCATGTTTATTACTATGCCAAGGCCAATGGTGGCCAATCTGACGCACGGAATTATGGGGTAGCCCAGGCTCAGGCAGAGTGGGTGACCTTCCTTGATCCGGACGATTATCTCGAGCCGTACAGCCTGTCTTTAATGATTGAATTGCAACGTCGCTACAAGGCTGACCTAGTCTCGACTAAGGTTGAGTTGACCACAGTGTACGAAGCCTATAATGGGTATACACTGATGGAAGCGGATTTCAGGCTCTCTACATCCAGTCAAGCAGAAGCTCTGGAGGCCATGCTCTATAATCATGAAGCGACTGTTTCCGCGTGTGGTAAGCTCTATCGCAAGTCGCTGATTGAGTCCCACCCATTTCCTGTAGGGAAAATTTATGAGGATTTTTCTGTTGCTGCTGCCCATGTTTTAGCAGCTCAGACGATTGTGGTAAGCCCCTTGGTGACCTATCATTATTACCAAAGGTCAGGAAGTACGGTTAATTCAAACTTTAGCCTTAAACACTATGATTTTTATGATGCGGTGGAGGCAAATCGAGCGCTCTTGCCTGGATTTGGTAATCAAGCTGAGCGGGTGGAGGCTGCGCTCAATATCAAATGTGTGGCTGGCTCTTTCCGGTTGATTGATCTAATTGCAAATGCTAAGCAGTATGGAGAGCTTGATGGGATACGCCGGCGCTTGCGTGTTTATCAGGACACCGTTCGGCAATCGCACCATGTTAGTCTCCAGTTTAAGTTGAAGTACCAGCTCTTTCTCTGGACTCCCCGACTCTATCTGCTTGTAAGGAAGCGGAACAAGACCTAGCTCATTGCAAACAAATGTGAAGGTGATTAAGTGACAATCAAATTATATCCATCTCGTATACCAACCTATTTATTCTATAGTGCCTATCTATCTTTGTGTTTTTTACTTTATTGAATACCTCGTTTTATGCTCGTTATTTTGAAAATAGCCTCTTTTTACTGATATTACTTTTCGTGGCAAGCTTGCTGTTAATGAAAGAAATCCTCGAAGTGATGATGGAGATCAACTGAATCGAGAGCTATTTGCATATATGGAGCAAAAGGGTTTCAAATTCAAGTTAAATCTAGGTAATAAGACAAGTGGGCTTGCCTACATTAACTATCAGACAAAAGGCGTACTCAGTTGGTTAATCAAACCGTTAATTAATAAGAAAATTGCGTCTTATCAAGATGCTAAAAGTCTAAGATAATGGTAGTATTTTTAGTATGTACAGAAGAATCGAAAGAAGTTGGGTGAAAGAATGAAAGTAAGAATTGCGACCCTTAGTTATTATATATGGGCCTGTTTACTAATATTGCAATGCCAGACCATGTATGCTGTTCATCAAAACCGTCTCTTATGGTTTGTGACTTTGCTTGTTTATTCAATTGGACAGTGTGCATTTCTAATATATGAAACAAGAATCCCATCGAAATTATTCCAGAACACTATGCTAATACTAGGTGGCTATTATGGAATAGAAGGTGTTTTGTTGCTAAGAAATCTATCAGAAAATTTAAGCCGAGACTTCATCTTGTTGAATTTGATTGGTTTACCGGTATTTATTGTGACACTTACTCTGATGATTTTTCGTAAAGAGTTAAAGGACTTCTTGCTAGCTTTTAATAGAATTGTGGTAGTTTTTGCAGTTCTATCCCTCTTTTTCTGGTTCTTCGGGAGCCTCCTAGGGATATTAAAGCCAAGTGGCACAGTTGTGAATGCTTGGAGTGGTGGTAATATAGTAAATAGTTACTACCATTTGTATTATGAAACTCAACGTATTGGTGTTATGGGCTTTACCTTTATTCGCAATAGTGCTTTCTTCACAGAGGGGCCAATGTGGAATTTGATTATTTCTTTGGCCTTTATCATCGAATTGTTCCTATTAGAAGAATTAAGCAAATGGAGGTTAGTGGTTATCCTACTAACAGCAGCAACAATTTTCTCAACAACTGGGATTTACGTTATTGGGATAGGTTTCTTAGCTCACGTGCTGTTGGTGCGGAAAAGCCGCTTTCGCTTTCTATCTTTATTGGCGACTCCAGCACTTGTATATGCTTTAACTCGAGTAATTGAAGATAAGGCTGCTAGTAACTCGGCCGCTATTCGAATGGATGATTATGTAGCTGGGTTTAATGCCTGGCGCGAGCGCCTCATTACAGGGTGGGGTTTCAGTGGTCTTGGAAGTATTGAATACTATATGAACGGTGCAATTCGACCAAACTATGGATATAGCAATAGCTTCTTCGTTGTTTTAGCTCAAGGTGGCATCATACAAGGTATTGTTCAGTTTGCACCTTTTATGGCACTGTTTGCGCCGGGCGCCTCTACTAATCGAACTAAGTGTGCCATTAGCTTGTACTTCATCTTGATTTTAACAACTATCTTCTACAATACGATGCTTTTTAATGTGATTGCCGCGACAGCATATGCGGCGCTTATCAATAAGATTACCCTAAATCACTAAATTATGAAGAAGGAGAGATTCGATGCAACAGTCTAAACGAATTAATGAATACACGGTATTACGTGTATTTGCCATTCTCCTAGTTTTAGTTAGTCATATCTCATATTATAAGGTAGGAAATGAATTTGGTGGTGTAAATATACTAGCGCTTGCCCCCAGTGGAACGTCATTCAAGTGGTATTATCTTATAGATAAATTTCGCTATGTCATCTATCTCTTCCATATGCCTCTGTTTATGGCTATCTCGGGCGCCTTGTTCGCGCTACAGACTAAGAAGGGGCGTTGGTCAGGCTTTGGTAGCTTTGCTGAGGCTAAATGGCAGCGTCTCATGATTCCTTATCTAGTCTTTACCTTGCTCTATCTAGTACCTCTTAAGTATCTGAGTGGCTATTTTGGGCAGGCTAATTTCTTAATGGCGGAAGGTAGCCAATTAACCCTCTTAGGTAACTCGCACTTGTGGTATCTCTATACCTTGTTCGTTGTGGCCTTAATAGCTTACTTCTTGGTGCCGCGTATGCAGGTTTGGTATCTCCTGCCACTTTGGGGGCTCCATCTAGTGAGTGCCTATGTTGGGCTATCCTTAATTAGCCTACCGATGGAGTTTCTCCTTTGGTATATGCTAGGAGCCATGTTCGAGACCTATCGCGAGACCTTGACTTCTTATTTCCGGACTAAGCGAGCGGTTTTCTTAACTATCTGGCTGACAGCCTTTATTGTCTGCTCATTGCTATCGCTCTATGTAGGGCGTTTTGGCGTTCCAGCTTTGCAACGTCTAGTCAATGACTTGGCGGCTGTCGCAGGGATGGGACTGACTTATCTCTTGGCTGAGTCACTGGCTCAGCAGAAGAGTTTCTTGGAGTCTAGCTTTGTAAAGGCAGTCTTGCTAAATGGCCTAGGGATCTATATCTTCTCTGACCCTTTGAACTATGTCTTATTGCGTCTGGGCCAAGCCTTGTTGGGACCAGCTGGCATGCTGTCCCTAGGTGGCTTAGTCCTTATGATGATTTTGCGTTTAGTTCTAACAGGACTAGCCGCTTATTACTTAACCCGGCTCTTTGTTAGACTGTGGCCAAACCGTGCAAGCTGGGTTCGTTAGATGATTTATTGATAAGGAGGTCGATCATGACCCAACACAAACAAGTATCCATTAAAATCAACTTTATCATGAACTTCATCTTAACGGTGTCGTCCTTTATCTTTCCTATTATTACCTTTCCCTATATCTCGCGGACCTTGCTGCCACTAGGGACGGGGCGGATTGCCTTCGCTACTTCGGTGGCTAGCTATGCCACCATGTTAGGCATGGTGGGGATTCCGACTTATGGGATTCGGGCGGTCGCGCGGGTACGTAACCAGCAGCGGGAGCTCAACAAGACGGTTCAGGAGATTTTCTTCTTCAATGCCATTACCACCTTAGGCGCATTGGCTCTCTATCTGGTCAGTATTGCCTTGGTGCCAAGGTTTGCGGAAGATAAGATCCTCTTCCTGATTAACGGGGTAGGGATTGTCTTCAACCTCTTCGGTATGGAGTGGCTCTATCGGGGCTTGGAGCAGTACCGTTATATTACGGTTCGTTCCATTGCCTTCAAATGCTTGTCCCTGGTGCTCATGTTCCTCCTGGTTCATACGACTTCGGACTATTTGATCTATGGGGGGATTCTGGTCTTTGCGACAGTGGGGGCCAATGTCCTTAACTTCATTCACGCCCGCCACTATATCAGCTTCAGACTAGAGCCTAATTTGGAAATCTGGCGTCACTTCTTCCCGGCCCTGCAGTTCTTCCTTATGGCTGTCGCCACCACCATCTATACCAGTCTGGACTCTGTTATGCTAGGGATGATGATTGGCAAGGAAGCCGTAGGCTATTATGATGCGGCCATTAAGATTAAGAACATCTTGATTAGTCTAGTGACAGCCCTGGGTGGGGTGCTCCTACCTCGACTGTCGCACTATATTCAGACCGAGCAACATGAAGCCTTTAAGCGGGTGACCCGCAAGGCCTTCGCCTTCGTCTGCTTCGCTAGTATTCCGCTCTCGACCTATTTTATCGTCATGGCGGAACCGGCCATTCTCTTCCTATCTAAGGAACAATTCCTGCTATCGGTCTTCCCTATGCAGCTTGTCATGCCGACCATAGTCTTGATTGGTCTGTCTAATTTATTAGGGATTCAGATTCTCCTGCCGCTAGGCAAGGAGCGAGTGGTCTTGTCCTCTGTCTGTTGGGGGGCGGTCTTGAACTTCGCCCTTAACCTAGTCTTGATTCCAAGCTGGGGGGTAGCCGGGGCGGCCTTCTCCACGCTCTTGGCAGAATTGCTTGTCACCCTCTATCAGTCCTGGTACTTGCGCGATCAACTCAGAGAAATGGTCGTCCTGGCCGACCTAGGCAAGATTGGCCTGGCGACGGTCCTGGCAACGCTGAGCACCTTCTTATTCAGAAACTGGATCTCGCCATTCTGGACCTTGGCGCTCTCGGCCTCTGTCTTCGGCCTAATCTACTTGGTTATTCTCTGGTTTAGTCGCGAGCAGTTCGTCAGCTATCTAGGTCAGCTGGCCCTGGGCTTCTTAAAAAGACGCAAGGCTTAATTAAGTGCTCCTATCTATTAGTGTCTACACTAATAGATAGGGTAGAGAAGAGCTGAAATACGTGCTCTATCATAAACAAATTTTAAAATACCCCTAGCTACAAGCCCATTTGTAGCTAGGGGTATTGTTGTATAGAGTCCTTGGAACTTAAGCGTCCAAGAGGGGATAGCCGGCGCAACGCCAGAGGTTAAGGGCTGCTAGGCTAATGCCGTCGCAGAGTTGGCCGGAGGCAATGGCGGTTTGGACCTCTTCTAGAGACCACCAGGCAACTTGGGAGACTTCTTGGTCCAAGGCTTGTGCCTGTTCCTGGAAGGCCATGGCTACCACATAGATTGGGTTAGAGAGTAGGCCACTATCAGCATAAATCGTGCCTAAATATTGGGCGTCTCGACTGATGACACCCGTTTCCTCGCGGACTTCTCGGATAGCACCAGCGACTTGGGATTGATCACTGGCTTCGCCCATGCCGCGGGGCAGCTCCCAGAGGGTGAGGCCGATGGCAGGACGTTCTTGGCTGACTAGGGCAATTTGCTGATCACGGACTAGAATGCCGACGGCACCAGGTCGGCCAGCTTTTAAGGTCAAGCGAACTTGGTCGTATTGTTGCTGCCCTGGTTGCGGATTAAGGGGGGCTTTCTTCTCTTCAAGTTGGATAAAATCTGGATCACGATAGGTGAAGATGGGTTTCCATTGATTAGTCATTAGATTAAGTCCTCCATAAAAGTAAGTTGGCTAGCGGATTGAGTCTGATGGATGGCCAGTAAGTCTTGGAGCTCATCCCAAGGAACAGCTAGGAGGCAGATGGTCGCAATCCCTAGCCAAGAGCCATTTTCTAGAACATTAAGTTCATATAAGACGGATAGAGTAGCCAGAATCGCAATCAAGAGAAACTTGGAATAAACGATGAGGCGTTTGCGATTGAAACTCTGGAATTCTGGTAGGGAGTCTCCTACCATGAGGGCCAAGTCCCGCATGGAGTTGGGGTTGAGTGGCCGGGTCTGAGCCTGGAAAAACTCGCGAGCATTAATTCTTAGCTGGGCGTAGTTGAAGGCGGATAGTTTGGTCATATCCGATAGAATGCTCCCTGTAATCACGAGTGACGAGGATTCTAAGGGGCGGAAATAACGCGTTAAGACATGATGGCGCTTGGGGCTTAAACCAAGTGGTGTCATCATCTCTTGGT
The DNA here is from genome assembly GCF_001815865.1 of Abiotrophia sp. HMSC24B09. GTDB lineage: Bacteria > Bacillota > Bacilli > Lactobacillales > Aerococcaceae > Abiotrophia. Next base: position 91,302 of record NZ_KV822192.1, read on the forward strand.
CGCGACGCTCGTCGTCCGTTAAAAAGCTACCAAAGTTGATATAGTCCGCTTGATATAAGCGGGCGATGGTACGGGTATAAGCCGCATTCCACCAGGTGAAGACGACGAGCTTTTCCTGCGGCGTGGTTCCCAGGCGATGGATTAGCTGGAGGGCCCGTAGGCGTTTAGCGATGACGTCTTGTGGAATACGAAGCTTGCTTAGGGCTAACTGGATCTTGCTGCTGCCTTGAAGGGCTTGATGGGCTTGGCAGATGCTGTCATCATCTTGGCCTTCTTGGGCTAGACAGAGGGTCAAGATGAGATGATGGGTCGATTCGGGTAGGGACTGGATGGATTGTACAGCCTTCTGCAAGACTTGTTGCATAGGGAAATGAGCTTGGCGCCATGGCTTGAGGCTGAGCCGACCTGTCTCGATGGCTTGCAACCAGAGGGCTACGCGTGCCTGATACCAGGATTCAAAATCTTGGGGAGCGGGGTTGTTAGCGGGTTGATGACTAGGATAGAGCCAGTCCAAGTCTTGGACTTGAAGTCCGTAGGCTAGGCGACAAGAGTTGGCGCCCAGAGCCTGAACCGCTTCATAGAGGGAAGTCAACTGGGTAGAGGGGCCATAGACGATGAAGGGAAGCGGTTCGCTCGGTAGACAGCCAAGTTGTTCGGCTAGTTCCTGAGGCGTGAATTGTAAGAAGAGGATACCATCAAAGATATTGGCATAAAATAGGGTTAAATTACCTGATAAGAGGATGGCTGTGCGAAGTTTGGCGAAGAATTCTTTCTTGGCAGTCTGAGGATGTCTAAGCCAATCCTGAGCCTGAACAAGCGAATCGAAGTCGTAGACAATGACATTATGGAGTTGCATGGGCTGAAGTCGCCTCCTTTTGTTAGTTTCTATTATAGTATAGTTGACTGAAAAAATAAAAGACCTAAGCCAACGCATGACGTCTATCACCATGTGATGACAATAATTAACGCCATCTTAACTGGCAGATAAGAATTTGATGTCTTGCTACCAATTTATAAAAAATCTATTGCTTTTTGAATGGCTTACTTGTATGATAGACAAGGATTTACAAGCCATGAATAATGTATTTTTTTAGGAGGAATCACCAAAATGAAGAAACATGGTTTAGCGGCCTTAGTGGTCGTTGCCCTGGGTTCTGTCATGATTTTGGATCAGGTGCAGGCTGAATCAGTCAGTCCAGCCGCGCCGACCAGCCATGAAGTTCAGGACCCCTTACAAGCATCGGCCCCAGCAGTGGCCCCCGCTGCAACAGGCCAAGAAGTAGCGCAAGAGGCGTCTGCTGCTCAAAGTCAGGCATCTAGCGCTGATCAAGCCACTTCTGATATGTCGTCAGCCAATCAGTCGGAGGAAGGATCCGGTGAGTCGGCTTCAGCTAGCCATGCAGAGCCGGCGGCCTTACCAGCCGTACCTGCCCTAGATTTAGCCCCTAAGGCTAACAGCCAGCCGCCGGTTAAGCCCGTTGACCAAGGTATTTCCACTTCTTTCTACCAGTTTACCGAATCAGTCGGGCGTGGGACCTTCCTCGCTCATATTTCCTATGGGGATTACGATGAGGCTGGCTACCGTAAGGTGGCCCCTAAGAGCCAGATTAGTGCGCAACTCCAGTCCGCCACTGGCCAAGGCCATGTGCCTCTAGAAGTTAAGGCAACCCAGAACCCACGGCTCTTCGAGCTCAGCTTCGATTCCAAAGCTCTCGCGACGGACATGGCCTACCGGGTCATGATTAAGGTAGCTGATAACCAGGAGCAACTCTGGTATGGCGACCGCCAGTATAAGCAGGCAGTGGCCGGCTTAGAATTCAATGCCCAAGGCGCACGCGTCAGCCTACGTAAGGCAGCCCCAGTGCAAAAGGGGATTTCCACTTCTTTCTATGAGTTTTCGGCGACTGACACGGTAGGGACCATTCTGGCTCATATTGCCTATGGGACTTATGATGCGACGGGTTACCGCGAGGTGGCGCCACAAGCTGTCATCAAGGCTCGCCTAGAAGCCACCAAGGGTCAGCATCAAGTAGACCTGCGGGTGCGGGCTAGCCAAAACCCGCGACTCTTCAACCTAGACTTTGACCGGACGGCGCTTAAGGCCGACCAGACTTACCGGGTGCTGATTAGTGTGGACAATAAGGAAGAAGCCCTCTGGGCAGGCGATAACAGCTACAAGCAAGAGTCAGGGGACTTGACCGCCATGGTAGCTAAGCAACGCTTCCTAGTTAAGAAGGTGGCTCCTGCTAAGCCAGTTGACAAGGGGATTTCGACTTCTTTCTATGACTTCTCTCTAGTAGACGGGGTAGCTAAGATTTTGGCTCACTTGTCTTACGGAACTTATGATGCGACCGGCTATCGAGAAGCGGCGCCAGCTAAGGAAGTGAGTGCCCAAGTCCTATCTCAGGATGGCCGTCATAAGGTCAATGTCCAAGTGAAAGCCACTCAAAACCCGCGTCTCTTCGAACTCTTCTTCGACGCTAGCCAAATCCGTAAGGGACAAGTCTATCAAGTAGTAGGCGGCGTAGGCAATGCCAGCGAAGTTATCTGGCATGGTGACCGTAGCCTCAGCCAACAAGGAGGTAACCTCTTGCTGACAGCACCGGGTGGTCGTCTGCAGCTGCAATACCAAGAGCGTCTAGTTAACCACGAAGTCAAGGTTCGCGGCATTGGCACGACGCTTCAGGTCCTGGATGCTAATGGTAAGCGCCAGACTGTGCCGGTTAAGGACTACTTCGGTCAACGTTTTGGCGTGGCGAGTCTGCCAGGTGCTAAGAATGCTGAAGTAGCGCTGATTCGCAATAACAAGGTCTTCGCCTATGCTAAACGTTCTGACTTAGTGGAAGTGCCAATGGGCAAGCGGACTGTCTACATCGACGCAGGTCACGGTGGTGCCGAGACCGGGGCAGTGGCCTTTGGTCGTGCCGAGAAGGACATGAACTTAGATATTACCCGGCCACTGGCTGACCGACTGCGTCGTCTGGGCTATGAGGTCTATGAGTCGCGGGTGGACGACAAGGAAATTCCACTAGGCCAACGTGAGCTTGAGCCTAACCGACTCATGCCGGATATCTTCGTCAGCGTCCACCACAACGCCATGCCAGCGGCTCTGTCAGGTAAGGTGCAGGGGATTCTGTCCCTCTTCCACGATCACAGCATTGAGGAAGAAGGCTTCATGTCCATGCCTTATCACCCAGAAAGCAAGATTACAGAAGGTAAGCGTCTGGCTCAACTTCTGCAACGCGAAATGGTTAAGATGACAGGCGGCCGTGACCAAGGGGCACGTCCTCAGAACCTGCATGTGACTCGTAAGACGGACATGCCAGCTGTTTTGGTGGAGCTAGGCTTCATGGATAACGCCGAGGAGTTCCAGAAACTTAATCAAGCTGCCTACCAGGACAAGCTCATTAAGGGTCTAGTCCAAGGGATTCAGGCTTACTTCGGTAAGGCTTAAGAATAGATGATAACGGTAGAAGCCAAGGCTTCTGCCGTTTTTTTGCTTTTTGCGGGCGAAGGACGAAAATTCAAGTAAATTTTCTAATATTTTTAGGGGAATGGCTTGACGGGGTTGACCGGGCGGATGTAAAATATGTAATATAAATGTCTTATTTTTGTAATTATAGCACTTATCTTCCTACAAAGGGGTCTTGTTTATGAAATCAGAGTTTTTCAGTAAGTATCGTCCGCAGCTTATTGGGCTTGCCTTTGTTCTCTTTCTGGTGGCCGGATTCGCCATGATTGGCCTCCTAGCAAGCCAGCCTCACGATCATTTGCAGACGCATGAGTCTGAGTCAGTGGTGAGTGAGAGCTCTAGCAGTGAGCCCAAGCCCCTGGTCTTAGCAGAACCTCTGGTAGGTCTCAAGGCTAAGGACCAGGAGACGCCTTTTGAAGGCAAAGAAGGGGAGCTCAAGTTGCGCTCAGTTGGCGATGTCTTGTTGCATGAATTTGTCAGCGAGATGGCCAGCGTCAAGAATCCTTTCTACAAATCAGCGGTCGACCGGCTCCACAAGGATGGCATCAGCTGGGAGAACCCAGGGGGCGCCTATGATTTCTACCCAATGCTGGCGCAGATTGCCCCTTACATGTCCTATGCTGACGTGACTTTGGCTAATATGGAAGTCATTGTGGCCAACCCTCAGTATCCGGTGACTGGTTACCCTTCCTTCAACGCGCCTAAGCAGATTATTAAGGCCCTTCAGGCCATCGGTGTGGACATGGTGACCAACGGGACCAACCATACCTTGGACTATTCGGCGCGTGGGGCGCTAGCCTCTATTGCTAACCTCAAAGAGGCGCAGATGCCTTATGTAGGGAGTTTTGAGAGCCAGGAAGATCACGATACCCCGCGCATTATCGAGAAGAATGGCATTAAGATAGGGATTTTGACCTATTCCTACGGTACCAACGGCGTGCCCGTGCCAGAAGACCAGCCTTATTTGATTAACCTGGTAGACCTGCCTCAGATGGTAGAAGATGTCAAGGCCCTCAAAGACAAGGTCGATGCTGTAGTGGTGACTTTGCAGCTAGGTCAGGAATATGACACTACTCCAGATCCAACTCAGGAGCAAGTCTTCCAAGCCCTGAGCGATGCTGGCGTCAAATTGATTTTGGGCGGCCACCCGCATGTCTTGCAACCTATGCAGTGGTTTAACGGCAAGCAGACCTTTGCCATCTACTCCCAGGCTAGCTTCATGTCGGGGCAAATTTACCCGGCTAATAAGCAAGGGGGCATCACCGAGGTGACGTTCAAACGCGGCGAAGACGGCCAAGTAACCGTCACTGATCCGAAGTTCATGCCAATCTATATTACGGGCGCCGAGAATGCCGAGTTCTACGAAACGGTGCCTATGGCCGACTACAATCGCTACGCGGTCACCGAGGGCGCCGACTGGTACGAGATTATTCGCCAGCGCATGCAGCTCTATACTAAAGACTTCCGTTATGTCAGCCACCTAGAGACCCAGTGGACCCAGGAAGATACCGATATTCATCGCTAATATAGTTTTGCGCCAATGGCCCACTCAAAGGAGTGGGCCATTGGCTATGTAGGGGGCTGGAAAAAGGCGGAAACTGGGGAAGAGGCCGTGAGCCAGTGGTCCACTTTGCCGAGTGGACCACTAGCTCGGGTGGAAAGGCCGGAAAAAGGGCGAAACCGTGGGAAAAGCCACGAGCCAGTGGTCGACTTTGCCAAGTGGACCACTAGCTGGGTTGGGAAGGCCGGAAAAGGGCAGGAAACGGGGGAAAAGCCGTGAGCTAGTGGTCGACTTTGCCGAGTGGACCACTAGCTCGGCTGGAAGGCTTGGAAAAAGGATTAAGTCCCTATAATTGTGTAAAAAGAA
>NZ_KV822193.1 GCF_001815865.1 Abiotrophia sp. HMSC24B09
TTGGCCCTTGAAGTCTGGTAACTTGCTTTGACTTTGACCCTTCATGCCCTCGCTAGTTACGCTAGCGTTAACTACTGGTGAGTAAGTTGCTTCAGCAGTTGTTCCGTTAACGTCAGTGGCTTGAATGCGGGCTGGGACTGGTTGACCCACGTAACCTGGATTTGGTGTGAAGGTCACGGTTCCGTCTTGGGCTAGGCTGTAGGTCCCGACTTGCTTGCCTGCTTGGTCCAAAGCTGGAATAGTGGTGTCAGCCACAGCTTGGCCATTGACCACAAACTTGAGGCTACCTGGAACTAAGTCAACGGATTGTTCAGTACCGTTAATATTGGCAGAACCTGGCACAAACTTAACTTGACCCGTTTGGGCTTGGTTAACCACGCCTGAAGAGTAGTCGTTGTTAGCACCTGGTTTAACTGGGACAACCCTTGCTTGGTAAGTAGCCGTCACTGGGGTGCCGTTCTTATCGACGCGTTTAACCGTCAATGGCGAACCTTGGCCCGTGAAGGTCTTCTCTGGCACAAACTCGATGGAGCCATCTGCTTGGATGGTGTAGGCCCCTTCGCCGATGACGGTCTTAGTGGTGGTGCCGTCTTCGAAGGTCATTGGCACGGTATCATCCATTGGCACCGATGAATTCCCTGGCGTAAAGACTGGACGAGCTGTTTGTTTCTTGCCCTGCACTCCAGTTGAAGTGGCTGGCGTGCTAGTTGGCGTTACCTTAGTCACGGTTGGGGTGTAAGTT
>NZ_KV822195.1:0-368975 GCF_001815865.1 Abiotrophia sp. HMSC24B09
AAGCGACAGATGAAGACTAAAGCCTAGTCAAAATCCCTCAGCCTTCTTAGCAAGGACTGAGGGATTTTTTCTGCTTAAGCAAGTAAACACTAGGGGCTAGCTAGCCTTGAGCAGGACTCTTGTGCTAGAATACAAGAAAGGAGTGTGACAGGGAATGGAGTTAGGAATCATTGAAGCTTTTGTGCGTCAACGTATGGCGCAAGATAAGACGGGGCATGATATTCAGCACCTTGAGCGTGTGGTTGCCAATGCTCAACGTTTGATGGCAGCTGAATCACAGCCCATAAAAACCTCCATTGTGCTAGCTGCCGCTTGGTTGCATGATGTCATTGATGATAAGGTGACATCGAATCCAGCTCAAGCGCGTAGAGAAGTAGCAGAGCTTCTAATACAAGCAGGAGCAACTTTACCGGAACGAGATGCTATTTTAGAAATTATGGACCGCCAGTCTTTTAGTAAAAACCTGCAAGAAAGGCAATCTCTATCACTTGAAGGGCAAATCGTACAGGATGCAGACCGATTAGATGCCTTAGGGGCAATTGGTATCGCTCGTACCTTCTATTATGGAGGTTCACGAGGACATGATCTCTATAATGACTTGCCTCCTCGTGATTTGTCCCAGTTAAGTCAAGAAGATTATCGTCAAAATCAGAGCAGTCTTGCGCATTTTGATGAAAAATTATTAAAGTTGGCTGACTTGATGAATACCGCATCAGGCCGTGCTCTAGCCCAAGAGAGAACTGCTTTTATGCGCCAATACCTGGCACAATTCTGGGCTGAAATCAAAGGAGAATAATAGATGGATACACTAATCGTGAAGAAGAAAGCCAGTCAAGGGCTAAAAAAGGGCAAGGCGCTGATTCAGTTAGCTGACGTCATGGAGCCAGAAGTAGCTGAGCGTCTAGCCGAAGGAAGCATAGTAGGCTTAAAGTCGGTGTCGGGGCAGTGGCTGGGACTTATGCTAGTCGGGCGCCAACAGAAGGGCTTAGGCTGGTTGTTAACTCAGAATAGTCAGCTAGACGCTAACTGGTTAGAGCAACGGGTTCAAGCTGCCTTGTCTCAGCGTCAGTCCTATTTTAACCGTTCAGACTTAACGGCCTTTCGCCTTATCAATGGAGAAGGAGATGGCTTGGGCGGAGTAACAGTGGATTGGTATGCAGGATTTATCCAACTTAACTGGTATTCTCAAGGGATTTATCATTACCGCGATGAGCTAGTATCAGCTCTTAAAGCTAATATTCTCAATATCTTAGGAATCTATGAAACCCAGCGCTTTGATCAACAAGTGGCTGAACAAGCTATTAACCATCTTGAAGGGCAACTTGCACCTGCCCCAGTCATTATTCGTGAAAATGGTATTCACTATGCTATCCATCTCGGACAGGAATGGATGACCGGACTCTTCTTGGATCAACGACAGGTGCGAGACTACGTCATGCAGGGAGCTGCTGGCAAAAGTCTCTTAAACCTCTTCAGTTATACAGGTGGTTTCTCAGTAGCGGCCGCAATGGGGGGCGCAAGCCAAACCGTTAGCGTAGATGTGGCTAATCGTAGCCTAGCTAAGACCCAGGAAAACTTCGCGCTGAATGGGATAGAGACGCCTAGCCAAGCGCATGAAATTCGTGTCATGGATGTCTTCGACTATATCCGCTATGCTAAGCGAAAAGGACTGACCTTTGATCGAGTTGTATGTGACCCACCTAGTTTTGCGCGAACGAAGAAATATACCTTCTCTGCCCTTAAAAATTATGGCCGGCTTGCGGCAGATCTTTGGTGTTTGGTGGCCCCAGGTGGTCAATTAGTCTTATCTACCAATCACTCAGCCTATTCTTTAGAGGACTTTAAAGCAGATTGCTTGGCAGCTTGTCCAGACGCTGAACTATTGGCTAGTTTTGGCTTGGGAGAGGATTTCCCGCGGTCAGAAGATGAGCGCAGTGACTACTTGAAAGTATTAGTCCTGGCCAAGGGGACCAAGGGCTAATTATTGTGATAAGGCGCTTTAATTTTTAGCTATTCTATGATAGAATTGTAGGGAATAGGTAGCAACCTAATTAGAGGAGGGATTTAAGATATGCAATGTCCAAACTGTGGCAAGCCAGTCAGAAGTAAGACGCACTGTGCCCGTTGTGGTTATTCATTTGCGGATAAAAAAGTGGTGAGGGAACCACATTATGAGAATGATGAAGCATTCGATTCGAATACAGTTCTGCCTCATGATGATTTACACCAGACAACGGAGTATGAAGCGTGGCGTAATACCCAAGAAATTCAGAATTTTGATTTTTCATCCCAAGATGATGAGGAAGAATTAGTTCCTGAATTCAAACCAAAACGTCGTCGTGGTTTCATGCGAGTTATCTTCAGTATTCTACAGATGGTGCTTGTTTTAATTCTTTTATTCTTGGCTTTCTTATATGGTCCGGAGTTACCTAAGTACTTACCACAAGCCTTGAATGCCGTGGGAATTAAATGGGGAAATCAAAATACTGAAACACCAACATCATCAAGCTCTAGCCAAGTAGCGCAGGAGTCCAGCAAGGAAGAATCAAGTAGTACGCCAAACCTTCAAGCCAAAAGTAAACAAGCAGATCTTTCTGCCTATCCTTTTGTGACGGTCACTTTGACTTTTGAGCAACCATTAGAGAATTTGACCCGTGATACATTCAAGTTTTCCGTAGATGGTAGCGACTTAACAGACTACTCTTTAGTCAAGGAAGCTAACAATTTAGTCTTACGTTATGTGGACCCAAGCTATCAAATTACTAAAGCAACTGGTAGTAAGGTGTCCTTGGCCATCAAGGCAGACAGCCTTAACTACACCGAACAACTTGAATATCAAACACCGGATTTAGGTCTGAGTCAAGATCAAGTGAAAGCTTTAGAGGCAGCCTTCAAGTCCGATGGTAAACAAGTCCTGGCTCTTCAAGAAGTCGGTGGCAAAGCTCCTTACTTATCAAGTACTAAGTCTAGTGACGCATCTAACCTTTTTGCATGGTTTGTATTAGCACGGACCTATCAATTGATTGATGAGAAAAAGTTTGAACTAACAACTGAAGTTGAAATTCAAGAAGCTCTCCGTGTAGGGACGGGAGAGACAGCTATGGCAACACACGCTATTGGTTCGAAGATTACTATCCAAGAATTAATTGATGCAGTAGTGGTAGCCCAAGATGCAACAGCCATGAATTACTTAATTCAACAAGTAGGTGGCGCAAATGAATTGAATCTCTGGCTTAATAGCCAAGGCTACTATTCAACAAAGATTAGTGCTAATCTAGCATTGAATGAGGCGGGTGATATTACAGGTGTGACCACAAGTGCCTATGACTTGGCTAATTTGTTGAATCAGCTGGCCCAAGATAAGTTAGTTAATAATAAGGTGAGTGCAGCGCTTAAAGAAGCCGTTCTTAAGACTCCGGTTTCCACCAAGTTCCCAACAGACCTGAAAGATGTAACACGACGTTATGAAATGACGACACCTGATCAAGTGGGGAGTATGCACCATTATGCGGCAATTATTGAGATGAACGGAAAATCCGTGATTGTTGTAGTTCTTGGTGCACCTGGCGAAGGAGAAACCGCGAATACTAATGTGGCTTCAATCGTGAAGACCTTAGTGGAGTTTGCCCAAGGCCAAACTAATGCAACTGAATCAAGTGCTTCAAGTAGTGAATCATCAACTGCGAGCAACTCATCTGCTCCTGAGTTGCCTACTCAGGCTGAACTTAACAACCCTAACGTAGAACCTGCACCTGTTTTTGATTATTTCGATGATGATGGTGACGGTGTCCTCGATTCTACTCCACGTCAAGGACGTTGGTATTGGGATACAGGTCGCGGTACCTGGCTCTATTACTAAGATAAAAAGCTGAGACAGTAGTAATAGCTGTCTCAGCTTTTTTTAGTCTAAGTTGGCAAATTCTCTAGGCCTCTTTCTTGACATGAGGATTGGGAAGCAAACGGTTGACTATAATGGCAATGGCGGAACCGATGATAGCGTCCAAGATGCGATTAGCGCCATAATCTAAGAGGTGTTCCTTGGGGGTGTTAAGGAAGACGACGAAGAAGGTAGCACTTGAATTAACGACACTAGCGGGGTGGTTGAAAGCATTACAAAAGACGATAACTAAGAGAATCCCCAAGCTAGCTCCTAAAACCCGATAGATAGGTAAGGGCAGATTCATCCAGAGGGCAATCTGAGTCAGCAGAATAGCAATCACTACACCTAACGTATTGCCGAAGAGGCGGATGCGCCCAAATTTAACAGAGGTTTCATGTTCGGTCCTCAAGGTGAAAACTGCTGCAATAGCCGCCAAAACGGCAGGTTGACGATTCAAAAGTTCGAAAAGAGTGATAGTCAAACCAACCGCAATAGTAGTCTTGAAGGTCCGCATGCCCACTTTAAAGGATTTGAGGTCGAGATTAAGTTTCATATAGGGTATCTTCCTTTGTCAGACTTTCTTAGGCTTAAGTGTACCAAAAAAAGAACTTAGGGACAAACCATTTGATAGTTCACCTAAAAGGTGTATAATGGAAGGCAAGTAATCCATTAACGAGGTGATAAAAATGAACCAGGCCCTTATCAGCATTGTACTCAATGCCGTCAAAGAAAAATATGTAACGGAGAAGGCCTTTTATACAGATAAACTCGGTATCAGCGCTCAGAGCTGGGATCGCTTCAAAAAAGGGGAGCAAGGTCTCAAATATGAGAATGTTAAAATTCTGTCGACCCTTTTTACAGATTATGAATGGATGCTAGTTCAAAAGGTGGTTCGTAATGCTGAACGTCTGAGTGATGTCATGGCCAATCCAGTCAAAGAATACCAGTACCTCAAGTATCAGATAGCCCGCCGTTGGATTCATCAAGGCATGGCCCGTATGGAGTGGCACCACAGCGAACCTAATGAGGAAAGCTCAAATCGCAAATCCAACATGATGATTTTACAAGTAATTGCTGATTATCATATCTGGGGTTATAGTGATGTCTTAGAATTACGGTTACCAGGCATTATTCGTCAGCAAATTGAGGGCGATGAGATTAAACTCTTGGAATGGTTTGATAACCAATTGAATGGACAGCTGTAGCAACGATTAAGTAAATCAAATCCCAAGGAGGTGACCCATGACTAAAAGAGGTAAAAGCTACTATGCTAAAAAGAAAAAGAAGAGTAGCAAGTGGAGCTGGAAAAAAATAAAGACTCGTTGGCGCAAATTCCGCTTAGCTCTCTATCAAAAATTAGGCAAGGGAACCGTTATGGGGATTGGACTCATGCTGGTATTGTTCTTGACCTATCAAGTTATCCAAGATCGAAGCGGTCAACCTGACAACAATACTCAGATTCAACATGTTAGCCGTGAATCGTTTGTTCAAAAGTTAGTTCCTACGGCTCAACGTTTACAGAAAGAGTATGGAGTTTTGGCTAGCGTTTCCTTGGCCCAAGCCATGGTTGAGTCAGATTTCGGCCAGAGCCAGTTAGCGGCTAATTACTACAATCTCTTTGGTGTCAAAGCCGCAGCAGACGATCCTAATGGCGTGGATTTAGAGACTAAGGAGTATGTCAATAATGAGTGGATAACCATCGTGGATCGTTTCAAAGTTTATAAATCTTGGGAGGACTCCTTGGTTAAGCATGCTGAACTAATTTTTTATGGAACTTCTTGGAACGCTAAGCAGTACCAGGCGGTCTTAGAGGCAAAGGACTATCAGTCCCAGGCTCGCGGTCTGCAGTCGTCAGGTTATGCGACGGATCCAGATTATGCTGATAAATTAATTGCAATGATTGAAGAATGGCAACTAACTCAATATGATCAATAATTTTAAAATTGTGTAGGTTTCAGTTATAAAGTATGGTAAACTAGTAAGGTGTGAATGAGATAAAGGAGGTGGCATTGTGCCAGAAAAACACTATCCAGGTGAAACAGTAGGGATAATTGGTTCTAGCATTCATGCTGCCCTTCTGGCTCAAGCGGCAGGGAAATTAGGCTACCGTGTAGCGAGCTTAGTTCTAAATCCAGATAATTTAGTGCGGCAATTTGCAACTTGGCAGACAGTGGCCGAAGCATATGATGAAGCAACCTTGAGATTTTTCGCTGGGCGTATTGATACCGTAATTGTAGAGCCGGGACTCTTGTCTAATTTGGCATTTAAGGTTTTAGCCGATATTACGGATGTTACGCTATCGGAAGACTTGCGGGCTATTGCCACAGACCGTCTGATTGAAAAGGCCTATCTAGATGAGAAACGTTGCTTGGTGGCGCCTTTTGCTATGGTGACTTCGCTAGAGGATGTCAAGGAGGCAGTGGAGTTTATCGGCTTCCCTTGTTATCTCAAATATACCCAACGGCACATTGAAGCTGTGAGCAGCCATCTCATTCTTTATAGCGAGGCTGACTATGAAGCTGCTCAAGACAAAATTGCCTTGGGAACCTGTATACTTGAGGCTTGGATTCCTAGCGAAAAAGTAGTCTCCTTGTCGGTGGTTCGGAACGAACGAGGGGAACTCCTGGTCTATCCACCATTTGAACAAGTTCAATCTAGTGCGGTGAGTGGAACGCAGGTCCGCTACCCAGTCAAACTCCATGAAGAAGTTGAGCGAGAAATCCGTCGCTTGGGGCGCTATTTAGTCGAGACTTTAGCCTTAGTGGGCTGTATGACCATTGATTTTCTGGTGACTTCTGCTGGCGTGGTCTATATTAATAGTGTTGAGATAGGCGCTAAGGACGCAGCCATGTTTACTCTAGGCGCCATGTCCTTGTCCTGTTATGAAGCCATGGTGCGCTCAGTAGTCGGATTACCTCTGCCTAGTCTAGTACCTTTGGCTGATGCGGCCATCGCCTTACCTCTAGAAGCCTTAAATGCTGAGCAAGTCATGACCCAATACATGTTACGGACTGACTGGGGTTTCGCTCTCTTTAATCCAATGGGACGTAATCCTCTGGATTTAGAAGGACAAGTCATTGTCACGGGGGAAAGTTTGGCTCATTGTCAACGTCAGATTGAGTTGACGGATATCTTGAAAAAATAAGAAATAGGTAGCCTTATGGCTACCTATTTTTGTTTATAAGTGTCAAGAAGTCATTTCTAGCCTTAAGAAAAAATCCGCCAAACTTAGCCCCAGCCTTGCATTCTGAGCTAATTCACGCTAGACTAGAGAACAGGGGTTTCAGGTCCAGCCTGGAGCGACAGATTGTATAAGGAGGGTTTCCATTTGGTGGAACATCAAGAAGAAAAACAACAACCTTTTCTCTATCGCTTTTTGGTAGGGATACTGATTGGCTCTGGCTTTATTGTGCCAGGAGTTAGTGGCGGGGCGCTTGCTGCTATCTTTGGAATCTATGAGCGCATTCTTGGTTTCTTGGCCAACTTAACCAAGAACTTCAAAGAAAATATCCTCTATTTTATTCCGGTAGGACTGGGGGCGCTTTTCGGTATTGTCCTCTTCTCCTTTGGGGTCAGCTACCTATTAGCTAACTATGCTACTATCGTTTCTTGGTTCTTTGTCGGCTGTATCCTTGGATCCGCGCCTGCTTTATGGCGGGAAGCTGGTAAAGAAGGGCGCAGCCACAAGGACTTATGGGTCTTAGCTGGATCTTTTATCTTTGGGATTGTGCTTTTACAGTTTGGTAGCCATCTCTTTAATGGCCAAGTCGAGGCTAACTTCATTTCTTGGTTTATCTCCGGGGCGCTGATTGCTTTAGGGATTCTAGTACCTGGCCTTAGCCCATCTAACTTTATCCTTTATATGGGACTCTATGAAAAAATGGCGACAGGATTTAAGCAGTTAGACTTAGCCGTTCTGATTCCAATTGGCTTGGGTGGCTTGGCGACCATTATCTTGCTTTCTAAGTTAATTGAGCGTATTTTCCGTAGTCACTATAGTGTCTTCTTCCATTTTATTTTTGGGATTGTCCTTGCTTCAACGATTGAGATTATTCCAAGAGAGTACATTGGCTTTGGTTTACTCCAATACCTACTCTGCTTCCTTACTCTACTTTTGGGGACAGGGATGGGTTGGTGGATGGCCCAGCTTGAAGAAAAATATAAGTAAAACAAAAGCCCGGGAAACCGGGCTTTTTTCTTTAGGCATAGAGCTTGCGCCAATCGTAGGGAGCCAAACTTTTGACGCGTTTAAAGGCAGCAGAAAAGTTGAATTGATTGGTATAACCGACTTGCTGGGCAATAGATTGGATGGATAATTGGCGATTAGTTAGGAGCTGGCAGGCAATATTCATGCGGTAGTTAAGAATAAATTGAGAAGGAGTTAAGCCCATTTCCTGTTTGAATAATTTACTAAAGTAATTACGATTCAGGTTGCAATGTTGTGCGATATCATCAATCGAGATAGACTCGGCAAAATGATCTTGAATAAAACGAATGGCCTCGCGAATATAAAAGTTGTGAACATCATTCTGAGGTAGCAATTGCGTATGATTAGAGTAACGAATCAGGGCATCCATGACTAGGTAGAGTTGGCCAATTAAGAAAGACTCATGTTGTTTAGGGTTATTAATCAGTTGCATGAGGGGGGCCATGATGTTATCTTGCACAGACTGCTGCTTAGGTTTAAAGAGATAATTAGAAGCATTAAAGCCCGCTTCCTGTAAGAAGTGCTTAGCTTTTAGCCCATTAAACTCAATCCAACAATAGGTCCAAGGGTCGGATTCATCCGCTTCATAGGCACAAATGCAGTCGGGCGTCATCAAGAAACCCTGCCCAGCAGAGAGTGTTTGTGCCTTCTGACCTACCAGTGAGAAGCGCCCTTGGCCAGATAGAATGTAATGGAAGAGATAGTTATGGGTTTGCGTGGGTCCCATGCGATGCAAGGGGGCGCAAGCCTCGCGACCAAATTGAATAGGATAAAGTTCAATAGACGTTTTGTTGTGGAAGACATAGAATTCTGCTCGGCTCATAGGGATCCTCCTTTTCTCAATTATAGTAAACGCTTTAATAATTAGTCAAACTTTATATTCGCTAAAGCGCTATTATATATCTGAAAATCATCTTATAACTTAAAAACGAATAAAGGAAGTGACATTTAACTATTCGATGGCTTGGAATGACATGTTATAGTTAGCTTAAACAAAGTTCATTATGACAAGGACTTACTTATCAATTATTCTTGGATTAGGCAACCCTAGAAACTCATTTTTTGAAAGGAGCACATAAACAATGGAAGTTATTTTCGATAGTAGTCAACAAGTCTTCCACTTACGCAATAAGAAGCTGTCCTATCTGATTCAGTTGGAACGTTTTGGTTATGTCACTCATCTCTATT
The DNA here is from genome assembly GCF_001815865.1 of Abiotrophia sp. HMSC24B09. Taxonomy (GTDB): domain Bacteria; phylum Bacillota; class Bacilli; order Lactobacillales; family Aerococcaceae; genus Abiotrophia. The sequence goes on from NZ_KV822195.1 coordinate 9,276, forward strand.
TTGGCCAGCGCTTGGAACATTACAGTGGCATAGCGGCTTATCCACGGATTCATCGCGATTTTGAAGTGGAGTCGGTCGAGTTTGGAGCAGATGTACGTGATTTCTCGGTTGGGAATTTGCTTTATGAATATAGTCAATATAATCGTGGGGATTTCCGGCACCCAGCCCTAGTCTTACGTCATGCTGATGGCTCCACGGTCAGTGATTTTCGGTATGACCGTCATGAAATTGTGGCGGGCAGTCCAACCTTGGAAGGTCTCCCTCATGCGAAAGTAGATGGAGGTCAAGAGGCCGTCACCCTCAAAATCTACCTTAAAGATGCACTTAAATCGCTAGAGCTCGTCTTGTCCTATACGATTTTTGAGGGGCAGACAATAGTGGTGAGGTCAGCTACTCTTCACAATAAGGGCAGTGAGACAAGTCGGATTGAGAAAATTTCCAGTTTTCAATTGGATTTGCCGCCAAGGCAAGCAGAACTTATCCACTTAAACGGTACCTGGGCTCGGGAGCGATTCGTGGAGCGTGAGGCCATCCATCACGGCATCAAAGTTCTAGATAGTAAACGAGGAACCAGCAGCCACCACCAGAGCCCTTATATGGCCATCGTAGCGCCTGAGACGACTGAACATTTAGGTCAGGCTTTGGGTGCCCAGCTCATTTACAGTGGCAGCTTTGAGATGTCTGTTCAGATGGACTCCTATAATCAAATTCGGCTTCAGGCAGGCATACAATCGCTAGGATTGGATTGGGAGTTGGCTCCTGGGGAAAGCTTCCAAACTCCACAGGTTGTCTTGGCTTATAGTAATCGTGGTTTGAATGGCTTATCCCAAGCTTACCATGATTTTGTCAGTCAGCATTTGATTCCTAGTCGCTTCCGTGGTGTGGAAAGACCGATTCTCATAAATAACTGGGAGGCAACCTATTTTGACTTTGATCAACCTAGATTGCACGCCTTGATTGACCAAGCAGCTGACCTCGGAGTAGAGCTCTTCGTCCTAGATGATGGTTGGTTCGGGCAACGAAACCATGACAATAGTTCGCTGGGTGATTGGTTTGAACAGGAAAGTAAATTGCCACAGGGCTTGGTAGGTTTATCGGATTATGTCCATGGAAAAGGGATGAAGTTTGGACTCTGGTTTGAACCTGAGATGATTTCAGAAAATAGTAATCTCTTTCGAGAGCATCCTGAGTGGGCCATCCAGACACCCGGTCGAAGTTTGACACCTGGTCGTCAGCAGTTAGTCTTGAATATGGCCAATCCAGATGTCCGAGATAACCTATTCCAACAGATTAGCAAAATCCTGAATCAAGTACCGATTGACTATATCAAGTGGGATATGAACCGTCATCTTACTGAAGTCTATGCTCTACATTTACCTGGCCAAGCTCAGGGACAGGTAGCTCATCGTTATACTTTGGGGGTCTATGATCTCATGGAACGGTTGACTAAGGCCTATCCTCACATTCTATTCGAAAGTTGTTCAGGTGGGGGAGGTCGTTTTGACTTAGGCATTCTCGCCTATATGCCACAAACCTGGACGTCGGATAACACGGATGCTGTAGAGCGCCTGAAGATTCAGTACGGGACCTCTATGATGGTGCCGCAGCACACCATGGGAGCGCATGTATCCGCAGTTCCTAACCATCAGACACATCGTGTGACCCCTCTCGCGACTCGGGCTCAGGTCGCCTACTTTGGTGATTTTGGTTATGAGCTTGATTTAACCAAACTGCCAAAAGAAGAACTTGAAAGCATTCGACAACAAGTGAACTTCTACAAGCAACATCGTGCTCTCTTCCAGTTTGGTCGCTTTAGTCGCCTGCTAAGTCCTTTCCAGGATAACCTGACAGCCTGGATGGTTGTCAGCCCAGAGCAAGACCAGGCAATGGTCTTGTTGGCTCAGACTCTAACTCAAGCTGCCATGCCTTTGCAGGTGCTTAAGTTACAGGACTTGTGTCCAGAAAGGCGCTATCAAGTGAAATCAGAGGAGCAGGAATTTGTCGCTACTGGGGCAGAACTGATGCAAGTAGGCTTCTATGTCTTTCCACAATTGGTGGGTGACTATGCAAGCCGACTCTACCACGTCAAGGCATTAGTAGATTAAGAATTAGACATTCAGCACCTGATTTCAGGTGCTGTTTTTTTAGGTCTTGAGGTAAAAATAAACTTCCCATTATATCATATATGATATAATGGGAAGTTTTCTTATTAGCCGTTTTCTAAGAAATACTTAAATTTTCACGCTTAGCAGTCAAAATTCATAAGAAATTCGTAATTTTCCAGTATAATAAGGGATATGAATGAAGTAATGAGGTGATCATAATGGCCAGTCAAGCAAGTTTTAGAAGCCGGATTTGGCAAGGCTTCAAAGGCATCTGGCGGTATTACCGTGGCTGGAAATGGTTAATCCTTATCGGCATGTCAATCATGCTAGTCATGTCGACCTATCTGGTTTTTATCGCTAAGACGACCAATGTGGCTATGCTACAAGATGCACTCAAGACGGTTACGACCATCTATGATAAGAATGACCAAGAAGCTGGGACACTGAGTGCCCAGAAGGGAACTTATATAAATTTAGACCAGATGTCTACTACTATACGTGAAGCGGTAGTGGCAACGGAAGACAAGCGATTTTATCAGCATAACGGATTTGATGCCCAAGGGATAGGGCGCGCTCTAGTGCGATTTGTAATCAATCGCAATACTTCTGGCGGGGGCGGCTCGACCTTGACCCAGCAACTGGTTAAGAATGCCTTCTTGACCTTAGACCAAACCTTGCAACGTAAGCTTAAGGAATTCTTCCTAGCCTTGGAAGTCGAGAAGCAATTCAGTAAAGACCAGATTCTAGAGATGTACCTTAACCATGCCTACTTTGGTAATGGGGTCTGGGGTGTCGAAGATGCCTCGCAACGTTATTTTGGTCACTCGGCAGCTAGCCTGTCTTGGAATGAGGCAGCGGTTCTGACAGGTATTCTCAAAGGGCCGTCGCTCTTTAACCCTATTGATGACTACGAGGCGGCAATCGAACGCCGTAACGTAGTGGTTGGCCTCTTGGAACAGGAGTCAGTGATTGATAGTCAAACGGCGCAGTCAATTAAATCTTCAGGTATTGAACTTCATGATGCCTATGTGGCTAAGGAGCAGGACCAATATCCGGCCTATTTCGATGCGGTGTTAGATGAGGCGGTAGCTGAAACAGGGATTCCTGAAGCGGACTTGCTAGCTAAGGGCTATAAGATTTATACCTACCTGAATCCTGAATATCAAAATGCGTTGGATTCAGCCTATCAAGTGCAGGGGATTTTCCCAGATGATAATACGGGCACCCCCTTAGTACAGAGTGCCTCAGTTGTGGTAGAACCTTCAACAGGTGGTGTGATGGCCATCTACGGTGGGCGAGGTGACTACGTTCACCGTGGTTTTAACCGGGCAACTGACATGAGACGCTCGCCGGGTTCTACAATCAAGCCACTGGCGGTCTATGAGCCAGCGCTTGAAGCAGGTTATAAAATTAATAGTCAGGTACCTGACCAGGTAAGAGCCTATGGTAACAATCATTATGCACCCGAGAACTATGATCGTCAGACGGATCCATCTGGTCAAGTCCCACTTTATTATGCCTTAGCCCAAAGTAAGAACACTTCGGCCGTCTATTTAATGGACAAACTGGGGATTGGTAAGTCAGTGCAAAAATTAGATCAATTTGGTCTCAAGATTCAAGCTCAAGATCAACAACTCACCTTGGCCTTGGGAGCTCTCAGCCAAGGAGTATCGCCTTTGCAGATGGCTAGTGCCTATGCAGCCTTTGCCAACAAGGGGATTCGTAATGACAGCTACTTAATCCGTCAAATTAAAGACGCCAGTGGCCATATTATCTATCAGAATACTCGCCCAACTAAATATATGGTAATGACACCACGAGTAGCAGCCGACATGACCAGCATGATGCTGGAAACTTATGGTGGTAATGGGACCGGTTATGGTGCCGGAGCTAGTTTTGGTCAAATCGCGGGTAAAACAGGGTCAACGGAAGTATCGGACGGCAACATGGCAACTCGTGATAAATGGATGATTGGCTATACACCAGATTTTGTTATTGCTTCTTGGGTAGGCTTAGATAAGTCTGGGGAGCAATCACTGGATGATTTAATGCCTAGTGGTATGCGCCAGCTCTTCTCTATTCAGACTACTAATCTCATGTCGGCATCACCACAGACTTCATTTGGTCTAGAAATGGCTTCACAGATGACAACTGATACCAACCCAATTGCTGATGCGGTTCAGCACTATAATGTTGGAGAAACAATTGATCAGGGCGCTAAATGGGTTAACCAAAATGCAGGTAACCTATGGGACGACATTGTCTTCACCACCAAGGAAGCTGTGCGTGGTGTGGGTGATTGGTGGCGCTCGATTGACTGGCCATTTTAAGAGAAAGAGTCAAAGAAAGCAGGGACCTCGGTCCTTGCTTTTTGCTGGCTAGGGGGATAAAATAGAAAATGAGTTTTGCGTCTCAAATTCTATGATGCGCTTGTCTTATTAGGTCCCTCTGCAGGCCTATTTATTAGCTTAATGAATCCAAAATTTTGAAGTTGAAGGAGTCTCTTTATGACCTTACGAAGTAAATTAGCGACCGGAGTAGGTCGCTTAACCCGCTGGGCTCTCACGACCTTTACCAGTGGTGGTTCTAGCCTGCCAGGTAAACTGGCCCTAGCCCTTGATCCGAATCTTCTGGCCGAGTTGGCGAAGAACTATGATGTGGTGATTATTACGGGTACAAATGGTAAAACCTTGACCACAGCTTTGACAGTCCATGCCTTGGCTCAGTCTTACGACCACATCCTGACTAATCCAACAGGTTCTAATATGAAGCAAGGGATTGTGTCCACCTTCCTGTCTGCGTCTGCCTTACCTAAAGGGCAACGAGGTGTAGCCGTTCTGGAAGTCGATGAGGGCTCCCTTAAACACGTGGTTAAGGCACTAGCTCCTAAGGCTTTTGTCCACACCAACGTCTTTCGAGATCAAATGGACCGCTATGGCGAAATCTATACTATTTATAAACTCATGGCGGACGCTGCTAAGCAAGTTCCAGAAGCGACTGTGATTGCTAATGGGGATTCACCACTCTTCAATTCAGTGGCTTTGCCTAATCCTCGAGTATACTTTGGTTTTGACCATGAAGAGGACCATGAGGTAACACCTCACTATAATACGGATGGTATTCTCTGCCCAGAATGTCAGCATATCCTTCGCTATCACAGCAATACTTATGCCAACTTAGGGAAGTACTATTGCCCACATTGTGGTTTCAAACGTCCAGATTTAAGCTATCGTGTAACAGCTCTGGAAGAATTAGCGCTGACGCATTCTCGTTTTGCCATTGAAGGACATGAGTATGCTATTCCAGTAGCAGGGCTCTATAATATCTATAATGCCTTAGCAGCCTATAGTGTGGCTCGTGAATTTGGTGTATCTCCTGAGGCCATTGAAGCTGGCTTTAAGCAAGCAGAGCGAGTGTTCGGCCGTCAAGAGTTCTTTCAAGTAGGGGATAAGAAAGTTTTACTTAATTTGGTTAAGAATCCAGTCGGCTTGGATCAGGTCTTAGCGCTTATTAAATTAGATCCTGAACCTTATAATTTAGTGGCCATTCTCAATAACCGCTATGCGGATGGGACAGATGTCAGCTGGATTTGGGATGGTCATTATGAACAGATGGTTGATTTTCCAATCCAAGAAGTCTATACGGCAGGGATGCGGGTTAAGGATATGACCAAGCGTCTTGAGGTAGCAGGACTTGATTCAGAACGCATCCATGAGTTAGATAGTCTTGAGGCGGTTGTTGCGGCTATTGAAGCGAGCACGACACCACATATTCATATCTTGGCTACCTATACCGCCATGTTAGATTTACGTAAATTACTAGTAGCCAAGGGCTACCTGAAACAATAAAACGGGAGGGCTAGATTGAATGAAAACTTTACGAATCTGCCATCTCTATGGCAATCTCTTGAATACCTATGGAGATAATGGTAATCTCCTCATGCTGCAGTACCATGCCAAACAAGCCGGCTACCAAGTAGAAACCGATTTGGTTAGTTTAGGTGATGACTTTAAGGCGGATGACTATGATATTGTCTTTATTGGCGGTGGGCAGGATTACGAGCAGGGGATTATTGCGCGCGATATTGGTCGTCTAAAGACTGAACTAGAACGTTACATTGAATCGGATGGTGTCTTACTCGCAATTTGTGGTGGCTTCCAATTTTTGGGTCAATACTATATGACAGCAGAAGGGCAGAAAATTGAATGCCTAGGTATTTTTCCACATAAGACAGAACGCCAAGAAGGCACTCGCTTCATCGGGGATATTGAAATCTATGATGAAGTCAATCAAGTGACTTATTATGGCTTTGAAAATCATAATGGGGTGACCACGCTAGGTCCCAATCAAGCACCGCTTGGTCGCGTAGTGACCGGTCATGGGAACAATGGCCAAGACAAAACCGAGGGTATGCACTATCGCAATACTTATGGTAGCTATTTCCACGGCCCGCTTCTAGTACGGAATGAAGGTTTAGCAAAACATTTGGTAGCATTGGCTATTGCCAATCATGAAGCTAAGAAGGCTTCAAAAGTCTGAGCCAGCTATAAAGGATTAAAGAGAGACTAGTTGCCTAGTCTCTTTTCTTGTGCCTTAAGTAAGAGGTGATGGCGGATCTCTGAAGAAATTTCACAAACATAATCTCAGGATGTAGGTGATTAAATGAGAAGTTCGTGATAACTATTTACTAGCTTTGACTTCTGTGTTCGTCCTTCTAGGGATTATTTTCAGAAAAATGAAAAACTACCTTGCAATAAGATTAGAAATACGTTAAAATTATGGCATCCTAAAAAGAAAAGAGGTATCTCTATGACGAATGAAAAGACCAAATCGTCTGCCTATAATTTTATAAACAATGTATTGAATGGGACAGCCATTGCTATCGTAGTAGCTTTGATTCCTAATGCAGTCTTGAAGGCGGCGCTCACAGCCCTTCAGAGCAATTACCCTGCTATTAAGCCATATTTAGTGGACTACTTAAATATTATTACCATCTTCCAGTTCTTCATTCCTGTTATGGCCGGGTTCTTGATTGCACATCAATTCAATATGAAGCCAATGCAGATGATTGCGGTCGGTGGGGCTACCTTTATCGGGTCTGGCGCTTGGAAAGCGGTTGAAGCAACCATCGGTGACAAGACAGGCCAAATCTTCCAACTTGCCGGGACAGGAGATTTGATTAATGCTATGGTAACGGCAGCTCTTGCGGTAGCTGTCATCCAGTTAGTGGGTCACCACTTCGGTGCGCTAGAAATTATCCTCTTACCAATTGTGGTAGGTTCCGGAGTCGGTTTACTTGGTTACAAGCTCCTTCCATATGTTAAACAAGTGACAGATACGATTGGTCACGTAATTGAAACCTTCGTACAATATCAACCATTCGTAATGAGTATCTTAATTTGTATGTCTTTTGCTATCTTAATCTTAACCCCAATTTCAACCGTCGCGATCGGCTTAGCTATTTCCTTGACTGGCCTATCAGCTGGGGCGGCCTCTATGGGGGTCGGGACTACGGCTCTATACTTAGTCTGGGCAACTCATAAGAAGAATAAGCCAGGTGTTCCAACAGCGATTGCTTTGGGGGCTATGAAAATGATGATGCCTAACTATCTGACTCATCCAATTATGTCAGCCGGGCTTCTCTTATCTTCAGCTATTACAGCTGTTTTGGTTCCAGTCTTTAACTTGACAGGGACACCACAAACCTCTGGTTTTGGTTTAGTTGGTTTGGTTGGCCCAATCGCTTCCTTACCAAGTTTAGGAAATAACTTCTTGCTCATGCTCCTCATCTGGGTGGCTGTGCCAGCAGTGGTAACTTTCCTAGTTCACTTCCTCTTCACCAAAGTCTTGAAACTCTATGATGAAGAAATTTTCGTATTCAAAGGTTCTAACTAATCTCATTATTATATTGGAGGAATAGACAATGACAACACCAGAACAAATGGACTGGAATAATCTTGGTTTCGGCTATACCGATACCGGCAAACGTTACCGTGCATACTACCGCAATGGTGCTTGGGAAAAGGGCGGCATTACAGAAGATGCCACCATTACCATGAGTGAAGCGGCTAACGTTTTACACTATGGTCAAACATGTTTTGAAGGTTTGAAGGCTTACCGCACCAAATCTGGTGAAATTAACCTTTTCCGCGTTGATCAAAATGCGGCGCGTATGCGCCGTTCTGCTGAGCGTCTCTTGATGCCGGCCTACCCAGAGGATTGGTTTGTTGAAGCAGTTAAAGAAGTGGTAGCAGCTAATGCGGATTGGGTGCCACCTTATGAATCAGGCGCGACACTTTATATCCGTCCTTTCCTCATCGGCTTGGGTGCATCAATTGGGGTTTCACCTGCAGATGAATACCTCTTCGGAATTTATGTATCTCCTGTAGGTGCCTACTTCAAGGGCGGCTTAACTCCAAGTAACTTTGTTGTATCGGATTATGACCGTGCAGCGCCACAAGGGACAGGGGCTGCTAAGGTAGCAGGTAACTATGCTGCCAGCCTCTATCCAGGTAAGAAGGCTAAATTAGATGGATATACTGACGCTATCTATTTGGACCCAGCAACCAAGACTAAGATTGAGGAGGTTGGGGCAGCTAACTTCTTCGGGATTACTAAGGATAACAAATTCGTTACGCCATTATCTCCTTCTATCTTGCCATCTATTACCAAGTATTCACTCTTATACTTAGCCAAAGAACGCTTGGGCTTGGAAGTAGAAGAAGGCGATGTCTATGTTGATCAATTAGATCAATACGTAGAAGCTGGTGCTTGTGGGACGGCTGCCGTTATCAGCCCAGTTGGCTCAATCACAGTTGGTGATAAGAAGTATGTCTTCCATTCTGAAACAGAAGTGGGGCCAATCACTAAACGTCTTTATGATGAATTAGTGGGCATCCAATACGGAGATGTTGAAGCTCCAGAAGGCTGGATTCAAAAAGTACCAGTTAAATAATCAGGATTAGGGGGCAGGAACTCAAGTTCCTGCCTTTTTGCTATGGAAAAATTATAGGTTCAGAAGAATAGAATTTCAGATGGGTTGAGCTAGCTAGCTTTGCTGATTCTTTGATTGACTATTGAGCTCTTTTCCCTTATCATTACTAGTTGGGACAGTGAAATTTGCGCTTAAAAATACCCAAGAAAGGATGCTTAGTGTGGCACAGTTTTATTTTAAGTATGGCGCCATGAATAGTGGGAAATCGATTGAGATTATTAAGGTGGCCCATAACTACGAAGAACAAAATAAACCGGTTGAACTTTTTACCAGTGCCATTGATACGCGCGTTGATATAGGAATTGTCAATAGTCGGGCAGGTTTCCAACGCCAAGCCACGCCTATTACAGAGGACATGGACCTATTTGAGACCATTAAGGATTTGACGCCTAAGCGTTACTGCATCTTAATTGACGAATCGCAATTTCTCAGCAAAGAACACATTTTGCAGCTAGCGCGAGTAGTGGATGAACTTGATATTCCAGTCATGTGCTTTGGCCTTAAAAATGACTTTACCAATGAACTTTTTGAAGGGTCAAAATATCTCTTGCTCTACGCTGATAAGATTGAAGAAATTAAAACCATCTGTTGGTTCTGCCACCGCAAGGCCATAATGAATTTGCGGATTTCAGATGGCAAGCCTGTTTATCAAGGTGAACAAATTCAAATCGGAGGCAACGAGTCTTACTACCCGGTTTGCCGTCGCTGTTACAAGAATCCCGGATTAATTAAGTAAAGGAGACCACTATGTTTGAACAATTGGATGCCCTCATTTTTCGTTTTGAGGAATTACACGAATTACTCAGTGACCCAGAAGTCATCTCGGACTCCAAACGTTTGCGGGAACTGACTATTGAAGAATCGGACCTGAGCCCTAAGGTAGCAAAGATCAAACGCTACAAGCAGGTCCAACAAGAAATTAAAGATACCGAAGATATGCTAGGTGAAGGCTTAGACGCTGATATGGCTGAATTGGCTAAAATGGAATTGGCAGAATTAAAGGCTGAAAAACCTCGTCTAGAAGAAGAAATTAAAGTCATGATGTTGCCTGAAGATCCAAATGATGGCAAAAATATTATCATGGAAATCCGTGGTGCAGCGGGTGGGGATGAAGCGCAACTCTTTGCCGGTGACCTACTCAATATGTATACGCGATACGCTGACAGTCAAGGTTGGAAGGTTGAAGTCTTAGATGCTAATATTACTGGTATCGGAGGCTATAAGGAAGTCAGCCTCATGATTACAGGGCATAAAGTTTATAGCAAGCTTAAATTCGAAAACGGGGCTCACCGTGTTCAACGGGTACCCGAGACGGAATCTCAAGGCCGCGTGCACACCTCTACCGCAACCGTAGTCGTGATGCCTGAGGCAGAAGAAGTCGACTTAGACCTCAAGGATGCCGATATCCGGGTAGATATCTATCATGCTAGTGGGGCCGGCGGTCAGCATGTTAACAAGACTGCCTCTGCTGTTCGCTTGACTCACTTACCAACTGGGGTGGTCGTTGCGATGCAAGATGAGCGGAGCCAACTTAAGAACCGGGAGAAGGCCATGAAGGTCTTGCGTGCTCGTGTCTATGATATGCTCCAATCAGAAGCTCAGGCAGAATATGATTCTAACCGTAAATTAGCTGTCGGTACTGGTGACCGTTCTGAACGGATTCGGACCTACAACTACCCACAAAACCGGGTAACAGACCACCGCATTGGCTTAACTATTCAACAACTCGATGCCATTATGTCGGGGAAATTAGATGAAATTATCGACGGGTTAGTTCTGTTTGACCAAACCCAAAAATTGGAGGAGCTAAATGGCCCTCAAATCTAATGCAAGCCTGGCTGAAGTACTCAAGAGTGCTTCAGTTTTTTTGGAGGAAAGAGGGTTTGATGGCACCCTAGCCCAGTCTTATTGGTTGCGTGTCTTTGATTGGACTTTAACGGACTTGGTCAGACAGCTTCATCAGGTTCCTAACCAGGAGGTCTATGAGGCCTTTCAAGAGGTTTTAAATCGCCTAGTGACACATGAGCCCTTGCAGTATATTTTGGGTTATGAAGACTTTGATGGTCACCGTTTTAAGGTGACACCTGCCGTCTTAATTCCCCGAGAAGATACGGCAGGCATCTTAGATTTGGCGGCCACCTGGTTAGAAAAGCATCCAGATGCTAGTCAAGCTCTGGATTTAGGGACGGGATCTGGTATTCTAGCTATTAGCTTGGCTTTGCGCCATCCACAACTTCAATTGACCGCGGGCGATTTATCGCCTGAAGCCTTAGCTATTGCCAAAGAAAATGGCATAAATCTTCAGGCCACTGTGGATTGGCTAGTAACGGATGTCTGTCAAGGTTTGCCTCGAGATAGAGCTTATGATTTAGTAGTATCAAATCCTCCTTATATTAGTGAGACAGAATTAGATTTAATGGATGAGTCGGTTAAACGTTATGAGCCATCTATGGCATTGTTTGCTGAGCAAGGGGGCTTGGCTTTCTATCGCCAACTGGCTAAGCAAATTGGGTCCTATCTCAAGCCGAGTGCTTGCTTGATTCTAGAGATTGGTTTTCGACAAGGTCAGACGGTCGTGGACATTTTTCGTCGAGCCTTCCCACAAGCCAAGGTTAGTTGCCATCAGGATTTGAATGGCCGAGACCGCTATGTCCAAGTAGAGATTAATGAATGAAAGGAGATGACCGCCTAAAATGTTAACCAAGAAATTTCGTTTGGGAGAATTGGATGAAGCGGCCGCTCTCTTAAGAAGAGGAGAGCTAGTCGCCTTTCCTACCGAGACAGTTTATGGTTTAGGCGCCATCGCGACTAAGGAACAAGCAGTTGCTAAGGTCTTTCAAGCAAAAGGTCGTCCTAGTGATAACCCACTCATTGTTCATGTCAAGGATGCACAACAAGTCTTTGACTATGCGGCAGAGGTGCCTAAATTGGCTAAGGATTTAATGGAGCGCTTTTGGCCAGGCCCTTTAACCATTATTCTGCCTGTTAAGCCTGGTGTTTTTCCGGCAAACGTTAATAATGCCCAAGAAACGGTTGCTTTCCGCATGCCTAACCAGCATTCAGCCTTACGTCTAATCGACTTAGTGGGGGCGCCGCTAGTTGGGCCAAGCGCTAACTTATCGGGCAAACCTAGTCCAACAAGCGTCGACCATGTCATGCAGGATTTTGATGGAGTCATCGCTGGCGTAGTGGCAGGGGATACGGATCAAGCCCAAATCGGAGTGGAGTCGACGGTGGTCCGCCCTATGTCAGACCGTTTAATCATTCTGCGGCCAGGTGCTATCACCCAATCCATGCTGAAGCAAGTATGTCCAAAGGTTCAAGAATTTTCAGTAGCAGAGCAATTAGCTGCTCCTCAGATCCAATCACCAGGCGTTAAATATCGCCATTATAGCCCTAAACAAGCTGTGTTTTTGTTTGAGTCTTCTGAAGATCTCGCCAACCTTCATGCAAAGCTAGTTGCTAAGGGAGGAAGAGTCGGTTTGTTGGCAGATGAGTCTATTATCCAAGCCTTAGGTCAGCAAAGTCCAGTTGTAGCGACCTACTCTTTAGGTCAGCCTAATGATGCGGACAGTGCTACCCGTCAACTATATGCCGGCCTGCGGGCTTTGGAGGCGAGTGATTGTGACTGGATTTTAGCTCAAGCAGTGCTAGAATCAGAAAAATATCATGCCTATATGAATCGGTTGAACAAAGCAGCCACAAGTATGCTATAATAGAAAGCAGAACATAGGTTGGCGGGAGTCAACCAAGAAGGAGGTTACCTATGACTGAGAGATTACATGATGCCTTGGTTTTTGATACTATTGAACGTGAAGAACGGCGACAATTAGAAGGAATTGAATTGATTGCCTCAGAGAACTTTGTTTCACCTGCAGTCCTTAAGGCACAAGGGAGTGTCTTAACCAACAAATACGCCGAAGGTTATCCAGGTCGACGCTATTATGGTGGCTGTGAATACATTGATGTCATTGAACAAGCAGCGATTGATCGAGCGAAAGAACTTTTTGGTGCAGAATACGCCAACGTGCAACCCCACTCCGGTTCATCTGCCAACCTTGCTGTTTATCGGGCTTTCCTTAATGTAGGCGATCGTGTCTTAGGTATGGACCTATCACAAGGTGGCCACTTAACTCATGGTTCGCCTGTTAATTTCTCTGGCCAGTCTTATGAGATGCATGCTTATGGTGTAGACCCTGTTACTGAATTGATTGATTATCAAGCGCTAGAAGCTCAGGCTGAGGCTGTCAAACCTAAAATGATTATTGCAGGGGCATCTGCTTATTCTCGGACCATTGACTTTGAACGTATTGGTCAAATTGCTAAGAAAGTAGGGGCTATCTACTTTGTGGATATGGCCCATATTGCTGGCTTAGTTGCGGCAGGTCTCCATCCTAACCCAGTGCCTTATGCGGATGTGGTGACAACGACTACTCATAAAACCTTGCGGGGTCCTCGTGGTGGCTTGATTTTAGCTAAGGCCCAGTATGCTAAGCAACTCAATATGGCTATTTTCCCAGGAATTCAAGGAGGGCCACTGGAGCATGTAGTAGCCGCTAAGGCGGTTGCCCTCTTGGAAGCCTTGCAACCAAGTTTCAAGACTTATGCAGCGCAAGTTATTAAGAACGCTCAAGCCATGGTGGAGGTTTTCTTAGAAAGTCCTCTGCGTGTCGTATCTGGTGGGACGGATAACCACCTCTTCAATCTTGATGTGACACCACTGGGTGTGACAGGGAAAGAGGCCCAAGAGCGTCTGGATCAAGTAGGGATTACCGTTAACAAGAATTCGATTCCTAACGACAGCCGTTCCTTTATCGATCCAAGTGGTATTCGGATTGGGACATCTGCTATTACGACGCGCGGCATGAAAGAAGCGCAAGCTCAGACTGTTGCCCGTCTGATTCTCAAGACCTTAACAGCTTCTGACGACCAATTGGCGGCTATCCGTCAAGAAGTCAAAGAACTCGTTGCTGGTTTACCACTTTATCAAGCTTAAATTGATTGACTCAGAAAAGGAGAGACTAAGATGGCAAAATGCGTAGTAATTAACCACCCACTGATTCAGCACAAACTAACCATTATTCGTGATAAAAATACCTCTACCAAGGCTTTTCGCGAAGTAACCAACGAAATCTCTATGCTTATGGCTTATGAGATTACACGTGATTTGCCAGTAGAAGATGTGGTCATCGAAACGCCCTTAGTTGAAACCACTCAAAAGCGGATTGCCGGGAAGAAAATGGCGATTATTCCAATCCTAAGAGCTGGCTTGGGCATGGTCGATGGGATTTTGGACTTAGTGCCTGCTGCACGTGTGGGGCATATTGGTCTCTATCGTGACCACGAAACCCTAGAGCCAATTGAGTACTTTGCTAAATTACCACAAGATATCGAAGAACGTCATGTCTTTGTGGTGGATCCAATGTTAGCGACAGGTGGTTCAGCTATTGCTGCGCTAGACCTTCTGATGAAAAAGTATGGCGTCAAGCCAGAAAATATCACCTTTTCTTGTTTAGTTGCTGCACCAGAAGGGGTAGCAGCTTTACAGGCGGCGCATCCAGATGTGGATATCTATATGGCGGCGCTAGATGAACGCCTCAATGAGCACGGCTATATCTTGCCAGGGCTTGGAGATGCGGGTGACCGTATTTTTGGTACTAAATAAGGAAGAAAGGCTAGGAAGAGATTTCCTAGCCTTTTTATTATGCAATTTGTTACGCGTTCCGAACATTTGGATCAAGAAATTGGCCTTTTCTTACTTTAGTACTTGTATTCATTCAAAATACATGATATTCTAATTTATATTTAATAATTATACTGAGGTGAAACTATGAATTACTTGATGATGTCCCCCCATTTCCCTAAAAACCTCCAGAATTTCGCAATTCGACTTAAAGAGCGTGGTGTGAATGTATTGGGGATTGGCACAGAGCCCTATGACTGGCTCTCACCAGAGTTACGTGAAAGCCTCACTGAATACTACCGTGTCGAGGATATGGAGAACCTTGATGAAGTGAAGCGTGCGGTAGCTTTCTTAATTTATAAGCATGGACCAATCGATCGTCTAGAATCTAATAACGAATACTGGCTAGAATTAGACGCTGCCTTGCGCGAGCAATTCAACGTACCTGGGGTCAAACCTCGTGACTTAGAAAAAACCAAGTATAAGTCAAAAATGAAGAAATTATTTGAGAAAGCTGGCGTTCCAGTGGTGCCAGGCTATCTAATCAAGAATGAGAGTCAACTCAATAAAGCTTTGAAGGAAGCTGGCCTCCCTGCAGTAGCAAAACCTGACCGTGGGGTAGGGACTGCAGCAACCTATCGACTTGAGACCAAAGAAGATGTTGCAACCTTCTTGTCCGAGTGGGACCAATCCATTCCCTATTTTGTGGAGCCTTATGTCTTGGATGCGGAACTCTGCACATTTGATGGTTTAGTTGATGAAAAAGGACAGATTGTCTTCTCAACGAGCTTTGTTTATTCCTTGCCAACCTTAGAATTGATTGAGGGCCAGTGCGATTACACCAACATTGTCCAAAAGGATGTAGAGCCTAAGTTGGCTGAATACGGCCAGGCAGCAGTTAAGGCCTTTGGGATGAAGGAACGCTTCTTCCATATCGAATTCTTCCGTCGTAAAAAGGGAGACTATGTAGCCATCGAGTATAATAACCGACTGGCTGGCGGTTACACAATCGATCTCTATAACTATGCTTATGGTTGTGATCTCTATGCTATCTACGCCGATATCGTAACTGGAAGGCTAGAAGAAACTCCAAGCTATGATCGACATTACGGGGTAGGTATCTCACGTCGTGACGAGTTGGCGTATGAACATAACGTTGATGAGATCCGAGCAAAATACGGTGACCGTGTCAAAATGGTTGATCGCTTGCCAGATGCTTTTTCGGCTATTATGGGGAATGAGTTCTTAGTCATTCTAGCGGATACGCAAGAAGAAGTTGAAGAAGTAGGTCATTATGTACACAAGAAACAAGGAGGACAATAATAAATGCACGTAGAATGGTTAAGTCACTGGAGTGGTCAACTCAATCGCGAAATGCCCCTCAACCGCTATGGTCATGCTGGACTACCAATTGTGGTTTTTCCTTCATCAGGCGGAACCCACAATGAATATGCCGACTTCGGCATGATTGATGCCTGTCGCGATTCCATTGAGGCAGGACGGGTTCAATTTTTCACCTTGGCTAGTGTGGACAGTGAGAGCTGGTTGGCTGACTGGAAATACCCTCACGATCGGGCTGAAATGCATCGGGCTTATGAGCGTTATGTCATTAGCGAGGCGATTCCTTTTATTAAGCATAAAACGGGCTGGTTTGATCCAATGATGACGACAGGTTGCAGTATGGGGGCCTACCATGCGCTCAACTTCTTCTTACAGCATCCAGATGTTTTCCGCGGGGTGATTGCCTTGAGTGGGGTCTATGATGCACGTTTCTTTGTAGGGGAATATGGCGATGACGTGGCAATCTATTCTAATTCGCCGAGTGATTATGTCTTCAATCAACACGATCCTTGGTTCCTGGACCAATATCGACAATCCAATATTATTGTCTGTACCGGGCATGGGCCTTGGGAACACGATGGTCTGCCATCCTTCTATAAGGTAAAGGAAGCCCTAGAAATGAAGGGAGTGCCTGCTTGGTTTGACGAGTGGGGCGGCGATGTGGCCCATGACTGGCCATGGTGGCGCGTGCAGATGCCATATTTCTTAAGTCGTTTAGGTTTATAAGATAAATGAGGCTAGGGGTCTTTCCTAGCCTTTTTAGTTTGCCTCTTTATTCTTAAAATAGGGTAGTTAATCGGCTGATTTGGAAAAGGAAGATAAAAACAGCTAGAATAACGGATGTAAATCAATGAAAAATAGATGGAGATTTCATGTAAATGCCATGGCTACAATATCTAAAAATGGAGCTGTCAGAAAAATAGGAATGAAAATAATTTTCTTCATAAAAACACTTGAAAAATATTTTCTTTGGTGTATAATGAAAGCGTAATCAGTTGAAAGACAGAAAGAGAGGTGACAAATTGGATGAATTACTTGTGCTTTGATATTGGCGGGACCTTCATTAAATATGGTCTCTTCAATGAAAAGGGGGAAGCGCTAGGCCAGACTCAGAAGGTCAAAACTAGCGTTGACCAGTATTCTAATCAGATATTGCAACAAGTTCTTTCGATTACAAAGCAGGTTCAATCCCAGGAAAGCCTATCGGGCGTGGCGATTTCAACTGCTGGAGTGGTTGATTCTCGTGACGGGTCTATACGATTTGCAGGGCCCACTATCCCAGGTTATACGGGGACGCCACTGAAAGCTGAAGTGGAAGCACTCACTGGTCTGCCTTGCTATGTGGTAAACGATGTGAACGCAGCTTGTTTGGGTGAATGCTGGCAAGCCAGTCGAACAGGCCAGCCACCTAAGTCCATGATATGTTTTACGATTGGTACAGGTGTAGGGGGAGCCATTGTTTTAGATGGACAACTGCTAACCGGTGTGAGCGACATGGCCGGAGAGGTGGGCTACTTGCCTATTGGCAAAGCAGCCTTTCAGGAATTAGCCTCAACAACCGCTTTGTTAGAACAGGCGGCTCAAGCGACAGGCGAAAATCTCAGTGGGGAGGCCTTCTTTGACCGCTTGGAAGCAACAGGAGATCCAGTCTTAAGCCAAGTACTCGACCAATTTCTAAATCATTTAGCCACCGGACTTTTATCAGCGATTTATCTGCTGAATCCAGAAGTCCTTGTCCTAGGGGGAGGAATTCTAGCGCGTGCTGATCTCATTATGCCACGTCTAATGGCAATCTTGGAGCAACGTGTGATTGATCCTCGCTTCCTCATAACAGAGATTCGACCAGCCCAGTCAGGTAATGATGCTGGAATGTTAGGTGCGCTATCTCAACTCATTAAGCTAACTCAATAAGGATGTGATCCCATGGGAGTATTAGAGCGAATTGAAGCCAACTTCGTTCATCTATCACCAAAGGAACAGCTCCTTGCAACCTATATTATGCAAGAAAGTCCCTATTTTACTAACATTACCATTAGCGAGATGGCCAAAGAAACGGGTGTTTCAGCTGCAACGATTACGCGCTTTTGTCGTAAAGTAGGGTGTGAGAGCTTTGTCGATTTGAAAATTCAACTGCAAGCCAGTGAAGGGGAGTCGGCAAGTAATCACCAGAAACATGATATGTTCGATACGGTTAGTGAATTCTATAACCGTATCATTCAACGAACGTCAGAATTACAATCAGAATATCAGCTCCGTCAGTTAATTCAAGTTCTCTCTCAGGCCAACCGAATCATGGTTTATGGGATGGGATCCTCGGGGTTAACGGCTCGGGAATTGGCTATTCGTCTTTCGCGTATGGGACTACCAGCCACGAGCGAGACGGACTCACATATGATGATTATCTCCAGTACGGTGACACGTTCCAGTGACGTGGTAATTGCCATTAGTAATTCTGGTGAAACAAAGGATGTGATTGATGCTTTAGGCAATGCCAAGCAAAATGGCGCTATTTTGGTGGCCATAACTAGCATGAAGGGAAGTAGTTTGGCTAAGCTAGCTGATGAGACCCTTCTGGTACATAATAGCCGGTTTGTCAATAGTGAGTTTTTTGTCAATACGCAACTACCAATTTTTTTCCTGATCGACATCATTACCCTGATGATGTTGGAAGAACCAGTCTTCAATCAGAATATGCAGAAGACAATTCAAGAAATTACTTCTATCAATCAAAAATTACAAATGGGGGAACCATCATGAAATTATCAAAAGTTTTTGCAGCTGCCTTATCTTGTGGGATTTTATTAAACACAGTTGTGACAGCGGTACCAGTCGATGTGCGTGCTGAAGAGACAGTAACCATCAAATACTGGAACTTCCCTAACTTTACCAGCGACTCAGAATTCAAGACTTCTGAAGAATACGATGCAGCCTTGATTAAAGCCTTTGAAGCTAAGAACCCAGGTATCAAAGTAGAATACCAAAAAATCGACTTCACAGACGGTCCAGCTAAAATTGAAACAGCAATCCAATCTAAGACCAACCCTGACGTAATCTATGATGCACCAGGTCGTATCATCGACTGGGCAAGCAAGGGTTACTTGGCACCATTCAAAGACGTTGACACTTCAAAATTAAATGAATCAGCTGTTAAGGCTAGCTCCTTCGAAAACGAATTATATCTCTACCCTCAAGGGATTGCGCCATTCTTGATGGCAGTTAACACTAAGTTGACTGATAAGTTAGGCGTGACAGACCTCTTGCCATTCGAAAAAGAAGGACGTAACTGGACGCCTGAAGAATTCCAAAAATTCTTAGAAGCTGTTCATGAAAAAGACAAAGACTTAATTCCAACCGTTGTGTATGCTAAATCTGCAGCTGGTGACCAAGGTCCTCGTGCCTTTGTCTCTAACCTATACGGTTCTTGGATTACGAACGATGAAGTAAATAAATACACCATCAATGACGAAAACGGGGTAAAAGCCCTTCAATGGATTCGCGAACAAGCACCTAAAGGTATTATCGGCCAAGGGGCCGCTTTAGAAGCAAAAGATGCTTTGGAATACTTCAAGTCTGGTAAGTCTCCATTAAGTATCTTGGCAAGCCCAGGTCTCTACGCTCAATGGAAATCAGTAGAAGACTTAAACGTTCGCTTCTTACCATTCCCAAATGCTAACAAATCACCTAAGTATGAATACTTAGTAGCAGGTCCTGCAGTCTTCGATAACGGTGACGACAAGAAGATTGAAGCCGCTCAAAAATTTGTAGACTTCATGATCAACGACCCAGAATGGGGTACTCGTACCTTGAAGGCAACTGGTAACTTCTCTGCTCAAAAAGGCGTGAAAGGCCTCTATGACAACGAAGAGTTGAAGTTTGCTGAAGGCTTATCAGATCACTTCGGTGCTTACTACAACACCATTCCAGGTTACGCTAAAATGCGTCCACTTTGGTTCCCAATGCTCCAAGGGGTATTGTCTGGCCAAGGTGATGTAAAAGAATTAGTGGACAGCTATGTAGAACAAGCGCAAGCTACCTACGAAGAAGCAAAATAAGCCACACTATAATCTGAATTCAGAGAGTGCTCGATTTACTGGGACAAATCTAGCGCTACCCGGACCAGGTTCTCGCGTGCGACTAATATAAACATCCTACTCCCAAGCGCCCAATATTTTGGACTAGCGGGAGTTTGGGAGTAGTCGTTTATAGTGATCGCGACCTAGGGTAGCCGATTTGTCCCTTTTATTATGAATTATTCTCTCGAAAGGAGATCTCTATGTTAGCCAAATTAAGAAGAAAGTACGACTTTAGCGCCTATCTGTTCATTGCACCTGCTATGGCCTTCTTCCTGACTTTCGTACTCTATCCAATGTTACGCGGGATTTACATGTCCTTGCTCAAGTATAGAGGGCGGAGAGTTAGCTTTGTAGGCTTAGACAACTACACTAAGCTCTTAGGCGACCAGACTTTTATTAAGTCCTTAAGTAACACTATTTTTATCGTAGCAATTGCAGTGCCAATTGTAGTAGTCTTATCCCTCTTCATCGCCATTAACATCTATAACAAATCAGCTCATGTACGGAGCTTCTTCCGTGGCGTTTTCTACTTGCCAGCTGTATCCTCAGTTGTTTCGATTACAGTGGTATGGTTGTGGATTTATAACCCAGACTTTGGGATTCTCAATTATATTCTCAAATCCATGAATGTCATTGAAGGTAATGTCCAATGGTTAGGAAACGCCTCTACTGCTATTTATGCAGTCATTGCCGTTCTAATTACGACCAGTATTGGTCAGCCGATTATTCTCTATATTGCAGCTTTAGGGAACGTTCCAGTGGAACTGCTCGAGTCTGCTAAGATTGACGGCGCCAACAACTGGACCATCTTCAAAAACATTATTTGGCCATTGATTATGCCAACGACCCTTTATATCGTGGTTACAACCACCATCAACAGTTTCCAAATCTTTGCCTTAATCCAATTGATGACTTCTGGTGGTCCTAACTATGCGACAAGCACTATCATGTACCAAGTCTACGAGATGGGGATTAAACAGCAATCCTTTGGCCAAGCCTCTGCATGGGGTGTTGTGCTAGCCTTGATTATTGCTTTAATCTCGGCTGTTCAATACAAATACTTCAACCGCGATATTGATTAGGAAGAGGTGACGATTTAACATGGAATTCAAAAAATTCGGTCTCTACAACATTATTTCCTTCACATTGTTGGCATTCTTGACCATTTTCTTCATCTTCCCATTCTATTGGATTGCAACAGGTGCCTTTAAGGTTCAAGACGTCGCCATTGCCATCCCACCAGAATGGTTCCCGATGAGCCCAACTTTAGATAACTTCAAATCCCTCCTAGTGCCGTTAACTGCACGTTGGTTCTTCAACTCTGTATTTGTTTCAGTGGTAACAACCATCTTGGTCTGCACGACGGCTTCCTTAGCTGGCTATGCCTTAGCTAAGAAACGTTTCCCAGGCGCTGGCTTACTCTTTGCCGTATTTATCGCGGCCATGGCCTTGCCAAAACAAGTTATCTTGATTCCTTTGCTTCAATTGATTACTGATCTCAAGCTTATGGATACCTACCGCGCCTTGATTTTGCCTGCTGTCGGTTGGCCATTCGGGATCTTCCTCATGAAGCAATTCTCCCACTCTGTACCTGATTCTCTCTTAGAATCTGCAGACATTGACGGATGTGGTGAAATCAAGAAATTCGTCAATATCGTCTTACCAATTGTTAAACCAGGTATTGGTGCCTTGGCTATCTTCACCTTCATTTCCTCTTGGAACGACTATTTCTCCCAATTGGTATTCACTAACTCAGAAACAATGAAGACTTTGCCTTTAGGTTTGGCGTCTATGGCTCAATCTGCTGAGTTCTCCCTGAACTATGGGGTCCTCATGGCTGGCGCGCTCTTGGCTTCCTTGCCAATGATTATTGTCTTCCTGATGTTCCAAAGCTTCTTTGCCCAAGGTATTACGGTCGGGGCGGTGAAAGGATAGTGAGCACAATGCATCCAACGATTGAACGATTAAAAGGAAAACTAATTATTTCCTGTCAGGCTTTACCTGGCGAACCGCTCTACCGAGAAGAAGGTGGGGTCATGGTTCTCATGGCCAAAGCAGCTATTGAGGCTGGAGCTGTCGGTATCCGGGCCCAAGGGGTTACAGATATTGCCCAGATTAAGGAAGCCTTTGATGTGCCAGTGATTGGGATTATTAAGCGAGCTTATCCAGGCTATGGTTCCTACATTACCGCCACCATGCAAGAAGTGGATGAGCTAGTAGCAGTTGGTTCTGATATTATTGCCCTCGATGCTACCTTACGTGAGCGGGCAGGGGAGACCTTGGATGAGTTCATCGCTCAAATCAAGGCAAAATACCCGAATCAATTGCTGATGGCCGATATTTCCACTTTGGAAGAGGGACTGAATGCTGAACGCCTAGGTTTTGACTTGATTGGGACTACCATGAATGGGTATACGCCTTATACGGAAGGTCAAACAACCGGTCCTAACTTTGAGTTAATGAAAGCCTTAGTGGAACAAACCCATACTCCAATTGTGGCTGAAGGTAAGATCCATACACCAGAAGACCTAGCAACAGCTTTCGCCCAAGGGATTCACACAGCCGTTGTAGGCGGCGCTATTACGCGACCACTAGAAATTGCTAAACGCTTCGTTAGCGTAGTAAACTAAAGAAATGCAAGAAAGAGAAAGGAGTGCCTGATATGACCTTGGAGCAACTGATTATTGGTTGGTTCTTCTATGGTATCTTCTTCATGGGCTTGTCGGTTTTGGCAACCTATCTGATTAACCGAGTAGCTAAGCGTTACTATACGGCGCCACTCATTATCAATGCGGTAGCCATTATTATTCTCATGGGGATGGTCGCCTTAAAACAATTTACGGCAGACATGTTCCTACAGAATTACCTCTTTACTTACATGCCAATTGTGGCGGCTAGTGTCACCTATAATCTGGTACTCTTTCTCATTCGACGCGGGCGACCTCTGCACGATCCTCGCGAAGAAGCCTTAGATACAGATAAATAAGCAATTGTCGGTAAAGAGGAGGTGAAAAGATGATTGTAGATCAATTACAAGGTCTTCAAGAATACAGCGACCGAATTCCCCATATTAAAGCAGCACTCGAAACATTCAATAGCTTAGCTCAAAAAGCTATCGGACGATATGATTTCGAGGGAGGATACTTCTTCATCCAAGATGGAGAGCTAGGTGCAGTTGATGAATCTCATTATGAAGCCCATCAGAAATGGTTAGATATCCATGTGCCGCTTGAAGGCCATGAATATCTCATTGTGGCCCCTACATGTCAGCTGAATGAAGTCACCGCCTACGATGCCGAAAAGGACATTGCCTTTTTGGATGGTCCAATCCAGACCATTGTTAAACTCTATCCTGGACAAGCCTGTGTGGTATTTCCAGAAGATGCACATAAGCCGGCCCGCCATTTGGGCCAGGTTAGTGCTTATAAAAAGTTAGTTATTAAATTACCGGTTGCATAACCAAAGGAGTCTTAAACGTGTCAAAATTCGATAAGTACAAAGGAATTATCCCAGCCTTCTATGCCTGCTATGACGATGAAGGCAATATCAGCCCAGAACGTACCCAAGCCCTAGCTAAACATTACCTAGAAGTAGGGGTCAAAGGTCTCTACGTTGGCGGTTCGTCTGGCGAGTGTATCTACCAAAATATAGAAGAACGTAAACTAGTCTTAGAACATGTTATGAAGGCAGTTGGTGGCAAGATGACCATCATTGCCCACGTAGCGGCTGCCTCCACACGTGATTCAGTTGAGTTAGCTAAGCATGCGGAAAGCTTAGGGGTAGATGCCTTAGCAGCCATCCCACCAATTTACTTCCGCTTGCCAGAACATTCCATTAAGGATTACTGGAATGCTATGATTGATGCCACAGAGCTTGACTTCATTATTTACAACATTCCGCAACTGTCAGGCTATGCCTTAACTCCTAGCATGTTCAAGTCAATGTTGGAAAATCCTAAAGTGATTGGGGTTAAGAACTCTTCCATGCCAGTCCAAGACTTAATCACTTGGAAGTTGACGGCTGGTGACCGCGAAGTAGTCGTCTTCAACGGTCCAGATGAGCAATTCATCGGTGGTCGTGTCATGGGGGCTGATGGGGGAATCGGTGGTACCTATGGGGTAATGCCAGAACTCTTCTTAGCAGCTAATGCAGCCCTAGAAGCAGGCGATCTAGCCCTAGCCTTTACGATCCAAGGTCGCATTGATGAAATCATCTTCACCTTGGTAAGTGGTAAAGCTAACCTTTATGCCGTACAGAAAGAAATCCTCAAGCGTGAAGGACTCAACTGTGGTTCTGTCCGCCCACCATTAACAGGTGTAGGGCCAGAAGACTTAGCCGTTGTTGACAAGGCGCACGCTATGATCCAAGCCGCTCGGGCGGAATTTGTTAAATAATCACTCACACTATGCAAGACCTGACTACTAGGGAGCTAGTTTTATGCTAGCTACCCTGGTAGCCAGATTTTGTCGTATCAGCAACCCAAAATCCCTATAATTTGGAGGCTTAACATGAGTAAACAAGCAAAAGATCTTTTTGATCGCCGGTCTCGCTTCGCCATTCGTAAATTAGCGACGGGAGTCTTCTCAGTTGTTATTGGACATGTCCTATTTTTATCACCTCAAACGAGTGTTGCGGCTCAAGAAATCACTCAAACAAGCCCAACAGAGGCTATTAGTCAGCCTGAAAATGTAAACGTTTCCGAAAATGGTGATGTACTTTCTGAAACTAATAGACAAGATGTAAATGCTGTGTCTGAAAGGGAAGAGGAAAAACCTAGTGATAATACAACAGATACTGGGCTAGGTGAGACACAAGATGAACAATTGCGACGAGATGAAATTGTTCGTGATGTGGGACGAGAGAATCAAGTTTTAGAGCAAGACGATTTGGAGACAAATAGTGAAAACAATCAACGAGTAGATTTATCCCAACATCTTGAAACTCTAAAAAAACTTACTAACGCTACAATCCATATGGAATTTAAGCCTAGTGAACAGGCTCCGCAGTTCTACAATCTTTTTTCTGTTTCTAGCAATAAGTATGCTAATGAGTATTTTACTTTAGCAGTTAATAAAGGAACGGCTGTAGTCGAGGGGAGAGGACGACAAGGGGAACAATTCTATGGAAGTTTTAATGATGCTCTCCTCAAGGTAATCCCAGGTAAATGGAATTCAGTGACCTTCACCGTAGAAAGACCGGATCCTAGTCAGGCAGCAGGTCAAGTACGTCTTTATGTCAATGGCGTACTATCTCGAACGAGTCCGGTCTCCGGGAAATTTTTGAGCGATATGCCTGATTTAACTGATGTTCAAATTGGGAAGACGCGTCGTGCTAAAGATCTTCGTTGGGGTAGTGATTTGAAAGTTCGTAATTTAACGATTTATAATCGAGTATTGACGCAAGATGAAGTGGCAGAACGCAGTCAATTATTACAAAGAGAACCATTGAAAATGACTCCTGCACCAGGGGCAGAAATTTCTGACAAGCAGGATGTCTTCTCAAGTGGCAGAAATGGGCGACCAAACTCAGACGGGATTGCCAGCTATCGAATCCCGGCCTTGCTTAAAACTGATAAGGGGACTTTAATTGCTGCAGCCGATGAGCGTCGTCTTCACGCTTCTGACTGGGGCGATATTGGGATGGTTGTTCGTCGTAGTGAAGACGGCGGTAAGACTTGGGGTGACCGCATTCATATTGCCAACTTGCGCGATAATCCTAATCCAGAGCGCGCAGATCAAGCATCCCCAGTTACCATTGACCAAGTGCTAGTTCAAGACCCAACCACTAAACGCATTTTCTCTATTTACGATATGTTCCCAGAAGGCCGAGGTATCTTCGGTATGTCAGAACACAAGGAAACTATGTATCAGACCATTGACGGTAAGACTTATCAAGTTCTCTATCGAGAAGGGGAGCAAGGTCTCTACACTATTCGCGAGCAAGGGTATGTCTATGCACCTGATGGAACCAAGACAGACTATCGAGTAGTAGTAGATCCGGTAAAACCAAAATATGAAGACAAAGGGGACATCTACCAAGGTGAGAATCTCTTAGGTAATGTCTACTTTACTAGCAACAAGACCTCACCTTTCCGAGTAGCCAAAGACAACTATCTCTGGTTATCATACAGTGATGATGATGGTAAGACCTGGTCAGCGCCACGTGATATTACGCCAATGGTTAAACCTGACTGGATGAAATTCTTGGGGGTAGGTCCAGGAACCGGGACTGTTTTGCGTACAGGACCACACGCAGGACGCTTATTAGTTCCAACCTATTCAACCAATTTTGCTTCTCATCTCAGAGGTTCACAATCATCCCGACTTATTTATTCTGATGATCATGGAGAAACCTGGCACATGGGAGAGGCGGTTAATGATGGACGCCAGGTTGACGGTAAGACCTTAGATTCAAGTACTATGGATGATTACTGGCATCAAAATACTGAAGCGTCTGCTGTTCAACTCGATAATGGTCAAGTTAAGCTCTTTATGCGTGGTCTTTCAGGAGATCTTCAAGTAGCGACTAGTCATGATGGTGGCCGTACTTGGGACAAGACAGTTACTCGTTACCGTGATGTACATGACTCATATGTCCAATTAGCAGCCATATCAACCCACTACCAAGGTCAAGAATATATCGTACTTACTAATGCTAATGGGCAAGGTAATTCTCGAACTGAAGGAACTATTCGACTTGCCCGAGTAGAGACGGATGGTAGTCTGACCTGGCTTCATCATCGTCTGATTCAATCGGGGGCATATGCATATAATTCTGTACAAGAAATAGAACCGGGTACTTATGGAATTCTCTATGAGCACAAAGAAGGGACTCAAAATGACTTTACCCTGTCTTATAAGACAGTGAATTGGGACTTCATTACTAAAGATCCAAGTCAATCCCGTCTCGTTAAAGCACTAAATACAGAGAATTTCGATGGTAATATTTTTGCGGTTAACTTCGATCATGAAGTCTTAGTTAATGATTCTCCTGTATTGACACTTTCAAATGGGAAGACGGCACACTTCTATACTCAGCTATCTAGCAAGACATTGCTTTTCACAGCAGAGGCAGTAACTGACAGAGTAAGTATCATTGGCTTACAGTCTGGACATATTGAAAGTTTGCATGGATTACCTGTTGAGGTAGAAGGAATTACCTTGCCGTATACTTCAACAGAACCAACCAACCCAGTGACACCAGATCCAGTTGAGCCAACGCAGCCAGTGACCCCGGATCCAGTTGAGCCAACCAACCCAGTGACCCCAGATCCAGTTGAACCAACGCAGCCAGTGACACCAGATCCAGTTGAGCCAACCAACCCGGTGACCCCGGATCCAGTTGAGCCAACCAACCCGGTGACTCCAGATCCAGGAACTTCGGATGTAACAGTTCCTCTTTATCGAAGTCAGGGGGTTAATGTCACCTATAATCAGGATGGAACAGTGACCTTTGAAGATAATGACAAAGATACTGGAGTCAGTGTGACAATTCCACCTGAAGGATTGGGCAAAGAGGTAGTGGCATTGCATGTGGGACGCGTTAAGATTCCAGGTTTAGCTGAAAATGTCTTGGTTTATGAGATTCATTTCCAAGACAAGGCTGGCCAAGGTGTCCAAATTGAGCGACCAGCCCAAGTATCGATTCCGGTTAGCGGTGTTGTTTCAAAAGCCTATCACTTAGATAACCAAGGAAAGGCGATAGAATCTGCAGATTTCCGTATGTCAGAAGATGGACGCAAGGTCATCTTGACTGCGCCTCACTTCTCACTCTATGCAGTTGAGGTTGGATCAAGTCAGCAAGGACCTAGTCAAACAACTCAATCACAAGCACAAAGTCAATTACAGCCAACACCAACTAGTTCGATAATTGCTTCAGCCAAGCAAAGTCCCGAGGCTTCGTCGAATATGGCTAAACAGGGGCAATTGCCAGCTGCTGGGGAAGAGAGTAATTTCTTCTTTAGTGCTGCAGCACTCAGCCTCTTAGCTGGTTTAGGGCTTGCAAGCTATAAGCCAAAAGAAACAGAATAATCTTGATAGCTCGGGGGTAGGCTCACCCTTTGGAGCATAACGAATTAAAGACACGACCTTTTCTCCTTTGGTCGTGTCTTTTGTAATTTTGAAGCGCCAAGCTAGGGGGACTAAGTCATAATTTGATATAATAGGGTAAAAGGGGGAGTGAGATGATGAAGTGGGAACAGTCGCTGACAGACTATCTGACCTATCAAGATCAGCACTATCGTAATCCAGCTAAACTAGATAATCCAGTAGAAATTGAGGACATGGAATGCCTCAAAAGAAGTGGCCAGGCAGCTCGTCAGGCTTTTTCGAAATTGGCGACTGCCTTCGGGCAAGCTTTTCCAGATTGGACTCAGGGGCGAGTAAGTGCCTGGATGAATCAAGCTCAAGTGACTCGACCTCATTTTTGGGTCTATTATTTTCCACCAGGAAATCGGCCGGCTAATCCAAGCTTTGCCTTGAGACTAGTATCGGATCAAGGGGTGCTCACCGTCTGCTTGGAGTTAAGTTTCATTGAACGAAATCGCCAAGAGGAGACGCTAGCCCAACAGGCGCGAATCTTAGAAGTGCCAGCACCACAAGAGGCCTATTACTGGGTTCAGGATTCAGATAAGCAAACGCGACGCATGACCACAAGTGAAAGTCACCGGCAAGAGCTGGTACAAGCCTATGAGGCGGGGCAGGTACGCAAGGTACTATTGCGTCAAGATATGGAGCCATTGGCGGACTATGGCGACTTAGAAGCTTTGGTTCAGGACTTAGTTAAGGCAGTAGCTGGCTTTTGGCTCCTTTATCAAGTTACCCAAAGCTAGGGAAGGAGACATGAAAATGGACTATGAGCATATAAAGGGACCTGACTACGACTACTACACGGTGCCGGCTTTGCTTGAAGCGGGCTTGGAGCATCGTTTTATTGGTAAGCCACTTAATTTCAAACCTGATTTTAAGGAGGCATCCGTAGAAGTTGTCAATCGAACTTTTCTAAAAGCCGATATGCCTCTAGCAGAGGTGCACCAGGTTCACGGAACTAATATCTGCCAAGTAAGGACCGGCCAATTGGGGACGGGGTGGGGGTTACGCTCTCTAGGCGACTACGATGGCTTGGTAACAGAGGCAAGCGATTTGGCCTTAATGGTCAAGATTGCGGACTGTATTCCAATTATTCTTTTTGACCCGGTTAAAAAGGTGTTTGCCCTAGTTCATTCTGGCTGGCCGGGCACACTCCAATCGATTGGCCAAAAAGCCTTAGAAGTTATGATGAGCCAATATGATGTGAGGCCATCTAATCTGCTGATTGCCTACGGACCTGCCCTTAGCATGGAAGATTTTCAGGTACAGGAAGATGTCTATGGTCGCTTCCAACCCTTAGAAGCGAGTCATCCCCAGGCCTTCAGGCAGGAGGATGAGCATCATTGGCTAATAGATACCAAAGGGATTAATAAGGAGCGTTTCCTAGCTATGGGGGTGCCTTTAGAGCAACAATATGATGTGGCTGTGTCGACCAAACAAGCCTTAGGCTGTCATTCTTACCGACGCGATGGACGGGAAGGCTATGGCCTCAATGCAGTTGTCGCCTATCTAAAATCCTAAGAGGAGGGAATAGAGTATGGTCAAAGATAATTTAAAGATTTGCGATGCTATCATGCAAGCGCCAGAAAACCAGGTTTACAGCAAGGCGGGGATTGAGCCACTTTTTACGGCGCCAAAAACTGCACGATTAGTAATTGTTGGGCAAGCCCCGGGCTTAGCTACCCAAGAAGCCGGTCGCCCTTGGGATGATCGCTCTGGCGATCGCTTGCGGGAATGGTTGGGGATGGATTGTTCGACTTTCTATGATTCGGATCTTTTGGCAATTCTCCCCATGGATTTCTATTATCCTGGCAAGGGTAAATCAGGCGATTTGCCACCACGCAAGGGATTTGCAGCTAATTGGCATCCTCAGATCCTAGCTCAATTACCAGAGGTTAGATTGACTCTATTAGTCGGACGTTATGCCCAGGACTATTATTTAGCTAAGAGCAAAAGAAGCAATTTGACAGAAACAGTCGCCCATTATCAGGACTATTTGCCGGACTATTTTCCCTTAGTTCACCCCTCGCCACTCAACCAACGGTGGCTGAAACAGCATCCCTGGTTTGAGCAAGAAGTAATACCAGATTTACAAAAGTTGATTCACACAATCCTCAAGTAAAAAAGGACTGGAGATTCTCCAGTCCTTATTTTGGTAAAACTAAATCTTCTTCTTGGCTTGAATTAGCGCTAGTTGATTGACTAGTGTCAGTGCGGCCACCGGTTGAACGTTCGCCATGAATCTCGATAATGAGTCCGTGGGGCAAGCAAATGGAAACCTGACCTGGTCGGCCCACCCAACTAGTTTTAACCGCAATTTGATCAGGGCTGTTATCTTCGCGCACGCGAATTCGTTTGCCATCACGCTCAATAATGTTATACTGTCCCGGATGTGGGTAGTAGGTTTTATCTTCATGAGGAGCGTCTTCCGAGAGGTCGAAACGGTCCACTTCCTTGCCGTCTATTTTGATGAGGGCATAGGTGGAGGAAGATGCGAGAGTGGCCTTAGTGCTAGACGCTTCAGTAACTTGGCCGACTTCCTCCGAATTATTCAAGCCTTGGTAGTGGTAGAAGGTCAGGATATTGGGCAAGAAAGATAAGGCAATGACCCCTAAAATAATCAGGTAATCAAAAGGTTTTAATAAGCTAAATAACCGTTTCATTGAGGAATCACCACCTTGTCTGAGCACAAAACTAGTACTATTGTATAAAAAAAGGGTAGAATAAGCTAGCAATTTGTGCCGTTTTTTGGTAAGATACCATTATGCCAATAAAAAGCGCTAGCCGCTTTATAAAAAAATGCAAGCAAAAGGAGTTTTAAATACCATGTCATTAAAAGCAGAATTACGCGAAAAAGTGGGCTCTGGCTCAGCTAAAAAAGTACGTGAAGCTGGTTTAGTTCCAGCAACTTTATACGGGAAAGGTTCAGAAGCTGTTTCTTTAACAGTTAACCGTCGTGAACTCGATGTTGTCTTGAAAACTCAAGGTTTGAGCCAAGCTTTTGAATTAGAATTCGACGGCAAAAAAGAAAATGTTGTCGTTAAAGCTGTTAACAAGGCTGCTTTGGCAGACGAAATCTACAGCGTAGACTTCAAACTCGCTTAATTTTAAATGATAAGTCCCGCTAGTCAGTTCTTGGCAGCGGGATTTTTTGTGGGACCCTCTGCAGGCGACCACTAAGAAGGAGAGCCTATGAAAAATCATATTGCCTTATATCAACCGCTAATGCCGGCTAACACGGGAAATATTTCCAGAACTTGTGCAGCCACCAATACCCCGCTTCATCTAATCAAGCCCTTGGGTTTTTCGACCGATGATAAGATGCTCAAGCGTGCGGGTCTAGATTACTGGGAGCATGTGGAAGTTCACTACCATGAAAGTCTGGAGGATTTCTTAGCTTATGTGGGTGAGCGACCACTCTACTTGATTACCAAGTTTGCGCCGCGCATTTATTGTCAGGCGGACCTAGCTCAAAATAGTGCTGGCGAGCAATTCTTCCTTTTCGGTAAGGAAACAACCGGTTTGCCCGCTGACTTGATGGAGGAACGCAAGGCGGACTGCTTGCGCATTCCGATGAATGACCAGCATGTTCGGAGTTTGAATTTGTCCAATACAGCCAATATCGTCATTTATGAAGCCTTGAGACAACAAGCTTTTGAGGGATTGGATGTCACCCATCACTATCGTGACACGGACAAGGCTCGTGATCTCAACTGGTAGACTTGCGCCCGTTACTGATTCGTGATAGTATAGAAGCAGATAAATGATGCGACGGTTTTGACTAGTACAGGATAGGACGTCTTCAGAGAGATGATGGCTGGTGTGAATCATCACGGACTAGCCCTGGAATCCACCAGAACCCTGCAGCCTATGACTCAAGTAGTGCCGGTTGCCCCCGTTACAGGCCTTAAGTGCAGGAATAATGTCCTGAAATCGGGTGGTACCGCGAAACCAAGAAGAGCCTTTCGTCCCAATAAGACGAAGGCTCTTTTTGTTATTTGGCCAAAAGGAGGAAATGAAATGTTAGATCGTAAATTATTGCGTGAACAATTTGAATGGGTGGTAGAGAAATTAGCCACTCGTGGTGTAGACCGGGAGGTATTAGAGAATTATCGCCGCCTAGATAGCGAACGCCGTGAACTTTTGATCGACGTTGAAGGGGCTAAACAATACCGTAACCAAGTGTCTGGAGAAATCGCCCAACTCAAACGCAACAAGGAAAATGCGGATGATAAGATTGCTGAAATGAAAGAAATCGGTGATCGCATTAAGCGTGACGACGAGCGTTTGGCTCAAATCGAAGCAGATTTAGAGGCCATCGAGCATCGTTTGCCTAACCTTCCAGCTGAAGGGGTACCAGTGGGGGCCGATGAAGAGGATAATGTGGAAGTACGTCGTTGGGGAACGCCGCGCAAGTTCGACTTTACGCCACTTAATCACTGGGAAATTGCTGAAAAATTAGATATTATCGACTTTGAACGTGGAGCTAAGGTGTCTGGAAGTCGCTTCGTCTTCTACAAGGGCTTGGGGGCGCGTTTGGAGCGGGCCATCTATAACTTTATGTTGGATACTCATACCCAACACAATGGCTACCAAGAAATTATCCCGCCATACATGGTGAATGACCAATCTATGTTCGGGACAGGTCAATATCCTAAATTCGTGGAAGACACCTTCCGGGTTAATGACGAACGCGGTTTGACCCTGATTCCAACAGCTGAAGTCCCATTGACCAACTATTATGCTAACGAAATCTTACCACTTGAGAACTTGCCAATTAAATTCACTGCCTTGAGCCCTTCTTTCCGTTCTGAAGCGGGGAGTGCGGGTCGTGATACACGTGGTCTTATTCGTTTGCATCAATTTAACAAGGTGGAAATGGTTAAATATGCGCATCCAGATCATTCCTTCGAAGAATTAGAGAGCATGACCCAAAATGCTGAAGGTATTTTACAAGCCTTAGGATTGCCATACCGTGTTATTACTTTATGTACTGGTGACATGGGCTTCTCAGCAACTAAGACCTATGACTTAGAAGTCTGGATTCCAGGCCAAGACACTTATCGCGAAATTTCATCTTGCTCAAACTGTGGCGACTTCCAAGCTCGTCGTGCTAAGATTCGCTTCCGCAATGCTGATGACAAGGTGGAATATGTTCACACCTTGAATGGCTCAGGTTTGGCGGTAGGGCGGACCTTCGTGGCCATCCTAGAAAACTACCAACAAGCGGACGGGTCTGTTAAGATTCCTGAAGCCTTGGTACCTTACATGAACGGTATTACCGAAATTCCAGCTAAATAATAAATAGTAAGAGGCTAAAACAAAAGTTTTAGCCTCTTTTCTGATAATCAACAAATCAAAAAAGAGCTAGAGATTATCCCTAGCTCCTAATAGCTTGCGCTTATTTTAAGATTAATTTACCAATTTCTTGGCCACGGCTTACTTGACCTGAAGCAGTGAGTTCGAAGCTTTCTACTAAATCATTACCGTTAGTGAAAATCACGATCATAGCATTATCTTTGCCTTCGGCTGCTAATTGGTCTAAGTCAACGCTTGATACTAGGGTGTTAGCATCAACGTGTTGAGCGTCAGAAACCTTGGTGTCGAATGGACCACCGTTAAGTGCTACAGTATCAATCCCCATGTGGAGCAATACTTCTAAGGCACCAGACTTGAAGCCAACTGCGTGTTTAGTAGGGAAGACATTGACCACTTCACCTGCAACAGGCGCAGAAATTTCACCATTAGAAGGGACGATTGCGAAGCCATCACCCATCATTTTTTGCGCGAAGACGATGTCGTTTACTTCTTCGATGTTAATCAATTGACCATCAGCGACAGCGTAGAGTGTTACTTCTTTTGAAACGGGAGCCGCTTCTTCTTTTTTCTTTTTGAAAAATCCAAACATGATCCTATCTCCTTTGTGTTTGAAATTTATTTCTTGTCCTTATCATACCACATTCTTTGCGAGAAGTTCAATGCATTTAATGCCAAGATGGTGTATAATGGGTGATAGCTTATAGAGAAAGGACCTAAAATATGAATGGAATTATTGAATTAGTGAAGGTAATCATCCTTGGGATTGTTGAGGGGATTACCGAATGGCTACCGATTTCTTCGACTGGCCATATGCGTTTAGTGGATGCTTTTATGCCACTACAACTGGAAAAGACCTTTACCGATATGTTTTTCGTGGTCATTCAGCTGGGGGCTATCTTGGCAGTAATGGTGGTCTTCTTCCACAAACTTAATCCGCTGTCGCCAAGCAAGTCAGCAGCAGAAAAGAAAAACACCTGGCTTTTATGGTCTAAGGTGATTGTGGCGACTATGCCAGCCTTTGTTCTGGGTTTCCTCTTAGATGACTTAATGGACCAATACTTCGACCAGCCATGGGTCTATGCTATTACATTTACCGTCTACGGTTTAGCCTTTATCTGGGTGGAATCCGGCAAGCGTAAAGCTAAAGCAAGCCGTATCAATAGTTTAGAAGCCATTAGCTATAAAGATGCTGCCCTCATGGGGCTATGGCAGTGCTTGGCCTTGGTGCCAGGGACTTCTCGTTCTGGGGCTACTATTATCGGGGCGCTCTTAATGGGAACCAAACGCTATGTAGCGACTGAATTCTCCTTCTTCATGAGTATCCCAGTCATGTTTGGGGCAAGTTTCCTCAAGTTAGTGAAGTTTGGCTTCCACTATACAGCGGCTGAAGCGACTTATCTAATCTTAGGGATGTTGATTGCCTTCGGGGTATCACTCTTAGTCATTAACTTCCTCTTGGGTTATATCAAGAAACACGACTTCAAGGTTTTTGGTTACTACCGTGTAGCCTTAGGGATCTTAGTAGCGGTACTATACTTGCTAGGAGTATTTAAAGGCAAATAAAAAAATGTCTGGGACCTATTGAGGGTTCCAGACATTTTTTATTATCAAAGTTAGATAGGATAGATACAGACACATTCAGGCGCCTGGGTCTCTGCCTCGATGAAGGTGACAAGTCCACTGTCAGCATTGCGACTGAAGACAGCGATATGGTCACTGTCTTGGTGGGGCACAAGGAGGTAAGTCTGGTCTTGGCTTAGGACGAAGTCCCGTGGAATCTGTCCGCCACTGGCAATTTCTTGAATCTTAAGAGGCTGCTGAGGGTCGGCCAGAGAAAAGACGCAGATGACATCATGGAAGCGGCTGGAAGTATAGAGAAAACGACCGTCCTGGCTGATGCGAATGGCAGCACTAGCGGCAGATTCTAAAAATTCAGGATCTAGCAGGGCTTGCTCATGGACCAAGCTAAGTTGACCTCTTGAATCAAGGGCTAGGGTTAGAAGGCTATTAGCCAGCTCGCCAATGACATATACTAGATTTTGACTCGGATGAAAGACTAGGTGACGAGGACCAGTTCCCGGTGGACAAGTAAAGGTCTGAACCAAACTGAGAGCTCCAGAGCTAGGGGTTACGTCATAGACATAAATTTTGTCACTGCCCAAATCGCAGACATAGAGCAGGTCGCCCTCAGGATTTAAGCCCACAAAATGGATATGGGCACTGGCTTGATTAGGGTGAACGCTAGATCCCACATGTTCGTGGCGTTCGAAAGGACTTAAGACAGCCTGGTCATAATGGTAGCTATCAACGGAGCCTTCATGGTAATTAGCAACATAGACGGTCTGACTAGCTTCATGGACGGCTAGATGGCAGCCAGGGATTTTGGTATTGAGTAGGCGACTGACCTCCTGCCAGTCCTTACCCTGGTGTCTAAAGGCTACCAAGCCACTTTCTTCCTGACCGCGGTGAAGGGCGAAAAGGGTGCCACTTTCCTTGGCATAGGCTAGAAAAGTAGGTTGATTGAGTTTAGCAATCAGCTGTGGCTCGCTTAAATGGCCAGTAACAGGGTCAAAGTCAAGGCTTGAAATTCCTTGGTTGCGCCCCTTAGTGTAGCCACCTAGGATATAGGTTTCCGTCATAAAATCAGGTCCTTTCGCAAATGATTTGAGTTTTATAGCCTTGGCCGTGTATAAATCTAAGACAAGGCACCTATCCTTATGGTAGAATAAGATGACAGAAATTTCAAGGAGGGAGTTCTATGCAAGAACACACACCAAAACGCCAGTCGTCTTGGTTTACCCGTCAATTCCTAAATAGCCAGATGGTAGTCAGTCTTCTGATTTTGCTCTTGGTTTTATTAATTATTTGGGTCTTTACTAGAATTACACACGTTTTCGCGCCAATCGGGGTGGTCATTGATGTGGCGGCTTTCCCTATCATTACCTCAGGTGTCCTCTATTATCTGCTTTATCCACTAGTAGATCGATTGCAAGCGCGGGGAATGAATCGCCAGTGGGCCATTTGGGCTATTTTTATTGGCTTAATTCTATTGTCAGCTTGGGGAATTGCCTCCCTTATTCCGACCCTACAGACTCAGATTCTAAGCTTTGCTCGTAGTCTGCCCAAGTACTATGATGAAATCTATCATATGTTGTATCAGTCACCTTTTCTGACTGAGAATAAGGAAGTCACCCAACGACTACAGTCCTTCCTAGATGGTTTTGATTTCCGCAGTATGGCGGAGCAGCTGAGTCGTTTCGCTTCTTCGACCTTCGGTAGTTTAGGATCCGTGGTAGGGGCAGTGACCTCCGTCATTATGGGGCTCTTGACCGTGCCAATTATTCTCTATTATCTCTTGGCAGATGGTCAGCATTTGGGCGATTATATTCTGAAATTCGTGCCGACTAAGCACCGTGCCATGGCATCTCGTATGATGTATCAAGGACACTATCAAGTGGCTCAATATATTCGGGGCCAAATCATTGTGGCAATCTGCGTTGCCATTATGTTCTCTATTGGTTACAGTATTGTCGGGCTAGACTATGCTATTGCCCTTGGGGTCGTGTCTGGTTTCCTCAATATCATTCCCTTCCTAGGATCCTTCATCGCAGTGATTCCGGCCTTTATCATTGCCTTGATTA
Organism: Abiotrophia sp. HMSC24B09; assembly: GCF_001815865.1. Classification (GTDB taxonomy): domain Bacteria; phylum Bacillota; class Bacilli; order Lactobacillales; family Aerococcaceae; genus Abiotrophia. The sequence continues at coordinate 46,519 of NZ_KV822195.1, forward strand.
CCAGTCCTGTGATGGTCCTGAAGGTGGCCATTGTCATGATGGTCGAGCAAACCATCGAAGGGCGTTTTATTGCCCCACAAGTTCTGGGGAATAACCTCAAGATTCATCCGGTAACCATTCTGATTGTGCTCTTATCAGCTGGTAAGGCCTTCGGGTTAGTCGGGGTCATCCTAGGGGTGCCAGGTTACGCCGTTATCAAAGTAATCGTGGGTGAGTTTTATGAATTATATCGTGAGCGTTCTGGGGCATATGGTCCCAAAGAAGCTATCCAAGCTCCAACAGACCAAACTAGCCAAGAACTTGCTAGCAATGAAAGAAAGTAGTGATAGGATGTCAGTAAAACAAGTATTCAAACGTGTGACCCTATTGGGTCTAGCCCTAGCGACCGGCTTGAGCCAAGGCGCACTCTTAGTGAGTGCTCAGACTGAGTCGTCTTCCAGTGGCCAAGTCAAGATGGTAGATCCTGCCGAGTCTAGTTCTTCCTACCAAGAGGCGGATACCTCGGTTAGCCGTGAGGCCTACAATCAATTAGAAGAATTGCTTAAACAAAATAGCCAGGTTAAAATTAATCCCCAAGCCTTCTACCAAACAGATGATGATTTTAAGGCAGACCAACAGAACTTTGCCGTGACAGTGGATATGTTGCGACTCTACACAGTTAATAGTTTTGCCAAAGAATTAGAGAATGAGTTCAACTTTGAAGAAGGTGGCGGGGGATTAGTGGTCATGCACGTCTCTATCACCAACAAGACCAAAGAAACCGTTCATTATCCGATTGAGGAGCTTAAGTTATCTTATAACGAGGCTAGCTTAGAAGTATCGCCAAGTTACCAACTCTACCCTGCAGAGGATGGCAACCTAGCTCAAACCTTATCTGACAATAAGGGGACCATTGATGCCGGTCAAACAGTGTCTGGCTACCTGGTCTTTGGTTTAAGTGCTAGTTCAGTCAAACGTGTTCAGGAAGATGGCTACTTCTATATCAAGGTAGTTTCTCCTAAGCGTAGCGAATCTGATATTACCGGGATTAGTGTTAATAGTTTAGGTGACGAGCAGTTACTTTATCTGCCAGCCAATGATGAAGCGGCTAAATCGCTCAAAGAATCTGCTACTCATGTACCAGACCGTCTAACTACAGAATACTGGGGTACTAAGAGAGTCTTGGCTGACGATAAGCCTAAGCTTAAGGAAAGTGATGAAGGTATCGATGTGACGATTACGCGTTTGGAAGTCAGTGATTTCCAACCAAATAGCTACAACGAAGAATCCTTCCGTAACTTTAAATATGGGGCCGTGATTGTTTCCGTCGAATATGATGTGACCAACAAGTCCCAAAAGACGCTCTTGCCAGTTGACGGCAATACAGTCCTAACTATTAATGGAGATCCGATTAATAGCGACTATGTCTTAACCAACCAGGTTTACGGTAAGGAATTGGCGCCTGGTCAAACCTATCATGTTATCAAGACTTTCGCCTTGGACAAGAGTCGCTACCAAGAACTCTGGCAAGGTCATGATTATAGCCTAACCATTTCCGTTCCTGAAAAGAAACTAGTAGTGGATTCTGCAAGCTCAAGCCAAGAGGGGCAAGAAGGTCAAGCTGATTCAGAAACTCAAGGAGCTCAAGTGCAAGGCCAAACTGCCAACCCAGCGCCTGAAGTGACCACCTATAGTGTTACCTTCAATTTGGTGCCTAAGTTGATTCAGACGCTTAGCGAAGACCTGAAGCTTCAACCTGCTAATAGCACAAACAATAGTCAAAACCCATAGTAGGGAAGGGTTGGGATCTAGGTCTCAGCCTTTTTCTTATGGTTAGGGTGGGTGGCCTGTTCTTTTTTTGTTTTTGCGTCAACCTTACCCTATCGATAGGTTGACATTAAGGGGCGAATTGCCTATACTCATAACATAGCTATTATTTTAGGGGCCACATCCCCAAATAAAGGAGTTTTTCTAATGTTCAATGATTTTAAAGATGTTCGTGTCTTAACCCGCATGGCCTTAGGTTTGGCAGTCTTAATCGTCTGCTCCTATTTGTCCTTCCCCTTGTGGGGCTTCCCAGCACCTATTACCATGCAGACTTTTGCCCTCTGCTTGATTGGTTTGGTCTATAAACCTAAACAAGCCTTGGCGATTATCTTACTCTACCTATTGCTAGGGGCTGTAGGCTTACCGGTATTTGCTGGTGGTCGCGGTGGATTTGCTTCTTTTGTAGGGCCAGCAGGGGGTTACCTCTTCTCCTTCCCAATTGCCTATACCTTGTTGTCTGTCTTCAAGGGCAAGAAGCCAAGCTTTGTCTCTTATGCTTTGCGGACCATCATCATCACCGTTCCAATTGTAACGGTCATGGGGATTTGGGGCTTCGTGCAGTTCGCGCAAATGGATTTAACTAAAGCAGTGACGACTGCCTTGATCTTTGTACCAGGTGACATCCTCAAAGCAGTTGTATCAGGTTTCTTAGCAGACCGTCTGCAGGTGGTAACACGTCATTTTAACTAAGCATCTTCCTGCCCGGGAAACAAGTGATTGAACTTGGTTCTCGGGCTTTTTTTGGTTATAATAAATGAGAATGTGAGTAGGAAGGAACGTCTCTATATGACTAATTCTAGAAGTAGCTGGCCTCAAGCTATGGCAGCTTGGGATCAGACCCGTGTCCAGGCCTTTCGGAAAGACCTCCTAGCCTGGTACGATAAAAATAAGCGTGATTTGCCCTGGCGTAAGAGTCAGGATCCCTATGCCATCTGGGTTAGCGAGATTATGTTGCAACAAACCCAGGTGGCTACTGTTATTCCCTATTATCAACGTTTTATGGCGGCCTTGCCCACAGTGGCCGACTTAGCTCAAGCACCAGAAGAGACCCTGCTCAATCTCTGGCAGGGACTGGGCTACTATAGCCGAGTCCGTAATATGCAGGCAGCGGCTCAACAAGTTATGGCTGACTTTGGCGGTCAGATGCCTGATCAAGTTGACAGCCTCTTAAGTCTCAAAGGCATTGGCCCCTATACGGCGGCTGCCATCGCCTCCATGGCCTTTGGTCGGGTGGCGCCGGCCCTGGACGGCAACCTCTTCCGGATTGTAGCTCGCCTCTTCCGCCTTAAAGATGACATTGCCCTGCTTAAAAGTCGTAAGGTCTTTATGGAAATTCTGGATATTTTGATTGACCCAGATCGGCCAGGAGATTTTAACCAGGCCATGATGGATTTGGGAGCCTGCGTCATGACGCCAAGCAATCCCCGGCCAGACAATCATCCCTTGGCGGCATATGATGCTTCCTATCAAGTTGGGGATTCTGACCAATATCCGGTCAAGAGCAAAAAAGTCAAACAAACCCGGCATGATTTGACCGCCTACTTTCTTGTGGATAGCCAAGGCAATTGGCTCCTGCGCCGACATGGGGAGAATGAACTCCTGACAGGACTTTGGCACTTCCCAATGCTGGAACAAAGTATGGTCTATGAAGAAGTGACGGCGGCCGAATTGACTGAGCCACTCTTAGATTGGCTAAGGGAAGAAGCTCTAGTAGAGGGGGATAGTCCCCTAAGTAACCAAGTATTGAGTACAGGCCTAGGCCAAGTCAAGCATGTCTTCAGCCACCGAATTTGGCAGGTGCAGTTGGTAGGCTTGCGGTTGGATACAAGCAGTCCCCTCCAAGAAGGCTGGTGCTGGGTGGCGCCAGAGGCTGTTGGCCAGCTACCTCTGTCTACCTTGCAGGAAAAACTCATGCAGGTCCTAGTTCATGAAAGAGAGGCCGTCCGATGAAATCCTTATGGTCTTTTTTTAAGGGCTACCGTGGGGTGGCCCTTTTGGGGCCCTTGCTTAAGTTGGCGGAAGCCCTACTTGAATTAGCGGTACCCTTGGTAGTGGCCCAAATTATTGACCGCATCTTGACGGGTGACGGTGCTATTTGGGGATCCATTGTCTTGCTGTTGGGCTTGGCCCTGGCGGGTGTCCTCATGGCCATTACGGCCCAGTATTTTTCAGCCAAGGCGGCCATTGGCTATACCCGGCAATTGACCCAGGCCCTCTATCAAAAGATTAGTCGTCTATCAGAGTCGCAACGTCAGACTATAGGGGAATCCAGTCTGATTACGCGAGTGACCAATGACAGCTATCAAGTGCAGACGGGGCTTAATATCTTCTTCCGTCTCTTCTTGCGGTCACCTTTTATTGTCTTCGGGGCGGCCTATATGGCCTGGCAACTCAATGCCCAGTTGGCCAGCTATCTCTTAGTCATGATTCTGGTTCTATATCTGATTTTGGCGGTCTTAATGGGGCTGACAGCGCCTGGCTATGTCAAGATTCGCCAAGCTACTGACCGAGTAGTCCAAGTCACGCAAGAAGGCATGGCGGGTTATCGAGTCATCCGGAGTTTTAATCAGGTAGATGGCTATCTGACTACCTATAACCAGGTTAATCAAAACTTGCTTGGCCATCAATTAAAGACCGGCTTCCTGGCAGCTCTTACTAATCCCTTGACTTACCTAGTAGTCAATGTCACCACAGTCTTAGTCCTCTGGCAAGGGGACTGGGCTATGGGCCAAGGCTTGCTAGCCAAAGGGGCGCTGGTGGCTCTGGTCAACTATTTGACCTTGATTTTAGGTGAGTTGATTAAAACAACCATTGTCCTAGGCAACCTCAACAAGGCCTGGATTAGTGCTCAGAGAATTCAAGCAGTCCTGGCTATACCGGAAGAGGACCCAGGCCAGAAAACAAGTAGCCAAGTGACGCGAGACACTTCCGTTTCGACCTGGCAGGCGCAGTCTATGTCCTACACCTATCCAAGTAGTCCCATGCCGACCATTAAGCAGGTTAGCTTGCAACTTCAAGAAGGTCAATGGCTGGGCCTGACCGGGGTAACCGGGGCAGGTAAGACTAGTCTAATCAAACTCCTACTGGGCATCTTACCGGCTGACCAGGGTAGCCTAGTGGGGCCAGATGCTGAAAATTTAGCCTGGGTGCCTCAACAAGCCCAACTCTTCAAAGGGACCATTCGCTCTAATCTACTCTTGGCCCAAGACAAGGCTAGTGACCAGGACTTATGGCAGGCCTTAGCCCTGGCTCAAGCAGACGACTTTGTTGCCGAAAAGGGTGGGCTGGATGCCCAAGTCACAGCCTTTGGTCGTAATTTCTCAGGTGGCCAACGGCAAAGACTGACCGTGGCCCGAGCCTTGCTTAAGGCCAAAAAAGGCCTGATCCTTGATGATGCGACCTCAGCCCTGGACTATGCCACCGAAAGTCGCCTCCTATCTGGCCTAAAGGCGGCGCGACCTGACCTCATGGTCATCATGGTTTCGCAGCGTTTGAATGCCTTGCGTTTTGCTGACCAAATCTTGGTCTTAGAAGATGGCCAGACCACGGGTTATGGCCCAGCCCAAGACTTGGCCCAATCCAATCCATACTACCGGACCCTAGTCCAGACCCAAAGCCAGGGAGGTGACCGCCAATGACACAAGGTCAAGTAATGAAACGTCTACTTAAAGGCTTGGCTAGTCGACCATGGCTCATGAGCCTAGCCTTGCTGTCTACCTTAATCCAGGCGGGTCTCGTCCTCTATCTACCCGTCCTGATTGGTCGGGCCATTGACTGGATTGGGACAGGGCAAGCGCAAGTCCTGCAAGGTTTGCTGGTCCAAATGTTAGTGCTTATTGCCATAACCATTGCCTTCCAGTGGCTCAATCCATGGCTCTACAATCAACTAGTCTATGGCCATATGGCCGAGCTAAGACAGAAGGTCATGGCCCAGCTTCAAGTTAGTCCGGTGCCTGCCCTTGATGGCTTTGGCCTGGGAGACTTGGTCAGCCGTCTGACCAACGATTTGGAGCAATTAACGGATGGCCTTATGATGCTCTTCACTCAACTCATGAGTGGTCTCTTCACTATTGGCGTGACCTTCTATCTCATGGCAGGTATGGACCTGGTTCTCTTTGGCTTGGTAGTCATTCTGACCCCAGTCTCCCTCTTCATTGCCCGTTTTATCGCCAAACAAAGCTATCACCGCTATCGGGATCAAGCCCAGACCCGGAGTGACCAGGCTCAGCGGGTAGAGGAGACCATTCGCCAAATGACCTTGCTGCAGCAACTAGATGCCCAGGAGTTCCTAGCTGACGAGTTCCAAACCTTGAACCAGGCCTATAGCCAGGCAAGCTTGGGGGCGACCTTCTATTCTTCAACGGTCAATCCTATGACCCGCTTCGTCAATGCCTTGATTTATGCCCTCTTAATTGGAGTGGGGGCTAGTCGGGTAGTAGGCGGCCAGTTTACGGTAGGGGAATTGGTGACTTTTCTGGCCTATGCCACCCAGTACACCAAACCCTTCAATGATATCTCCTCCGTCTTATCGGAACTTCAGGGGGCCATTGCCTGTGCCGAACGTCTCTACCAAATTCTGGATTTGCCAAGCTTGGTCGAAAATGCCACGCTTGACCTATCAGGAGACCAGGTTCAAGGCGCTGTTGACTTTGTCGACATGGCCTTCTCCTATGACCTAGCCCAACCCCTGATCCAAGACTTCAATCTGCATGTGCCGCCTGGCAGTATGGTAGCCGTAGTGGGGCCAACTGGTGCCGGTAAATCTACCATGATTAACCTGCTCATGCGCTATTATGAGCCAAGCTCTGGGGCCATTGAGCTAGATGGCCAAGCTATTGCGGCCTATCGACGACAATCTTGGCGGGACCAACTTGGCTTGGTGCCCCAGGAAACCTGGCTCTTCACTGGGACGGTCCATGACAATATTGCCTTTGGTCGACCAGAGGCCAGTCGCCAGGAAGTAGTCGCTGCGGCTAAGGCGGCCAAGGCCCATCATTTTATTGAGCTTCTTCCCCAAGGCTATGACACCATTCTATCAGGACAGGGTGGGGGACTGTCGCAAGGTCAGGCCCAGCTGCTAGCCTTGGCTCGGATTTTTATTAAGCCACCTAAGGTTTTATTGCTGGATGAGGCGACCTCGTCCATCGACGCTTATACCGAGCTCAAGGTCCAAGTGGCCTTCAACCAGCTCATGGCTGGCCGGACCAGTTTTGTCATTGCCCACCGCTTGGCTACTATTCGCAGCGCGGACCTGATTATTGTTATGAATCATGGGGACATTGTGGAGCAAGGGACTCATGAACAACTCATGGCCAAGCGCCAACTTTACTACCAAATGCAAGAAGAAGTCTAAGACTTTTCAGAAAAATTTGATAAGTCCGCATAAAGCCTTAGCATAATAGGTGAAATTGTGCTATAATATCGGAGTATTGGTTAACGGTCGAAGTACCGGTTCAATTTGGAACGGAAAGTAGGTTCAGTGATGAAACAACCCAAGGAAGGCGAGTTCATCACGATTAAAAGTTATAAGCATGATGGGTCTTTGCATCGGACCTGGCGCGATACTATGGTATTGAAGACCAGCGATCAATCCATCATTGGGTGTAACGATCATACTTTAGTAACGGAATCGGACGGTCGTCGCTGGGTAACCCGGGAAGCAGCCTTGCTCTATTATCACCAGCATTTCTGGTTTAATATTGTAGCCATGATTCGCAAACGCGGCGTTACTTATTACTGTAACTTGGCTTCTCCTTATCTGATTGATAATGAGGCGCTCAAGTATATCGACTATGATTTAGATATTAAGGTATTTCCTGATGGGGAAAAGCGGCTGCTGGACTTGGACGAGTACGAGCTCCACAGCAAGCGATACCGCTATCCGGAAGAAATCGATCGTATCCTCAAATATAATATCCAAGAACTGGTCCGCTGGATCGAAGAGAAGAAAGGTCCCTTCGCACCAGAATTCGTGGATATCTGGTATGAGCGGTATTGTCAACTGACTCATCGACGTAAATCTAAGCATAACTGATTAATCGTGATGCCAATTGATTAAAGAAGAGGCTGGGAGTTTCCCAGCCTCTTCTTTTGTTTGGTATTGAGCCCCAAATCTTTCAGATTTGGGGGGCGGCCTTTGCTTGTGCTAGCCTATGAACTTACTAGCCTTGCCTATTTATAGGTTACACCTATAAATAGGGTTTGAGCGCGACTTTTTTACGGGGGAATTTGGCTAAATTTCACATAGTCAGGCCAATTTCACAAGAATGTTCGTGTTTTTAGCCGAGAAGGCTGATATAAAGGGCTTCTGTATGGAGCCCTTATGAAAAAGCCCTTATATAACAAATGTATATTTGCCTATAAATTTTGTCAGCCTTAGCTTATAAGTGCGTTCAAGCCCGGTCTAATCAGGAGTTGAGAATTTTTGACATTACAAATACTTTATAGTAAAGTATAAGGAGCTTTTAGAGAATTCAAAGTTAAGGAGGATAGTTGTAGATTAATGGATAGCGCCAGCCCTTCACATGAGAAGGGGACGAGGAGCGGGTTTATCGAATTTTCGGCGGATGACCCGGGGCCGTGCAGTCCACAAGAGAGAGCATAAAACTGGGGATGTAAATCCCAGGACAGAGACTCTGTCTAAGCACCTAAAAGCAACTTAATTTATGATAATAAAGGAGTTGTTACCCCCATGTGTGGAGTAGTAGGAATGATTGGCGCGGGCAAGGTTCAAGAAACCTTGATTACCGGCCTAGAAAAATTAGAGTATCGTGGTTATGATTCAGCAGGTATCTTTGTGCGCAACAATGAGACCGTGGGCTTCTTCAAGGAAGTAGGGCGCATTGCTCAACTCAAGGAAATTGTAGATTTCGATTTACCTGCCACTGTTGGGATTGGGCACACCCGTTGGGCTACCCACGGGCCAGCTACCCAATACAATGCTCACCCACATTTATCCGCTAGCGGCCGTTTTGCCTTAGTGCACAATGGTGTGATTGAGAACTTTGCTGACCTTAAGGCTAACTATCTGCAAGACGTCGACTTCAAGTCTGATACTGACACAGAAGTCGTAGTTCAATTGATCGAGCACTTTGCCTTAAAAGATGGCTTGTCAGGTAAGGAAGCCTTCAAGAAGGCCCTGAGCTTGATTCATGGTTCTTACGCCTTCGGTTTAATCGACAGCGAGACCCCAGATACCCTCTATGCAGCTAAGAATAAATCACCGCTCTTAGTGGGCTTAGGCCAAGGCTACAACCTGATTGCGTCAGATGCCATGGCAACCATTCATTTAACTTCTGACTACCTAGAAATCAAGGACAAGGAATTCGTAACCTTGACCCCATCTGCTGTGACCATCGAAACCTACTCAGGTCAAGTGGTAGAGCGTGCTGCCTTCAAAGCAGAATTAGACGCGGCAGATTTAGAGAAGGGCGCTTACCCTTACTACATGATCAAAGAAATCGACGAGCAACCAACCGTTATGCGTCGTCTGATTCAAGAATACCAAGGCGACAAGGACCACTTCCATGTATCTGAAGACCTTTTGGCTGCCTTAACAGAAGCGGACCGCCTCTATGTGGTAGCCTGCGGGACTAGCTATCATGCTGGTTGGGTCGGCAAGAACTTGATTGAGAAAATGGCTGGCAAACCAGTCGATGTCCTCTTGGCCAGCGAATTTGCCTATGACCTGCCAATCTTTAGCAGCAAACCGCTCTTTATCTTCTTGACCCAGTCTGGGGAAACGGCAGACAGCCGTCAGGCCTTGGTTCGTGTCAATGAGTTGGGTTACCCATCCTTGACCATTACCAACGTTAAGGGTTCTACCTTATCTCGTGAAGCAAGCCATACCCTCTTGCTGCACGCAGGACCAGAAATCGCAGTAGCCTCTACCAAGGCTTATACCGCTCAAATCGCAGTTATGGCCATCTTGGCAGACTGCCTAGCCCGACACTTAGGTAAGGAAACAGACTTCGATATGGCACATGAGCTGAGCTTAGTGGCTAGCGCTATGGAATCTATCTTGGCAGAGAAAGACCAGCTTGAAGCATGGTGTAACGCCAACTTGATGGAACCTCGCAACGCCTTCTATATCGGCCGTCTCTTGGACTACTATGTGTCCATGGAAGCTGCCCTCAAGCTCAAGGAAATTACCTATATACAGACCGAAGCCTTTGCAGCCGGTGAATTGAAGCACGGGACCATTGCCTTGATTGAGGAAGGGACGCCTGTCTTGGCCTTAATCAGTGATCCAAGCGTAGCCGCTCATACCCGCGGTAACGTGGAAGAAGTCAAGGCACGTGGCGCCCAAGCAGTTGTGATTGCAAGCCAAGAAGTAGCCAAAGAAGACGACTTCTTCGTGGTACCAAATGTAACCAAATTATTGAGCCCACTGGCGATGGTGGTCGTGACTCAATTGATTGCTTACTATACTGCCCTAGGCCGTGGCCTAGACGTGGACAAACCACGTAACTTGGCTAAGTCTGTGACAGTTGAATAAAAGATTAAAAGCTTAAAAGGTTGGGATTGTCGTCCCAGCCTTTTTCTAATGATAGGTAAAATGAGTGGCCTATTGACAGGCAAGGTAGGGAGGCGTATACTATCTGCAAGCACTTACATGAAGTTGAAGGCAGGGATAAGTAGCCTAGCCCTAGACCAAGAAATAGCCGAATAATTGAAAGAAGAGAGCGTGAAAGTAAGCCAGTGATAGAACTTGATATGACTCGTCTAGTAGGAGACCTTGCCTGTTAAAGACTCTATGTTGGTGCCTAATCGTCCTTTTAGCCAATGTCAGTCAATCTTAAGGAGAGACTGATACACAGAATGTGGAGGTGTCCGAGATGAAAGCTCTCAAACAATTTCTCATTCCTTTTCTAGCTATTTTACTTAGTTTGGTCACTTGGACCTCGGTGGCAGCCAGTCCGCGCCAAGTGGTCTTCCGCAATGATAGGTCCGACAGCAGTCTAGTAGCCATTGAAATCAAGGACACGACGGTACGACTCTATCTGCCAGAGACCTATCGCTTTAACCGCGACAGTCAGACCGACCAAGTGCTAGATGATTTTTACCAGCTGACCCAGAACCCCCAAAGGGTTTCCTTGGCTGATCCAAGTAAGAAGCAGGAGGCCAGCCAGGAAAGGCTGGACTATGTCGAGCATAGTGACCATGACCAAGACATCACACCGCGTTACTTTGAGTTTAAGAATGTGGAAATAGTAGAAGAGCCATCTTCTATTAAGGTCCTATATGGTAAGACCACGGTCACTCGTTTAGTGGCTCAAATTCTGACCGGCAAGGCCCTGGATTTACAGGGTAACCAATTTTCTATTCAAGAAGTCAAGCCATAAGACCATAGCCGACTACTAGCAATCACTTGCCAAAGTAGTCGGCTTTTTCATTGCTATTTCATAAGGCTATGCTATAATAAGATTATGGAAACGCTTAACAAGGAGGTTCTCATATGGAAAAAGTTGTGTACACGAACTATTGGGTAGACCGCTATACAGATGCCCGCAAGGAGCATGGTTCCTACCCGACAGAGGAAGAAGCCCTCAATGCTATTTACACCTGGTGGCGCATCCACAAGGAACACCATCGGGACGTCAAGGAGACGCGGACTAATACCGGGGCCTTGGAAATCACCTATGATGATGACCGTTATGTCTACCGGATTGAAAAACGCAAACTCCAAGGCAATTTGCCAAGTCGTAGCTATCAACTCTGGACCCAAGGACAAATTGATGCCCAACGTCAACAACTGCAACTGTCCGATGACGAGTTCCTCTTCGACGAGTTGGCTGAGCCTTACCGCGACCGTCTCATTGAAGTGATGGCTGATGCTAGCAAGGTACGCAACTTCTGCTATACCCAAGATGGCCGCCTAGTGGTGAAACTGTCTGACCTTAAGGCAGCCCGGCAACGTTAAAAACCAATAAAATAAGCCCCTGAAGCCATTTAGAATCTTGGCTTCAGGGGTCTTTTCTTGATAGCATAACTTAATAGCCTTCAGGCGCAAAGAGGGCACTGCCCACACGCAGGAAGCTAGCCCCTTCCTCGGTGGCGATGGTATAGTCTTGGCTCATGCCCATGCTGAGCTCTGTACAAGGAGCGTGAGGATAGCCAGCTTCTTGGACTAGGAGTTGGAGATGCTTGAGCGTCTTGAAGAAGAAGTGGAGCTCGCCTTCTAGGGCATCGGCTGGCGCCATGGTCATGAGACCCACGATTTCAATCTTGTCGTAAGGGGCAAGTTGCTCGATGGCCGCAAAGACCTGCTCGGGCTCATAGCCTGTCTTGCTCTCTTCACCCGATACATTGACCTGGAGGAAACACTTGATGGGGTGGTCGGCCCGCTTTTGAATTTCCTTGGCTAAGTCAAAGCGGTCTAGGGCATGGAGATAGTCAATTTGATTGATAAACTCCTTGACCTGGCGGGTTTGGACCCGGCCGATGAAGTGCCAGACAATGTCTGGAGCAGTTTGGGCTAGGGCGGCCTGCTTTTCTAAGAGGGCAGGATAGCGATTCTCGCCAAAATGCCTTTGGCCTAAATCATAGAGGGCTTGAATTTGGTCGGCGCCCACGGTTTTGCTGACGGCAACTAACTGTGGCTGCTTGCCTTCTGGGCTATGTTTTTGGATACGGTCTAAGACCGCCTGATAGCGATCCTGGATCAACTTCTGAGTCATGGAATATTCCTCCTACTTAATGGCTGTAGTATAGCACGCTAGCTAACTTTTTGCAAAAGTCCCGCGTTCCCAAGTGGCGCGGGACATGCTATACTAAGGAGGTAGAATACGTCTTGAGGAGGATCTAAGATGCCAGCAGATTTTGGGGGCTTCTATCAGAAAGAAATCAGCCAGCGCCGAGCCATTTTGGCGACTTATTTGGAAGAGGAAGGGCAAGCCCAAGCCCTAGAAACAGCCCTGGCCTTGCCAGAGTCAGTGGCTAACCAGTTGATTGAGAACTATGTGGGCAATTATAGTCTGCCTTTTGGCCTGGCTCCGACCTTCAAAATTAATGGTCGAGACTATGTGGTGCCCATGGCTATTGAAGAGCCTAGTGTGGTGGCTGCCGCTAGCAACGGAGGCAAACGACTAGGGAATATCCAGTCTCAGGTTTTGAGTCGCCAACTAATCGGCCAGGTTGTGCTAACCGATATTGAAGACCTGGCTAGCGGGCTTGAGCAAGTTTCGGAGCAAAAAGACCACTGGCTGGATCTAGCTCGGGCAGCCTGTCCTAGCATGGTAGCCCGTGGTGGCGGTCCTTGTGATTTATGGGCCGATAGCTACGGGGATGACCAGGGCGATTTTCTCTGTGTCTATTTGAGCCTGGATCCCTGTGACGCCATGGGCGCCAATGTCATGAATACGGTCCTAGAGGCCCTCGCGCCTGAAGTGGAAGCCAGCCTGGGTGGTCAAGCCCTCCTGCGAATTCTTTCTAATCATGGTGATAAGCTCCTAGTCAAAGCCCAGGTTAGCCTGCCTGTTTCCCAGCTTCACGCCAATCCAACGCAAGCCTTGAATCTGGCAAAACGCTTGAGTCAGGCCAGTCGTGTGGCCCAGTTGGATCCACGTCGGGCGGTGACCCATAATAAGGGCATTATGAATGGGGTAGACGCGGTCTTGCTTGCCACAGGTAATGACTGGCGAGCGGTGGAAGCTGGTGTCCACGCCCATGCGGCTCGGGATGGTCAATATCGGGGTCTCAGTCAATGGTCCCTTTCCGCTGACCAAGCCAGACTAGAAGGGGAATTAACCCTGCCCTTGTCCCTTGCGACCGTTGGCGGGACTCTAGCTGTCCATCCAACTGCCCAATTGGCCCTAGCTATCTTAGGTAAGCCCAATGCTCGTGAGCTAGCTCAAATCATTGCGGCAGTCGGCCTAGCCCAGAACTTTGCTGCCTTGAGAGCCCTAGTGACGGACGGCATTCAAAAGGGCCATATGGCCTTACAAGCCCGGTCCTTGGCCCTTCAAGTCGGTGCCAGCCTAGAGGAAGTGCCTGCCCTAGTTAAGGCCTTGCGTCAGGCCCCTGCCATGAACCGTACTTTAGCTGAGCAAGTCTTGGCCCAGTTACGCAGCCAAGAGGGAAGTTAAAAAATTTATTAAGTTAGCGCGCCTTTAAGTTAAAGGCGCCTTTTTCGTGGTACAATAAGCGTGACAAATTAGGAATATAGGTGATAAAAGATGACCGTAACTGTCGGTATAGACAAAATCGGGCTCTATGTGCCCCAATACTATATTGAAATGACTGAATTAGCTCAAGCCCGCGGCGTTGAGCCAAGTAAATACACGATTGGTATTGGCCAAGACAAGATGGCCGTGCCACCCCTAGACCAAGATGTGGTCGCGATGGCGGCCAATGCGGCAGCTAGCATCTTAGATGAGCATGACCGTTTAGCTATTGACCAAGTTATTGTCGGGACTGAATCGGCTTTTGACTATTCCAAGTCAGTAGCTAGCTACTTACACGAATTATTGGATTTACAACCCTATTGTAAGGCCTATGAAATCAAGCAAGCCTGCTACGGGGCGACAGCAGGCCTCCAGTCGGCCTGTGACTACGTTCGCCTACGACCAGACCGTAAGATCCTGGTAGTGGCAACCGACATCGCCCGCTACGGTCTCGGCACGCCAGGTGAGCCTACGCAAGGAGCTGGAGCAGTAGCCCTCCTTATCTCTGCTAATCCGCGGATTTTGGCCTTGGATAGCCAGTCTATTTCTTATACTGATAATCAATTCGATTTCTGGCGCCCATCTTATTCTGACGTGGCGCTAGTTGACGGCAAATTCTCGACTGAACTCTACCAAGATTGCTTCTGTCAGGTCATGACGTCAGCCCAACAAGCGGGTTTGTCACCTGAAAACTGGCGCAATGTGGTCTTCCACTTGCCATTTACCAAGATGGGCAAGAAGGCCCTGGATGCCTTAGCGCAAAAAGGAAGCGTGGATGCGGATCTAATTGAGCGTTGGCAGGCAGCCTATGAACCAGCAACCCGCTTGGGGCGTCAGGTGGGTAATATTTACACTGGCTCCCTCTATCTCAGCCTCCTGTCCTATTTGACGCAAGTAGAGGATTTAGTAGCAGGGGACAGTCTGGGACTCTTCTCCTATGGTTCAGGCGCGGTCGCCGAACTCTTCTCTGGGACGCTACAAGAAGGCTTTAGACAGGCCTTGGATCTGGAAGCTTTGAAGGCCCACCTGGAGCGCCGACAAGCCTTAGCAGTCCAAGACTACGAGCGGATTTTTTCTCAGCGTTTGCCACAAGAAGCGGACTATCAAGTAGCTCGCCAAAGCCAGGAAGCAGGCTTTGTCTTAGATAAAATTGACGGACACCGCCGTTACTATCGCCAATACTAAAAAGAAACTGGGACTTAGGTCCCAGTTTCTTTCTTATATAGGAAGTCAGCTTAAAGGCTGTCCAAGCTAAAATGGAGGCTACCGTCTGGATTAAGCAAGACAGGGACACCCACTCTTGCGCCATCTTTAACAGCTTGAAACTCTGGTCGGCTATCACGTAAGTGGAGAAAGGCCTTGAGTTCCCGCATGGAATTCGTAATATTGACTGCATCATAGCGGATACCACGAGCTTCAAGTCCAGCTACAAAAGGTTGGGTATAGGGGCATTTGTCACTAAAAAATAGGGTAGGTTGGCTCATAAATTAATCCTCCTCTAATAAATGATCTTTAGGGTTATTGTAAGCCCTCTAATCCTAGGAAACAAGGGATTTGCTTGTAAGGTTTGAAACCAGTTCTAATGACTGATATTCTGATACCGAGAACATCAGGCAAAGGCATTGCACTTGCATACCGTTTGCGTATAATTAGAGTTGTCAAAAAAGAAAATATGCAAAGGAGGTTTGGGTATGCAACGTACGAGTGGCGTACTCCTTCATATATCATCTCTCCCATCTAAGTTTGGGATTGGGTCTTTCGGGCAATCAGCCTATGATTTTGTCGATTTCCTGGCAAAAACAGGCCAACAATACTGGCAAATTTTGCCTCTAGGGACCACGTCTTATGGAGACTCCCCTTATCAATCATTCTCTGCCTTTGCCGGCAACACTCACTTCATCGACTTGGATCTCCTAGTTGAAGCAGGCTGGCTGACAGAAGCTGATTATGCTGGGGTAGACTTCGGTGACCATCCAGAATATGTGGACTATGCCAAGGTCTATACAGAACGTCGTCCAATCTTGGAGAAGGCAGTCGCTAACTTCTTGGCTAAAGCTGACAAGAAGGACTACCAACAATTCTTGGCGGACAACTATGAATGGTTGGAGCCTTACTGTGAATACATGGCGATCAAGGAGCACTATGATCTTAAGCCATGGTTCCAATGGGATCCAAAAGCTACCTTGCGCGATGAAGCGACTATCGTTCATTTGCGTCAACAATTAGCGGATGTGTTGACCTACCACCGGGTAGTGCAATACTTCTTCAACATCCAGTGGCAAGCACTTAAGAAATATGCCAATGCTCAACACATTGAGATTATTGGGGACATGCCAATCTATGTTGCAGCGGATAGTGTTGAAATGTGGATGACCCCACATTACTTCAAGACATCTAAAGATCACCAACCAAGCGTTGTTGCTGGTTGCCCACCAGATGCCTTTACCGCTGACGGCCAACTCTGGGGTAACCCAATCTATAACTGGGAGGCTATGAAGGCTGACGGTTATGCTTGGTGGGTTACTCGCCTTAAGGAAAGCTTCAAGCTCTACGATGTGGTTCGGATTGACCACTTCCGTGGCTTCGAGTCCTACTGGGAAATTCCATTTGGCGACACCACTGCTATCAATGGTGAATGGGTCAAAGGTCCAGGTAGCGACCTCTTCCGTGCTATTCGCAAGGAACTAGGCGACGTGAAGATTATTGCTGAAGATTTAGGCTTCATGACTCAGGAAGTAATTGATATGCGGGATGAAACCGGCTTCCCAGGTATGAAGATTATGCAATTTGGTTTTGGCGGAGGGGATTCAGTTGATTTACCTCACAATTACGTTTATAATTCTGTATGTTATGTGGGAACCCACGATAACGAAACAGGTTTAGGCTGGTTCCAAGACTCAGCTGATGAGGCATCACGTGAATTCTTCAATGCCTACATGAGACGTGGGGAAGATGAAACAGTTTCTCATGCCCTCAACCGCGGGATTGCTGCTGCTGTCAGCAAGATGGCAATCTACACCATGCAAGATTTGTTGAACTTAGGTAACGAAGCGCGTATGAACGTGCCATCTACCTTAGGTAACAACTGGAAATGGCGTATGAAGTCAGATGCTCTGACTGACCAATTAGCGGAAGAATTATTGGAGTTGACAACTACCTACTGCCGTTTGAATCCTGCCTTCAAGGCAGCAAGTGAAAAGGCTGAAGTAGCGGAAGAGACTAAGTCAACTAAGACTACTGAAGTTAAAAAGGCCAAAAAGCCTACAACTAAGTAATACCAAGCAAGACCCGTAAATAAATGTGGCCGGTGTTAGGAGATTTCTTCTAACACCTCTTGCTTGCCTACCTGTTAATCAGAAAGATCATTGAGGCTTACGGCCTAATCAAAATAAGGAGTTAAACATGACTATTTTAGAAAACTATACTAACAAGCTTTTCAATAAATCAATTGATGCTTGTAACGATGCAGAACTTTACAAAGCCCTTTTAGATATTACGCGTGACAAATCTCGCGAATTACCAACTCACGATGACAAGAAAAAACTCTACTACTTCTCTGCAGAGTTCTTAATCGGGAAGCTCTTGAGCAACAACCTCTTGAACTTAGGTATCTACGATGAAGTGAACGCTGAGTTACAAGCTCACGGCAAATCTATCATGGATATCGAACAAGCTGAAAATGAACCTTCCTTAGGTAACGGGGGCTTGGGTCGTTTGGCTGCCTGCTTCGTTGACTCTATCACCAAATTAGGGATCAACGGGGACGGGGTTGGTTTGAACTACCACTTCGGGCTCTTCCGTCAAGTATTCAAAGACAACCAACAAACGACTATTCCAGATGCTTGGTTGACTGGCGATGACTGGACTATCAAAAGCAAGAAGGCTTATACTGTTCCTTTCCGCAAGTTCTCCTTGCATTCTACCCTTTATGATATCGACGTATTAGGTTACAAACAAACTAAGCGTAACCGTCTCCGTCTCTTCGACTTAGATAGCGTGACTTCTGACATTATTGAAGATGGTATTTCCTTCGACAAACACGACATCGAGAAGAACTTGACCCTCTTCCTCTACCCAGATGACTCTGATCACGCAGGTGAAGTATTACGTATTTACCAACAATACTTCATGGTATCTAACGGGGCTCAATTGATCTTGGAAGAAGCAGTCGCTAAGGGCAGCAACTTACACGACTTGGCAGACTACGCAGTTATCCAAATTAACGATACTCACCCAGCCTTGGTTATCCCAGAAATGATTCGTCTCTTAGGCGAACGCGGGATTGAGTTCGATGAAGCAGTAGAAATCGTTCGTTCTATGACTGCCTTCACTAACCACACAATCTTGGCTGAAGCCTTAGAAAAATGGCCTGTATCCTTCTTGGAAGAAGTAATTCCTAACGTGATGGCGATTATCCGTAACTTGGATGCTCGTATTAAAGCACAATTCCCAGATAACGACGCAGTACAAATCATCGACCAATTTGACCGTGTTCACATGGCTCACTTGTCAATCCACTACGGCTTCTCTGTAAACGGGGTTGCAGCTCTGCATACAGACATCTTGAAGAAGTCAGAATTACATGCCTTCTACGAAATCTACCCAGAGAAATTCAACAACAAGACCAACGGGATTACCTTCCGTCGTTGGATCATGGACGCTAACAAGGAATTGTCTGACTACATTGACTCCTTGATTGGCCGTCAATGGCACCACACTGCTGAATTAGAAGGCTTACTCAACTATGTCAATGATCAAGCGGTCTTAGATAAGTTAGAGTCTATCAAGTTCAACAACAAGCTCCACCTCAAACACTACCTCAAGGAAGTGCAAGGCGTAGACATTAACGAGCACTCTATTTTTGACATCCAAATCAAGCGTATGCACGAGTACAAACGTCAACAAATGAACGCTCTTTACGTGATTAACAAGTACTTAGATATTAAAGCCGGCAACATTCCAGCAACCCCATTGACTGTTTTCTTCGGTGGGAAGGCTGCACCAGCTTATACAATCGCGCAAGATGTCATTCACTTAATCTTGACCTTATCTGAGGTAATTGCCAATGATCCAGAAGTAAGCCCACACTTACAATTGGTAATGATTGAAAACTATAACGTGGAACGTGCTCAATACTTGATTCCAGCATGTAACATTTCTGAGCAAATCTCCTTGGCTTCTAAGGAAGCAAGTGGTACTGGTAACATGAAGTTCATGTTGAACGGGGCCTTGACCTTAGGGACTGAAGATGGGGCTAACGTGGAAATCCACGAATTAGTTGGTGATGACAATATCTACATCTTCGGTAAGCACAGTGATGAAATCATCAAGCTCTACGAAACTCAAGGTTATGTAGCGCGTGACTACTACGAGCATGACGCGATTCGCCCATTAGTTGACTTCATCGTGAGCGATAAGATGTTAGCAGCAGGGAACGAAGAACGCCTCAACCGTCTACATCATGAATTAATCAGCAAAGACTGGTTCATGACCTTAATTGACTTGGAAGAATACATCCAAGTTAAGGGAAAAATGTTGGCTGACTACGAAAACCGTACTGAATGGAACAAGAAAGCCTTGATTAACATTGCTAAGGCAGGCTTCTTCTCATCTGACCGGACCATCGCAGAATACAACCGCGATATCTGGCACTTGAAAGAAAACCGTGTAGAAATCGACTAATCGATTAATTAGAAAGCTGGGTTTATCCCAGCTTTCTTTTATATAACAAAATAGCCGGAGGACTTATGTCTTCCGGCTATTTATTAACTTTCTTGAGGGCACTGAGCAAGCTCAGTGCCAATATTATTCAGTCGTTCGATTAGGGCCTCAATGGAAATCGCATTAATGTTGATAAATAATTTAGATTGTAATTGCGGAATAGGCACATTACTGAGGATGACATCATACTCAGTACGTATAATCTCGTGGACATTTTGATAGAGGACCTGGGGTGCATGAAATTCTAGTTGCTGGGAACAAGAACAAGTCAAGAGGTCTCGAATCATCAAGGAATGAGAGGAATTAATGCTGCTGAAGATACCCACTCTAATCTTCTTCTGACATGTCATAAGCTGAGGGATTAATTCTGACCAAGTTGAGAAGATGGTATAGATTAAGTATCGGATAATTTCAGGATTTGTATGCAGCTTATTTGCTTGTCTGTATTGAATAACAGCTTTCTCAATATAACCGTAAAAGTCTGGAAAATCATCATAGAGATGACTCATCCATGTAGCGCGGCGTCGGAAAATTTGTGATTTAGCGAATACCTCGTAACATTCGACGGAGGACGCGTTATGGAAGAGGATGGTGAGAACTTCTGGATTGCTAATTTTGAGATCGAAATGTTGACGGATATCCTCAATCATTTGTTGGGCCTGAATCAGCGAAGTGTGGATTGTGGCATATAAACGAGAGGCCACGAGCATATCTTCAAAATTATAGAAAAAATCTTCACGCAAGAATGGGTAGAGAAGGTTAGACAGCACGATATCTCCCAAAGGCTCTCCCACATAGTCCGATAAGGATCGAACGAATTCTTGGTCCGCTTTTTGCGCCAAGGCTTGGGCAAAACGACTTGAGAGATTAGTTTTGTGAAGGGGGAGGTCCCATTTGAAGTGGTGACGCTTGATGTTGATAATGGTTGCGCGCTTAATTAGATAGTAGAGGGAGAAATCTAATGGCCGGTTAAGAATCTTGATGAAGGTGGCCACGAATTTATCTACATGTGATTCTTTGATATCTTCAAAAGGCCAAGTAGTTGATGGATAGCGCTCTGCAAAGTACTGACCAAAGAAGAAGCGAATCTCATTCTCATTACCTGTGATGGCCAGCGGTTTGGTAGATACCTGAATATTATAGAGGCCATTAAACCAACGGTTAATACGGCGGATGGTACGGTAGAAGGTAGGGTAACTCATGAAAAAGTGCTCGAGGACCTCTTCCATTTCAGTTTGGGGGTGGAAGAAGAGGTATTCTAAAACTTGGAAGTGGACAGAGTTAGCCAGGTAGAATTGGTAGGCTAGGTTGATGTCGACTGTGAAGCGATTGACCATTTTAGCGCCATCAGGCTGGACTGAAATCTCATACTGTGGCAGATTACTGGCGATTTGCTGGAGGTCTTCCTTCAAGATACGGGTAGAACAGTCGAGGGTCTCAGCCAGATGGTCTAATGGCAGGG
This sequence comes from Abiotrophia sp. HMSC24B09, assembly GCF_001815865.1. Classification (GTDB taxonomy): domain Bacteria; phylum Bacillota; class Bacilli; order Lactobacillales; family Aerococcaceae; genus Abiotrophia. The sequence goes on from NZ_KV822195.1 coordinate 67,672, forward strand.
CGTTATCGGAAGCGTGGAGGATATTTAATAACTGAAGTTGACGCTTGTGCGTCTTGGAAAGTAACTTTTCGATAATGATGGCCCCCTTAAAATTTGTACTGACGAATTCTTACTAATTATATCATAAAAATGTTTGCTTGCGGAAAAAAGATGACCCGAAACCACGAAAAAAACAGGCCAATTTGGTAGCTTCTAAGCATACAAAAACACCTCCCAAAAGGGAGGTGTGAGGCTGGCCTTATTCTTTGACAAAGGCAGCAGATTGCTCACCAGCTTGGCGGCCGAAGATAATGATGTCGGCAACGGCGTTACCACCGATGCGGTTAGCACCGTGAACCCCACCAGTTACTTCACCAGAAGCGTACAAACCTTTGATTGGTTGGTTTTCCTTGTTGAGGACTTGCGCCTTAGTGTTAATCTTGAGACCACCCATGGTGTGGTGAATCCCTGGTGCGATTTTAATTGCATAGTATGGTGCTTGTGACAAGTCGTTGTCCATCCCGGTAGTCCGGCCGAATTCTTCGTCCTTCTTGTCAGCAACAGCCTTGTTCCATGTTTCCATGCTAGCTTTTAAGTTAGCTGGGTCAACACCGATTTCTTTAGCTAGGTCTTCAATGGTGTCACCCTTGACCACTAAGCCTTTAGATTCGTATTGGTTGATAGCTTTAACGCGCCCCTTAAGGGCTTCGTCGAAGACAACGTAAGCTGACTTGCCTTCTTGGCCGATAATGGCAGCAGAAACCTTATCACGAGTTTCTAATTCGTTGAAGAAACGTTTACCTTCTTGGTTGATTAAGATAGCACCTTCACCACGAACGGCTTCAGTGATTAAGTAAGAAGTCTTTTGTTCAACAGAAGGGTGGATTTGGATTTGATCCAAATCAACGGTTTGGGCACCAAGCTTTTCAGCCATCTTGATACCGTCCCCTTGGGAACCTTCTTGGTTAGTTGTAACAAAGCCTTTGAGTTCTGGCTTAAGTTGGCTGACCATGTCTAAGTTAGCCCCGAAACCACCTGTTGCTAAGACAACGGCCTTAGATTTGATGGTTTTTTCTTGGCCTTCAACCGTTACTTTGACACCAGAAACTGCGCCGTTTTCTTCAGTGATTTCAGTTACGTCAGAGTTAACGAAGGTTGGAATCTTGCGCTCAGTGACGTTAGCATAAAGGCCTTCTACTAAGTAGCCACCAACTGCAGAACCATCTGATGGACGGTGTGTACGCTTAACGCTCATCCCACCGGTAGTGGTCAAGTTATCCAACTTAATGTTCATAGAGTCTAACCAATCAATGGCGCTAGCAGAGTGGTCTACTAAGAAGCGAAGCAATTCTGGATCGTTCTTTTCTTTCCCGCCTTTGAAGGTTTCTTCGTAGAACTTGTCGTTAGAGTCTTCAATACCAGCTTCCTTTTGGAATTTTGTTTCGCTGGCGTTCATCCCAGCAGAAGACTTGCTGGTGTTCCCACCTACGATTGGCATTTTTTCGAAAATTACAACGTTGGCTCCAGCGTCATGGGCTGCGATTGCTGCGGCCAAACCGCCACCACCGGAACCGACAACGACTACATCGTAGCTTTCCTTAAGTTCAGCTGGGTCCGTATATTTTTTCTCGGACGCTCCTGAAGTTGTATCGGGCTTGGAAGATTCTTGGGCTAAGACAGACAAGGTGTGACCGAGGCTAGCAAAGACCAAGAACAAAGCTGCGAAAATAATAGATAATTTTTTACGCATGTGAACTGACATCTCCTTTTGTGATTTAATTATCTTATTATATTATACAGAATTTTGGTTTAAATTTCAATCTTTTACCGGAAAAAGACAGAAAAAAACACCTTTTCCAGTAAACAGGGCAAAATGAAAAAATTTGTGAAAGCAAGGTGGATAAGAGTCCTGTTAAATCAGGGATGTAAACGCTCAAAAAACTTGCTTTAAAGAGCTTAAAAGGCTACCTTTTTTGCTGTTTATGTGGTATTATATATCTGTTGCTAAGCAATATCTTAAGGAGGAAGAAAAAATATGAAAGTAGTAGTAGTTGGCTGTACTCATGCGGGAACAGCATCTGTTAAAACTATTTTAAATGATCACCCAGAAGCGGAAGTTGTTGTTTACGAACGTAACGATAACGTATCCTTCTTGTCATGTGGGATTGCCTTATACGTTGGTGGGGTTGTGAAAGACCCTCAAGGGCTCTTCTACTCAAGCCCAGAAGAATTAAGTTCTTTAGGCGCTAAAGTCAACATGGAACACGATGTTTTAGAGGCTGACTTGAAGGCTAAAACCTTACGCGTTAAGAACCTCAAAACTGGTGAAGAATTCGATGAAACTTTTGACAAGTTAGTGGTAACGACTGGTTCTTGGCCAATCATCCCACCATTAGAAGGTTTAGACTTAGAAAACGTTCAACTCTGCAAGAACTACAACCAAGCTAAAGAAATCTTCGCTAAGAAGACTGACAAGCAAAAAGTGGTAGTAATCGGTGGGGGCTACATCGGGATTGAACTCGTTGAAGCCTTCAACTTAGAAGGTAAAGACGTTACCTTGCTTGATGGTTTAGACCGTATCTTGAACAAATACTTAGACCCAGAATTCACGGATGTCTTAGAAGAAGACTTGCGTAACCGTGGCGTTGAAGTACGCCTTAACGAAATGGTTCAAGGCTTCAAAGGCGAAAACGGCGTCGTGAAGAAAGTGGTAACCACTGGTGGCGAATACGAAGCTGACATGGTAATCCTCTGTGTAGGTTTCCGTCCAAACACTGACTTAGTTAAAGACCAAGTTGAAACCATGCCTAACGGTGCTATCATCGTTGACGACTACATGAAGACTAGCCATCCAGATGTTTTTGCAGCGGGTGACTCCTGTGCGGTTAACTACAACCCTAACGGTGGCCATGCTTACATTCCATTAGCAACTAACGCTGTGCGTATGGGTGCTTTGGTTGGTAAAAACATCGCAGGCGACAAAGTTCGTTACCGCGGGACTCAATCAACTTCAGGTCTTCACCTCTTCGGTTGGAACATCGGTTCAACTGGGGTTAACGAAGGCTCTGCTAAGCACTTCGGTTTAGATACTCGTTCAGTATACGTGGTGGACAACTACCGTCCAGAATTCATGCCAACAAACGAGAAAATCTACATGAAGTTAGTTTACGAAGTAGGGACTAACCGTATCGTAGGTGGGCAAGTAATGTCTAAATACGACTGTACCGCTTCTGCTAACACCTTGTCCTTGGCTATCCAAAACAAGATGACCATTGAAGACTTGGCTTATGTTGACTTCTTCTTCCAACCTGTCTTTGACCGTCCTTGGAACTACCTCAACATCTTGGCTCAAGCTGCAGTTGAACAAGAACGTAAACTTAACGCTTAATAGCAAATGGGACTGGCCTTGCCAGTCTCTTTTTTTATGGGCACTCGGGGTAAATTAAAAATCCCATTATATCATATATGATATAATGGGATTTTTGTCTGCCTATAAATCAGATTTGAGCAGGCTATAGTGGGCGGAATCCACAATGCCCTGGTTGTTATGCATGGCTTGGCGTAAGATGCCTTCGAATTGGAAGCCGGCCTTTTGCATGACGCGACCAGATCCAGGATTGGCAGTGTCATGGGTGGCAATAAGTCGATTGAGATCTGCTTCTTGCAAGAGGAAACGGCTGACCGCAATGAGGGCTTGGGTCATGTAGCCTTTGCCCCAGTAATTTCGTCCTAGTACATAGCCTATGGTCATGGAATTGGTGCCAGGCACATAGTCGAGGGCACTAATATCGCCAATGACTTGGTCAGGCTGGGATTTGAGAGTGATAGCCCATATAAAGGTACCGCCGTCTTGATAGGCCGCTACCCAACGCTCTAGGATGGCTTGAGTGACGTCTAAGTCGGCATGAGCCGGCCAGATCAGGTAGGTGACATTGTCGGGACGGCCTGCCCAGTTGTTGAACATGGCAGGCGCATCTGATAGTTCAAATCGTCGTAAAATAAGGTCTTCTGTGATGAGAGTTTGGGTTCCAATGGCTTTCATGAGCAAGCCTCCTTTCTTTGACCTTGATTATACGCCCAAGAAAGAAAAAAGCCAAGACAGAGGTGCTGTCTTGGCTAGTTTGTGGGATTGAGGGGACAAGAAAAATTCCCATTATATCATATATGATATAATGGGAATTTTGTCTGCCTATAAATCAGTTTTGAGCAGGCTATAGTGGGCGGAGTCCACAATGCCCTGGTTGTTATGTCCGGCTTGGCGTAGGATGCCTTCGAAGTGGAAGCCAGCCTTTTGCATGACGCGTCCAGAACCCGGGTTGGCAGTGTCGTGGGTGGCAATAAGTCGATTGAGATCTGCTTCTTGCAAGAAGAAACGACTGACCGCAATGAGGGCCTGGGTCATGTAGCCTTTGCCCCAGTAATCTCGTCCTAGGACATAGCCAATGGTTATGGAATTGGTGGCAGGCTCATAGCCGACGCCACTAATATCGCCAATGACTTGATCGGGTTGGGATTTGAGGGTGATGGCCCATTTAAAGCTGTCGCCGTCTTGATAGGCCGCTACCCAGCGCGCCATGGTGGCTTGAGTGACGCTTAAGTCAGCGTGAGCTGGCCAGGTCAGGTAGGTGACATTGTCGGGGTGGCCCGCCCAATTGCTGAACATAGCAGGCGCATCTGATAGTTCAAATCGTCGTAAAATAAGGTCTTCTGTGATGAGAGTTTGGGTTCCAATGGCTTTCATGGGCAAGCCTCCTTTCTTTGGAATTGATTATACACTTAGAAAGGGAAAAAGCCAAGACAGATGGACTGTCTTGGCTAGTTTTATTGCTTGCGCAAAAGGCTAGGAAATTGAATCTGTTCAATCAGTCGTTTGACTGGCTCGTTATTGAAGAGGTAATAGAGGACGACTGAATTGACCACTAGGGAAGCCATATTTTTGTAGAAACGTACTGGCAAGATAGCCATGATAGCTTTTTTCTGAACCATCATGGTCCAGAGGGTATTAAGTCCCAAGTTACAGATGAGGGTGACAGCCAAGACGGTCAGGAAGATTCGAAGAGGGGTCTTAGTTTGGCGGTGAAGGCCAAGCCCATAAATCAACCCGCCGACAATGGCAGTTAGGGTGTAACCGGGGAAGTAGACACCTTTAGCACCACCCAAGGCGAATTTGAGAATATCGTGGGCAGCGCCAAGGATCATGGCAGGGATTGGGCCGGCAATTGCGCCAGTCAAGGCAGCCCCCACAAAGCCAAAACCCATTTTGGTAACGCCTAAATTGACTTCTGGTAGGTAATCCAAGGCGAAGCGAATAGCCAACAAGATGGCCAGGGTAGTTAACTGTAGGGTGGTGACGGCGCCTTTACGGCGGTATACTTGATTTTCCATTTTAATAGCATCTCCTTAATTTAGCGAGTTGCTTCATTTAACTGACAGAACCAATTAAATGCAGCGAATGCAGAAAAGAAACCGCAAAATGTCCAGCATTTTTTCGTATAGGAGCAACATTCCATCTCGCTATCACTTAACGCTTCTTTTCTTACTCTGGTGTTAGTTGGTGTCAGCGCCCTCCTTGCCTAAACCTCCTTCTTCTAGATTAGGGTTCTAACCTCCTAAGCATAGGGATAAAAGGGTCCTTTGTCAAGCCTTGCAGACTGAGAATTCCGGTGCTATAATAGGCTTGTTCCGGAGACGTACCGAAGAGGCCGTAACGGGAATGACTCGAAATCATTTTGTCGGGCAACCGGCACGTGGGTTCGAATCCCACCGTCTCCGTTATATCAGATAAAAAAGCCATCCCACGTAAGGATGGCTTTTGACATTTTAATCTCTAAAATAATGAGGTAGGCTAGCGAAGACGCGTTTGTCGGCCCAACCAATCCAAGCGCCTTGGCAGAGCAGGGCGGCGATGGTGCCTAGATTAACGGCATAGAGATGGCCGGAGAGGGCAAACATAATAATCAGCATAGCAATTGGGATGCAAAAGGTTAGGAGTTGCGCATGTACCGGGTTGCCATTGCAGAACTTGAAGCGGATGGTGTTAGTCAATTCATCTAAAGGATGAATAATCCAATTGACCCGTTGATAGATGGAAATGGCAATAGCAATCAAGAAAATGCCGGCCACATTCAAGACTAGGCGTAACCAAACCGGCAGCCCAGGCAAGCCCAGCCAGCCCATACCTTGCACAAAAAATTGGACCAAGACACTAAAAGGGAAGATGAAGACAAAATTTCCTATAATTAGAGGAATATCTATTTTCTTATCGATGACAATATTCAAGATAATTCCTAACAAGGCATTGCAGAGCAAGACGGTACCCAGTTGAATAGGAAAATAGTTAGAAATATTGACTGAAGCAGCGGTCCACATGGAAGAGCCCATATTCATGGAAATGGTCAGAGCATTGCCAAAGGTGTTGAGCAAGATTGAGATAGATAGGTAATAGATTTTTTCTTGGAGAGTGAGTGGGCGGGGTTGAGACATTATTTAAAGTTCCTTTCTTGATTTCACAACCCTATTATTCTAGCATAATTCCCCCAATTTGCCTATCAAGAAATCCTCAAGCAGACGGGTTGAAGTTAAGGCGCAAAATACCTATAATAGTAACTAGCAATGACCCGTACTTTATAGGAAGAAAAATTTCCTCGCTCCCTAAAAAAGGGACTGACAAACGGATTTCTGGCTGAAGAAAGATAGAAAGAAGGAATACTATGGCACAAGTAGAAAGTTTTACCCTAGATCATAATGCCGTTAAGGCGCCTTATGTCCGCCTAGCTGGCACGGAGCGCCACGAATCTGGAGCCCTCTTGCAAAAATATGACATGCGTTTCTTGCAACCTAACCAAGATGCAATCCCTACAGGAGCGCTTCATACCCTAGAGCACTATTTGGCCATTAACTTACGCGATGAGTTGGATGGGGTCGTAGATATCTCGCCAATGGGCTGCCGGACTGGCTATTACATGGTGATTTGGAATGAGCACACGCCAGCAGAAGTGGCCCAAGCGCTAGCCAATGTTTTGAAGAAGGTTCAAGGTTTTACTGATATTCCGGCAGCCACCGCTAAGGAATGTGGGAACTACAAGGATCATTCGCTCTGGGGCGCCAAAGAATATGCCCGTTTGGTCTTAGAACAAGGCATTAGCACGGATCCTTTTGCCCGTAATCAGGTAATCCGTTAATTTATATTAAAAAGGACAGGCCCAGGCCTGTCCTTTTTGTCTACTCCAAGATAAGAATCAAAAAAATGTTGCCGACAGGAAAGATAGGGTAAGATCTGGGGCATAGTATGAGAGAGTAGGTCGTTAGCTTGCCATCCCTAGCCTGTTATAGGACACAAAAGGCGATGGCAGCGTTATTTTCATGAAAGCACTTCCTATCAGTTGGCCGTTTTTCGACCATTTGGAATAAGATGAAAATTACATGAGAAATATAAATGTATGCGGTTTAAGATTTGCATTATAGGAATAAGAATGGTATCATTAAAGAGGTTAGAGAAGGAGCAATTCTTCTTAAGACAGGAGTCTGAGAAGCTTTGCATGGTCAATCTTTGACCAAAGGAGGCAGATGATGCGAGATATGTTTTCTTTGATTGAGAAAGTCGTCCCGCAAGTCGGCCAAGAATTAGTACAGCGATTGCGCATAATGAAGACCTTGGCCCAACATCCTGAGCGGATTGGTCGTAAGACCCTAGCAGAGGAAGTGGCCCTATCAGAGCGTAGCTTGCGGACCTTAATGGATAGCTTGCGATCTCAGGGCTTGGTTGATGTCAAGCAGTCGGGGATTCGGTTAACGCCCATTGGCTTAGATGTTTTAGAAGCCATGGAGCAGGCCTTAGATGATCACCACGAGTTCTTCGAGTTGGCCCAAGGAGTCAAGGAGAAGCTAGGGCTGCAAGAAGTCTGGATTGTCAAAGGTGATGCCGATGTCGATCCTAAGGTTGGAAGCCGGTTAGGACGCAAGGTAGCAGAGTTTCTGGCCTTGAACCTAGAATCAGGACGTCAAGTGCTAGCCATGACCGGGGGCACTACCCTGGCTCAAGTAGCCCAAGAATTCACACCTCGATTGGGAGAAGGTAGAGACCTAGTCTTTGTACCTGCTCGTGGCGGGGTTGGGGGTTCTTATGATATTCAAGCTAACAATATTGGGGGCTTGATGGCTAAACAGACGGATGGTCAGTTTGTGCCACTCTTTATCCCTGAGAATATCGGGGAGCAAGTTTCGCAAGTACTACTCAACAATCCTTCTATACGTCATGCTGTTGAATTAAGTAAGACAGCCAATGTGCTCTTGTTATCGGTCGGCAATGCCAATGTGATGGCGGAACGACATGATTTAACGGCGGATCAGAAGCGATTATTGAAGGACCAAGATGCGGTTGGAGAAGCCTTCGGGGTATTTTTCAATCAAAGCGGCCAGGAGGTCTTACGTTTACCGAGATTTGGAATTCAATTCCAGTCTTTGCGTGAGGTGCCTCTCTTGATTACCGTAGTAGGCGGCGCTAGCAAGGCCCGCGCTGTAGAGGCTTACTACAAACTTATCCAACATCATGGGGTTCTAATCTGTGATGAAGGAATCGCAAACATGGTTTTAAGTGGGGCTAATACCCCGTTAAAATAAATTTTTCCTTAAGGAGGAAGTCAAATATGACAGTAAAAGTAGGTATTAACGGTTTTGGACGTATCGGTCGTTTAGCATTCCGTCGTATCCAAGAAGTAGAAGGTTTGGAAGTTGTCGCAATCAACGACTTAACTGATGCTAAACAATTAGCACACTTATTAAAATATGACTCAACTCAAGGTCGTTTCAACGGTGAAGTTGAAGTATTAGACGGCGCTTTCCGTGTGAACGGTAAAGAAGTTAAAGTTTTAGCTAACCGTAATCCTGAAGAATTACCTTGGGGTGAATTAGGTGTAGATATCGTGCTTGAATGTACTGGTTTCTTCACTTCAAAAGAAAAAGCTGAATTACACTTAAAAGCTGGTGCTAAACGTGTAGTTATCTCAGCTCCTGGTGGTAACGACGTACCAACAGTTGTTTACAACGTAAACCACAACATCTTAACTGGGGATGAAACAGTAATCTCTGGTGCTTCATGTACTACTAACTGCTTGGCTCCAATGGCTAAAGCTTTACAAGACAACTTCGGCGTTGTAGAAGGTTTAATGACTACTATCCACGCTTACACTGGTGACCAAAACACTTTGGACGCTCCACACCCTAAAGGTGACTTGCGTCGTGCTCGCGCAGCAGCTGCAAACATCGTACCTAACACAACTGGTGCTGCTAAAGCTATCGGCTTAGTAATCCCAGAATTGAACGGTAAATTAGACGGGGCTGCACAACGCGTTCCTGTACCAACTGGTTCTTTAACTGAATTAGTAACTGTTTTAGAAAAACCTGTAACTGCTGAAGAAGTTAACGCAGCAATGAAAGCAGCAGCTAACGAATCTTACGGTTACACTGAAGATCCACTCGTATCTTCTGACATCGTAGGGATCACTTACGGTTCATTATTTGACGCAACTCAAACCAAAGTAATGACTGTAGGCGACAAACAATTAGTTAAGACTGTATCTTGGTATGACAACGAAATGTCATACACTGCTCAATTAATTCGTACCTTAGCTTACTTCGCAAGCTTATAATCATAAGTTTCATATACGAATGTCGAGCTTAGTCGCATGACACTCTAGGCGGGGAAGTGACAAGCTTCCTCGCCTTTTGTTTATTATCACCGCTTTGGTGTTGAGGTCAGTTGCATCAGCAGGTTGACCCATCGCCAGGAAGAGTCACAGCTGTCAATTGATAACAGCACCAAATCGCATGCCCAAGGAGGTTTTTATATGGCAAAAAAAATCGTAACAGATTTAGATGTAGCAGGTAAAAAGGTATTAGTTCGGGTGGACTTCAACGTTCCAATGAAAGACGGCGTCATCACTGACGACAACCGAATCGTTCAAGCTTTGCCAACTATCCAATACTTAATCGATAACAAAGCAAAACTCATCCTCTTCTCTCACTTAGGTAAAGTTAAAACTGAAGAAGACAAAGCTTCTAAGTCTTTAGCTCCAGTTGCAAAACGTTTAGGTGAATTATTAGGTAAGGAAGTAACTTTCGTGCCAGAAACTCGCGGGGCAGCTTTAGAAGCAGCTATCGATGGTTTAGCTGAAGGCGATGTCTTAGTATTCGAAAACACTCGTTTTGAAGACATCGATGGTAAAAAAGAATCTAAAAATGACCCTGAATTGGGTAAATACTGGGCAAGCTTGGGTGACCTCTTTGTCAACGATGCTTTCGGGACAGCTCACCGTTCCCACGCATCTAACGTTGGGGTGGCAAGCCACTTGGAAACTGCCGCTGGTTTCTTGATGGACAAGGAAATCAAGTTCATTGGTGGTGCAGTTGACAATCCAAAACGCCCATTCGTTGCTATCTTAGGTGGGGCTAAGGTCTCCGATAAGATTGGGGTTATTGAAAACCTCCTCGATAAGGCTGACAAAGTCTTAATCGGTGGTGGGATGGCTTACACCTTCTTCAAAGCAAAAGGCTACGAAGTAGGGCTTTCGCTCTTAGAAGCTGATCGCGTAGAATTAGCTAAAGAAATCATGGCCAAGGCTGGCGACAAATTAGTATTGCCAATTGACAACAAGGTGGCGCCAGAATTTAGCAATGATGCACCAATTACAGTGGTGCCTTCAGATGCTATTCCAGCAGATCAAGAAGGTTTAGACATCGGTCCAGCGACTGTTAAACTCTTCTCTGACTACTTACAAGATGCTAAGACCGTTGTATGGAACGGGCCAATGGGTGTCTTCGAGTTCTCTAACTTTGCTGGCGGAACCATTGGGGTCTGCGAAGCAATTGCGCACCTTGAAGGGGCAACCACTATTATCGGTGGTGGGGACTCTGCAGCTGCTGCAGCTCAATTAGGCTATGCTGACAAGTTCACTCACATCTCAACTGGTGGGGGCGCATCCTTAGAATACCTCGAAGGTAAGGAATTACCAGGGGTTGCTTCTATCTCAGATAAATAAGAATTCAATCAATCTGTGAAGGCCAGGGCTTTTTTCTAAGCCCTGGGACCTTCCATAATCCTTAGGAGGATACTAATGAGAAAACCAATTATTGCAGGTAACTGGAAAATGAACAAAACCAACGAAGAAGCCAAGGCTTTCGTTGAGGCGGTTAAAGGCAAATTACCTTCCGCAGATCTTGTTGAAGCAGTTGTAGGCGTTCCAGCTTTAGTGGCTTCTGACGTTAAAGCAAGCTTAGCTGGTTCAGACTTAGGTTTGGCAGTGCAAAACTGCTACTTCGAAGATGCAGGTGCCTTTACAGGTGAAACTAGCCCAGCATCACTCAAAGCATTAGGTGTTGACTATGTTATCATTGGTCACTCAGAGCGTCGTGAATACTTCCATGAGACAGACCAAGACGTTAACAAGAAGGGCTTAGCAATCTTCCGTAACGGCATGGTGCCAATTATCTGCTGTGGTGAAACTTTAGAACAATACGAAGCAGGTCAAGCAGAAGAAGTTGTTGAAAAACAAGTAACAGCTGCTTTAGAAGGCTTCTCAGAAGATCAAGTGAAAGCTTCTGTTATCGCTTATGAACCAATTTGGGCGATTGGGACTGGTAAATCTGCAACCCAAGAAGACGCACAAAAAATGTGTGCGGCGGTTCGTTCAGTCGTAGCTAAGAACTTTGGTCAAGCAGCAGCAGACGCTGTACGCGTACAATACGGTGGCTCTGTTAAACCAGAGAACGTGGCAGAATACATGTCATGTCCAGATGTTGACGGTGCCTTAGTCGGCGGTGCTTCTTTAGTACCAGAATCATTCTTAGCGTTATTAGAAGGTGTGAAATAATGTCAAAAGCTCCTGTAGCCTTAATCATCTTGGACGGCTTCGCTATTCGCGACGAAGTATTCGGGAATGCCGTTAAAGCAGCCAAGAAACCAAACTTTGACCGTTACTGGGAAACTTACCCTCATAACCAACTCAAAGCCAGCGGCGAAGACGTGGGCTTGCCAGATGGCCAAATGGGTAACTCCGAAGTAGGTCACTTGAACATTGGGGCAGGGCGTATTGTTTATCAATCCCTAACCCGTATTAACATTTCCATTCGTGAAGGCCAATTCTACGAAATTCCTGAATTGGTTGAAGCGGTGAAAGCAGCCAAAGAATCAGATAAAGCTCTTCACTTGATGGGCTTAATCTCTGACGGTGGGGTTCACTCTCACTACGAGCATCTCTTCGCGCTTTTGCGTTTAGCTAAACAATATGACCTTGAAAAAGTCTATGTTCACGGCTTCTTAGATGGTCGTGACGTGGCGCCATCTTCAGGTTTAGACTTCGTTAAGAAGACTGAAGAAGTCTTTGGTGAAGTCGGCGTAGGTCGCTTCGCAACCATTTCTGGTCGTTACTATGCTATGGACCGTGACAAGCGTTGGGAACGGGTGCAACTGGCTTATGACGCTATGGTTCACGGCAAAGGTGCCCAATTTGACTCTGCTGTGGCAGGGATTGAAGCTTCCTATAAGGAAGAAGTTTACGATGAATTTGTCGTACCATTTGTGGTCACTGAAGGTGGACAACCAGTAGCTGAGATTGAATCTGGCGATTCTGTTGTCTTCTTCAACTTCCGTCCAGACCGGGCTATCCAATTAGGGACTGCCTTGTCTAACCCAGCTTTTGAAGGTTTCGACCGCGGTGACTATCCAAAAGACCTCAAATTTGTGACCTTCACTGTATACAGTGATGATGTCTTAGCTGAAATTGCCTTCAAGAAGGAAGACCTCAAAAACACTATCGGTGAAGTCCTAGCCAATAATGGTAAACAACAATTACGGATTGCAGAAACTGAGAAATATCCTCACGTTACCTTCTTCATGAGTGGTGGCCGTCATGAGGAATTCCAAGGTGAAGATCGGATCTTAATCCCATCTCCTAAGGTTGCAACCTATGACCTCAAGCCAGAAATGTCTGCTTATGAAGTCAAGGACGCCTTAGTAGCTGCCATCAATGAAGATAAGTTGGATGCCATCATCCTTAACTTCGCTAACCCTGACATGGTAGGTCACTCTGGTATGTTAGAACCAACTGTCAAAGCCATTGAAGCGGTTGACGAGTGCTTAGGCGAAGTCGTGGACTTAATCTTAGCCAAAGGCGGTTCTGCCATCATTACAGCCGACCACGGGAACTCTGACGAAGTAGTGACTTTAGACGGTCAACCAATGACTGCCCACACAACTAATCCAGTGCCAGTTATTGTAACCAAGCCAGGAGTAGAACTTCGTTCAGGTGGCCGTTTGGCTGACTTGGCCCCAACCATGTTGGATTTATTAGGGGTTGCGCAACCGGTAGAAATGACCGGGGAATCCCTCATTAAGAAATAGGTTAAAAAGCAAGAAAATCTTTGCATTTTGCCACGAAAATCACTAAAATAGATAGTGGCAATACTCTTAAGCAATTAAGAGGCTAATCAACTTTAAAGGAGAGAACAATATGCCATACATTACAGACGTTTATGCTCGTGAAGTCCTCGACTCTCGCGGTAACCCAACCATCGAAGTAGAAGTTTACACTGAAAGTGGTGCCTTCGGTCGTGGGATGGTTCCATCAGGTGCGTCAACTGGTGAATATGAAGCAGTTGAATTGCGTGATGGCGACAAATCACGTTACTTAGGTAAAGGGGTTTCTAAAGCAGTTGACAACGTGAACAACGTCATCGCTGACGCTTTGTTAGGCTACGATGTTTTAGAACAAAACGCCATCGACAAATTGATGATTGAATTAGACGGGACTCCTAACAAAGGGAAACTCGGTGCTAACGCAATCTTAGGTGTATCGATTGCTGTTGCTCGTGCTGCTGCTGACTACTTAAACGTTCCACTTTACAAATACTTAGGTGGCTTCAATACGAAAGTATTACCAACACCAATGATGAACATTGTCAATGGTGGTTCTCACTCTGACGCGCCAATCGCTTTCCAAGAATTCATGATCTTGCCAGTAGGCGCACCAAGCTTCAAAGAAGCACTTCGTTGGGGGGCAGAAATCTTCCACGAATTGAAATCTATCTTACACAAACGTGGTTTAGTAACTGCAGTTGGTGACGAAGGTGGTTTCGCTCCTAACTTTGAAGGGACTGAAGATGGCGTAGAAACTATCTTAGAAGCTATCAAGAACGTTGGTTTGGAACCAGGTAAAGATGTATTCTTAGGTTTCGACTGTGCAGCTTCTGAATTCTACGAAGATGGCGTATACGACTACACCAAGTTCGAAGGCGACAAAGGTGCAAAACGCACTTCTGCTGAACAAGTAGACTACTTGGAAGAATTAGTTAACAAATACCCAATCATCACCATTGAAGACGGTATGGACGAAAACGACTGGGATGGTTGGAAATTATTGACTGACCGTTTAGGTTCTAAAGTTCAATTAGTAGGTGACGACTTGTTCGTAACTAACACTGCTAAATTGTCTGAAGGGATCGAAAAAGGGATTGGTAACTCAATCTTAATCAAGGTTAACCAAATCGGTACCTTGACTGAAACCTTCGATGCAATCGAAATGGCTCAAAAAGCTGGTTACACTGCGGTAGTATCTCACCGTTCTGGTGAAACTGAAGACTCAACCATCTCTGACATCGCTGTAGCAACTAACGCTGGCCAAATCAAGACTGGTTCATTGTCACGTACTGACCGTATCGCTAAGTACAACCAATTGCTCCGTATCGAAGACGAATTAGGCGAAGTAGCTCGCTACGACGGCTTGAAGTCTTTCTACAACTTAGGTAAATAATCATTTTTGGGGCCAAGAGCTCATAAGTCTTGATTCTAAGCACTTTGAGGCGTCTCCTCAAAGTGCTTTTTAACTTTAATAGACTCTGCATTACATTCATATCTTAAGTGTTATTTCTTGATATAGTAATAATGATATATGAATGGGTGTAACCCATATGTGCTAAGTTTTTTGACGGAGGCGAATGTATGACAGCTGAAATTGCTATTTTAAATAAACATGGTATTGTATTAGCGGCTGATAGTGCTGTAACTGTTAGTTTTGGACATGGGCAGGTAAAAACATACAATGCAGTAAACAAGCTCTTCTCTCTTGGTGGAAGTCATGATATTGGAATTATGATTTATGGAAATGCTGAATTTATGAGCATCCCCTGGGAAATTATTATTAAGGAGTTTAGGAAAAGAAATAAGGATATAGTATTCGATAGATTAGAACTTTGTTCCTCGGCTTTTCTTGAGTTTCTAAAGGATGAAAAATTTAGGAATGAAACTATTTCAAAACAAGCAATCCAATCTGTTATTGATTCGTTATTAGAGCATTTATTAGAAATGTCGAGTGAACGAGTCAATTATATACAGAAACAAAATCCGGAGAAAGCTATTTCGCTAGATGACATAACTCAGATTATATCAGGTGTTATTACTGAAACAGCTAAAACGTATTCCAATAATGAAGATATGCTATTAAATGGACTAAGTAAAGAAAAATTTTCTTT
Organism: Abiotrophia sp. HMSC24B09; assembly: GCF_001815865.1. Classification (GTDB taxonomy): domain Bacteria; phylum Bacillota; class Bacilli; order Lactobacillales; family Aerococcaceae; genus Abiotrophia. Next base: position 83,173 of record NZ_KV822195.1, read on the forward strand.
GCTTTTCTCGGAGTATTGTAAGAACAAATTGCGAGAGAATATTTATATAGAGGAACGCATCCATATGCTAGATGATATTTTTATAGCGTTGGCATACCAAATGGTTGTTTTCAATAGCCTTTTTGATACGTGTTCGGGCGTAGTTGTAGGTGGCTACGGGAGCGAAGAACTATTTCCTTCTTTAGCAGCGTTCGAAATCAGTTATATATTTGAAAATGAAATAAAACTGAAAAAAACTCATACCAGTATTGTTGATCTTTTAAATAGCGATGCTTCCATTGTACCATTTGCTCAAACAGATATGATTTCAACTATCTTGACAGGGATAGATCCCATTATGAGTGAAGTAATTATTAAGTCTATTAATAAACTTGGTAACTCATCAAATAGTGATAAAAAACTTGTAATTGATGAAATTAGCTCCTGTCAGCAACAAAAATTCATAAATCCTATTTTAGGTGTTGTAAGGACACTTGCTCTACCAGAACTGGCGAATATGGCTGAAACACTAGTGAACTTAACATCGTTTAAGAGGCATATAACAGATTCGCTTGAGACAGTGGGTGGACCGGTAGATGTGTTGGTGATATCGAAAGGTGATGGGCCGATTTGGATCAATAGAAAGGAATACTTTGATATTTCAAAAAATTTAGAGTACCGGAATAGAAAGAGTAGGTAAATCATTATGTCAGCAATTTTTCCAACTTATTTTAAGACGCAAGAAACGAGACGTGGTAGGTCCGAGAGTCTAAAGAGAGAGAATTCTCCTTCTCTCAAATTAAGTCAGCAAGATATAAGTTTAACTATCAAAGATATATATAATGAAGTTCTAAAATCAAATAAGCGAGAATCAAAATAGAATACTACCCTTTTTGGAGTTTTATGGCTATTATGCCGAATTTGCTTTCGCTCTCTATTTTATTATCCAATCGATCGATTTTTCTTATCCGTATTTGTACAGATATGAATGTAGCATCGGAAGAAATAAGGAAATTAAAAAGGGATTTTTTCTAGTGTATAGTTTGGACACCATCTGTAATTAATGCTTAAGTAATCTGGAGACTAGGACATGTGTCCTAGTTTCTTTTTTTGACTTAGGGATTTGTGACTGGCTAGACAGGGGGCAAGCAAACAGCTAGTTCCAGACCTAGCGTCTGAAACTGGCTGTTTAAATGCTTAATTGTAGTAGTAAGAAGTGTTGTAGTCGTATTGATTGTAATGACCGTAGTTGTAATTGTAGTTATAATCATAATCATTGCTATCGTAATAGTTGTAATTGTAATCATAGTTATAATCGTAGTTGTTGTCGTAACTACTATCGTAGGAAGGTGTTTCTTCTGAATGGCTTTCGCTTGATTGGTAATCGTATGATTCTGGCTCATCATCTTCGAAAACTGGACGTGGTTGGGAGACAGCGGGTGGAAGTGTTGCGGTAGTCATTACTTGACTGTCTTCAGGAGTCACAACAATAGGATCGAGTGGCTTGTAACCATTGGCCATCGTGTTTTTTGGTTTGGTCTCTTAGCTAGAGAAGCGAGGAACAGCCTTGACTTGGTCTTGGTGGTAAAGTGGCAGTCGTCATCACTTGGTTGTCCAGGGGGTCTAGGACTAATGGGGGGAGTGCAGTAGCTTGGACGTTTAGCAGTAGCCAAAGCACAAGCAGCAAGAGTTGATAGCCCTAAAAAGCTAATAAGGGATTTTTTCATAGGATTCTCTCCTTTATATTTTGATGGACTGAGTATAGAAAAATTTAAAACTATTATAAACTCAAAAAATAAAAGGAAATAATAAAATAGAAAATTAATATAAGTATATAAATGACGAGGATAGTAAGGCTTAAAGAGGTAATTTTTGCTGATTTGAGGATTATAAAACTTGAATTTATCGATTTTTAAAATATAAAACTAATTATTGGAATTCAATGTGTAGCTATTTTATTTTAAATATAATCGATACAATATTTAGTCATACATTTTTCTGAGGATTTACTTTATAAAATAGCGGTACAATGGAGTTCTTTACTTGTGCAAAATAGCTGATAATTGTGTAAAATAGAAGTGACGAGAAGTGATGACGTCAGAGGAGCGCGTATGAGTGTGAGTGGAATAGGGGTACTATATTTTCTGATTATTGTAGTTGCTAATGCGGTAGGTAGTGTGTCTGGTATGGGCGGTGGTGTCATTATCAAGCCGGTCTTGGACTTTGTAGGCCATGATTCGGTAGTAGCCATCTCTTTTTATTCGACGGTGGCAGTCTTTACCATGTCTTTGGTATCAACCATACGTCAAGTTCAAGCGGGACGTAAGATCCAGTGGCAGCAAGTAGCCTATCTGGCCTTGGGGTCAGTTTTGGGCGGCTACCTGGGTAATCAAACTTTTGAGTTTTTGCTTAAAAGAGTAGCACAGGCCAGTCAAGTTACCCTGATTCAGATTGCTGTGACTGTGGCACTTTTAGTTTTTGCCATGATTTATACGCGCTATGAAAATTTCCATTGGTCCAAGCAAGGAGCGCTTTGGTATAGTGCAGTAGGCTTAAGTTTGGGATTTTTTGCCAGTCTATTAGGAATCGGCGGGGGACCGATTAACGTTTCCTTACTCATGCTGGTTTTCGCCATGCCAATCAAGGAAGCTACGATCTATTCTATTGCTACTATTTTTTGTTCCCAGTTAACCAAGTTAGTGACCATTGCCTTGGGGACAGGCTTTGTCCGCTATGACCTGTCGATTTTGGTATATATCGTACCAGCGGCTATCGTGGGTGGCTTACTAGGAGCGCGGATGTCACGACTTCTATCCGACCAAGCTGTTCGCCGGGTCTTTCAATGGGTGGTCTTGCTAGTCATTGGGATTAATCTCTATAATGCCTTTCAATTATGGCATTAGGAGTTGTTAGCTTGCCTATTATGTGGTATTATAAGGGGTAGAGATTTTCGAAAAAGGAGGAAGTACCTTGTCAGAAGTATTGACTGTTGCCTTAGTCATCGTATCAATTATTCTAATTATGTTGGTCATCATGCAACCATCTAAAAGTAATGCAGCAAGCTCATTGTCAGGTGGTAGTGCCGAGAACCAAATGAGTAAGACCAAGGCCCGTGGTTTTGAGGCTTTTCTCATTCGCTCAACCGTGGTGTTTGGCGTCTTATTCTTTGTGTTAGCCTTAGCACTTGCTTATTTCTCTTCTAAATAAGTTGCTTAAGTTTTAGATCTCTGACCTTAGACTCAGAGGTCTTTTTTCTTGAAAAGGAGGAATGATTATGCCCCTCTCTAAGGGTGCCTATTATTTAGAAGTTCCGGGAGCACGGCTTGGTATCATTCTCTGCCACGCCTACACTGGTAGCACAGCTGACGTAAGACCCCAAGCTGGATTACTGAATCGCCAAGGCTACGGAGTACTCTGTCCCTTATTTACAGGCCATGGAACGACAGATATCCAAGATATCTTGAGTGCTGGACCTGAAATCTGGTGGCAAGACTTGCAAGAGGCTCTAGCCTTTATGAAAGAACGCTACGAAAAAGTTCTGGTCTTCGGCCTATCGATGGGTGGGGTTATGGCCATGCGCGCCCTTTGTGAGGCGGATAGTCAACTTCTTGGTGGGGGCGTTTTTAATTCTCCCGTAATTAGTCGGGATGGCCTGCAGCTAGAAAATCGCTTCATGTCTTTTGCCCGCTACTTGGCAGAAAAGCGAGGCGATTTACCTGCCTATTTGCAGACAGAAGAAGCAGTTCGGACTGCCCACCGGCAACAGGTGGCGGACATTCAGGCTTTCGCTCGCGATTTCGAGGACCAACTCGCTTCGATTGAACTACCTGTTTACATTGTTCAATCGGCCCAAGATGAATTAGTGGATCCAGAAGCGGTCTATGATTTGCTAGAGGCTCTGGAATCTGCCAAAATCAGCTTTCACTGGTGTGAAGAGAACACCCATGTTATTACCACTAACCGCAATCGGTCAGATTTCGAAGCTAGCCTATTGCAATTTATCCAAGCATTTGATAACTAAAGAAATTTAATTTAAAACAAAGGAGGTGCATGAGACGCTATGAGTGCACTCACAAGCATTGAAAAAAGAATTTTGTCCTATTTGAAGGACCAAGAAGCGGGGGCAACCGTGACGAGCCAATCCTTGGCCAAAGCCCTCAATTACGGCGGCACCAAGATGTACAAGAAATTGGTGCGCGCTATTAATTATTTAGAAAATATCGGAGAGTTAGAGCAGATCAAACGAGGTCATTATCGACTTAGTGGCAAGGTCTCGAAGACAGTAGTGGGGACCTATCGAGCTAATGCCCAAGGCTTTGGTTTTGTCACCTATGCCGAAGGCCAGCCTGATTTCTTCGTTCCTCGAGGCCGCGCTTTGAATGCCATGCAAGGGGACACGGTTGAGGTTGAAGTCCTGAAATTGGCCAACCCTCAGACGGGTAAAGGCTCTGAAGTCCAAGTCTTGCGCGTAATTGAACGCGCAGTGAACCAGTTGGTAGGGGAATTCGTCGCTTACCCAAGTGAAGTTCGTCAGGAACGTCAGGCTCTGGGCTATGTCTTACCACAAGGTGATTACAGCGACGCCGTCCGGGTTGAAATCGATCCAGCTGGGATTCAGCCAGCAGACCATTCTATTTGTATTGTTAAGATTAGTCAGTATCCGACAGAAGAGGCCCCTCACCTCTTGCGAGGCTTAGTAGCCAAGGAAATTGGTCACCGAGATGAGCCCGGTGTAGATATCTTGTCCGTTCTCTATCAATTTGGAATTCCGCATGAGTTCCCAGAAGTAGTTAAAGAAGCCGCTGAGGCAGTGCCTCAGACCTTATCAGCTCAGGACCTTGCCAATCGGGAAGATTTACGACAAGAGGTCATCCTGACGATTGATGGGGCAGATGCCAAGGACTTGGATGATGCTATCTCGCTTGAACGCCTAGATAATGGCGACTATGTCCTAGGTGTTCATATTGCTGACGTGTCCTATTATGTTGAAGAAGGTTCTGCCTTAGATCTGGAAGCTTATCAGCGCGGGACTTCTGTCTATTTAACTGACCGAGTCGTGCCAATGCTGCCGCAACGCTTGTCTAATGGGATTTGTTCCCTACATCCGCATGAAGATCGCTTGACCTTATCTTGCCAAATGGTTATAGATAGCCAAGGGCAGGTTAAATCCCATCGTATCTTCCGCTCAGTCATCCATTCTTCTTACCGCATGACCTATGATGATGTCAATGCGATTCTAGAAGGGGATGAGGGGCTACGTCAAAAATATGAACCAATCGTGGACCTTTTAGAAGATATGAGCAAGCTCCACCATCTGCTAGAAGCCAAACGGATTAAGCGAGGGGCGTTAGATTTTGATGCGCCAGAAGCCAAGGTCTTAGTTGATGGCCAAGGTCATCCCTTAGATATTCAATTGCGGGAACGAGGCGTGGCTGAACGCCTGATTGAGTCCTTTATGTTGGCGGCTAATGAGACGGTGGCTAAGCACTATATGACACGTGACTATCCTATGCTCTATCGGGTCCATGAACAACCTGATTCAGAACGTATGCAGCGATTCGCTGAGTTCATTACCGCTTTTGGTATTGTCCTCAGAGGTAAGGTAGAAACCATTGCACCTAAGCAACTTCAGCAAGCCCTTAAGCAAGTCGATGGGCAAGACTTTGAACAGGCTGTTTCCACTATGATGTTGCGTTCTATGAAGCAAGCCCGTTATAGTGAAGAAGCCCTTGGTCACTATGGGTTAGCAACGGCTGAGTATACCCACTTTACTTCGCCTATTCGGCGCTATCCGGATCTGATTGTTCATCGCCTTATTCATCGTTATCTGGATAAGAAACCAAGTCATCAGGATAAGGCTCGTATTTTTGACCAGTTGCCAGGCATTGCTGACCAAAGTTCTAAAATGGAGCGTCGGGCCATTGACGCCGAGCGTGATGTGACTGCCATGAAAAAAGCCGAATACATGCTAGATAAAATCGGGCAAGAATTTGAAGGCGTCATCTCTTCGGTGACCTCCTTTGGTATCTTTGTTGCCTTGCCTAACACAGTAGAAGGCTTGATTAGTCTTAAGGACTTGACGGGCGACTATTATGAGTTCGATCAGGCCCATCTCTTGCTAGTAGGGCAAAGAACAGGGCGAATCTTCCGCATTGGTCAGAAGGTTAAAGTACGTTTGGAAGCTGTTAATGTTGGCGAACGCGAAATTGACTTTAGCTTGCTTGAGGCTGAACCAGTAACTGGCTTAGATGTAGACATAGTCCTACAGCGTAGCAAACAAGCCAAGGCTGCTAATAAGTCGGCCAAAGGCAAGACTCAAGACAAACAGCACCAAGCCAAAAAGCTTAAAGGTACTGGTAAGAAGAAGCGTGCGACTAAAGAAGACAAAGTCTCTAACAATAAGTCTGGCGCTAGCAAGCCTAAGGGCTCAAAAGCCAATAAAGGCCGTCAAGAGGACAAGGGCAAAGCCAAATCTAAGTCTGCTAGCAAGCGTCATCGTAAGGAGCTGTCTGAGCATCAAAGTAATGACAGCCGTCAGGCCAAGAAACAGTCTTTTGCTGGCGATATGGCTAGCAAAAAATCAGCTAAGTCTACGGAAAGTAAATTTAAGCAATTTAAGATTAAACGCAAGCAACCTCAGGCTAACCGCCTAGGTTAGCTCCTGCGGAAAAGAGGTGACTGATGTCGCAAGATAAGCCTTTAGCTCAGAATCGCAAGGCGCGTCATGATTATGAGATTATTGAAACCTATGAAGCGGGTATGGTCTTAACCGGGACAGAGATTAAGTCCATTCGCAAGGGTAAGATGAACCTTAAGGATGGCTTTATCTCCATTCGTGATGGGGAGGCTTGGCTGAAGCAAGTCCATATCAGCCCCTACGACCATGGTAATATTTTTAACCATGATCCGGAGCGTGACCGTAAGCTCTTGCTTCATAAGAAAGAGATTCAGACTCTACACCGCGAAGTTCAACAAAACCGGATGACCTTGGTACCACTGAAGGTTTATCTGGTAAGAGGACGGGCCAAATTACTCTTTGGTCTTGCGCGTGGTAAGAATAAGTATGATAAGCGTCATGCCCTCAAGGACCAACAGGCCAAACGGGATATTGACCGCGCCCTTAAAATCAGATAAGCAACTGGGACCATGGGTCCCAGTTTTTTTGTGTCCATTGTCTTGTAAAGAGCTAGGTCGATAAGCTTTTATGTAAAAAAATGGTTACCATACTTTCCTATTAAGAGGGGATTGTGGTAGAATAAGATTGATAGAGTCTGCCTCGCTCAGGAGGCAACTAGATAGAGAAAGGAAGTTATTAATCAATGATTTTTAAAGTAACATATCAACCCAATACCCAACAAGTTCCTACTCGGGAAAATACCCAAACCCTTTATGTAGAAGCTGCTAGCAAAGGGGAAGCACGGGAATTGATTGCTAAGTATACACCATACAATGTGGAGTTCGTCCAAGAATTATCACCTGCTCATTTAGCTTATGAGCAAGAGTCCAACCCGGACTTCGAAGTGTCGGTGTTCTAGTATGGCAGTTAATTTAAAAAATAACGAAACCGGCGTCTTCGCCCTAGGGGGCTTAGGCGAAATCGGGAAGAACATGTATGGTGTACAGTTCCAAGACGAAATCATCTTACTAGATTGTGGGGTTATGTTCCCGGAAGATGATTTGTTAGGGATTGATTACGTAATTCCTGATTTTTCTTACATTATGCAAAACCAGAGTAAGGTCAAAGCCCTGATTATTAGTCACGGTCACGAAGACCACATCGGGGGCATTCCCTTCCTCTTGCAGCAAATCAATGTACCTATCTATGCCGGTAAATTAGCGGCTTCGCTGATTCGCAATAAGTTGCAAGAACGCGGCCTTCTGCGCCAAGCTGAGATTCACGAAATTGATGAAGATGCGGTCATTCGTTTCCGCAAGACAACCGTCAGCTTCTATCTGACAACCCACAGTATTCCTGAAGCCTACGGGGTGGTCGTTAAGACCCCGCCAGGTAACATTGTCTTCACAGGTGACTATAAGTTCGACTTCACTCCAGTAGGTAAGCCAGCAGACTTACATCGCATGGCTAAAATCGGGGAAGAGGGCGTTTTAGTCCTTTTAGGGGATTCTACCAACTCAGAAATTCCAACCTTTACCAAGTCGGAACAAGTGGTGGGACAATCTATTAAAAACATTATTCAGAAGGTAGAAGGCCGGGTTATCTTTGCAACCTTCGCTTCTAACGTTTCGCGTCTCCAACAGGTGGTTGAAACGGCTCAAGAAACAGGACGTAAGATTGCTGTCTTCGGGCGCAGTATGGAATCTGCTATTAAGACAGGGCGGGAACTAGGCTATATCAAAGATGACGATGAACTCTTTGTAGAGCAACGTGACCTCAACCGGGTGCCGGCTGAGCAACTCATCATTCTCTGTACGGGTTCGCAAGGGGAACCTATGGCGGCCCTAAGCCGTATCGCCAACGGAACTCACCGTCAGATTCAGGTTCAACCTAACGATACAGTCATCTTCTCAAGTTCACCAATTCCTGGTAATACCATGAGTGTTAACCGCGTCATTAACCAACTCTGCGAAGTTGGGGCCCATGTTATTCATGGTAAGGTTAACAACATCCACACATCTGGTCACGGTGGTCAGCAAGAGCAATTGCTGATGATGCGCCTTATGAAGCCTAAGTACTTCATGCCAGTCCATGGTGAATTCCGTATGCAGAGCATTCAAGCTGGCCTAGCCCAACAAACAGGGATTCCTAAGGAAAACTGCTTTGTTATGGAAAATGGTCAAATGCTAGCGGTAACTGCTGATAGTGCTCGAATTGCGGGTAAGTTTACGGCAAATAGTATCTATGTGGATGGGAGTGGCATTGGCGATATTGGCCATGTCGTGATCCGCGACCGTCGTAACCTATCAGAAGATGGTTTAGTGGTGATTTCTGCCACCTTAGACTATGAGAACAAGCAGTTGGTTAGCGGACCTGACATTATGTCGCGTGGTTTTATCTACATGCGAGAGTCTAGCGACCTAATTCACTCCTTACAGTCTAGTCTCAAGTCAGCCATTAACCGTGGCCTTAACGAAAATGGCAATAACGTGAGCGAACGCCTGATTCGCGAAATGATTATGGACACTATCGTCCCTCTAATTTATGAACGGACCGAACGTTCTCCAATGATTATGCCAGTCTTGTTGGACATCAATAAGGGTGTCCGCCGTCGCAAACAACGAACCGAACAAGACTAAGCAAAATCTAGACAGATAAGCTTATTAGAAAAGAGGAATGTTTATGTCACGTATTGAAAAAGTAAGAGTTCAGCTCGCTGCACAAGGCTTAGATGCCTTGGTAGTGACTAACTTAAAAAATATTCGCTACTTAGCTAATTTTACAGGGACGACGGCGGCCTTGATTATTACGTCAGATCAAGCCATTTTCGTAACTGATTTCCGTTATGTGCAGCAAGCAAGTAAGCAAGCACCAGATTTTACCTTGTTACAAAACAAAAAGGAAATCTTTGCTGAAATTAATGACTTCTTAGTTGCTAATCAGATTCAAAAAGTCGGGATTGAAGCGGACGAAATGACCGTTTCTACTTATCTTCGCATTAAGGATTTCTTTGGTCCAGAAGTGGTACCAACTCAGGGCTTAATTGAGAAAATCCGCGAAATTAAAGACGCAGACGAATTGGCAACTATGAAGAAGGCCTGCGAGATTACCGACCAAGCCTTCAGCCATATTCTGACCTTCATTAAGCCAGGTGTCACTGAGATTGAGGTGGCTAACGAATTAGAACGTTACCTCAAAACCTTAGGAGCTAGTGCCATGTCCTTTGATACCATTGTAGCCAGCGGCTTACGTTCTGCAATGCCTCACGGGGTGGCTTCCGATAAGGTCATTGAAGAAGGCGATGTAGTGACCTTAGACTTCGGTTGCTACTACCAAGGTTATTCTTCCGATATGACCCGGACTATTGCGGTCGGATCGATTGATCCAAAACTGGAAGAAATTTACCATGTCGTGCTTGATGCCCATAACTTGGTAAACCAAAAAGCGAAAGCTGGTATGACAGGGGCGGAACTAGACGCTATCGCGCGTGACTACATCAGTGAAAAAGGTTATGGCCAATACTTCGGCCATAGTTTGGGTCACGGTGTTGGTTTGGACATTCATGAAGCGCCAGGCGTTAATGCCAAGAATGACCAACCAGTGGAAGTTGGTATGGTCATTACCAATGAGCCCGGTATTTATATCGAAGGCTTAGGTGGTGTACGGATTGAAGACGACTTAGTAGTTCATCCAGACCATGTAGAATTGCTAAACCGCAGTCCAAAAGAATTGATTATTTTAGAAGTTTAAACCTTAAAAGGAGGAAGCCCAGATGACCCAAGAAAACAGTCATTTTGAACCACAAACGGTGGCACCCTTAGGGGAAATCAACATCACAACGGGTGTTCTTGAAGCCATTGCAGCTAAGGCTGTAAGCGAAGTAGAAGGGGTCTACCAACTCCACAAATCCTTCCAAACAGAAGTAGGTGGATTCTTTGGTATGAATCCTGATCGAGTAGGTGCCCGTGTTCGCCGCGATGATTCAGAAATTGCCATTGATGTTAAAATCGACCTTAAATACGGTTATTCTGTACCAGAAGTAGCCATGAAGGTTCAACAAAAAGTTAAAGAACAAATCTTCTTCATGACAGACTTAGTTGTTCAAGAAGTCAATGTCCATGTTGCTAGCATCCAAACAGAAGCTAGTCAGGCAGTGGATTATCTCCATTTAGATGAAACTGATGGTGAGTAGTGTGACCAAGATGAGCAATCGACACCAAGTTCGGGAGAAGGCTGTTCAGACCATCTTCCAACTCATACGACCTCAAGTACCTGTCAGCCTAGACCAAGCTTGTGCCTTCGCTCTTGAAGCAGGTAACGACCCTGAAGCTGGATTTGAAGGCTCTGATGCCTACTTGGACCGCCTAGTTCAGGGTGTCAATCAAACAGCTGAAGAGTTAGACCAACGTATTAGTCATTATCTAGCTGAAGACTGGACCTTGGAACGCTTGGCGCGGATTGACCTAGCCATTCTACGTGTCGCTTTCTACGAATTGCTCTATGTGAGTGAGGACGAAGTGCCAAGCAAGGTAGCGGTCAATGAAGCGGTAGAGCTAGCCAAGACCTTTAGCGATGACAAATCCAAGCAATTCATTAATGGTGTACTAGCAGGTTTACTTAAAGACCTTAAGAACTAAACATAAAAAGACCACCAAACTAAGATTTGGTGGTCTTTTTATGTTGTCTCAGAGCTTGGTAGAGGTCACTAATAAGTGTGTCCACCTCATCCATAGGAAGGCCAGAAAAACTCAGGAAGATTTGTTGGTCGAAGCCAGTCTGGGCTTGGATAGAGAAGTCAGCAAGTGTCTTAAGTCGAATGCCCTCTTGAGCCAGTTGGGCCTGAAAAGGCTGGCTATGGAAAGCAAAACTCGGTTGAATTAATAGGTGGAGACCTGCATCAAGGCCAATTAGTTGGGCTTGGGGATCTTGCTTTTCAATGGCGTGAATCAGCCTATCACGCTTGCGTTTGTAGAAGCTTCGGGCTCGATTGAGATGGCGTTCTAAGTGACCTTGCTGGATAAAATCGTGAATAGCATACTGAGAGATGGTATTGAGGTTGACTGCGAATTGCTTTTCCTTCTCATAGAAAAGAGATAGAAGGCTTGCTGGTAATACCATATAGCTGATGCGGAGGCCAGGACTGAGAATGCGGGATAGGCTGCCCATATAGATTACTTGATTTCCTTGGTCTAATTGTGCCAGAGAGGGGATAGGTCGGCCAGTGTATTTAAATTGGCTATCGTAGTCATCTTCAATAATCCAGCGATTAGGACTCTGTCTAGCCCAGTCTAAGATGGCTTGGCGGCGAGTGAGGGGCATAACAGATCCGGTCGGAAATTGATGGGTAGGGGTGACGCTGAGGATATCTAGCTGATCCAGTGGTATCTCTTCAATAGATAATCCTAGTTGATCAAGCGGGCAGGCTTGGACCTGCCATCCCATTTCTTTCAAAAATGGTAGCTGAGCGTGGTAGCCAGGATCTTCAATTCCAATCCGACGCTTAGGAGGAAGGAGCTGAACTAAAATCTGAAAAAGGGCCTGAGCATTAGGACCTAGTATCAGCTGGTCTGGCTGACATGGAACACCACGTTCATTGGCTAGATAGCTTGCCAAACTGCTTCTAAGTGGTGCTAAGCCTTGAACCGAACTAGGCTGAAGCAGGTCAGGGGACTGGGAATCAAAGCGCTGGGTATAAAGTTTGCGGAAAATTTCATAGGGAAAGAGTCTAGGGTCGGTTTCGGCCTTGGTTAAGTCATAGCGCCAACTAGGGTTAGGACTAGTAGTTAGGTTGGCTTGTTCCGAGGTCAGTTGGACTTGGAAACGCACATCGGCCACGAAGTAGCCTTGGCGTGGTTTGGTTTCTAGGTAGCCTTCGAGGCTTAATTGGTCGTAGGCGTTAATGACGGTATTGAGGCTGATGCCTAAATCCTTGGCCAATTGGCGTTTGCTTGGGAGCTTTTGATGGGCAGCTAAGTGGCCGGAATGGATTTGGTCTTTAATGGCTTGGTAAAGTTGACTATAGAGCGCTTCTTTCTTGTTTGGGTCGAGATGAATAATCATAGAGTCCTCCAACTGGTACTGTTCATTTGTATGAAACTGGCACTATTAATGGTACCAGAAATGGGGTATGATAACAAGCAGAGGGAGGGGATTGAATGGCAAGTATTTTGGTAGTGAATGATATTCCTGGCACTGGCCAGGTGGCTGGTTTAACGAATTTGGCTGTATTGAATGCAGCTGGTTACGAAGTGACCCTCCTGCCCACAGTATACTTAACTCACCATACCGGACGTTGGCCAGTCTACCGCGAGAGTTTGGACGCAGCCTTTTCCGCCTCTTTAATGGCTTGGCGGCAGGTCAAGTTCCAGGCTATCGTGACCGGATATTTTGGCAATGCCAGCCAGATTCATCAATTTGTTAACTGGTATAAACATTACCAAGCTGATACCTTTTTGGTGGTGGACCCCATCATGGGAGATCGTGGCCAGCTTTATACTGGGCTGGATCAGAATTATGTGGCGGCTATGCAAGAACTGGTTGCCTTAGCTGATTATGCCCTGCCGAATTTGACGGAGGCCTATCTCTTGGCTGGTCTAGATGCTGAGTTAGTTAAAAATCAGGAAGATATGCAAGCTCTAGAGACTTTGGCTAATCTTGAATCTAAGCAAAAGTCTTGGGTCATCACCGGGATTGAAGTGGATGACCAGATTGGGGTGGCTTTTGAGTCTAATCAAGAGGCTTGGACTCAGCGCCAAAATTGCCATTTGTTTGGCACGGGGGACTTCTTCACTTCCTGTTTCCTGGCCTGCCAGGTAGGGGGCTTATCTCTAGAAGCGACATGCCAATGGTGTGTTGACCTGGTTGGTCGTGCAGTAGAAAACCAGGGGTTAAACCAAGCTATAGCTCGCCAGGAGCTTTATTATCAGCCTTATTTACCTTTTATCAGCAAAACCTTAAGAAAAGAGGACTCATTATGAATCAAACAAAAACAGCCTTTCACCGTCGCTTAGTAGGCTATATCGAAATTGGCTTATTCGCAGCACTTATCGTTCTTGCGATTACTTATTTAAAAATCCATATGCCGGGTAAAACCATGGTTCATGTCGGCAATGCCTTAGTTGTTTTATCCGTCTTACTACTAGGCTTCAAGCGTGGTTCTATTGCTTCCTTTTTAGGTCTTTTCATCTTCGATGTGTTCAATGGCTTTGCTGCTTCTGTCGCCTTTACGCTTTTGGAAGCCGGACTGGTTCTTGTCACGGTTAATGCAGTCTACACCTATGTATTTAAGAAACGTGACACGCGCTTTAACCTTGTTGTGGTTTCCATTGTGGCTGGTTTAGTCAAAATTGTCAGCCGGCCAGTCTCCATTGTGGCGCAACAATTGGTTTTAGGTTCTAGCTGGAATGCAGCCATGGCAAAAGTAGTTGAGAAGATGCCCGCCACCTTCTTCACTGCTATCGTAACGGCCATTTTAGTAGGGATTCTCTACTATCCAATGAAGCGCGTGATTGAACGTTTCCATCCAATTGGCGAATAGCGATTATGCTGAAGCTGGTTTAACCAGCTTCTTTTTTCTTGTTTAAATAAATGCACAAAAATCTCAAAAGAAAGCGCATGAATTGCGTCTCAAGGCAAATAACGGTAGAATAAAGGAGACTATAAGGAAGGAATAGGTGACGATATGCCAGTATTAGAAATCAAGGATTTGCATGTGGCCATTGAAGGTAAGGAAATCCTTAAAGGGGTTAACTTGACCCTCAAAACAGGAGAAATTCATGCGGTTATGGGACCAAACGGGACTGGAAAGTCCACCCTAGCGGCGGCCATTATGGGTAACCCTGCCTATCAAGTAACCCAAGGTGAGATTCTCTTAGATGGTGAAGATGTCTTGGAGATGGAAGTAGATGAGCGTGCCCGTGCAGGTCTTTTCTTGGCAGTGCAATATCCAAGTGAGATTCCAGGTGTTACCAACGCTGAGTTTATGCGCGCAGCTATTAACTCTCGACGGGATGATGACAACAAGATGGGCGTCCGCGAATTCATCAAGAAATTGGATGAGAAGATGGCTCTCTTAGATATGCCGGAAGAAATGGCAGAACGCTATCTCAACGAAGGCTTTTCAGGTGGGGAGAAAAAACGTAATGAAATCCTACAATGCCTCATGATTGAACCTAGCTTTGCTATTTTGGACGAAATCGACTCTGGGCTCGATATTGATGCTCTTAAGGTGGTATCCAAGGGCGTCAACGCCATGCGGGGTGAAGGTTTTGGTTCCCTGATTATCACTCACTATCAAAGATTACTCAACTACATCACGCCCGATGTGGTCCACATTATGATGGAAGGGCGCGTGGTAATGACAGGCGATGCCGAATTAGCTAAACGCTTGGAGGCGGAAGGTTATAAGGGTATTAGTGAAGAATTAGGTCTCCACTATGACGAGAAAGCCTAGGTGATAGCATGACTAGCAAACATTATTTAGACCAGATGCAGGCTTTGGCTACTTTTGCCACCCTGCCTGACTGGTTCCGCGCTATTCAAAATCAAGCCCATTCAGTCTGGCAGGATTTGCAGTTACCAGTGATTGAGCGGGTTAAGTATCATCGTTGGCCCCTCCTATCCCAAGAAGTAGTAGCGCCACAAACCTTAGAGGAACCGCTACTCTATGGTCTAGATGCAGCTTTGGCTGAGCAAGATCACCTGAGTGGGCAGATTGTGCATGTGGGTAATCATACTCTGGTAGAAAGTTTGGACCAAGACCTAGTTGATAAAGGGGTAATTGTGACTGATTTGTTCCAAGCTCTTGCTGACTATCCTGACTTGGTTAAGGAACATCTCTTTTCGGTGATTGGCGCCCATGAAGACCAAATTGAAGCCTATCATACGGCCTTCATGAATGGGGGGATCTTCATCTATGTGCCAAGAAATGTAGCTGTGACTTTGCCGCTTGAAGTTCTCTTGGTTCAAGACAGTCGCTATGATCAAGCCTTCAACAAGCATGTCCTGATTGTGCTTGAACAGGGGGCAAGTTTAGATTATGTGGAGCGCATAGAAACTTATGGTGATAAACCAAACTCTGCCACCTATTTCGTTGAAGTGGTCGTTAAGGCTGGCGCTCAGATTAAGTATTCAGCAGTCGATACCCTAGGGGCCAAAAGCCATGCCTACATTAAGCGTTATGCCCAAACGGCGCGCGATGCTAAAATTGATTGGGCTATCGGTGAACTTAATGACGGTAATGTCATCTTAGACTTAGATACCTACCTCAACGGTGATGGTTCTGAATCACAAGTGCAGATTGTTGGTATTTCAACTGGCAAGCAAATCCAAGGCATTGATTCTAAGGTGGTCAATCGCGGTAATCATTCTGTCGGGAATATTCTCCAACATGGAGTTATCTTGGACCGGGCAACCTTGACCTTCAACGGGATTGGGCTGATTGAAAAATACGCCAAGGGTGCTGACGCTCAGCAGGAAAGCCGAGTGCTCATGTTATCTGAGAAGGCTCGAGGCGATGCCAACCCTATCCTTTTAATTGAAGAATTTGAAGTGACTGCAGGACACGCGGCTTCTGTAGGGCAAGTAGATGAAGAACAACTTTATTATCTGATGAGCCGTGGCTTAAGCCGTGAAGCTGCTGAGTATTTAGTAGTACGTGGTTTCTTAGGCCCAGTTATTGTGCAAATGCCTTCGGCAGAAATCAGACGACAGTTAGTAGAAATTATAGACCGTAAATTAAGTGGTTTAGAAGGTAGCCAGGAAGATTAAGACTATTAAACGCGAAAGGAGACAGTATGATGCCAGAAAAGATTACTAGCCCATCACCATGGGCTAAGGACTTTCCCATACTCAAGCAAAAGGTCCATGGCCAAGACTTGATTTATTTTGATAATGCGGCGACTAGTCAGAAGCCACAGCTTGTCTTGGATCGCTTGGCTGATTACTATCTCCAAGACAATGCCAATATCCATCGTGGGGTCCATAGCCTGGCCAACCGAGCCACTCAAGACTATGAAGCAGCCCGCCAGAGAGTAGCTGACTTCATGGGTGCCAAGCCGCAAGAAATTATTTTTACCAGTGGGACTACTGCGGGTTTGAATTTTCTGGCAGACCGTTGGATAGGACCAAGTTTACAGCCAGGAGACCAAATTGGGCTGACTTATTTGGAACATCATTCCAATCTAGTGCCGTGGCAAGCGCTAGCCCAAGAGCGGGGTGCTACCCTCTCTTATCTACCTCTGACGGAGGATCATTACTTGGATTTAGTGGCCCTAGAAGCGAGTGACTGGTCCAAGCTCAAGGTCATTACCATCCACCATGTTTCCAATGTCTTGGGTATTTCTCAGGATATAGCTGCTTTAACAGCCTGGGCTAAACCACGAGGCATTAAGGTCATCGTTGATGGTGCCCAGGCGGTTGCCCATTTTCCAGTAGATGTAGAAAGCCTAGGAGTCGATGCCTACTGTTGGAGTGGCCATAAACTCTACGGCCCGACTGGAATTGGCATTTGCTACCTCAAGCAAGAACATCATGACACTTGCCAGCCATTTTTCTATGGCGGTGAAATGGTCCATCAAGTAGGAGATTACCAAACAGACTACGCGGTCGCCCCACAGAAATTCGAAGGGGGGACGCCGCCTATTGCTCAAGCCATTGGCTTGGCAGCTGCCATTGAATGGCTGTCTACTATCGGATGGCGGGATATTGAGACCCATGAGAGTCATCTGACGCTAGAACTAGTAAGAGGCTTACAGGCTATTCCGGATCTGGAAGTTTATGGTCATGGTCATGGTATTGTGACCTTCAATATTGTGGGTGTCCATCCCCATGATGCGGCGACGGCCTATGATTTAGAAGGCATTGCCCTGCGAGCAGGCCACCATTGTGCCCAGCCTTTGATGCGCCGCTTAGGTCAGACGGCGACTTTGCGGGCCAGTCTGGCGCTCTATAATGATGCGCAAGAGGTCGCACGTTTTATCGAAGTTACCAAAGCAGTGAAGGAGTTTTTCTGTCCATGAGTTTAAATCAATTAAATCAACTCTATCGCCAAGTCATTTTGGATCATGGGCAACATCCCCGTCATTTTGGTAAGTTGGACCATGCCGATCAGGAAGTGGAGCTATTCAATCCTACTTGTGGTGATGCAATCGTCTTGTACCTGAAAATTGAAGATGACCGCATCCTTGATTTGGCCTTTAGTGGCCAAGGCTGTACCATTAGTATGGCTTCTGCCAGTATGATGTGCGAGGCTCTGTTGGGCAAGCCAAAGGATCAAGCCCTAGCCATGATTGCGACTTTTCAGGCCTTGGTTGGTGGACCAGGACAAGTGGACGAGTCTTGGGAGCAAGCGCTAGGTGATGCGGCCCTCTTAGAAGGCGTTAAGGCCTTTCCTGCCCGTTATAAGTGTGCCATCCTGGCCTGGAAAGCCCTAGGACTGGGATTAGATCAAGATACAAGCTTGGATGAGGGCTTAAGCCGCCATAACCAAGCACAAGAAAGTGAGTGAAGATAATGAGTGACGTACCTGTTGTTAACGACTATGCCTATGGCTTCCACGATGATGCCGAAATTATCTTTTCTACGGGTAAGGGTCTGAGTGAAGAGGTTATTCGGACTATTTCCAAGGAAAAAGGGGAGCCTGAATGGATGTTAGACTACCGTCTGCGTTCACTTAAGGTCTTCCTTGATAGTAAGTTGCCTGACTGGGGGCCTGACCTGTCAGCACTAGATTTTGATGATATTATTTATTACCAGAAGGCCATGGATCGTCCGGCCCGTTCCTGGGATGATGTACCTGATGAGATTAAGGAGACCTTTGAGCGAATTGGGATTCCTCAGGCTGAACGCGAGTATCTAGCGGGTGCTGCGGTTCAATATGAATCGGAAGCAGTTTACCACAATATGAAGGCCGAGTTTGAAAAATTAGGTATTGTCTTTACTGACACGGACTCTGGCTTACGAGAATATCCTGAGCTCTTCAAGGAACATTTTGGGACAGTGGTGCCTCCAACTGATAACTTTGAGGCCGCGCTCAATAGTGCCGCTTGGAGTGGGGGGACCTTTATCTATGTTCCAAAAGGGGTCAAGTGTGATATTCCACTTCAAACCTATTTCCGAATTAATAATGAGGGGACAGGACAGTTTGAGCGGACCCTAATTATTGTGGACGAGGGCGCCAGCATCCACTATGTGGAAGGCTGTACGGCACCAACCTATTCAACTGCCTCGCTTCATGCCGCCATTGTGGAAATTATTGTCAAAAAAGACGCCTATTGCCGTTATACCACCATTCAAAACTGGTCTAACAACGTCTATAACCTAGTGACCAAGCGGGCCCATGCCCATGCGGGGGCAACTATGGAGTGGATTGATGGCAACTTAGGAGCTCATACAACCATGAAGTATCCAAGTGTCTATCTTCAAGGAGAAGGGGCGCGGGGTACCATGCTTTCCATTGCCTTTGCCGGTAAGAACCAAAAGCAAGACACGGGTGCTAAGATGATTCATAATGCCCCCAACACCTCTAGTTCCATTGTGTCTAAATCCATCGCCAAGGATGGGGGAGAGGTTAACTACCGCGGGCAAGTGACCTTTGCTAAGAATTCCAAGCGTTCCATCTCGCATATTGAATGTGACACCATTATTATGGATCAGGCTTCAAAATCGGATACCATTCCGTTCAATGAGATTCATAATGGGCAAGTCTCCTTGGAGCACGAAGCCAAAGTCTCCAAGATTTCAGAGGAACAACTTTTCTACTTGATGAGTCGAGGGCTGTCTGAATCCGAAGCGACGGAAATGATTATTATGGGCTTTGTCGAGCCTTTTACCAAGGAATTACCGATGGAATATGCGGTTGAGCTCAACCGCCTCATTAGTTATGAAATGGAAGGGTCTGTCGGCTAGACCGGGGCTATCAATATAAGTTAAAAACACCTCGTGACTTGGGCACTAGCCTGAGTCACGAGGTGTTTTATAAATAAATCCTCATTGGCTATGTCGCGCTAGCCGATGAGGATTATTGAGTGAATTATTTTGGTGTCCAGGATTTAAGAATTTCCTCTAAGGCATCCATGTCTTGAGGTGCCCCTTCGACCGCTAAGTAGTAGACTGAATCAGGATCGGACTCTGTGGTGAAGTAAACGAGACGTAAGGATTTCTCTTGAAATTGTACTTCAACTCCGACAGCGTCTTTATAGCTAGATGGGTAATTCTTAGCAGCGCTTAAGGTGAGCTTTTCATGGGATGGGATGGTGGCAAAGGTAGCCATGTGATCGGTCGCATAAGGATATGGTTTAGGTAGTTTACTGAAGACTGGATGATTTTCGATGCCTTGATAAGCTGGCAACTTATTTAATGTGACTACTGTAAAGGCATCTTTAGAAGACCACTGGAGCTGGGTGGGTGAGTGTTCTCCGAGTTCAGTAAATTTGACAAAGTCTGAAGGAATCATGACATAGCCTAGTGAGTCGCTGCCGACTTTCTGACTTAAATCGAGTGTAGTAGTTTGACTACTAGAGGATTCTTCGGCCAAAATGGTCTGGGGTGCAAGCACGACCAAGCTAGCCAAAAGGCATAAAAAGGTTAAAAATCGTTTCATTGTATGGCTCCTCCTTCTTAAGGTTTCTTACTTGACCAGGTTTTAGCAATGTCACCAAATGAAGAAAGACTATCTGCATTAGGGCCGTCCATACCAATTAGGTAGACATAGTTGCTATCATTTTTATCGGTGAAATAGACACTGCCAATAGCACTGGAATCCTTATAGCTAACTAGGTAGTAGCCATCAGGTAGGTTGTCGAAGCCTGCAGGTCCAGATTGAAAGGTAAGTTCTTTATCAGGTAAGCGATAAACAACTTCTTTCATGATAATCCAAGCTGGAAGAGTTAGCTTAGCCAAGGACTGAGGCTTACTTTGAATATAATCTGTCGCATTCAGTCTCATTAAGCTAATCGATGTATTGGTGGATTTATTGACGAATGACAGACCGCCAGTGTTTTGGTCACCAGTTTCGTTCGCTTCGTAGCCCTCGGGAAGGGTTAAGTAGCCAACCGTATCGTTGCCGACAACTTGTGTGCCAGCCGTTGCTGTGCTTGAAGTTTGACTAGATGTGCTAGTGTTAGACTCAGCGAGAATGGCGACAGGCTGCCAGAGGGTGGTGGCTAGCAGTCCTAAGGCTACAAGCCGACTGAGTTTTTTATTCATGAAAATCATCCTTTCATTGTCAGAGGGAGAGCCTCTTAACTTAGGGGCATTCTGTAGAGATGCCACTTATACTGATAGTATAGCACTTATACTAGGGGCATTCAAGAAAGGCTAGTTTCAGAAAAAATACTTAAGATAGGGATTTGATGATAGTTAAGGGCGGAGACAGAGGACGGTTTTAAGCATTTTTTGTTTCTTCTAGGACCGAATGATTTGTGAATGTTTAAGGCTAAATGTTAAGAAACCTTGAAATTTGAAAGACAAATATGGTAATTCTACGTACTATGACAAGCAGTGTGTTACAATATACTTAGACCAAATTCTCTAGATTTAGGAGTGAGGAAACTATGAAGAAATCAACTAAATGGCTCGTTGCCTTAATGGCAGCTCTTGCTGTGGCACCTAACGTGGCCTATTTAAGCCAACCGACATCAGAACTAGTTTCTGCGGTAGAACAAGCTCAACAACAAAAACTATTGTCTCTGGGGGCATCGTTGAACCCTCAACAACAAGAACAAACCAAGAACCTCTTGGGTGCTAAGGACTTTAGCGCAGCCAATACGCTCATGGTAGACGGTAATACCATCAACCAATATCTACATGATGGCTCTAACGCAAGTACTACTGTTTATTCCAGTGCTTATATTGAACAACAAGCGGCTGGTTATGGGGTACAAGTTCAAATTGTGACACCACAAAACATCACTTTAGTCAGCGCTACGACTTATCAGAACGCAGCTATTACGTCTGGTGCAAAGGATGTACTGATTCGTATTGCTACCGTTAGTCCTGTAACGGGTGAGGGCGCATTGGCAGGGGTCTATGCCTTGCTTGCTAAGTCAGGTGTTAAAGTAGATGAGAAAGCTGTTAAGGTAGCTGAGAAAGAAATCAAAGTAGTCGAAGTTGTCAAGAAAGAAGATAAATTAGACGATACCAAGGCTAACCAAATCATCTCTGAAATCAAAAAAGAAGTCACCAACCAACAAGCCAACCAAGGGGTAAACGTGGATACCCAAGTGGCACAAACCATTGTTAACCAAGTAATCAATAACACCACTGTTAACAACAATACGACAATCAATAACAACACCACTAACAATAACACGACCGTTAACATTTCTGACTCAACTAAGGAAGAGTTAGTAAAACTAGCGGAAGAATATGCTAAGACAGAAGCAGCTAAGTCTAAAGATACCATCCAACAATTAGAGAAATCGGTAGACAACAGCCTCAATGCGCCTTGGAAGGAAGTCCTCAACAGCTTAGACGAAGCTAGCTCGCCAAGTAAGGAAGAAATCTTAAATGCGGAACGCAAAGACTACTCTGATCAAGCTGTTTACAACCCAATTCTGCCTGCAATGTTCAAGAAATTCTATGAACGTGTGCAAAATGGCGAACCAGTGTATGACATTTACTCTCATACCTTCATCCTGGAAAAATTCTTGCCAGATATGAAGCCTGAAGAGAAACAAGCCCTCAACCAATTGCGGGTTTACCTCTATCAATACACCAATACTTTGGACAGGGATCGTAAGGAAGCTTTGGGTAACGACTACACCAGTGTTAAACAACGTTGGACTGCTCAACTCAATGCAGCTGAAGCGGTGGGTAACCAAGCAGAGCTTAAGAGCCTAACAGACAAGTTTGCCCTAGCAACGGGTTATGCTAATGAAGTATATGCTTACGAATTCGTTCAAGATGGTAGCAAGATTACTGCCTTACCTCGAGTGGACTTAGTGACCCATGTGTCAACAGCTGATCACCTTTTCTATGATACTGCGACTGGTCAAGTCAGCATGGGGATTGAGCCAAATGTGACGCCTGTAGCCAATGGACTCTTTAGCTTCCAAAATGCTTACGGTGTTGACGTTAAGCCAAGCGCTGATTTAACGATTGACTTACCAAAAGACTTCAAGATTCCAGGCTATAGTGGTGACAATCAACCTAATAGCTCTAACAATCAAGAGTCTCAAGCTCCAAATCAAAATTCAGGTGATGCTTCAACGCCTCCTGCTAGTCAAGATCAAAACCAACCTGCCCCAACTCAACCAGGAACTGAGTCAGGTGAAGCAAGCCAACCTGCTAATAATAGCCAAAATCCGCAATAGGGTAATAGCTAACCCTCGGCACGCCTCATGGCGTGCCGAGGGTCTTTTGATTTGTTAGATATTTCAATTGTTACATTTAATGCTCAAATCTAACTTTTTGCTTTATAATCCCCACTATTAGTGGTATAATCGAAAATGATTATTTAGGCATTTTTCTCGTCAAGGCCTAAAAATGGACATAAGGAGGAGCGAACACATTGCAATTTACAGGTATATTACTATTAATTATTTTGGTTTGTGTGCTTGGTTACTTTGCCTATTACTTCTACCGAAATAAAAATACGCAAAGCATCCGAGAACTTGAAGCAAGAAAAGAGGATATGATGGCGATACCGATTGCCAATCAACTCTTCCTCCTTAAGAATATGAGCCTATCGGGTCAAACAAAACGTAAGTACGAGAGCTTGGTTAACCAGTGGCAATCCATTACCAACTTCCAGTTTGTAGAGATTGAATCTGCCCTAGTTGGGGCCCAACAATATGCAGATCAACTTAATTTTGTGCGGACTGGGCGAACCATTGCTCAAGCACGTCAGTTGATTGAAGAAACCATGCTTAAGGTGCAAGATCTCCATCAAGACTTGACTGACCTCTTGCAAGTGGAAGTTGACAACAATGAGTTGAATGCTGCTTTACATGAGCGTTATAATTCAGCACGCAAGAATGTCATGAACCACAGCTTTGATTACGGTCCTGCCATTGAGACCTTGGAGAAAAACCTCCAGTATTTGGAACTCAACTTCACTAAGTACAATGAGTACACTGAAAATGGGGATCATCTAGAAGCGCGTGATATGCTCAAGACCATTGATGCAGACATGACTAGCCTAGAAGACATCTTAGAACGTATCCCGTCGATGTACGACAAGATTAAGAATGAATACGAAGACTCCCTAGATGACTTGCGTGAAGGCTACCAGAAGATGGTAGACAGTCGCTTTGACTTTGATGGCGTAGCCATTCTAGAGAAAGTGGACGAAATTCAAGAAAAATTGAACGATGCCAAGAATGAAATCAAGAATGCCGACTTATCAGAAGCTAAGACTCTGATGGATAAGGCAGAACGTGATATCAAGTCGCTCTATGATTTGATGGAAACTGAAATTGAAGCCAAAGACTATGTCAACAAGAACATCCAAAGTCTTCGCCGCAAAATTGATGAAGTGGCTGAAAATGGGCGTTATGCTGGCATTGAAGTAGACCGTATCGCGCAAAGCTATATTCTCCATGAGAATGAAGTGGATCAAATTGCTGATTTAAGCGATCAAATCCGCCATGAATATAACCGCTTCAAAGACTTGGTGGCTGAGACTGAAGGGTCTGCAGTGGTTTATACTCAAGCTGAAGGTCGCATTAAGAAAATTCGCAAGCGTATCGAAGAAATTGATGAGCAAGTATTGGCAATTACCAACAAAATCGCTCAACTCAACACGCGCGAGAAGGATGCCAAGACTAACTTGGATGACTATGAATTAGCTCTACGCAATATTAAGCGTCGGATTGAGAAAAGTCATCTGCCTGGTCTCAGTGATTCCTTCTACGAACAGTTCTATCGTGTAACGGATCAAGTGGAGCACTTGGCTAAGCAACTCAACCGAGTACGTATTGATATGGATGAAATTGAAAGCTTAGAAGATGAGTTAGAGCGTCACCTTGCTGCACTGGAAGAAATGACGGAGTCAGTGGTAGACAGTGCTATGTTGACCGAATACATGATTCAACAGAGCAACCGATTCCGCTATGACTATCCTGAAGTGGATGCAGCAATCAAAGAGGCTCAGTATCTCTTCCATCGGGAGTTTAAGTATCAAGAAGCCTTAGCGATTATTGAGAAAACCCTGAGACGACTTGACCCAGATGCGCCGACTCAAGTACGTCGCATGTACCACCAAGAAAAGCGGAGCACTCAATTTTAGGATTGCTAAGTGCTAGATAGTTTAGAAACAAAAGGCCCAAGACACGTGTTGTCGGGCCTTTTTGCAAGAGGAGGAAAGTGATGATTTATCTGGATAACGCCGCAACTACCCGGATTCATCCCCAAGTCTTGGCTACCTATAGCCAGGTGGCTCAAGAATTTTTTGCTAATCCGTCGAGTGCTCATGGCCTAGGTCGTAAGAGTCGACAACTTTTGGAACAGGCTCGAGCCCAAGTTGGTCAACTATTAGGTTATCATCCGCAGGAAATCTACTTTACTAGTTCAGGCACTGAGGCCAATAACTGGGTCTTCCAACGGATTGTAAGCCAGGCCCACAAACGTCGGCCTGAGGCTAGTTTGGTTCTAGTCAGTCCTTTTGAGCATCCTGCAGTTTTAAGCCAAAGAGACTATATCGAAAGCCAAGGTCTGACTTGGGACACTTTGCCAGTGACTGACCAAGGGCAAGTAGATTTGGAAGCTTTCCAGGCTAAGTTAGGACCAGAAGTTTTGCTAGTTTCCACCATGGCTGTCAATAATGAGATGGGGGCTTGCCAGCCTTTGGACCAGATGGCGCAAATCTTAGCAGACTATCCAAATATTGTCTGGCACGTCGATGGGGTTCAGTCGGTTACGACCGAATTGTCCCGGATTCAGCAGGACAGAATTGATTGTTTAAGCTTGTCTAGCCACAAATTTCATGCGCCACGCGGAGTGGGGATTTTGGCCTGCCGCCAACGCGTGGATTTGGTTCCCCTAATGACAGGGGGAGGCCAGGAGCAGGGGCAAAGATCTGGGACTGAGAACCTAGCCGCCATTGTGGCTACTGCTAAGGCCCTACGTCTAGCCCATGGAGAACAAGGTCAGACACGTTCGCGGCTTAAGGCCTATAGCCAGCAACTAGCCCAAGCCTTAAGCGCGCAAGGTTGGGTTATCTTTGCCCAAGAAACGGCAGCGCCTCATATTTTGTGCGCAGCTCTTCCAGGAATTCCTGGCGAGGTCCTGCTCAATGCCTTCGAGACCCAAGGTATCTATGTGTCAACTACCAGTGCTTGTTCCAGTCGAGTAAAATCTGACCATCACAGTTTGGCGGCAATGGGCGTACCCCAAAACTTAGCACAATCCGCCTTGCGCTTTAGCCTAGCAGCGGATACCAGTGACCAAGATATTGAAAAATGTCTAGTAGCCATTCCAAAAATTAGCCAACAATTTGAGAAAACACGAGGAAAATCATGAGTCAAAAACAAATTCTCATTCATTATGGCGAACTCTCAACTAAGGGTCGCAATAAAAAAATGTTTATTAATAAATTAGCTGAGCATATCCGTTACCGTACCCAGGATTTAGAGCGAATTAAGATTGTGCCTGAATACGACTTTATGCATTTGATATGGCAAGAAACGCCTTACCAAACAGTGATTGAACGGCTTGAGATAGTACCAGGTATTTCGCGCTTCGAGCCAGTCTATCGCGTGGACAAGGATCTGGACGCAATCAAAGCTCAAGCGCTGGCCTTGTTTGAAGAAGTGAAGCCATCTGCTGGCAGTTCTTTTAGAGTCTTAGCCAAACGTTCTGATAAGACCTTTGCCTACGACACCATGGACTTACAGAGAGAAGTGGGAACTTGCCTAGGTTTAGCTTATCCAGATTTGCAAGTAGACTTCAAGACCCCAGATTACAAATTAACTATCAGTATCCAAAAGGCTGGCGCCTACCTAAGCCTCTTGTCCTACAAAGGGGTAGGGGGATTACCTTGTGGAGCTAGCGGTCGCGCCTTACTCATGCTGTCCGGGGGTATTGATTCTCCTGTGGCAGGCTATCAGATGATGAAGCGTGGTTTGGAGATTGAAGCAGTTCATTTTGCCAGTCCACCTTATACGGGCCCGCAAGCTCTGGAAAAGACCAAAAAATTAACGGCTCAATTGGCTCAATATGGTCGAAGCTTGACTTATCATTGTGTGCCTTTTACTGAAATTCAAGAAGAAATTAAGGATAAGGTTCACGATGATTTTTCCATGACCATTATGCGCCGTATGATGCTTCGGGTCATGGAGGCGCTAGTGAATCGTCAACAAGCTGATGCTATTGTGACGGGAGAATCCTTAGGGCAAGTGGCCTCTCAGACACTGAAGAGTATGCGGGCAATCAACCAAGTGACCTCTGTTCCGATTTTGCGGCCTTTAATTGCGATAGACAAGAACGATATTATCGCGCAGGCGGAAGCCATTGGGACCTATGAGATTTCCAATGAGCCTTTTGAAGATTGCTGTACGGTCTTTGCCCCTAAATCACCACGTACTAAGCCAAAATTGACGTCTGTAATGGAGTTAGAAGCGCTCTTAGATGTAGAAGGTTTAGTTGCTCGCGCTGTTGAGGGCACTCAAACGGAGATCATTGGCGCGGATTACGGTAAGTTAAGTAGTCCGGATTTTAGTCACTTACTATAGTTTGTTTGATTTCAGCCTGGAGGTCTTGGACTTTCAGGCTGTGATTTTTATCTCTATGACACAAAGTGGGAATGTAAAGGGAAAGAAAACTTGTCCGTCTAGCTTTCAGTGACCCCAAAATGCCCTTAAGAAATGGGTCAGAATCATGACAAATTCAAGATAAGGAGATTAACTATTTCTTTTTCCCTCGAACTTATGTTATCATAGTCTTGGACTTGAAGGAGTGATAGACATGCAGACGAGTGTATATGGTATGGCAGTACTATGTCTCCGTCTCATCATCCTAGGGATGAGTCTCCTCATTTTCCGGGGTGTGAACTGGAATCAGCTCATGCGCCAGAATGCTAAGCAAGGGGCCTATGCTGTTTATGTCATGGTCAGCCTTGCAGTGGGGCACTTAGTCGGGTCGTTTATGATTGAAATGACGGAATCCTTACAGAACTTATTGTTAGGTTTCCTTAAATAAGAGAGTGTATCCCTATTTGTTCGCTCCAAAACGAATAGGCGTAAGAATAGGAGAATTTTTGATGGAAGAGATTATTGTTCAAGGTGGTAATCGATTAGAAGGTGTAGTCAAAGTTGAAGGAGCTAAAAATGCGGTCTTGCCAATCTTGGCGGCGGCTATTTTAGCAGAAACAGGCAAGGTTAATTTGTCTAATGTACCTGTCTTATCAGATGTCTTTACCCTTAACAACTTACTGACGGCAATTAACGTAAGCAATGAATTTGATCAAGAAAACAATGAAATGACTTTAGACGCAACCGGTCCTGTGTCAACCACAGCTGATTATGACTTTGTCAGCAAGATGCGGGCATCGATTGTTGTGATGGGGCCACTCTTGGCTCGCTTTGGTCATGCACGAGTGGCGATGCCAGGTGGCTGTGCCATCGGGACTCGTCCTATTGACCTCCATCTCAAGGGCTTTGAAGCTCTGGGGGCAAAAATTACACGCGCAGCAGGCTATGTCGAAGCACAGGCTGATAAGTTAGTGGGTGCGCGTATCTACTTGGACTTCCCAAGTGTGGGCGCGACTGAAAATATCATGATGGCGGCTGTCTTGGCAGAAGGCACTACTATTTTAGAAAACGTAGCGCGTGAGCCAGAAATTGTGGATTTAGCTAACTTCTTAAACCGTATGGGAGCCGATATTGTCGGCGCTGGGACGGAAACAATTAAGATTCATGGGGTCAAAGCCCTACATGGCACCTCCCATGATGTGATTCCAGACCGAATTGAAGCAGGTACCTTTATGGTGGCAGCTGCTGTGACCCAAGGCGATGTCTTAGTTGAAGGGGCTGTGTCAGAACACAACATGCCATTGATTAGTAAATTACGTGAAATGGGCGTTGTATTCCACGAGTATCAAAATGGACTGCGGGTTATTGGGCCTAAGACCTTGCAACCAACAGATGTTAAGACCTTACCATATCCTGGTTTTCCAACCGATATGCAGGCACAAATGTCGATTGCCCAACTCTTAGCTGAAGGTTCAAGCTCCTTGACCGAAACAGTCTTCGAGAATCGCTTTATGCACTTTGAAGAGTTGCGCCGGATGAATGCCCACTTTACCATTGATCGCCAAAATGTGGTCATGGAAGGTCCTACCCAATTCTATGGTGCTAGCGTCAAGGCCACCGATTTACGCGCAGCTGCAGCCTTAATTATTGCAGGTTTGACAGCTGAAGGGGTAACCCGCGTTTCTGAATTGAAGTATCTAGATCGTGGCTACTTCCGATTCCATGAGAAACTCAAAGCCTTAGGTGCTAATATTGACCGAGTTAATAGTGCTCAAGTAGCAACGCCACAAAAGACTACGACTCTTGCATAGAGGAGGGTCTTAAATGGCTAAAAACGTCGGAATAGACTTAGGAACAACAAATGTTTTAGTGAATTTATACGGTAAAGGGATTATCCTGAATGAGCCTTCTGTCGTAGCCATTGATACACGCAGCCAAGAAGTCATTGCTATTGGCTATGAAGCCTATGAAATGATGGGCCGGACACCTGAATCCATTCAGGTTATTCAACCGCTAAAGGGTGGCGTCATTGCTGACTTTGATATTGCAGAAGCCATGCTTATGCTCTTCATGCAACGTTTGAATTTAACCTCTTGGTTTGCTAAACCCAATGTTTTAATTTGTGCCCCATCAAAGGTGAGCGAGATTGAACGCCTAGCCTTAATTGAAACGGTCGAACGTGCTGGTGGAGGCCGTATCTACTTAGAGGAAGAACCAAAGGTAGCCGGTGTAGGTGCTGGGATTGACCCACTAAGCTCATCGGGTAGCATGGTCATTGATATTGGTGGTGGAACGAGTGACTTTGCAGTCATCTCTGCGGGTGAAGTAATTGCCAGTGAATCCATTAAATTGGCTGGCGATGACGTAGACCTAGCCATCATTCAATATCTCAAAGACAATTTCCACATTCTGGTTGGTGAACGTTCAGCCGAAAGCCTGAAGAAGGCGGTCGCGTCTGCTGTTCTCTTACCGGAGGAAGAAGTAGAAACCTATGATGTGAAGGGACGAGATCTCTTGACTGGCTTGCCTAAGTCAGTGAATGTCGACTCTAATATGATTTGTCAGGCTATTCGGCCAATCTTAATTGAGATTGCCCGAGTCGCTAAGCGAGTCTTAGAAACAATCCCACCTGAGATGGCAGCCGATGTTATGGAGAAAGGCATCCTCTTAACTGGGGGAGGCGCCTTAATCTATCACATGGATACCTTCCTGACAGATTTCCTTAAGGTCAGCGTCCTTAAGGCTGAGCAACCTATGAACTGTGTGGCCATTGGCTCAGGTTTGATGTTGGATTTAATTCTCTCAGGCAAATTAGAACGTACCAACCCGACATGGCGCCAACGATTGAAGCGCCGCTTACAACGTATCAAACGTCGTATTTTAGGGTAGAAAGGAGTCCTTATGGCAGAAAAACTTATGAAAAAATCCGTCTGGGCCACTGTTGGCAAGACTTTGTTACGGGTCATTATGTACCTACTCTTACTTTTCTTGTTTTTTGTCATCGGGCTGATTATCGGCTATGCCATAATTGGCAAGGGCAACTTCTGGGAAGTGCTAAGCCAAGATACTTGGCGTCATATTATTGATCTAGTCATGAAATAAGACAGTCGTCCACTCTTTGGGAGTGGACGTTTTTGTATAAGTAAGCAAAGTAGTATTTCCCCATAAATGCCTATGTAGGGGGATAGGCAAGGATAGTATTACATGCTATAATAAGGGGAATGAGGAGGTGGAGTTATGTATCCATTTGATTGGCGGGAATTATTATTATATCTATTGCCAGTTATTTATGTTTTTTTGTTTGATCGTTTTTTCCGTGAAGCAATGTCCTCCTTTTCTTTTTACAAGTTTTCACTTGCTGAAATGCTCCTCCCCATGTGGTGGGTATTGATACATGGCTTCAGTAGTTTTATTTTTGGATTCAGTCTAGGGCTTTTAACTCTCTATCTGACCTTGATTATTCTAGTAGTCCACCTCTACGACTACATTCGACGAATTGACGTTTTCAGTTACCGCCGCTACCTTCACCAGGCTAGTCGAGTCGTCTTCCTATCCTTTTCTAGTATGCTATTAGGGCTCATGCTCCTTCGCATTGCTAGCTTGTGGATCCTTTAGGGAAAATACCCCACCTTTTTACCACTCCTTCCCACCTGGTAAAACCTTGATATAATAAGCTTTTTAAGCGCCGCTAGTTTTCTAGCGGGCTTTTTTTTATGAAATTTGCAAGAAGGAGTGGTGAAAAGTGGTGGAATGTGGTAGAATATGGGTAAGCTATCATGGGAGGTGTATGCAATCGTGTTAATTGGAGAATTTCAACATAATATTGATGCCAAAGGGCGATTGACTATGCCTGCTAAATTTAGGCCTGAATTAGGTGGCCAATTCGTAGTTACCCGAGGCTTGGATGGCTGCTTGTTCGGATACCCTATGGAAAACTGGGCCGTGCAAGAAGAAAAATTAAAGAAACTCAACCTTATGAAAAAAGATGCTCGGCAATTCGCCCGCTTCTTCTACTCAGCTGCCACTGAAGTAGAAATTGACAAGCAAGGTCGGATTAACTTGCCACAGACGCTTCTTGACTACGCTAAGATTGATAAGGAATGCCGTGTCATTGGTGTTTCTGATCGCATCGAAATTTGGAGCAGCGAACGTTGGGATGAATTTGTCGGTGACGCCGAAGAAAATTATGAAGCAATTGCTGAAGGTATGATGGATTTTGACCTGTGATGGAGTGAAGACAATGGAATTTAAACATGAGACGGTGCTTTTGCATGAAACCGTTGATGGTTTGGATATCAAGCCAGACGGCGTCTATGTTGATTGCACCTTAGGGGGCGCTGGTCATGCCCAGTATTTACTGGACCAACTAGGACCTCAAGGGCATCTCTATGCCTTCGACCAGGATATGACGGCCATTAACAATGCCAAACTTAAATTGGCTGACTATGTTGAAAAAGGCCAAGTTACCTTTATTCACCAAAATTTCCGTCATTTGAAGCAGGCTTTAGAAGAGCTTGGTATTGACCAAGTGGACGGAATTTACTATGACCTAGGAGTGTCTTCGCCACAACTTGATGTGGCCGAGCGTGGCTTTAGTTATGGACAAGAAGCCCGTCTAGATATGCGGATGAACCAAGAGCAGGCTTTAAGTGCCTATGAGGTTGTCAATGACTGGCCTTATGAAGACTTGGTGCACATTCTCTATCGTTATGGAGAAGAGAAGTTTGCCAAGCGTATTGCACGTGCAATTGAAGAAAGACGTGCTCAGCAACCTATCGAGACAACGACTGAATTAGCAGAAATTGTCAAAACGGCTATCCCTGCTGCTACCCGTCGTACGGGTGGGCATCCAGCAAAACGTAGTTTCCAGGCCATTCGAATTGCTGTCAACGATGAGTTGGGGGCGGTCGAAGATTCACTGGAGCAGGCGCTGACTCTTTTGAAACCAGAGGGGCGTATTAGCGTCATCACCTTCCATTCCTTGGAAGATCGCTTAGTTAAGCAATTATTCAAGGAAGTAAGTCAAGGGCCAGAAGTGCCTCGGGGCTTACCCATTTTGCCTGGCCAGATGCAGGCGCCTTTTGCCTTGGTCAATCGCAAACCGATTGTAGCCAGTCCAGAAGAATTAGAGGCCAACAATCGTTCGCGGAGTGCTAAGTTGCGCATTCTCCGCAAGAATTAATAGAAAAGCAAGAATTAGAAACAGAAAGAAGGGATACCATTGGCTGAAACAGTAACAAGCGAACAATATTTTAAGCGCAGTTCCCAGGCTCGTTACCGCCAAGTGGCAAACCCAGAGCCGCCTTTAGCGACCAGTGCGGCAATTGATGACAGCCCAGCGTTAGGTGCGCCTGATTTAGTCAGTCGTCCTAGAGTGGGTAGTCAAACTAAAAACAGAGTGGGTTCTTTGAGACTCAGTCCTTATGAGGTTTTCTTGCTCATGCTTACTTTTTTGGTTGTGGTGGGTAGTGTCTTTGTTAATCTCATGATGCAGTCCAAGACTCAATCTATTCAACGTTCTAGCCAAGAGATGATGCAACAAACCTTAGAGTTACAGAAACAGACAGATGTAATGCGTGATCAAATGACGGAACAATATAAATACGATAACATTAAACAAGCGGCTGAAAAGCAAGGAATGAAGGTCCGCCAAGATAGTGTGAAGGATTTGACCAAGCCATGAGTCAACCAAATAATCAAATGATTCAACGTAATCTCAGATTCTTGGCAATCCTCCTTGCTGGATTAGCAAGTATCGCGATTTTCCGTTTCGCCCAAATTAGCCTTTTCAAAACAAGTAATGGGCAGGATTTAACTGCCTACCATGAAACAGGGACCAAGAGAAGTAGTATTACCGAGGCAAGGCGGGGGAGTATCTTTGACCAACAAGGGAACCCTATTGCGATGGATACTACTTCTTATTCTCTTTTTGCGGTGCTTCGCAGCGATTGGGGCGACACGAACCTTGTCAAAGACCCTGATGTGACCGCCAAAGTTTTGGCTAAGCATTTGGGCTTAGATCGCGATATGATTTTAGCTCAACTGACTCAAAACAATGTCTACCAAGTAGAGTTTGGGAATGCTGGTCAACATTTGTCATCTGAAACTAAAAAGGCGATTGAGGCCGAAAATCTACCAGGCTTAGTTTTTGTCAGCGAAACGACACGTAAATATGTTAATGATGTCTATGCATCTCACCTGATTGGCTATGCGACGGCAACGGCTAAGGAAGAAGATCAACCTTTAAGTGCTCAAGTCCTAGAGGGTAAACTGGGCTTAGAAGCTGCCTATAATGTCAGTCTTAGCGGTCAAGATGGCAACCAGTCGTCGACTCGTCAATTAATTGGCAAAGATTTACATCTAACTTTAGACTCACGTCTACAAAACAAACTGGAAGAATTAATGACCCAATACCAAATGACTTACCAGCCGGAAGCATTGCAAGCTTATCTGGTGGAGGCTAAGACTGGTAAGCTAGTAGCGGCTTCGCAACGCCCAAGCTTTAACCTCAATAGTCGTGAAGGGATTGAGGCAGAATGGAAGAACTTGATGGTGGAAGAAGCCTATGAACCGGGTTCGACTATTAAGATTTTGACCATGTCGGTAGCCTATGACCGTCAACTCTATAAACCAGGTGAACTCTATCAATCAGGCTCTATCCAAGTCTACGACCAAGTGGTTAAGGACTATAACAAAGTAGGTTGGGGTCAGATTAGTTTTGAGGAAGGCTTGACACGTTCTAGTAACGTGGCCATGGTCAATCTGGTTAACCGCATGGGAGACCAAGAGTGGGTCAAAAAGTTAGGCGACTTTGGCTTCGGTAAGGGAACTGACTTCGGTCTTGAAAATGAAACAACCGGTAACTTCCAATTTGATAACCCGGTTTCACGAATTATGAGTGGCTTTGGCCAAGGATTCTCCGCTACGCCTATCCAACTCTTACAAGCCTATAGTAGTATAGGGAATCAGGGCCAAATGCTGAAAGTTCAAGTGGTTCAAGGATTGGATTCAGCAGGTGAATTCCAATCCCGTATCTTAGGGAAGCCAATCTCTAAGGAAGCAGCTAATCATGTCCTCCAACTTATGGTGGACACGGTTGAGAAGCCCTATGGGACCGCAGTCTCCTTCCGTAACCCATATGTAAAAGTTGCGGCTAAGACAGGGACCGCCCAAATCGCAGATCCTAATGGTTCAGGCTATCTAACGGGAGCAAATGACTACTATCACTCAGTGGTAACTTTCTTCCCGGCAGATAATCCTAAATACATGCTCTATATGGCCATGAAGCGGCCGCAACAAGATCACGGGCTTCTTGGATCGCAGATTTTAGGTAAACTCTTTAATGACTATATCGAATATATTATGGTGAAACCATAAGAAGAAAGAAGGACATAGGATGCAAGTAGAAGACTTACTAAGAGCAGTTCCTAGTGGTCAATTGTATGGCCCAGAAATCAAGGGGGAAATCACGCAACTAGTTAACGATACACGTAACTTAGTGCCTGGTTGTGCCTTTGTTGCCATTAAGGGCCTACAATTTGACGGTCACACTGCTGTGGATCAAGTAGCAGCAGCTGGGGCTAAACTTATGGTGGTAGAAGTCCTGCCTGAAAATTGGCAAGACTACCCATTAAGCTTTTTCTTGGTTCCTTCAACTTTCCGAGCACAAGCCTTGTTAGCTAATCAGTTTTTTGGTCGGCCTACCGAGCATCTTAATGTGGTGGCAGTCACCGGGACTAATGGTAAAACAACCATTTCTAGTCTTATCAGTGATTTGCTCATGCAATTAGGGCATAAGACAGGGCTCATTGGGACCTTACATTATAAGGTGGATCAGACTTATTATCCATCCATCAACACGACGCCCAATGCCTTAGCTCTTCAGCAGTTATTTGCTGAAATGGTATCGGTAGGTTGTCAGGATGCTCTAATTGAAGCTTCTTCTCATGCCTTAGCCTTGGGGCGTCTTTGGGCAACAGATATTGACTGTGCCATCTTCACAAACTTAACTCGGGAGCACTTGGATTTCCATAAAACCATGGAAGGCTATGCCTATGCTAAGTCCTTGCTTTTTGCCCAACTAGGACAAAAGTTTGCGGGAGAGGGGCCAAGACTGGCTATTATCAATGCAGATGACCCTTATGCTTCCATTATGATGCAAGCAACTTCAGCGGATGTTTTGACTTATAGTCTTCAGGATTCTAAAGCCAGTGCCTATGCTGACCAACTAGCGGTTAAGGATGGTAACCAAACCTTCAGACTGCATTATCGCAATCAGACCTATCAAGTTGTTAGCCCTATGCTTGGCGCATACAACGTGGCTAACTTTATGGCGGCCTTTCTTTGCTTGGTAGACTATTACCATGTCCAACCTCAAACAGTAGTTGATTTAATGCTTAGCTTTGGTGGGGTTGAGGGCCGGATGCAAAGACTAGATTTAGGACAAGAATTCCAAGTGGTAGTCGACTTTGCCCACACACCAGATGCCATTGAACGTGTGCTTCAAGAGTTAAAGGCTCAGGAGCCTAAACGCCTAGTTACCATTATTGGACACAGTGGCGGTAATCGCGATAGTGGAGCGCGCCCGGAAATTGGGGACAAGGTCTTTGAATATTCGGATTGGATCATATTCACAGCTGATAATCCAAGGCATGAACCTGTGGCGAAAATTTGTGCTGAGTTAATTGGAAGTCACAATGAAGTGCCTTATAAGGTCATTGAAGATCGCAAGGAAGCCATTGACTATGTCATTTCTCAGGCGCAAGCAGGGGATTTATTGGTCTTTGCCGGCAAGGGTAGCGAGCCCTACCAGATTATTGGTGATGACAAGTTACCTTATGATGAAGTAACAGAAATTGAAGCGGCTGTTACCCGCCACTTTGGCTAGGAAGGCCGAAGAAATAATAAGCAGAGAGGAAGAGAGAGATGGAATTACTATTGCCAATGGCCGTGAGTTTTGCAATCACGGTAATCATTATGCCGTTCTTTATCGGCTACTTTAACTACCGAAAGATTGGGCAGACAACCCGTGAAGAAGGCCCTAAGTGGCATGAAGTCAAGACGGGGACACCTACCATGGGTGGGACGGTCTTTATCATGGCCATTTTAGTAACACTTCTAGGAGCTGCCACACTCTTGCGACTCTTAGACGGTGGTGTCTGGATGCTCTTGTTGACCTTCTTGTTATTCGGTGGGATTGGCTTTATCGATGACTTTATTAGTATCTTCCGCCATCAAAATGAAGGTTTGACGCCACGTCAAAAATTCTTAACCCAATTGATTTTTTCTGGTATTATCGTTTTAATTGGTCTCTTGAATAAGGTGGAATTAGCCTTCAACCTAGGACCTTTCCTTATCAGTAATGCCCTTGTGATTGGTATTTTCGCCTTTATCTGGATTACAGGTTTCTCCAACGCAGTCAACTTAACAGATGGTTTGGATGGTTTAGCAACAGGCTTAAATATTTTTGCTTATGGTGTTTATGGGGCCATGGCACTTAAGAGCAAGCAAACCTCCTTAGCCTTGATTTGTTTGGTGGTAGTAGGTGCATTAATTGGCTTTTTATATTATAATAAAAAGCCGGCCAAGATTTTCATGGGGGACGTTGGTTCCTTAGCTTTAGGCGCTGGTTTAGCAGTGATTTCGCTCCTAGTTAACAATCCTTGGAGCTTACTCTTAGTCGGGATTGTCTTTGTAGTAGAAACTGCCAGCGTCATGTTACAAGTAGCGTCCTTCAAGCTAACTGGTAAACG
This sequence comes from Abiotrophia sp. HMSC24B09, assembly GCF_001815865.1. Classification (GTDB taxonomy): domain Bacteria; phylum Bacillota; class Bacilli; order Lactobacillales; family Aerococcaceae; genus Abiotrophia. Next base: position 120,210 of record NZ_KV822195.1, read on the forward strand.
AATTTTCAAGATGAGCCCGATTCACCATCACTTTGAAATGAGTGGTTGGAGTGAACAAAAAGTTGTGACCGTATTTTGGCTCGTTGGCCTCTTAGCAGGGTTAGGCTATTATTTCATATTCTAATCAGATAAGGTGTGGAGTTTAATGGGACAAATGGGTCAAGATTTAAAAAATAAAAAAGTGCTAGTAATGGGTTATGCTATGACGGGACGCTCTGTCGTTGAATATCTCTTAACTCAAGGGGCACAAGTAACCTTAAATGACCGGGGAAATCTTCTAGAAGATTCGTCGGTCCATTTGCTTATGGACAGAGGTGTTAAGGTGGTAGATGGCGGGCACCCGCTAGAACTCTTAGATCAGGATTTTGATTTTATGGTCAAGAACCCTGGGATACCTTATCATGTACCTTTAATTGAGGAAGCCCAAAAACGAGGCTTGCCTATCTATACAGATATTGAGCTAGCTTCTTGGATTGCACCATGTCCTATTGTGGCGGTGACAGGAAGTAATGGGAAGACCACCACGACGAGTTGGATTCATCAAATGCTAGCACACCGACCACAAGGTCAGGCTCGTTTAGCAGGCAATATTGGGGTGCCGTCACTTGTAACGGCTAGCCAAGCGAGCCCTGATGATGTAATCGTCATGGAAGTATCCAGCTTCCAATTGATGGGAACCGAGAAATTTCGGCCAAGTATTGCGGTTATGACCAATTTGACCTCAGCTCATTTAGATTATCACGGAAGTCAAGAAGGTTATGAGGCGGCTAAGTTCAAATTAGTGACTAACCAAACAGCTGCCGATTTTTGGGTCTATAATGTGACGGATTCAACCCTTCGTGCGCATGCCAGTCAGGTTAAAGCCCAGCAGGTGCCGTTTAGTCATTTGCCAGCCAGCCCAGAAGTGCAGGCCCAGGGTGCCTACCGCCAAGGGGATGCTCTATATTTCCGCGGTGAGGAAGTAGCCAAAGTGTCACAAATTGGCGTGCCTGGTGACCATAACGTCCAAAACGCCCTGGCAGCAATTGCAGTGGCCAAGTTACTAGGCGTCTCCAACCAAGCTATTCAAGCGGAGTTGAGTGCCTATGCTGGCATGCCTCATCGTTTGCAACCTATTGCTAAATCAGCGGGTCGTATCTTCTACAATGACTCTAAGTCAACCAATATGGTAGCAGCTACTACTGCTCTTAAGAGTTTTACCCAACCAATCCGTTATATTGGTGGTGGTCTAGATCGAGGCAATGAATTTGATGATTTAATCCCTCACTTGGAGTATGTTGTAGAGGCCTTTCTCTATGGGGAAAGTAAAGAAAAAATGGCTAAGGCTTTCCGACAAGCTGGAGTGTCAGCCGTACATCTTTTTGAGAACCTAGATCAAGCAAGTCTAGCTGCATATGAAGCTGCTCAAGCGGGAGAAGTAGTCTTGTTCTCACCTTCATGCGCAAGCTGGGATCAATTCGCTAACTTTGAGGTACGAGGTCAGCATTTTGTGGACTTAATCCAGTCTTATCTGGCCGAAAAACCTTATAAGGACTAAAAGGGAGGTAGTCATGCATGGCTGAAATTAAACGTATTGTACTTTCAGGTGGCGGAACGGGTGGTCATATTTACCCAGCTCTCGCCCTCTATCAAGTCATTAAAGCTAAATATCCAGAAGTAGAGTGCCTCTATGTAGGTAGTCAAAAGGGCTTGGAGGCAGATATCGTCGCTAAAGAAGGTCTCGCCTTTCAATCAGTTGAGATTCAGGGTTTAAAACGTTCTTTATCTCTGGAAAATCTTAAGACAGCTTGGCTCATGTTAACCAGTGTCCACAAGGCCAAAAAAATCTTACGAGACTTTAAGCCAGATGTGGTGATTGGGACAGGAGGTTATGTCTGTGCACCAGTCCTGTATGCAGCTAGCCGTCTAGGCATTCCAAGCTTAATTCACGAACAAAATAGTGTAGCAGGTGTTACCAATAAATTCCTTAGCCGTTTCGTCAATCGGATTGCGACTTGCTTTGAAGAAGTGAAAAGTGACTTTAAGGGGCAAGAAAGCAAGATTATTTTAACTGGGAATCCGCGTGGCCAAGAAGTAGTGGCTACACCTAAAATGGACACCATCCTTTCTGAGCAATTCCAGTTGGATGATCAAGTGCCAACCGTCTTGGTGTTTGGAGGTAGTCGTGGTGCGCCAGCCATTAACCAGGCGGCCATTGAAGCTATTCCATCCTTTGCTGGACAAGACTACCAAGTTATTGTGGCAACAGGTCGAGTGCATTATGATGAACTACGCCAAAGCCTCAAGCAAGAGCTGCCAGCTAACGTCCGTCTAGTGCCTTATATCGACAATATGCCAAGTCTCTTGCGCCAAATTAAGCTAGTGGTCGGTAGAAGTGGGGCAACTAGCTTAACGGAATTAACGGCATTAGGCTTGCCAAGTATTCTGGTGCCGAGTCCTTATGTTACCAACAATCACCAGGAGCATAATGCTATGGCCCTTGTGGACCATGGCGCCGCTCGCATGATTAAACAAGCAGATTTGACTGCGACTAGCCTAGTGGAGACCATCCAGGAACTGATGGCTGACCCAAAAAACCTAGAAAAAATGGCGCAATCAGCCTATGAATTAGGGATTCGTGACGCCTCTGATCGCTTGGTCAAAGTTTTAGAAGAAATCTGCAAGTAAGAAAAATAGAATCTAGAGAAAGGAGGGAAGTAATGGCTAATTATCGTCTGGATCAGCGTAGTCGCTATCAAGAAGATTACCAAGAGAACCGTCAAACGCTCAACCAACGCCGCCAACCTAGTCGGCAAAGAAGTCAAGGCAATTACCGCTTAGATGCGAATGGACAACCTGTTATGCGACCTAATCAGGATCGTCAGCGTCCTCGTACTTATCAGGAAGCGCCCTATGACTATGAAGAAGCGCAAGGAGTTCCTAATCAGCCTGGCTTTTCAGGCAGACGCCAAGGCAATCATCGGATTAGGTCCTACGGTGATCAACCAAGTCCAGCCTGGACCGATTATGAAGAGGACTATGAGACACGCGTCGTAACCAAGCCACGAGCGGGTAACTATCGCCAAACACCTCATCACACTTCCCTCCCTGATCAAGAAAAAGCAAGTAAGGATTCTGGACAAGCAAGTTGGCCCAAGGGCAAGATGAAACTTTTTTCCGTCTTCGTTGTCTTAGTTTTAAGTCTGGCAGTAGTGGGTTATCAACTCTTGCCGACACACTATGTCAATGCTGTTCAGATTGTGGGTAATCAGCGAGTGGATGGTGAAGCCATTGTCGCCGCCTCAGGTATTCGCGATTTTGACCGTGTTAAAGACATCATGGCTAAGCGCAAGTCGATTGAACAAGCCATTATGAAGGAGAATCCACTTGTCAGCAAGGTGACCTTACGTCGTCCTAATATGCAGAGTCTCCAATTAGAGATAGAAGAACATGCCATTGTAGCCAAGATTAAATCAGGAAACCAATGGATTGCAGTCTTAGATAATGGAACTTGGGGTGATTTTAGTGCCAGTGTGGCAGCTAAAGAAGCTGTCAACCTAGACCAATTGCCAGAACTCTTGGTTCAGGCCCCATCAGGTCGAGTAACAGAGTTGACAACAATGTTGAAACAAACTCCGCCCGATATTCTCAGTCAAATTGAAAGTCTCAAGCTAGGTCAAGAGGCCAGCAAGAATAGTGCCTTTGAAGCTAAGATGCGGGACGGCAACCTGGTCAAGGCAGTACTACCAACCTTCAATCATAAGATGACCTTCTACAATCAAATGCTTAAAGAATTAGGTGATAAGAAGGGAACACTTAATCTGGAAGTGGGAGCCTACTTTACGCCATTTACAGGCCAACAACGGCCGGTAAGAGTCCAGTCTGGACAACAACCTTAATAGATAAACAAAAGCGAGGACTAAGTCCTCGCTTTTACTATATGCCCGTCTTCATAGTGTCCCGAGAGCTAGTTTGGGAAGGCTTTACTATGTGAATAAGAACTAACAGAGACAAATAAGGAAAAAATCTATATTAATTCTTTGTGACAGGCATTATTTCGCTTCATATCAAGGCCAGTATGTGATAGAATTATAGGGAGAGATTATATCTCATCCAGGGAGATCAAGCTTCCCTGTGAGAGGACAAAGGAGGGCTAACGCTTGTGAGAACCCCAGAAATTTTTGTTAGTTTAGATATTGGGACTACCTCAATTAAAGTGGTTGTAGCTGAGCACATGAATGGCCAAGTCAATATTATTGGCGTAGGTAACGCGAAGTCACGTGGCTTAAGCCGTGGCGTAATCGTTGATATCGATGAGACGGTCTATTCCATTCAACAGGCCATTGCGCAAGCAGAGCAAAAAGCACAAGTTAAAATAAATGATGTCATTGTCGGCGTACCAAGTAACAAGCTGATGATTGATAACTGTCACGGTATGATTGCTGTTTCCAGTGATACCCGTGAGATTACCGAAAAAGATGTTAATAATGTCATTATGGCTGCTAAGGTGCGGTCTGTTCCACCTGAACGGGAAATTATTTCCATCATTCCAGAAGAGTTTATTGTGGACGGTTTTACCGGCATCCGCGATCCTCAAGGTATGATTGGGGTCCGGCTAGAACTCTATGCGCGCCTGATTACAGGTCCTAAGACTATCATCCACAATATTCGTCGCTGTGTGGAGAAGGCTGGACTCAACATTACGGAATTGGTGGTACAACCTCAAGCTATTGCCGAAGTAGCCCTAACGCCTGATGAACGTGAATTTGGGACCATCATCGTAGATATGGGTGGGGGCCAAACCAGTGCCTCAATTATTTATGACAATCAATTGAAGTATTCCTTCGTTGACCAAGAAGGTGGCGACTTCGTCACCAAGGATATTTCCCTAATCCTTAATACTTCCTTAGAGAATGCGGAGCGGATTAAGCGTGAGTTTGGTTATGCGGTCTCTCGTCAGACTTCTGAAGAAGAATACTTCCCAGTGGAGACAGTTGGACGTAAGGAACCTGTTCGCGTAGATGAACGCTATTTATCGGAAATTATTGAAGCCCGTTTGGCGCAAATCTTTGAGACAGTTCGAGATGACTTGGAAGGGGTCGATGCCCTCGACTTACCAGGCGGTTTCGTTCTGACTGGTGGAGCGGCTTCCTTGCCAGGCGTCTTAGAACTAGCCCAAGAGTATTTTGGTCCTAAGGTTCGCCTCTATATCCCGGAGCAAATGGGTATGCGGAACCCAGTCTTTACGACAGCTATTGGCATGGTAGAATATGCAGCAGGCCTAGATGTTGTGCATCGTATTGCCCAAGGAACTTATCAAGCAGCAAGTTCACCACGTCAAGATCGTGGGTTTGAGCGCCCTTACCAAGAGACTGCATCACAGGATGTAACAAACCAGCCAATGATGCCACCTCGTCAGCAAGCACCTCGCCGTCCGGCAAGACCAGAACGTCAACGGCCGGTAGCAGAGCCAGTATCAGACTATGATGCATACTCCAATCTTGGAGGCTATGCTGCTGAAGAAAGTAACTATGTTCCAGAACCAGAGGCAGACGTTAATTATGATAACCCAGTCCCTGTGGTAGGTAATGGGATTATCAGTAAAATTCAAGCATTTTTCAGAACATTTTTCGATTAAGATTCAGGAGGAACGATTTATGGAATTAGCATTTGATTCAATTAACGGCCGTGACGGCGCCGTTATCAAAGTCATCGGGGTCGGCGGGGCCGGCGGTAATGCCGTTAACCGTATGATCGCAGAAGGCGTCCAAGGGGTAGAGTTCATCGTAGCCAATACAGATACTCAAGCTCTCAAAGGCTCACAAGCAGAAACTAAGATTCAATTAGGCCCTAAGGTAACCAAGGGCTTGGGGGCAGGTTCAGTCCCTGAAGTCGGTCTTAAGGCTGCTGAAGAAAGCGAAGAACAAATTCGTACAGTACTTGAAGGCGCAGACTTAGTCTTCGTAACAGCTGGTATGGGTGGGGGGACCGGTACGGGTGCTGCCCCAATCGTAGCGCGCATTGCTAAAGAATTAGGCGCCTTAACAGTGGGTGTTGTGACACGTCCTTTCACCTTCGAAGGTCCTAAACGTGGCCGTTACGCCGCTGAAGGTCTTAAGAACTTGAAGGAAAACGTGGATACCTTGGTGACCATCTCTAACAACCGTCTCTTAGAAATCGTTGACCGTAAGACGCCGATGTTAGAAGCTTTTTCTGAAGCTGACAACGTTTTACGTCAAGGGGTACAAGGGATTTCTGACTTGATTACTGCGCCAGGTTACGTAAACTTGGACTTCGCTGACGTGAAGACAGTCATGAAAGATCAAGGGACTGCTCTCATGGGGATTGGGGTTGCTTCTGGTGAAAACCGTACAGCTGAGGCAACTAAGAAGGCTATTTCTTCTCCACTCTTGGAAGTTTCAATCGATGGGGCAGAACAAATCCTCTTGAACATTACCGGTGGTTCTGACTTAACCCTCTTTGAAGCTCAAGATGCTAGCGAAATCGTGGCCAACGCTTCAACTAGCGATGTTAACATCATCTTCGGTACATCTATCAATGAAAATCTTGGTGATGAGGTAGTGGTTACTGTTATCGCAACTGGGATTGATACTGAGAAGAATGCACCTAGCAAGATGGCTCAACGCCCAGCGCGCAACAATTACAATGCAGCGCCTGCAAGCAATGCGCCTGAATCAAGCCAACCAGCGGTGTCTGCAAGTAACGACATCGAATTGGTACCACGCGGTCGCGAGAGCGAACGTGACTTATTCAGTGACTGGGATATCCGTCGTGAACAAAACACTCGTGAATCTGCTCATGAGATGCCACAGCGGACTTTCCAACGTTCAAGTGACGTTAGCCGCAACCGTCAAGTTGATACAACGGAAGATAACGAACTTGATACACCACCTTTCTTCCGCAAACGCCACCGTGGCTAAGCTAAGTAACTAGTCGCAAGCATCATGGGCACGTAAGGCTACGCTTCTAGCAGCTAGCCAGCGTGCCCATAACTGTTATGGAAGAAAAAATGAGCGAAGAGGTAGAGCTATTATGCTGATACAATTTATTTCTTGGGCCTTTACTACTTACGAGACCCTTATTATTATTTGGGCCATCATGTCTTGGTTTCCTGATGCCCGTTACAGTGACTTAGGACGTTGGGTAGGTAGCCTAGTCGAGCCTTATGTTGAGCTTTTTGATCGTTTTATCCCGCCAGTAGGGGGCTTGAGCTTTTCAGTTATGGCGGCGCTGATGGTTCTCTATCTGGTTCAAAATTTCCTTATGCGATTGTTAGTTGGAGTGTAGTCCCATGAAAGAGGGTATATATCAACATTATCGTAAAGAGGAGCAGGCCTTTATTGACTATGTACTAGAACAGATGGCCTATGCGGCTAGTCGCTATTGTCCGGTAACTAGTTACTTTGTGACTCCGCGCGAAGCCCTGATTGCCCAGCAACTGGCTAATGGACAAGATGAAGTTCAATTAGCCTGCCAAGGCGGTTTGCCAGGCGCTGAACGTCAAAGACTGGTTTTTTATCCTCAGTATTATGATTTAGAAACTAGCGACTTCCAGATTCAAGCCTTGAAGATTCACTTTCCGCAGAAATTTGCTAATATTCGACATGGTTCTATCCTAGGTTCCCTCCTGGGGGCTGGCTTAGAACGCAACCGAATCGGGGACATCATTACCGATGGACAGGACTGGCAGGTACTAGTGGATGCCAAGATTGCGCCTTATGTTTGTCAAAATGTGACTAAAATGGGAAATGTCGGGGTAAGGCTTGAATATATCGAGCCTGATCAGGTTCTGTCGCCACAAGTCCTCTGGGAAGACCAGACGGTCATTACCACGTCATTAAGGCTTGACACTATGCTGAGTAAAGTCTATAATTTTTCTAGACAGCGTGCAAAAGAAGCCGTCTTAGGGGGCTTGGTCAAGGTCAATTATTTAGAAATTAATCGACCAGATTTTGAGCTAGAGGCAGGCGACTTTGTCTCGCTTAGGAAGTTTGGGCGTTTTCAAATCGATGCCGAGGAAGGGCTAACCCGCAAGGACAATATTCGTCTTAAGGTTAAGGTTCTAGTCGTCTAAGGAAGAAAGCAAGAGCAAAGGAGTGTGTGACATGCCAATTACACCAAACGATATTTTAACCAAAGAATTTAATCGCGAATTTAGAGGCTATGCAAAAGAAGAAGTCAATGAATTTCTAGATGAAGTGGTTGTTGACTATGAACGGTCTTTAGACCAAGTGGCTAGCCTTAAACGTAAGTTGGCGGAAGCTGAAGAGAAAATCAAGAATTTCGAGAAATTACAAGAATCCTTGAATAGCTCAATCTTGATCGCTAACGAAGCGGCTGAACGCCTCAAACAAAATGCGCGCAAGGAAGCAGAACTCATTATTTATGAGGCAGAACGTGAGTCTGATCGTATCATCGCTAATGCACATGATACCGTCAACCACTTGGCTAATGAAGTGGAACTCTTACGTCATAATGGACGCAACCTTCAGTTCGAAATGCAACGCATGTTGACTCAACAACTAGATTTAATCAAGTCTCAAACCTTTGAACAGGAGATTGCTTTTGCAACACCTGCTAGCGAAGAAAGCCAGGCTGAAGAACGTAGTTCTGAGCGTGTGGCTGCCTTAGAGCAAGAGGTAGAGACCCAAGTCACTTCAGATGTTGAAGAATTTGTCCATGAAACTCAAGGAAACTTAGAAGCTAAGGTAACACCTGATAAGGATGACCAAGCTTCTGTTGAAAGTATCTTGGGCCAAACCATTAAAATTGAATTACCAGAAATGATGTAAGACCACCATCACCTCTATACATCCCCAGCGATCTAGGAAGGGTGCAAGCCTAGAGTTCCCTATAGGGTAGATGATCAGCTTACCTATAATGCTCGGTGAACTTAAGTAGCCGGTGCCGCTTAAAGAGCGTTATCATGTAAGAGAATTTGTATGACTACAAATAAAATTGGGTGGTACCACGTTGCGACGTCCCGTTCCGGGGCGTCTTTTTATATTTTTTTGTAGTTAATACTGTCAAGAAAGGAATATTGTCAATATGAAACTAAAAGAGACCCTCAACCTTGGTCAAACCGATTTCGCCATGCGGGCAAATTTACCAACTAAAGAAGTCGTCCTACAAAAAGAGTGGGAAGATGCGAATATCTATCAACAAATCCAAGCTAAGAATGCTGATAAGCCAACCTATGTCCTCCACGATGGGCCTCCCTATGCCAACGGTAAAATCCACATGGGTCACGCCCTCAACAAGATTAGTAAGGATATTATTATTCGCTCTAAATCCATGTCTGGCTTCCGGTCGCCTTATGTGCCAGGTTGGGACACACATGGTCTGCCAATCGAATCTGCCCTGACCAAGCAAGAAGGGGTTGACCGCAAGTCCATGTCTGTGGTCGAATTCCGCAAACTCTGTCAAGAATATGCCCTACGCCAAGTAGAAGGCCAAAAGGCTGACTTCAAACGCTTAGGTGTGACAGGTGAGTGGGACAATCCTTACTTGACTCTAGCTCCTGAATACGAAGCGGCACAAATTCGCATTTTCGGTCAAATGGCGGCAAAAGGCTACATCTACAAGGGATTGAAGCCAATCTATTGGTCACCATCCAGTGAATCGTCCTTAGCAGAAGCCGAAGTGGAGTATGCAGACGTAACTTCTCCTTCTATCTATGTGGCTTTCAAGGTCAAAGACGGCAAAGGCATTGTACCAGAAAAAGCTGAGTTCGTAATCTGGACCACCACGCCTTGGACTCTTCCTGCAAACTTAGGGATTTCAGTGAGTCCTGTGGCTAGCTATGCCCAAGTCAAAGTGGGAGACCGTCATTTCATCGTAGCTCAAGACTTGCTGGAGTCCTTAGCTCAAACCCTCAACTGGGAAGATTATCAAGTAGAGGCTCACTATCAAGGGAAGGACTTTGACCGACTCACTGCTTGGCATCCTTTCTATGAACGGGAGTCCCTACTCATGGTGGGAGATCACGTAACCCTAGATGCAGGGACTGGTTTGGTACATACCGCTCCTGGTCACGGGGAAGACGACTACCATATTGGTAAAGCCTATGGTTTAGATATTCTGTCCCCATTGGATAACCAAGGTCACTATACTCATGAAGCCCCTGGTCTTGAAGGTATCTTCTATGCAAAAGGCAACAAACTAGTAGTGGAATTACTCAAGGAAAAGGGTGCCCTGCTGTCTTACTCTGAATTTGTCCACAGCTACCCGCATGACTGGCGGACTAAAAAACCTGTTATTTATCGGGCGACACCACAGTGGTTTGCTTCTATTGATAAATTTCGTGAAGAATTGCTTGAAGCAATTGAAACACAAGTTAAATGGTACCACCCATCAGGCCAGCCACGTATCTACAACATGATTCGTGACCGAGGTGACTGGGTCATCTCTCGTCAACGGGCATGGGGTGTACCACTTCCTATCTTCTATGCTGAAAATGGGGAAGCTATCTTAACAGCTGAAACCGTTGAGCATGTGGCAACTTTATTTGAAACACACGGTTCTAATGTCTGGTTTGAACGTGATGCTAAGGATCTCTTGCCTGAAGGCTTCACGCATCCTAGCAGTCCAAATGGTAAATTCACCAAGGAAACTGACATCATGGACGTATGGTTCGACTCTGGGACCTCTTATGCAGGGGTTTTAGAAGCCAGAGATTATCTGACTTTCCCAGCAGACCTCTACTTGGAAGGGTCTGATCAATACCGTGGTTGGTTCAACTCAAGCTTTACCACTTCGGTTGCTGCTAAGGGTGTGCCACCCTATAAGGCGGTGCTGTCTCAAGGCTTCGTCTTAGACGGTAAAGGTAACAAGATGAGTAAGTCATTAGGTAACGTTATTGTGCCGGAAGAAGTCATGAATGAGCTTGGGGCTGATATTATCCGCCTATGGGTTCTCAGTGTGGACTCAGAATCAGATGTACGGATTTCTAAGGACATCCTCAAGCAAATTGCTGAGGCTTACCGTAAAATTCGGAATACCATCCGCTTTATGTTAAGCCATGTGTCAGACTTTGACCCAAGCAAGGATACTGTAGCTTTTGAAGACTTACGTCCAGTTGATCAATACATGACAGCTAAGTTTAAGCTCGTTGTTAACGACCTTTTAAGTGCCTACGATAAGTTTGAATTTGCTAGCATCTATAAGAAGGTTATCAACTTCATGACGGTTGACTTGTCTGCCTTCTACTTGGACTTTGCTAAGGACGTCCTCTATATTGAAGCTCCCAATAGCTTACCACGTCGTCAAATGCAAACCGTCATCTACGGCATCTTGCGTGACCTCTTGCCACTCTTAACACCAGTCCTCTTGCACACCATGGAAGAAGCCTGGAAGGAATTACCAGGGGTTGAAGGCTATGTTCAGTTAGCAGAATTCCCTCAAGCAGTCGATGGGACCGCTTATCAAGCGCTGGTGGATCAATGGAAACTCTTCTTCCATGTCCAACAAGGGGTTCAAAAAGCCTTAGAGGAAGCGAAAAATGCTGAGCAAGACCCAATCAAGAAATCTTTTGAAGCAGCTGTGACCCTCTATGTCAATGAAGAACAAGCCAATGCCTTAAAGGCCTTGAGTCAAGATTTAGATCAATTACTCATTGTCTCTCATCTAGACTTAGTGACCACGCCGGCACCAGATTATGCTTTAGTCTTAGAAGACTATGCTGTCTCTGTTAGCCGAGCACAAGGTCATGTCTGCGAACGATGCCGGGCAGTCCGTCCGGAAGTAGGAACGATTGCGGAGGCCCCAACCCTTTGCCATCGTTGCCACCAGATTGTCAAAACGCATTACCCTGCTTACTTTGAAGCAGAATAATAAAAAAGTAAGTAAGAGCAACATTCCTTTCGGATGTTGCTTTTGCTTGAAATGGAGTATGATAAATGAGCAAAAAGCTTCAGTCTAAAGACGCCCTATATTTGGGTTCCATGCTTTTCGGTATGTTATTTGGGGCCGGGAACTTGATTTTCCCAGTTCACCTAGGACAAGAAAGTGGCGCTCAGGTAGGACCAGCTGTGGTCGGACTTTTGATTTCAGCCATCGGCTTGCCTTTCCTGACCATTCTCGCTATGGGGATGTCTAAGAGTAAGAGTGTAACCGAGCTAGCCAGTCGTGTCGGTAAAAAGTTCAGTGTGATTTTTACGGTCCTGCTCTATCTGGTAATTGGTCCTTTATTTGCGGTGCCACGCTTGGCAAGTACATCTTATACTATTGGGGTAGCCCCTTTTATCGAGTCGAGTCACCAGGGACATGGTCTTCTAATTTATTCCCTCATCTTCTTCCTAGTAGCGGGCTTTCTATCCTTGAATCCAGGTAAGATTCTAGATTATATTGGCAAAATTCTTAACCCTGCCTTTTTACTGGTTTTAGGGCTACTCTTGACTCTGACAGTCCTCAATCCAATGGGGCAAGCTGGGCAAATGATGGCCCAGGGGCGCTATGCTCAACAAGCAATGGCGACAGGCTTTCTGGAGGGGTATCAGACCCTGGATGTGCTAGCGGCCTTGGCTTTTGGGATTGTCATGATTCAAGCTATGAATCGTTTAGGGATTCAGGAGCCGGGCGAACTGGCTAGCGGCATGGTCAAATCCGGAGCCATTAGTATCCTCTTAATGGGCCTAATTTATGGGCTCTTGGCCTATGCTGGGGCGACTTCCTTGGGGCACTTCTCCTTGAGTGCTAATGGTGGGATTGCACTAGCTCAGATTGCTAATCACTATCTCGGTTCAGCAGGTAGTATCCTCTTGGCCTTAATTGTTATTCTGGCCTGCCTTAAGACAGGGGTAGGGCTTCTGACCGCTTTTTCGGAGGCAATGGTGGACCTATTCCCTAGTCTGGATTACAAGCATTACTTACTGGCGGTTAGCCTCTTGGCTACTCTTATCGCTAATGCCGGTTTGACTCAGATTATTGCTTGGGCCGTTCCGGTGCTCATGTTTCTCTATCCTCTGGCGATTGTCCTAGTCATGGTCACCTTACTGTGCCGAGGTCGGGCAATCGACAGCCTTTACTACCAATGGGCTATGGCACTGACAGGGATAGTGGCGCTAATCGATGGCATTCAAGCCATGCCAGAGCTAGCTTGGGTACTACCACTGAAAGCATTAGCTTCCACATTCGCTACTTATTTGCCCCTGAGTGGCCAGAGTCTAGGTTGGATTGTACCTAGCTTCTTGGGTTTGGCTATTGCACACTGGCAAGTGAGACGGAAAGTATCATAAAAAAATAAGTGAAAGAGCTTGGGCAAGCCCCAAGCTCTTTTTCTATATAAAAAAGAGGGCAGGAACCCTAGTTCCTACCCAAATCCGTTAGTGCCGTTTGGTCATATAGATGTTTTGAACCCGCAATCTAAGCAGGTGGGCACCTAACGCCTAACCGCTGACTACCAAGTGAAAAGGCCTGTCATAAGTCAGCCGAGTTGGTTCCCTATATCTAAAGAAAAATGTTCGGTCAACACAGTGTATATGTCACGTACACCACAGATTTTCTATACTTTTATTATAGCACGACTTGCTAAATTTGCAAGTAAGCGCTCTTATTTTTTGAGGATTTCTTTAACTTTTTGGTAGTAGTGAGCCAAGGCTTCTTCATACTTACCGCTAGGGTCTGCTTGGAAGAACTGGTGATGAGCTAACTCCTTAGGCAAATATTCTTGAGCTACGATATGACCAGGATAGTCGTGGGGATAGCGGTAGTCAAGTCCTCGACCCAACTTGTCAGCGCCTTGATAGTGGCTGTCCCGCAAATGGTCTGGGACAGGGGCGACTTGTCCTTGGTCAATCGCAGCCATAGCAGACTTGATAGCACGATAGCTAGTATTGGATTTTGGACTCAAGGCTAGGTCGATGACTGCAAAACCTAAGGGAATACTGGCTTCTGGCAGACCTAGCTTTTCAGCGGCTTGAATGGCCGCAACCGTTCTTTGTGTGGCAGCTGGGTGGCCTAGACCAATATCCTCATAGGCAATCACTAGCAGGCGACGGCAGGCAACCGTCAGCTCACCGGCAGTCAGTAATATGGCTAGGTAATAAAGGGCAGCGTCGACATCACTGCCGCGGATGGATTTTTGTAGGGCGGAGATGACGTCGTAGTGGGCGTCACCATTCTTGTCGTGTTGAAGGCGGCGACGTCGCAAGCAATCACTGGCCACTGCCATGTCGATGATAATTTGCCCATTTTGGTCCGGTTCAGTTGACAGGACTGCCAGCTCTAAGGCGTTAAGGCTGGTCCGAATATCACCGCCCGAAACTTGGGCAAAATGTTCTAGAACGCCATTCTGGACTTGTACAGGGTACTTACCGAGCCCACGTTCTTGATCGGCTAAGGCCCGAGTCAAACCCATGCAAACCTGCTCAGGACTGAGAGGCTTGAGTTCAAAAATTTGCACCCGACTTCTAATGGCGGGGTTGATGGCGATATAGGGGTTCTCGGTGGTCGCCCCAATCAGAATAATCCGACCGCTCTCCAGATGTGGTAGTAGGAAATCCTGTTTGGTGGTGTTTAATCGGTGAATTTCATCCAAGAGTAAGATAAGGGTGCCAGAAAATTTGGCTTCTTCTACTACTTGTTCCAGTTCTTTCTTACCATCGGTGGCCGCATTCAGGGTTCGGAAGGCATAACGAGTCGAACCTGCAATAGCGCTGGCAATGGAAGTTTTGCCGATACCGGGCGGTCCGTAGAGAATCATGGAAGTCAGGCGCTTGGCTTGCACCATGCGCTGGATAATCTTACCAGGGCCAACAAGGTGCTCCTGGCCAAGAATATCTTCCAGTTGACGAGGGCGCATGCGATAGGCGAGTGGTTGAAGCATGGGAGGCCTCCTTTCAATCAATTATCTGCCTATTCATCATACCGCAAAAGGCCTGAGGAGACAAATCTTCTGACTAAACTTATGGATAGGCGAAAGGCTAGGAGTGTGCTATAATAAGAAGGAAAGTCTAGTCTGAGAGGAGGAGGCCAAGGTGGCTATTTATCTTGATTATGCAGCGACAACACCTGTTCGTCCAGAAGTTGTCGAAACGATCACAAGCTCCTTATCCCAACTTTATGGGAACCCCTCTAGCACTTATCAATTGGGCAAGTCTGCCAAGTATGCTCTCAATCAGGCTCGCGAGGCCATTGCCAAAGATTTGGACCTAGCCTCAGCTTCTTGCCTCTACTTCACGTCAGGGGCGACGGAAGCCAATAACTGGGCTATCTGGTCTCAGACTCAAAGTGCTCTAGCAGTTGGTAAAGCTCGCCACTTGGTGGCTTTGGCTGTAGAACATCCCTCTGTGGATTTAGCGCTCAAGCGATTAGAAGAACAGGGCTGGACCATTTCCTGGATTCAACCCCAAGATGGGGGCAGTGACCAGGACCTGATTGACCAATTTCTAGCGGCTAGTCAGGAAGATACTAGTGGCTGGGTAGCCATGGCGGTCAACAATGAAGTAGGCGCCATTTACCCCATTCCTGGATTGGCACAAGAAGCTCGTCAGCGCGGTTATTTTTTCCATGTTGACTTGGTTCAAGGGATTACCAAACTACCTTGGCAACTAGACCAGATAGCCACTTCTTGGAGCCTATCGGGCCATAAGCTGGGTGGGCCTAAAGGAATCGGCTTACTCTACTTCCAAGCATGGCAAGATCAACCATGGCTGCAACCTTACTTGATAGGTGGCGGGCAAGAATCTGGTATGCGAGCTGGAACTGAGAATCTAGCCTATATTCAGGGCTTGGCTCAAGCTATCCATCTATCTCTAGCAGAAGCGGAGCAGCGACAAGCGCATTTGGCAAACTTGGAAGCTTACTTCTTGGAGGAGCTAACTCGAGCAGGAATTGATTATCAAGTCAACCGTCCTCAGGCTCATCATTTGCCAGGCTTCCTTAATCTCTGGCTCAAAGGCCTCAAGGCTAGTCAGGTCCTAATCCATTTAGATTTGGCTCAGATCTATGTTTCGGCTGGCTCAGCCTGTTCGGCAGGTAGTCTAGAACCTAGTCGAGTCCTTAAGGCTTACTACCCTGACCAGGAAGACCGGCAGCGTGAAAGTATGCGTCTGACCATGGGTTTGGACGTGACGCAAGCGGACTTAGACCAAGTGGTCAAACAACTTGGCCTCTTAAAAGCAAGACAACAAAAGTAAACAAGAAAGGCGATGAATTATGGCATTCACCAAACAAGCAACCTTAAAAGGTTTTAACCGTACCTTCGAAATCAATCCAGC
This sequence comes from Abiotrophia sp. HMSC24B09, assembly GCF_001815865.1. Classification (GTDB taxonomy): domain Bacteria; phylum Bacillota; class Bacilli; order Lactobacillales; family Aerococcaceae; genus Abiotrophia. Next base: position 136,427 of record NZ_KV822195.1, read on the forward strand.
CTGCAAACCTTATACTTTGCGGGATAATGGCTTTACCGAGTCAACTGGCGGTAACTTCCAATACAAACGTCCTCTAGATAGCCACCACCGTGATGGTTTGGTGCTCAAGGTCTTGGTGAACAAGGACTTGAAGACTCTCAAAATCTCAACCGTTAATAACAAGGGTTTAACTGCTGTCGATGTGACCAAGTTAGCTCATAATGAAATGGTTGTAGAGAAGATTAACTTTATCTTTGATGGCTTTGTTGAGCGTAACGTTTTAACTGAAGTCTAGCCTAAGTGGGGAGAACGAGAGAGTGCTTTCGTTCTCTTCTTCTGTTATCAATTAAGCACACATGTCAGGATGCTCTGCCTTCCACGGAGTTATCCATAGAGAGAAAGAAAGGAAAAGAACAATGTCAACAAATGGAAAACGTGTCGTTTTGGGTATGAGCGGAGGCGTAGATTCTTCTGTCGCTGCCTTGCTACTCAAGGAGCAGGGCTATGAAGTCATCGGCCTCTTCATGAAAAACTGGGACGATACTGACGAAAATGGTCACTGTACAGCGACTGAAGACTACCAAGACGTAGTCAAAGTCGCGGAGAAAATTGGAATTCCCTATTATTCTGTTAACTTCGAGAAAGAATATTGGGATCGGGTCTTTGAATATTTCTTACGCGAATATCGGGCGGGGCGTACGCCTAACCCAGATGTGATGTGTAACAAGGAAGTAAAATTCAAGGCCTTCCTAGATTATGCCATGGAATTAGGGGCGGACTATATTGCCATGGGGCACTATGCCCGTTCGGAGCGAGATGAAAATGGGGTAGTCCACCTCTTGCGTGGCCTGGATAATAATAAGGACCAAACCTATTTCCTTAGCCAACTATCCCAAGCCCAACTCCAGAAAGCCCTCTTCCCTTTGGGCCATTTGCAGAAGTCTGAAGTCCGTGCCTTAGCAGAAAAGGCCGGCTTGGTGACTGCCAAGAAGAAGGATTCAACCGGTGTCTGCTTCATTGGAGAACGGAATTTCAATGAATTTCTTTCCAACTACCTACCCAATAAACCGGGCAAAATGGTGACCCTAGATGGTCAGGTCAAGGGCGAGCACATGGGGCTTATGTACTATACCATTGGCCAACGCCAAGGCTTAGGGATTGGTGGCGGTGGCACTAGCAATGAACCTTGGTTTGTCATTGGTAAGGATCAGACGACGCAAACTCTCTATGTAGGTCAGGGCTTCCATCATCCAAATCTCTATTCAGACTATCTGACGGCCAGTGAAGTATCCTTTACAGCGCCTAATTTGTCAGATGTGCCAGAAGAATTCCATTGTACGGCCAAGTTCCGCTACCGCCAACAAGATATTGGAGTGACGGTTAAGCTTAGCCAAGATAAGACTCAGGCGACTGTTATTTTTGATGAACCAGTCCGGGCCATTACACCGGGGCAGGCAGTAGTCTTCTATGATGGTCAAGAGTGTCTAGGTGGCGGGCTGATTGACGCGGCCTACAAAGAGGGGGTGCAACGTCAGTATGTCTAAGGCACAACTTCGCTGGACTGAAACGATTCCGACTGTCCAAGACTATCTTGATTTGCGGATTGCCACAGGCTTGGGGGCTAAGCCCCCTCAAGAAGTGGCTGAACGTGCGCTAGCTAATTCCCTCTATATGATTTGTGCCTACCAGGGTCAGCGGCTGGTTTGTTTTGCCCGGATTGCTGGGGACGGTGCCTTATCTTATATCATCAATTCGGTCATGGTGGCACCTGAATTCCAAGGTCAAGGACTGGGTAAGGCCCTGATGCAAGCTGTCTCGGATTGGCTCATAGCGAATGCAGATGCGTCTGCTTATGTTTGCTTGATGGCCAAGGAACCGGCCGACCAACTCTATCAGCAGTTTGGTTTTCAAGCTATTCCAGGCAATATTGGGATGCGGTGGATTAAGCCCTAAGTCTCATCTTATAGCGTTAAGAAAGGAGGCCGCTTATGGCTGAGCAAATACATTTGATTGGCGAAGTTGAGTCGGTCTTCTTCGAAAACCCACAGAATCTTTATAAGGTGCTAAGGGTGAAGGTGTTAGAGTCCGACAGCGACCTAGTAAGCGAGGACTATGTTACCTGTACGGGTCAATTTGCAGCCTTGCATCTCGATACGGCCTATGAATTCTTTGGCCAAGTGACCGTTCATCCGCGTTATGGCGAGCAATTTGCGGTTAGTCGCTACCAACAAGTAGCGCCAACCTCTGAGGCTGGTCTAGTAGAATTTCTTTCTAGTGCCCGCTTCACTGGGATTGGTAAAACTCTAGCCCAAAGGATTGTGGATCAGCTGGGATTGGAAGCCATTGATTTAATCTTGCAAGATCCTGACTGCCTCAAATCGGTCAAAGGCCTAACACCAGACAAACGCCAAGTGCTAGCCCAAACCTTGCTCCAACATCAGGGGACTGAACGCATCTTCTTGCAGCTAACAGAGTGGGGTTTTGGACCTAAGCTAGCGGATAAAATTTATCAGACCTTCAAGGATCAAACGCTGGCTACGATTGAGGATAATCCCTACGCCCTAGTAGCCAAGGTAGAAGGGGTTGGCTTCAATAAGGCTGATGCCTTGGCTGAGCAACTAGGTATTGAGGCTGACGCTGTCACGCGTTTGGTGGCAGGTCTCTATACGGCCGTATCTGAAGTTTGTTTGCGGGCAGGGGACACCTATGTCCAGCGGCCACGCTTGCTGGCGCTTGCTACCAAGATTCTAGAACGTAGTCGCTCTTATCTGATTGAGGAAGAGCGCCTAGCAGAAGCCTTGGACTTGGCTATCTTGGAAGGGACACTCTATTCCTTGGACCAGGGGATTATGTTGCCAAGTCTCTATCACGCGGAAATGGGAATCGTCCGACGTATTAGTGACTTCTTCCAGTATGAAGAAGTAGAGACTTTCAGCAAGGCAGAAATTGAAGGCAAGCTAGATCAAGTAGCCCGCGAGACGGGAATCGACTATGATGAAACGCAACGCCAGGCCATGATCCTAGCCTTGCAATCGCCACTTTCCGTGATTACAGGTGGTCCAGGTACGGGGAAGACGACCTTGATACGGGGAATTTTGACGCTTCACCGGCTCTTGCATGGCTATCATCAGGGCGATGTGACCAATCCTTATCAGACTGGCCCCGTCCTGTTAGCCGCCCCAACAGGTCGAGCAGCCAAGCGTATGCAGGAAATGACCGATATCCCTGCTTCAACTATTCATCGACTGATTGGGTTCAATCGTGAGACCACAGTGGAAGGTTTTGATCCGACGCCACTGGAAGGTCAGCTACTGGTAGTGGATGAAATGTCAATGGTAGACACCTGGTTAATGAATTGGCTCTGGATGGCCATTGGCTACCGAATTCAAGTTATTTTGGTAGGGGATAAGCATCAATTGCCTTCGGTCGGGCCAGGTAAAGTCTTTTCAGATTTGATTGAGTCTGGGGTGATTCCTACGATTAGTCTGACTAAAATCTATCGCCAAGCCCAAGATAGTTCCATTATTCAACTAGCCCATCAGATTCGACAGGGGCGCCTACCGCAGAACCTAATGGAGAGACAGCCTGACCGTTCCTTTATCCCATGTAAGACCCAGCAGGTAGCCCAAGTGGTGGAACAGGTGGTAGGCCACGCCTTGACTAGGGGCTTTGATGCCAATACCCTGCAGGTTTTAGCGCCTATGTATAAGGGGCCTGCGGGTATTACGGCCCTCAACCAACTCTTGCAAGGGCTCTTCAATCCGCCTAGCCGCAAGAAACCTCAGCTAGAGTATTTTGACCAAATTTTTCGTCTGGGAGACAAGGTGCTTCAGTTGGTCAACAATGCGGAAGAAGGCGTCTATAATGGGGACATCGGGAAAATCGTCGGTGTCTTCTCAGCACAGGCGTCTAATAGCGGGAGCGAAGAGGTCGTGGTAGCCTTTGATGACGATAAGGAACTGACCTATCGACGGTCAGATTTCGATCAGTTGACCTTGGCATACTGCTGTTCGGTCCACAAATCCCAGGGGAGCGAGTATCCCTTAGTTATTCTACCTCTGGTCGATGCCTACTATCGCATGTTGCGTCAGGACTTGCTTTATACAGCGGTCACCCGAGCACAGGCAAGTTTGGTTTTGGTGGGGGACCCGGACGCTTATGTCCAAGCGGTTAGTCAGAATCGTGATCCACGCCGTACCAACCTGAAGGACCTGCTAGAAATTAAATTAGCTGGGCTGACGCAGGGAGAGAAGGTAGAGCAAGAGCTATCGTCAGGAGAGAGCCAAGTTTTAGGCCTAGATGCTGAAAAAGTTGAAGTTAGTGCAACAGACCAGGCCTCGCCTCAAGCTAGTCCTGCGACAAGTGTTTCGGTTGCGGTTCAATCAAGAGACTTGGCACCTAAGCAGCAAGAGTCCTTCCGCTTAAGTCAGGATTTGATCGACCAAATTGATCCCATGATTGGCATGGAGGGAATCAGCCCTTACGACTTTGAGAGTCAGCCTTGCTAAAGTCCTTTATTCTTAGCGAATAAGGGGCTTTTTTCATGCTTTGAGTTTGTGAAATAAACGCTACCAAGTGCAAAATAATTGTCTATTCTACTGAGCATGATATAATCTAGATATACTATATCCGAGGAGGAATGACCATGTCATTTACATTACCAGCCTTGCCATACGCCTATGATGCGCTTGAACCAGCCTTTGACGCGCGCACCATGGAAATTCACCACACCAAACACCACCAAACCTACGTTAACAACTTGAATGCAGCCTTAGAAGGCCATGCTGACTTGGCAGCTAAGTCTATCGAAGACTTAGTCGCTAACCTTAAGGATTTGCCTGAAAGCATCCAAACAGCTGTCCGTAACAATGGTGGGGGTCACTTCAACCATAGCTTCTTCTGGGAAAGCCTACAAGCACCAAGTGCAGAAGCAGCTATTCCTGCTGGCCTCAAGTCTCGCTTAGAAGCCGACTTTGGTTCTGTTGAAGCCTTCAAAGAAGCCTTTGCTAAGGCAGCTGCGACTCGCTTTGGTTCTGGTTGGGCTTGGCTTGTAGACCGTGACGGTCACTTAGAAGTCTTGTCTACCGCTAACCAAGACACACCATTAGAATTAGGGCTTAAGCCACTCTTAGGTTTAGATGTATGGGAACATGCTTATTACCTCCACTATCAAAACCGTCGTCCAGACTATATCCAAGCCTTCTTCTCAGTAGTCAACTGGGATAAGGTAGCATCACGTTTGGGCTAATATTCGACTAGCGCATAGAGAAGCTGAGACTTAGGTCTCAGCTTTTTTGTATTAAGAGGTCACTTTACAGTGATAGTTGTTGCTAAAGTAAAGGTGACTAGGAAAAGTAATTAATCTAATTTATAGAGAACTGTAGATTGGCCAATAAGAATTTAAGTGTGCAATAGGATTAGAGAATGGATTAAGTGAATAAGTAGAGGGATTCAAAGATAGAAGTATTTAGGGTATAAGCTATTCTAATAAATACTTCAATTACGAACATTGGCTTAACAGACAATAGATTTTATTCAAGTGGGATAAAATTATCTTGAAATCAAGTGGGAAATCGGATACAATCTAACTAATATTTAATGTTTTTTTAATCTATACCTATTTTAGCGTTAAGGAGGTCGCAAAATGTTCAAACTAGAGCTTAGGCACTTTATCAAGAATCATCGCTTTGTCTACTTATTCTTAATCTTGCCACTTGTGACCATGTTAGGGCTAGGACTATATCGTGGACAGGTTAGTCATGACCTAAGACATCAAGAGCGTCAACAGGCCAATCGTTTGGCTTCAGATTTGAACTGGTCCATCTCCAACATGCAAAGGCAGGGGGTTTCAGAGGATAATCCCCTTTTAGTTAGCTTGAAGGAAGCAGAAAAGACACGTTTTGATTACAGTGTGGCGGCCTATTATGAAGAATGGGATCGAGTGAACCAGGACAAGCTCTCTATATGGCGAACCCTATTAGCTCTCAATAATCAGGGTAAGGAGTTATTGAGTATCTCGCGTCAACAGATAGAAGCAGAATTACCTGTTATCGAATGGCAAGTCAATTACCAAATCGGTCGCTTGGATGTTAAGACAACGCGAGAATCCAGCTATCTAATGACACAACTCTCTCCTTATTTATTGGGAATTCCACTACTTTTGCTGTTCTCATATTTAGTAGGATTACCACTTCTAAGAGATTTTTTCGCTAATCAGCAGGCTTTTCTCAAAACTTTACCTATACCTTATAGTCGTTTGCTAAGCCGACGCTTAGGTGTGTTCCTGTGCCTGGGATTAGGTTATGGATTGTCGATAGCAGTTGGGTGGGCTATCTATCATGTTCTTTTTGACCAACTTCCCCTTACGGCTTTACTTCATTATCCTATGGCACCTGGTTGGCCCCTGTGGCAGGGAATCTTGGCTCTCTATTTATTCTGGTTAGGACTGGTAATTCTTTTCTGGCTTATTTTGCTACTTATTAATCGATGGGTACAAGAGCTGTTATTAGTTTGGCTAGGTCTAGGTGTATCGGTTACTTTATTAGCTGAGTTTAGTCGCCTCTTTGATTTCTATCCTTTTTATTCTATTTTTAGTTACTGGGATATTAATGGTTTTGTTTTACACCAGTCAAGCCTAGAATTTTTCTATACAGTGGTTATTCTTTTCGGTCTCTTACTTGGTGTCTGGCGGGTGATAGTAACCCTATCCTATGCAGTACTTAAACGTGGTCGAGCGCGTCGCCGTTACGATTTATCTTCTAGCCGTTTCCAAACAAGTTTTGAATGGCTGAAACTATTAAGAGGTCACCTTTGGTGGCAAATTTGCTTGTGCATCTTGGCCTTTTTCCTCTATTATGGCGTTTCACAGGGGATTCAGTACCACCAATTACAAGCAGCTAACATTGCGCAAAAATCTGAGTTTCTTAAGATTAATCTGAGTGATTATCGTCAGGCCTATCCAACGGAAGAACTCTATCAGGCAGCGTTAGCAAGTTTTCAACGCCAAGAAGCTCTTGTTGAGGAGCTTAAACAAGGGAAAACCAAGTTAGCCACGGAAATGGAGTACGATGAACTGAAAGAGGATGTTGATTTCCTACAAGGCAAAGGTGATAGAACGTTATTGCCAATCCGTGACTGGATTTTTATGCCGAATGCTTACATCAATTATCAGTTAGCCGAGTGGAAACGAAATTATGGGATTGATTTTCAGCTACCTGGTGGTCCATATTGGACGCTCTATATTCCAAATTATGAGCAATCACCAAGAAGTGGTGAGGACCAGCCACCACTTTCGATTGATATTGCGGTCTTTGAAGCCTATCTAGCGCGTGTCAGCAAGCCTATGAAATCTTATACTGCACTAGGAATAGTCGGTAACTTATTTGAAGATCGTCTCTATTTAGGACTCTGGGTTATTTTAGTAATTTTCCTAGTAGCACCTACTGTGCTAGATAAAGAAACCGGACGCTGGCGATTCCAGGCAACCTTGCCTCTAGCAAGGAAGCATCTCGTTAAGTTGCGTCGACGCATAAGCCTTCAACAGGTATTTCTGCTAATGCTAGGGTCAGTTATCTTACTTGCCTTGGCTGGTAGTTTAATTGCAGGTTTAGGTCATATTCAGTTGCCTCAGGTCAGATATTTAGTAGATGGCCAACAGTGGGGTGGTTTGATTGGTCAGCGCTTGCGTGTGCCAAGTACTCATCAATTTTTTGAGATAATGCCTAGCTGGTATTACTATCTAGAGGCTTTCGCGCTGTTTGTTGCTGTTACTTACTTTATTAATAGCCTTTGCCATTTTGTTGCTAGATGGGTTAAGTCGACTGCAATCTATATTAGTTTAGTCGCTGGAATCTTAGGTATTGGTTATGGGGCAACTCTCTTATTGCCTAGTCTGGCACAGGCTATGAGTCCCTTCCGTTATTTGGATTTAGCCCCGGTATTGGACGGACGCCTCTCTGTTTCTTTAGGTCAAGGTCTTTTGACTCATTGGACTGGCCTAGTAGTCTGTGGTCTTGCAGGCTTGTTTTTGAATATGTGCTTGCATTCTACTCTGAAAGGACGTGACCATATATGATTGAAGTGAAAAATCTGAGCCTTGCCTATGGCAGTAAAGCGATTTTGAAGCAAGTAAATTTTCAAATTGAGGCCGGGGAAGTAGTAGGCTTAGTGGGACCTAATGGTGCAGGTAAAACGACTTTACTGTCAGCCTTAACGGGCTTATTGCCATATTCGGAGGGACAAGTAAAGGTAGCTGGGCTTTACATGCCAGCAGGTAAAGCTCTTTATCGTAAGATTGGGTTCATGCAAGATAATAGTGTTCTCTATCCACAGCTAACGGGCTACGACCACCTTCAGTATATAGCCTTAGCCCAGGGATTCTCCAAAGAGAGCATTATTGAAACGGCTGAACGAGTAGGAATGATAGGGTATTTAGATCAAGCGGTGGGGACTTATTCCTTGGGAATGAAACAACACTTGCTCTTTGCATGTGCTATTCTCCACCGGCCACAAGTACTCTTTCTGGATGAACCTTACAATGGCTTAGATCCTACTAGCCTGATTCGGATTCGTGAGTTAGTGATGCAACTTAATCGCGAAGAGGGAATGACGGTATTGATTTCTTCGCATAATCTTGACGAAATCGACCGAATGACTCGCCGAATTCTGTTCGTCAAAGAAGGCCAAATTATTGAACGCACTTTGGCCCAAAGTGAAACGAGTGACTATGTGGTAACTGTTCAAGAAAAGTTAGCCGATGATTGGATTCGCCGCTTATCGGATTACAGCTTTCTTGTATCTGCCTCTCAACTGAGCCAAGCTTTAGTTGGTTTGGGACTGGCGGGTTTGACTCTGATAGGAGTGGAGCCTCGCCAGTTTGGCAGTGAACAGGTCTACCGTGAACTTTTCGAAGTGAAATGATGATAAAAAGGCAAGCAAGCTATCTAGCTACTTGCCTTTTATTGCTATCTGGGGCAAGCTCACCACTTGAAAACACGAACAAATTTTCGTATACTAGAGGAGAAGTATGACAGGGGAGAGGAGGGGCATCATGCGCTATGGGATTTTAGAGTTTAAGGATCCGGTGCCGGACACATCGCGTAAGATACTACATGTAGATATGGATGCCTTCTATGCCAATGTCGAGGCGCGGGATAATCCAGCGATTGCTCACAAACCTATTGTGATTGCCAAGCATCCTAAGTTAACCGGAGGTCGGGGCATCGTCTCCACTTGCAACTATAAGGCGCGCGAATATGGTATTCATTCGGCCATGACGGCTGCTGAAGCCTTCAAACGCTGTCCCCATGCGGTCTTTATCGCGGGCGATTGGTCCCACTATCAGGAAGTGTCTCAGCAGATTCGGGCAATTTTTGCCCAGTACACGGATTTGATTGAACCCATGTCCCTGGATGAGGCCTACTTGGATGTGACTCATAATAAGCTAGGCATTCAAAGTGCGACCTACTTAGCCCAGCGTATTCAAGCCCAGATTAAGGCAGAACTCAACCTAACCTGTTCGATTGGGGTGTCTTATAACAAGTTCCTAGCCAAAATTGCCTCTGACTACCGTAAGCCCTTTGGCATTACGGTGGTGACACCTGATCAAGCCTTGGAATTTTTAGATGACCTACCCATTGATAAGTTCTATGGGGTGGGGCGACAGTCGGTGCCTTATTTTCACCAGAGGGGGATTATGACAGGGGCGGATTTGCGAGCAATTGAATTAGAAGACCTGATTGAACATTTTGGTAAAATGGGAAAATCCCTCTACTACAAGGTGCGGGGGGTCCATGATGCGCCGGTCCAGCCCCATCGTGAGCGCAAGTCCATTGGCAAGGAGACTACCTTCATTCAGTTTCTGGCGGAAGAAGAGGGGGTTCTAGATGCCTTGACCCAGCTGACTAAGCGGGTGGTGGCAATCTTAAAGGCCAAGAATTTCCACGCTCAGACCGTGACGCTTAAGATTCGCTATGATGATTTCGAGACCTTAACGCGTCAACTATCCTTGGGCTCTCCTAGCCAAGATGTGGAGGTGATTAGCCAAGCGGTGCAGGAACTCTGGGAGCTGCACGGTCATTTGCATAAGACTGTCCGCCTGCTAGGCGTCTCAACGGCTGGGCTAATTCAGCTCGATAAGGTTAATACACAATTATCTTTTGAAAAAATGTAAAACAGGTCTGTTACTTTTTAAAATAACTGTTATAATATGAAGTATAACAGTTATTTTTGTATCTAAAGAGAAGGTGACGATATGGCAACCAAACATGATCTGATTATCCAATACATTGAATCCCTCCCCATCGGGGATAAAATCTCGGTTCGAGGGATTGCCAAGCATCTCAAGATGAGTGAAGGGACGGCCTATCGGGCCATTAAGGACGCCGAAGTACTAGGGATTGTCTCGACCATTGAGCGGGTTGGAACCATTCGTATTGAGAAGAAGCAAAAATATTCGCCGGAAATGCTAACCTTTGGTGAAGTGGTGCAAATTATTGAAGGAGAGGTCCAAGGCGGCAGCCAAGGGCTAACCCAACATCTGTCTAAATTCATCATTGGGGCCATGACTAAGGACGCCATGGAGCGTTACTTCACCGACGATTCCCTGATTATTGTAGGGAACCGGGAAGATGTCCAACTCTTCGCCTTGGAAAAGGGCGTGGCGGTGCTCATTACCGGGGGCTTCAAGGCCAGTGACCAGGTCATTAGTTTGGCCAATGAACGTAATTTGCCAGTGATTTCCACCACCTTCGACACCTTTACGGTAGCGACCATCATCAACCGGTCCATGGCGGATCAGATGATTAAGAAGGAAATCATGACCATTCGGGATATCTACACACCGCTATCCCAGGTGCCACTTCTAGCGCCAAGTGATTCGGTAGCTGACTTCAATCGCTTGATGGAAGAAACGGGCCAGAAACGTTTCCCTGTCTGCTATAACCATCGTCTGATTGGGGTTGTGGCTGCTAAGGATGTCCAAGGTAAGCAAGAATCCATTCAGCTGGAGCGGGTCATGACCAAAAATCCCGTGACTGTTAAGACGCATATGTCGGTGGCCAGTGTCTCGCATAAGATGATTTGGCAGGATATTGAGATGATTCCGGTGGTGGAAGATAACCTCCAACTGCTTGGGGTGGTGACGCGTGAAGAAGTCTCCAAGGCCATTCAAGTGGTCCAACAGCAACCCCAAATGGTGCATACCTTTGAAGAAGACATTACGGCCCAGTTAGAAGTGGCCAGTGAAGTGACGGACTACGATTTCCAAGCCTTCGTACAACCGCAGATGATTGGCAACTTTGGGACTATTTCCTATGGGGTTCTGACGGAACTGATTGCCCAAGTGACGGATCGCAAGGTCTTTGAGTTGACCCATCTCAACAGTGTCATTGAGAAGATTGACCTTCATTATTTCAACCTAATCCAAATCGGCAATGAAATTCAGTTTAAGGGCCATGTCTTCAACCACAACCGTCGTGCAGCCCTGACCCAGGTGGATGTTTTCCACGAGAATAGTCTGGTGGCCAAGGCCATTATTACCAGCCAAATGATTGAACGTAATTAAGTTTAGCGAGTAAGGAAGTAGAAAACTACTATGTATATTGAACATCACGAGGCGCAAGCCCTCATCCAATTAATTCAAGCAGCCCAAACCATTATCATTCACCGCCATGTGAGGCCTGATCCGGATGCCATCGGCTCCCAATTAGGACTCAAGTCGCTGATTGAATCGACTTTCCCTGACAAACGCGTTTTAGCAGCCGGCACGACAACCCAAGGGCTCAAGTGGATTGGCTCCATGGACAAGGTGACAGCTGCCGACTACCAAGGTGCCCTGGTTATTGTCTGTGATACCGCCAACCAACCCCGGATTGACGGCGATCATTATGACAAGGGTGCGACTTTGGTCAAAATTGACCACCATCCTCCTGTTGATGACTATGGGCAACTTCAAATTGTCCACCCCATTGCCAGTTCTACCTGCGAGATCATTGCTGAAATCAGTCGCCACCTAGGTGACCAGCTGCCTATGCAGGATCAAGCAGCGCGCCTGCTCTATACTGGTATGGTATCTGATACGGCTCGCTTCCTCTATGAGTCCACCACCTCACGGACCTTGGAAGTCGCGGCTTGGCTCAAGCAATATGACTTCTCATCCTTTGAAATTAGCGACCGTTTTATGCGATTGAGTTTTGAAGAAGCCAAATTCCAAGGCCATATCTTTGAGACCATGTCCATTAATGAAGCTGGCGTTGCTTGGGTGACCATTAGCCAAGAAGACATTAAGACATTTGGCATCAGCGAAGAACAAACCCAGATTGCGGTGACCTTGCCGGGTCGTATCGAAGGCGTCCTGTCTTGGGTCATTTTCGTTCAACAAGAAGGCAATGGCGACCACTATCGTTGCCGTATTCGTTCCAAAGGGCCTGTCATCAATGGGATTGCAGCCAATTATGATGGCGGTGGCCATCCCATGGCTAGTGGCGCTAATGCCCACAGTTTAGCTGAGCGACAAGCCATTGTAGAAGAGTTAACGCAAGCTGTTCTAGCATATCGCCAAGAGCTTGAGCAAGAAGTTTAACATGATGAAGAATAACCCATTATATCATATATGATATAATGGGTTATTTGTGTCTGGAAGATGGAGCCAGTGGTCCACTCGGCCGAGTGGACCACTGGCGCGTCAAGAAAGTGGCAGATTTCCCTCAAAAAGCTACAAATGTCCAGAGCTAGTGGTCCACTCCGCCGAGTGGACCACTAGCACGCCAAGAAAGTAGCCGATTGCCTCAAAACGCCACAAAAACCCAGAGCCGGCCCACTTTTCAAAGTAGACCACTAGCTCAAAGACAGCAAAAAAAGAGTTTAGGCTCAGGTCCTAAACTCTTTTCATCTTATTTAAGGAGCCATTCAAAGCCGTCGCGGGCTAAGAGGTCATCGGCTTCTTGAGGGCCATGACTGCCAGCTGGATACTGGGCTAGTGGTGTCTCAGTATCGGCAGTCCAATAGGCTTGAATATTATCCAAGAATTTCCAGGCAGCAGCTACTTCACACCATTGAGTAAAGTGTTCGCGATCGCCTTGGCTAGCTTCGAAAATTAAGCGGGCGTAGTCATCTGGGCTTTCTGCCAATTCTTCTGAGTTGTAGCGGAAGCTGAGTGGCACGCGGTGGCTATCTTGGCTGTAGCCGATAGCTTTGGTGTTGAGCCAGAGGGTATAGCCCAGGTCAGGGGCGATTTCAATGCGGAGTTGGTCGCCTTCCAAGCCTTCTTGGGTTGGACGATAGAGGACATCCACCATGGTTGCCTTCTGATTGAGGCGCTTGCCGGTCCTTAGATAGAAAGGAACACCTTCCCATTCTGGTAAGTCTAGCGTTACTTTGGCTGCAAAATAAGTTTCCGTACGGGAAGCAGAATCGACGCCGTCTTCTTCTAGATAGCCCTTGAGTTCGCCTTGGGCGCTGTATTGGCCACGAACTACACAAGCTTGACATTCTTGAGCGTCAGAATAGTGATGTAGGTTGGCTAGGCTACGATATTTAGCTGCCTGAATATCTGCTGTTTGGTTGGAGGCAGGTTCTGCCATGGTCAGCAGGGCGAGCAGTTGGAGCATGTGGTTTTGAACCATATCGCGGCTAGCGCCAGAATGATCATAGTAGCCCGCTCGTTCTTCAACCCCCACCATTTCAGGAAGGGAAATTTGGATGCTGGCAATATGATCTTTATTCCATGTATGACGGAAAAGTTGGTTGTGGAAACGCAAGTGGTAGAGAGCTTGAACCAGTTCTTTACCCAGATAGTGGTCAATGCGGTAAATTTGCGATTCATCGAAGGCCACATTGAGTTTGTCTTGCAATTCTTGGGCAGAAGCCAGGTCATGCCCGAATGGTTTTTCGATAATGAGACGGTTAAAGCCTGATGCCAAAAGACCTTGCGATTTAATATGCTCAGCAATAATAGGGAAGAAGGTAGGGGACATGGACAGGTAGAAGAGGCGATTACCTTGGGTTTGGTAAGTGGCATCGAGTCGGTCTGCCAATTCTTTGAGTTGATCATAGTGTTCGGTGTTTTGAACATCGTGGGATAGGTAATAGAAGTGGGAGGCGAATTCCTGAACGTGTTCAGGGCTAAGCGCCTGAGCGCCTACACTGTCTATAATGACTTGACGGAAATGCTCATCAGACCATGGACGACGGGCAGTCCCAATCAGAGCAAAATTCTGAGATAGGCGGCCGCTGCGATAAAGTTGGTAAATAGCAGGGTAGAGCTTGCGAAAAGCCAAGTCACCCGTAGCCCCAAAGAGGGTTAAAAGGATAGGTTGTTCTTTCATGGGATACCTCCAATTCATTCACTTGTATTATAACCTATCAGTCCTAGATTAGACAATGTAGGTGCTTGGAACAAGCAACTTTTTTGTGGCAAAGTTCCTCTTGCGAGAAAAGGGTGGACTGGGTATAATAAAGGAACACATGGCTCAGAGACCTGTGACATTATATGATGAGCAAGATCATGTTATAAGGAGGCCTTTCGCCTATGAAAGATTTTTTGACAACTACTCAGTCCGCGCCGCCTGCCATTTCCTTGGGCTGGTTCTTGGTCATTGTCGGACTTTTGGTCGCGCTCGGTTGGACTAGCTTACGAAAATATCGCGATCCTGCCTATGTTAAGACCTTCCGAATTATACAAATTATCCAATTGACCGTTCTCTATACCTGGTATGTGGTTTATTCCCTACCTATCTCAAATAGTTTGCCACTTTATCATTGTCGTTTGGCCATGTTTGCCTTGGTTCTATGGCCAGGTAAATCGCGTTTCAAGCAATATTTCGCTTTACTCGGGGCTAGTGGTGCCTTCTTCGCCTTGGTCTATCCGGTCTTTGATCCCTATGATTTCCCGCATGTTACCAGTTTTTCTTTCTTAGTGGGACACTACGCCTTGTGGGTCAATGCCCTTATCTACCTCTTCAAAAATTATCAACCTAATCTACTCAAACGCTGGCAATTGGCAGTTATCACTTTGGCGATTAATGCCGGTTTAGTGCTGGTTAATATACTGACAGGTGGCAATTATGGCTTGCTCAGTGAACCACCTTTTATAACGGGTAGCCCACTCTGGGTGATTTATTTGGCAGTCAGCTTGGTCCTAATTGCGGCCCTGATTTTAGCAGACTTCTTAGTGGCCAACTGGAAGGCCAAACAGACCTTAAGACCTCAGGAAATTTATCTTGAAAACTAAGTTTCAAGCACCTAGTTAGCTAGGTGCTTTTTATATGGCTTTAGCAGGGGTTGACTGGCTGATTTATAAAATATGTATAAAGCCTTAAACCTTAAGCAATCCTACTAGCCTAAGGCTTCAGGGATAGGCTATAATAAAAGAAGTGAAAAAGGCCTGCAAAAAAAATGCGACAGCTAGGCTTTTGGTCTATATATATAAGGAGGGGTATGATGAGGGCAGAACTTATTTCAGTCGGAACAGAACTTTTAATGGGTTATGTGGTCAACAGTAATGCGAGTGATATTGCTAAGCAATTATTAGCTATTGGTATTGGTACCTATTATCAACAGACAGTAGGAGACAACTGGGAACGTATGACCCAGGCCTTAGCGCTGGCACATTCGCGTTCAGACTTGGTCATTTTAACTGGCGGTCTGGGCCCTACTCATGATGATATTACCAAGCAAGTGGTGGCCGCCTTTGTCGGGACGACCTTGGAAGAGGATCCGCGTCAACTGGCTAAGTTAAACCAGCATTTGGCGCATGAGGGGCGGGAATGTGTGCCAATTGACTTGCTGCAGGTTCTTACTTTGAAAGGGGGCAAGGCCCTGTGGAATGCCTATGGCTTAGCATGTGGTTCTGTCTACCAACATGAAGGGGTGACCTACATTCTCTTGCCTGGTCCGCCTTATGAGATGAATCAAATGCTCAAGCAAGAAGTCCTACCGGATTTAGCTAAACAGTTAGGTAAGCAAGAGGCCATGGAGTCGCTCTATCTTAATTTCTTTGGCATCGGGGAATCCAAACTAGCCCAAATTTTGGCCCAACCCATTGCAGAGCAAAGCAATCCTACCCTAGGGCTCTATGCCAAGCCACGTCATATCGCGGTGCGTTTGACAGCCAATGCTGCGACCTCCCAAGAAGCGCAGGACCTTAACCAGGCCTTGGCTCAGGAGCTTATTGGCCTGGCTGGTGATTATTACATGGGACAGGGGGAAGACTTTGATTTCGCGGGCTATGTCTTAGAAAAAATGGCTGATCAAGGACAGCGACTAGTAAGTTTAGAAGGCTTTACCTACGGTCAGCTAGCAAGTCGCCTACGCCAGCAAGATCCTGAGGCGGCTGTTTACCAGCGAGGCTATATTCAAGAAGTGACAGAAGCAAACTTAGAAGCGAGTTTAGCCTCTCTTGGCCAGGGCGCCGAACAAGGCACTTTCTACCTAGCTAACTATCAGCTAGATCAGGATCAGGCAATGCTGATTTTAGTCACTCCGGCTGGTCAACGCCTAGAGCGACCGGTCTACCTAGGCCAGCGACCTTACCAGGTTCAGGCTAGCATTGTCGTCTATGAAGCTTTAAGCCTCTTACATAAGCATTTAAGCTAAAATAAAAGAATCAGAACAAATGTTCTTGTTTTGCTTGCTTTTTGTCGAGATTTTAGGTAAACTATAGAAGAGTTCAGAAAGAGGAGATGTTAAAGAATGAATGAAGATCGCAAAAAAGCCCTAGATAAGGCCCTAAAAGATATTGAAAAAAGCTTTGGTAAGGGCTCCATCATGCGTCTGGGTGAAAAAGTCGACACCAAAATTTCGACCATTCCGTCAGGTTCCCTGGCTTTAGATATTGCCTTAGGGGTAGGTGGCTATCCACGAGGTCGAATTATTGAATGTTATGGTCCAGAGTCTTCTGGTAAGACTACTGTAGCCCTCCATGCCATTGCCGAAGTACAAAAACAAGGGGGCTTGGCTGCCTTCATTGATGCTGAGCATGCCTTGGACCCAGATTATGCTGCAGCTTTAGGGGTTAACATTGATGAATTGCTCTTATCCCAGCCAGATACAGGTGAACAAGGCTTGGCTATCGCCGATGCCTTGGTGACATCAGGGGCGGTTGATATCATTGTCATTGACTCGGTTGCAGCCTTGGTACCACGCGCTGAAATTGATGGGGAGATGGGGGATGCCCATGTTGGCTTACAAGCCCGTCTCATGTCTCAAGCGCTTCGTAAATTATCCGGTAACGTCAATAAGACCAAAACCATCTGCTTCTTCATCAACCAATTGCGTGAAAAAGTAGGGATTATGTTCGGGAACCCTGAGACGACACCAGGTGGTCGTGCCCTCAAATTCTACTCGACTGTTCGTTTAGAAGTGCGTAAGGCTGAGTTGATTAAGAACGGTAGCGAAGTGATTGGTAGCCGTGCAAAAATCAAGGTTGTTAAGAACAAGGTGGCGCCACCATTTAAGGAAGCCCTAGTGGACATTGTCTACGGTAAAGGGATTTCTAAGGTGGGTGAGCTAGTCGATATGGCAGCTGATTTAGATATTGTCAACAAGGCAGGCTCTTGGTACTCCTACGGCGAGGCTCGTATTGGGCAAGGTCGTGAAGCTGCTAAACAATACCTCTTGGACAATCCAGAAGTACAAGCAGAAATCGAAGCACGTGTTCGGGCCCACTATAAAATTGGTGAAGCACCTGAGACTAACGAAGAAGCTCAAGTGGCTTTAGGTGGACTTTTCCAAGAATAAGATAGAAGCTTATGGAGCTGGAAGTATTCCAGCTCCATTTTGCTTAGTAGGAAATAACGACAAAGAAAAAGTCCGCCAACTGGCGGACTTTTTTTAGTTAGGCGCTAGCATTTTCCAATGGCTTACGGTATTTCTTGAGCCAAGTCTGATCTAAGACGAAGGCAGCCATACCTAAGAGACTGACAGCTAAGCCAATCCATACAGGCATTGGGAAGTAGTGAAGGGTAATGGTGTGGTCGCCCTTCTTAATTGGAATAGCCAGTAGGGTGTCATTTAAGACTGAGATGCCTTGGACAGGTTGGCCATTATCCGTAATGCGCCAATGCTTATCATAAGGAATAGTGAAGAGCAGATAGCCTTCTTCTTGTTCCGTATTAATAGTACCCGTTATCTTGTTATGTTTGAAGCTCGTTACTTTGAAGAGATGGTCTTGCTTGCTCGCAATCATAGCATCATAGCGCGACTTATCAAACTCGTAGAGTTTTGGTAGGTTAGCTTTCAATTCTGGTTTTTCAAGACGAACCTTGAGTTCTTGATTATCCTGAATTTTCTTGTAGGATGCGTTAGTGATTTGACGGTAGGAGAAGGTCCCATAGAAGTGGTAGGCCTCACTATTAAGATCCAGCTTGGTCTTCTCGCCATCATATTGGCTAGGTAGAGTGAAGTAGTAAGGATTTTCGCTAGTTGTATTGAAGCGGAAACTGAAGTAGTGAGATGACTTAGATTTTGTCAGATCACTGTTGCTAGATTCGCTATTACGTGAGTAGGTTAAGTAGTCACCATCGCCACGGTTAGTAATGGTCACATTGACGGGCGCTTCTTCCTCGAGTTCGTGCTCGGTAAAGTAAGGTTGGCCCGCTCCCTTATAGTCAACCAGACTAAGCAAGTATTCTTGGTTTTGAATAGGTTGGTGATTCACCAAGGGGTTATTTTCAGAAGTTAATTGATTAGAGACTTCAATCCCCAAACCTAAACGTTCCGTGTTTTCGTGGACAACATAGCGAGGTTGACTATCAATGGTCGGATAAGCCTGAATATCCAGATCAGTTGCCACTTGGTAAAGTTTATATTGATCAGGATTGGTATTGGCTGCTGTATCCTTGGAAGGATCCAAGAGGTAACGGATATTGAAAAGGTCGTCGGTGAAGAGGGTCCCGTTAGTATATTCTACGACCCCAGATGTTTGAGGAAGACCTAAATAGCCAAAGAGCTTAGGTGCGTTGGCATCTATGGTGGAGCCAAAGTGGTTCATGCCATTGAAATGGGTGTACATGGCCTCGTTTTTAGAACGCTGATAGGTGGAATGAATTCGGTAGAAGTCATCAGACGGGTTTCGGAGGCCGGTAAGTGACTTATCTAAAATCGCCACATAGTCGTTAAACTTAGAAAGTTGAACATAGCTGAGTTCTTGAAGAATCAAAGCGCCATTAGTGAAAATCTCGCAGGCTACAACCGCAAGTAGAGCTACCTGCATGAGCTTAGGATGGAGAAATTCGAAGTGAAGGACCAAAATAATCATGAGAGCAAAGATTAAACTTAAGAGTAAATTAGCTTCGATCTTGGTTGCACCCAGGTTACTAAGATCAAGGTTGAGGGCATTCAACTTAAGGAATTTATAGTCTGACATCCGTCCATAGTAATAATAGGTGTAGACCGTGACACTCACAATCATCAGGATGCTTTGCCAGTAGGCCAAGGTCTGACGGCGATTTTGGAAGGCTTTGAGAGCCAAAATGATAAGGAAGAAGGTGGTCAAGAAGGAGAAGCGGAAGTGGTACCAGATTGGGAACTGGCCACCATGCCACAAGCGGTCAAAGATTTTGAAGTGGAAACCTAAATAGAAAGGAATCAAGACCACGATGGCCGCGATTTTTTCTTGCCAACGAATCTTGCGGATGAAGAAGTAGTAGACTACGAAGAGACTGACTAAGATAGAAGAGTAGAGGTTTGGCGAACCTTTCTTAATCTCGTCGAAAACGAAGGAGCCAAGGAAAAGTTTGGAACCAATCGCCTCTAGATTATGGGCGACATCCCAATTCCAGTCGGTCTTGGTGTGGGTTGCTTTACTGCTGAGCAAGGCCATGAAGGTGGGGATCAACATCATGGCACTAATGGCAGCTCCCATCAGGGACTGGATGACGAAGTCACTATAGTGTTGGATAAAGGATTTAATCGTCACCTTAGGGAACTTCTCGAAGATGACATAACCGGCATAGAAGGCTAGGAAGATACACATCATAAAGCCAATGTAGTAGTTGGAAATCAGGCTGACGGCCAACATAATGACATAGAGCTTGCTGCGACGTTGAGTCATGATGCGGTCTAGACCTAGCGCAATCAGTGGCAGGAAGACTAAGACGTCAAACCACATGATGTTGAGCATATAGGTAAAGGTATAGCTCATTAAGGCATAGGCATTGGCAAAGAGGCTGCCCATAACCGTATTGGTATGATATTTTTTGCGAGCAAAATAGAAGAAGGTCAGGCTGGCTCCTGCCAATTTGAGATAAGTTAAGAGGGTAACTGCTGCAGCCAGATGTTGTTCGTCGAAAAGCAGTAAAATCAGGTTGAAGGGACTCATAAGATAATAGGCCCAAACTCCAATCATCTCTCCGCCGTAGCCTTTTTGGAAGCTGTAGAGGAATTGTTCCGGCGTTTGAGTCAGGGTCTGGCGAAAGAGACTGAAAAAGTCAATATATTGTTGGCCCAGGTCGATGGTTAGCATGGAATTGGAGCCAAAAGGGGTAAATCCTTTGAAGATGGCTAAGCCCATTAAAATAAGTGTGGTTAGGCCAAGGTTAAGTAGATAGGGTTTATAGCGGGCCAAGCGAGGCATGGCATGCTGGTTCACGTGCTGGCTCATAAATACCTCCAAATTTTCTAGCATTCTTATCTATTCTACCAAATTTTGACTTTAATAGCACCTTTTAATGAGGCGGCTTTTTAGCTTTTTTTATGGATTTATGATGAACTATTATCTTTTGATGAATTCTTTTGGTATAATAGAGAAGCTTAGAATATTATGAAGGGAATGGAGTGCTGAAATGCCACGTTATAAGTTAAAGAAACCGAAGAATAAATCCCATATTCCCTTTCGTTTGAACCTTCTATTAATGATTTCCTTTTTATGTTTTGCGGCCCTTTTCGTACGCTTGGGCTATATCCAACTCTATAATGGGCAAATGTTCAAACGAATGGTTGAACGGACCGAGTCCACTACTTCGACAGGTTCTGTTCCACGAGGGATGATTTACGATAGCAATGGGAAAGTCCTGGTCGGTAACCAGCCTGAACGGGCTATTCTTTATACCCGTGACAGTGATTCTAAAGTTCAAGCCAAGGATATTATTGCAGTTGCACGTCGATTAGCCTCTTTGGTTGATGTTCCAACGCAAGAAGTAACCGAGCGGGACCGGAAAGATTATTTCGTCGTGACTAATCCCGATACCGTCAATGGCCGTTTAACAGCTGAACAACGTAAATTAGCTGGTTCAGAAGCCTATGAGGCTCAACTAGCCGCTGTAACTGAAGATGATATTCAATATTCAGAGTCCGAACTTAAGATAATTGTCCTTTTCAAACGTATGAATAGTGCTTTCTCGCTTTCAACAGTTACCGTCAAAAATAAGAATGTAACGCCTGATGAAATTGCTCGGGTCAGTGAACATTTAAGTGAATTGCCAGGTATTCAGATTGGGACGGATTGGCAACGGGTCTACCCACAAGGGGAAATGATGCGTTCTATCTTGGGTCAAGTATCTTCAGAACAACGCGGTCTCCCAAGTGAATTAGCCTCAATGTACCTAGCTCGTGGCTATGCCATGAATGACCGGGTAGGGATCAGTTATCTAGAAAAACAATACGAAGACGTTTTACATGGTGCAAAGTCGGTATCTAAGATTGTAACCGACTCTTCCGATGATGTCTTGGCTAAACAAGTCGTCTACGAAGGCTCCAAGGGTGACAACTTAGTCATGACCATGGACATCGATTTCCAGAAGAAATTAGAAGAGATTGCCGAAAGCTCGCTTAAGAAAATTGAAAACCGTGGTTTGAACGATCGGGTTTACATTGCCGTGCTTAACCCCAATAATGGGGATGTTTTAGCTCTGGTTGGTAAACGATTCAAATACAACCAAGCGACCGACTCTTATGATTATGATACTATCGAAGATGACACCTTGGGGACTCTCAACACCTCCTATGGTATGGGGTCTTCGGTTAAGCCTGCCATGGTGGCTATGGGTTACATGTCGGGCGCGCTCAGCCTAAATAATAATACCATCTTGGATGAACCAATGAAGTTCCAGGCCTCTGCTGAAAAGAGTTCCGTCTTCAACCGTACGGGTCAAGTCAATATTAATGATATTGAAGCCTTGCAAAAGTCTTCCAACATCTACATGATTAAGACCGCCATGAGAATGGGTGGACAGAACGAATATACTAAGGACGGTAAGTTGGATATCAATCCTAAGACTTTGGATACCATGCGTGAGTACTTTGCCGAGTTTGGTTTAGGAACTAAAACTGGGATTGATATTCCGAGTGAGTCTGTTGGTTACTTACCTGAGTCAGAACAACTGGTTAACATCTTGGACTTGTCTTTCGGGCAGTTTGACTTGTATACGCCGCTGCAATTAGTGCAATATGCTAGTGTCATTGCCAACGGTGGGGTTCGTTATGCACCACGTTTGGTTAAGGAAATCCGCAATACAGATGCCAATGGACATCTAGGTGGAGTAGAAACGACAATTGAACCTAAGGTCATGAACGTAGTGCCAGTTGAAAAATCTGTTATGGATCGCATTCATGAAGGGATGTATCAAGTTTCCCATACAATGGACGGGACAGCTCATTACCTCTTCATGAATTACCCTATCAAGGTTGGGTCTAAGACCGGGACGGATGAAGCCTTTTATGCTGGACCTATTCAATACGCGACCAATAATCCGGTAGTTAACGCTACTTATATTGGCTACGCACCTTATGATAAGCCTGAAATTGCGGTCAGCGTGGTCTTACCATATCTACCGGCTGACGCTACCGGGCGAGATTCTACCCGCATTGCCCGGGATGTGATGAATGCTTATTTCGAAACGAGAGAAGCCACACGCTCAACAATTGAAAGTTACAAGCCAAACCAACCATAAGCGGGAGGGGCTGGAACCTAAGTTCCAGTCCCTTTTTTGGACTTTAAGTACTATTAGTTTACTCGTAAGAGACAAGAAATAGGTGTCTACTTGTTAACTATTTTTGTAAGCTCTATAAAAAATGAGTGCTAGCGTATATTTTTGTGCCTAACTTTGTTATAATAAAAGAGTAGTATTGAGATGAAGGAGGCGGGTTAGTTGCCACAAGCATTAATTATTTATGCAAGCTTGACCGGAAACACTGAAGCCTGTGCAGATATTCTGGCAGAAGCCTTAGAAGGACACGGGGTTGAGGTCACCCTACATGATGTCATGCAAGCCGAAGCAGCGGACTTTGAAGACTATGACTGCTGTATCGCGGGAGCCTATACCTATGGTGTGGACGGTGTCTTGCCTGATGAAATGTTAGACTTTTCTGAAGACTTAGGTCAATTAGACTTATCAGGTAAGGTCTTTGGGGTCTTTGGTTCTGGGGACGAGTTCTATGAAGTCTTCTGTGGGGCAGTTGATACCCTGGAAGAACAATTCAAGAAAGCAGGAGCTCGCCAAGCTGGCGCTAGCGTCAAGGTTAACCTCTACCCAGAAGATGAGGCCGTGACCGAATTAGAACGTCTGGCTCAAGATTTAGCCGACGCTTTAGCTGACAATTAATAATAAGATAGATACAAGGAGGAACTTATGACTTTAGCAAATTTTGATGAATTATTAGCCAAATATGCCCATCTCTTAATCAAGAAGGGCTTGAACGTGGGGACTGGGGATTATGTCCACATCAATACCGATGTTAACCAAATTCAATTGACTCACCTCTTGGTCAAGCAAGCCTATGAAGCAGGGGCAGCCAATGTTGCGGTTGACTTTTCTGATGATACCTTAACCCGTCTCAAATACGAGTACGAAAGCACAGAAACCTTGTGCGAGGTACCTGACTACGCTGTAGCCAAAGCAGAGTACTTCTTGGATAAACGTGCTAAGCGCCTTGCCTTACGCTCAACTGACCCTAACAACCTATCTGGCTTAGACGCTCAGAAAATTAGTGCGTCACAACGTGCCTTGCGTTCGGCTATTGCCCATGTGTCAACCGCTATCCAAGCTAATGAAGTGAGTTGGTTGGTAGCGGCAGGGGCTGCACCAGCTTGGGCGGCAGTCGTCTTTCCTGACTTGGCCTCAAGCCAAGAACAAGTAGATGCCCTCTGGGAAGCTATCTTCAAGGCCAACCGTATCTATGCTGATGATCCAATCGCGGCTTGGGATCAACATGTTGCAACCTTAGATCAGAAAGCCAAGTTCTTGAACGATACACAATTTGATGCCCTTCACTATACTGGGCCGGGGACTGACTTAGTCTTGGGCTTACCTAAGAACCATGTCTGGGAAAGTGCGGGCTCCCTTAACCGTAAAGGTGAAATCTTCATTGCTAACATGCCTACTGAAGAAGTCTTCACAGCACCTGATTTCCGTCGCGCTGAAGGCTATGTTTCGAGCTCTAAGCCATTGGCTTACGGTGGGACAGTCATCGAAGGCATGAAATTTACCTTCAAGGACGGCCAAATTGTGGAAGTATCAGCTGAAAAAGGGGAAGAAACGCTCAAACGCCTGGTAGAAGAAAATGAAGGGGCTCGTGGCCTTGGGGAAGTTGCCCTAGTTGCCCATAAAACACCTATTTCTCAATCAGGTATCACCTTCTTCAATACCCTCTTCGACGAAAATGCCTCCAACCACTTAGCAATTGGGCAAGCCTATGCGACTTCGGTTCAAGGCGGGACTGACATGAGCCAAGAAGAGTTGGCGCAAGCCGGTCTCAACCGTTCGATTGTCCATGTTGACTTCATGATTGGGAATGAACATATGGATATTGACGGAATCAAGGCGGATGGGACACGTGTTCCTATCTTCCGCAAGGGCGAATGGGCCTACTAAGCTAGAGAGGATGTAGAAGATGCCGACACACGATGCAAGCCAAGACCTTAGCCGTAAGATTAATCGGCGCCTGACCCGTAGTGGTTGGGTCTATATGCTAGGCCTAGTGGCTTTCCTCTTTGTAGCCATCTACGCCTTTAATCAACTCTTTCAATTGCCGATGAAGAAGAAAACAGCTGAAATTGAAAGTCTCAATAGTCGTATAGAAGAAATGGAGTCACGTCTAGAACAAGTAGAGGCTAGCCTCTCCATTGAAGTACCTTCGGAATAGGCCTTAAGCCATCAAACTTCATGAAAAGGAGCAAGGGAAATGGTAAAAGTTAAGAAAGCAGTCATTCCTGCTGCAGGTTATGGGACGCGCTTCCTACCGGCCACCAAGGCTATGGCTAAGGAAATGTTACCTATTGTGGATAAACCAACCATTCAATTTATTGTTGAAGAAGCCATTGAAGCAGGGATTGAAGATATCCTAATCGTCACTGGTAAGAGCAAACGTCCCATTGAAGACCACTTTGACTCTAACATTGAATTGGAAGAACACCTACGTAAGCAAGGTAAGGATGATTTGCTGGAATTGGTTAAGCCAACCAATGTCAACCTTTTCTTCGTTCGTCAGTCCTATCCTAAGGGCTTGGGGCATGCCATTCTGCAAGCCAAAGCCTTTGTGGGCAATGAGCCCTTTGTGGTCATGCTAGGGGATGACATTATGCAGGGTCAGGAGCCCCTAACTAAGCAATTGATTGATGTCTATGAGAAGACACATGCCTCTAACATTGCAGTCATGGAAGTACCTCATGAAGAGACGTCTAAGTATGGGATTATCGCACCTGAGCGTGAGCTAGAAGATGGCATCTACAATGTTGAATATTTTGTAGAAAAGCCTAAACCAGAAGATGCCCCAAGTGACCTAGCCATTATTGGGCGCTACTTGTTAACGCCTGAGATTTTTGACATCTTAGAAAATCAAGCGCCGGGTGCAGGTGGTGAAATCCAGTTGACCGATGCCATTGATACCCTCAACAAGACCCAAAGAGTCTTTGCTAAACGTTTTGATGGTAAACGTTATGATATCGGTAATAAGTTAGGTTTCTTGGAAATGAGTATTGAGTATGGGCTTAAGCACCCAGAAATCAAAGAAGGTCTCCGTGACTATCTCTTAGACATTGCTGAGAATTTAGAATAATTAGATTAAGAGGTTGAAAGCTTGCTTTCAGCCTCTTTTCTTATGTCGGCTTTGGAGTAAGGAGGAAGCTAAGGGTGGGATGTAAATAAATATCGTAATAATTGTCACAACATTTTGAAGTTGCTCATAAACCCTTTCGTAGCTTGAAAGATAAGGGCGTTACTATCTGGTAACTAAATCTAAAAAAACTATAAAATTCTGATTTAGGACTCTCTCTTGGCCTTAAAATGTGCTATAATGAGACTGTTCAATAAAAATATGTAATAGGGGTGTTCCTATGGCAATTCTCGTAACAGGTGGAGCAGGGTATATCGGTAGTCATACTGTCGTGGAATTATTAGCTGCTGGCCATGAAGTTGTAATTGTTGATAATTTTTCTAATTCAAAACCAGAAGTATTAAATCGTATTCGCCAAATCTCAGGTAAAGACTTTGCCTTTTATGAGGTGGATGTTTTAGACAAGGACGCTATGCGCCAAGTCTTTAAGGAAAATGATATTCAAGCAGTCATTCATTTCTCAGGCTATAAGGCGGTAGGGGAATCCGTTGCGGAGCCAATCAAGTACTACCACAATAACGTAGGTGGTGCCATCGCTCTAGTGGAAGTTATGAATGAATTTGGAGTAAAACATATTGTCTTCTCTAGTTCGGCAACCGTCTATGGGCTCAATAATCCGTCGCCTTTAACCGAAGATATGCCGACGCATACTGCTAACAGCCCTTATGGCTCAACCATGGTTATGAAAGAGCAGATTTTCCGCGACCTAGCGGCGTCGGATCCAGACTGGTCCATTACCATCCTGCGCTACTTTAACCCAATTGGGGCCCATGCCTCTGGCCGTATTGGTGAAGACCCACAAGGGATTCCTAATAACTTAATGCCTTATATTACCCAGGTAGCGGTTGGCAAATTACCTGCCCTCAGTGTCTTTGGGGATGACTACCCAACGCCTGATGGGACTGGGGTCCGTGACTACATCCACGTAGTGGACTTATCACTCGGTCACCTCAAGGCCTTAGATCGTAACTTGACGGTCAAAGGGGTCGAAACCTATAACCTAGGGACCGGCGAAGGCTATAGTGTCTTGGACTTAATCAAGGCCTTCGAAGAAGCTAATGGCATTAAGGTCAATTATAAGATTGTCGATCGCCGTCCTGGTGATGTGGCAACCTGCTATTCTGATGCTAGCCGGGCTAACCAACTCTTGGGCTGGTATGCTCAACGGAACTTGGTCGATATGTGCCGGGATTCTTGGAAATGGCAGAAAGAAAACCCACAAGGTTATGATGTTACCTCTCAAGCATAAGATGGAGGACTGTTTTGAAAGAAAGACGTACAAAACGGTCAATGCCTTCTTCCTATTACGAGTACGATAATCGTAACTATCGGCGTAGTCGCCTGTTAGTGCTGATTATCTTCTTCTTGATGATTATTGGAGTAGTTTGTTTCTTCTATGTAAGTTTTGTTATACGGAACATCAGCTCAGCCTATGAACCTTTAGTTGAAGTGGTAAGTAGCTCAGCTAATGCTGAATCGAGCTTGCCAGAGCGTATTCGAGAGCGTAAACCCCTGACCCTCTTGTGGTTAGGTGTGGATGATAATGAATCGGGACGCTTGGTCTCAGAGGAGACGCGTTTGATTAGCCTCAGTCTGTTGGAAGTAGGGCAAGGAGAGAGCACCCGACTACAGATTCCGAGTGAATCCACGCTTAAGGAAGGTGCTAGTCTACCAGCTGGTAAATTAGGTCAAGTTTTCATGATGAAACCATTACAATCAATTGAAAAAGCAACACAAGAGTTGCTTAATGTGCCGATTGATTATACAATAGAAGTCAGGTTTTCTAAGCTTCGTCCCCTAATTGATCGATTGGGTGGCGTCACCTTAGTACCTAAGCAGGATTTTGTCTTGGAAAATCGTCTCCTGACCAAGGGCCAAGAGGTGAAATTGACAGGGCGTGAAGTCTATGTTTATTTGGCTCGTCAGACGGATGAGACCTCTCTCAGTCAAGGCCAAAGACAAATGGATGTCTTAGAAGGACTTATCAATCGCCTAGCTAATTGGCAGAAAGTGCCAAGTTTAGACCAGGAAGTTGCGCTTCTGCAAGAAGCCATCCGGACAGATATGACTTTTGATGAATTTTTGGACTTGTTCCGGGCGGGTTACTTCAGTCAAATGACGGAAGCCCCTATGTCAATTGTCAATCTAGACGCCGACAGCCAGCATGTCTTGCTCCAACAGTTACAAGAAAAGTTGGAAAATAATTAAGGAATGTGATGGAATGACTAATAAAGTAAAACAATCGCGTAGCGAGCTGCACGGTTCTAAGAAGAAAAAATGGGGACTAGGTCGCTGGTTTCTTGTCTTCTTCTTCTTGGTACTCTTAGCAGGTGCTGCCTATGCTGCCAAAATGTTATGGGATATTAACCACACTGCTAATCAAGTCAGTCAGAATTCGACTGAGATTGGGAAGAGTGGTACCGTAGAGGTTAAGAAGATACGGCCAAAAGAGGCTTCTATTGAAACCGGCGATCCGATTAATATTCTCTTACTAGGGACAGACGATGATGGTCGTGGACGTGACACTAGCAAGGGCTATGTGGGGCGTTCCGACTCCATGATTATCTTATCCCTCAATCCAAAGACTCACACCACTAAGATGCTCAGCATCCCGCGGGATGTCTATACCGATATTCAGGGTCATGGCCAAGATAAGATTAACCATGCCTTTGCCTTCGGTGGCGTCGACTTAACCATTGATACCGTGCAAAACTTCCTCAATGTGCCAATTGACTACTATGCCGTGGTCAATATGCAAGGTCTGGAACAGTTGATTGATGCGGTAGGTGGGATTGATGTCACTAGCCCAATTACCTTTACCTATCAAGAATCAAGCTTCGTAGCAGGCGAAACCAAGCATGTCGATGGTTGGAATGCTATGAACTTTGCTCGGATGCGCTATGATGATCCTGAAGGGGAGACAGGGCGCCAAAACCGGCAAAAACTGGTAATCAAGGCCTTGGTTGATAAGCTCTCCAATGTTGGGGCGATTGCCAACTACCCGCAATTGTTGGAAGTAGTGGCTAAGAACGTCCAAACTAACCTAGATCTCAAGCAGGCCCTTAATATCTATCAGAAATACTCGCCAGCTCTCCAAAATATCACCGCCATTCGCTTTGAAAATTTGGAAGATTTGATGTTGAATGAGATTTACTACTACTATGCACCTCTATCTTCCCGCCTTAAGGTAGCCAATGAGTTGCGTTTGAATTCAGGCTTAACACCAATTAGCGCCAGTCAACTTCATGATCCTCTTGGAGATACAGGAGGAACGACTACTGCGACGGTGTCCAAGACTTCTAAGTTGATTATCAATCAATATCCGACTGGTTTTACAGCAGAAGAACTGCAACAAGTATCCCAAACACAGGATAATGCGCAGAACTTTCGGCAGAATGAGTATTATAATCCAGTAGCACCAGCAACTGAGTATTATTATGAAGAGCCGGTTACACCACAACCAGTTCAGCCGGATCCTGTCCAACCGACAGTTCCGCCAGAAAATAGTGAGCAACCTACTACGCCAGTTCAGCCAACACAACCAGTTCAACCGGTCACGCCTCCTGCTCAAGGTTCAGGTAGCGGCCAAGGAACAGGTCAATAAAGTATTTTTATGCCTCGTCTATGACGAGGTTTTTTCTTATTCTTGCAAACAAAAAAGACGACTCAGGAGTGAGACGTCTAAGAGAGTGTAGCTGCTTCGTCAGCCCCAAAACCATGGCAGTGGTTTGAGGTGGGTCAAGGGTTATTTTACACGGAGAATTTGCTGGCTATCCAAGAGGAAATCCAGGCCAGAGTCGCAGGCCATAAAACGGAAGTGGCCATTGCTTAAGAGGCCAGTGACATAGACACGGCGTTCGCCCAGTTGGATTTTGCCGGCCTTATCATAATATTCGTAGGTGAGTGTCAAGGCTTCTTGACTGACATAATGTTGGTGTAGACGCTCCAGAACATGGTCCATTGGCATGATAAAAGCTTGGACATTCGCCTCTGATGTCGGAGCTTGGAAGAAGGGTTGTAACAATTGGCGAGTTGCCTTGGAAACATTGCTGAAGAGGGCGGGCATTGCTTTAGTATTTAATGAGAGTTCCATGGGGATCATCCTTTCTATGCGAAATAATGTTCTTGCGAACACCTGTTCTATATCTCTAGTATACGAACATACGTTCATAATGTCAAGCACTTTTTTTCAAGGTATGGAAGGAGGAATGATTTTGCTATAAAAAACGGGATTGTTTTGGTATAATAGTAGGCGTATCCGAGTTATAGGAGGTGCAATTAAGTGTGAATACAACCATGAAAGAAATGCAGGCTATCGAGCGTGAAGCTGAAGCCTTAAGACGTGACTATCAAGAACAAGTAACTGCCTTAGGTCAAGTAGGTGAGGAAGAGTTGGCAGAGGTAATCGCCCAATTCGACCAAGTGACCCAAGCCCTAGTGGCAGAAGAAGAAGCCCAGTTAGAAGCACGCTATCAAGTCGCTCAAGAAGAATTAGCTTCAACCCAAGAGGCAAGTCAAGCCTTGGTTGAGCAAGTCTTGGCTGGCCAGCGTGAACACTGGCTCCAACACATTTTGACAAAGGTGGTAGACAATTATGGCCGTTAGTCCAATGCAGAAGATTACCTTGGTAACAAGCAAGGCCCTTCTGCCGGAATTACTGACCGTCCTTCAAGAAGATGGCCAGGTCCATCTCAATAACCTCAAGGTATTGGACGATTGGCAAGACCTTGAAGCCAATGAGCGAGGGACGTCTAAGCGGGAAGACGAGGCAGAAGCCGTCAATCTACTTCCCCAGCTTCAGAAACGTCAGGAAAAGGTGCAAAAGGCGCTGACCCTCTATCAACAGCATTTGCCTAAGAAGGGTCTCGTAGCCTCGCTAACCGAGGGACTGCCAGAATTGACCTTCCAAGAATTGGAAGCCCAAGGACGTCAGTTCAATGAACAATTAGCTGTTAACCGAGCAAGTCAGCTCAATAAGCGACTCAAGGATTTAGAAAAAGAAGCTCAGACCTTGCAAGCGGACTTGGCCCTCTTGACCCAGTGGCAAAAGCTAGATGTCTTACCTCAAGGAGGCCAAGACCATCAAGTGGTCAATGTGGCAATAGGGACTGTGCCAGCAGATAGTATTGATCGTTACTACAAGGCTTTGGTAGCTTTGCCAGACTTAGTGGTAAAACGAGTCTTCAGTAATCCCCAAGAAGTAGGGGTTGTGGTCTTTAGTCAGAAATTAAGCAGTCAAGCAGACTTCTTGGATAGCTTGGCACCTGCTTCCTTCCAGGCGTTAGAGTATCCTTTTGAGCGCCTGCCTCAGGAGCAACTGCCATTGACCTCTGAGCGGCTCAAGACAGTGCAAGAGACCATCCAAGCCATTCGCCAAGAGTTGACCCAGTCTCAAGAGACGGTAGACCAACTCAAAGTTCAATTAGATTACTTAGCCAACCATAGTTTGCGTGAGGCAGCGAGCCAAAATGCTGGTTTAACTGAACATTTAGCGGCGGTTGAAGGATGGACGGAAACACGCGCGACGGCTCATTTACAAGAGACTCTCAAGCAAGCTTTCAAAGGCTTAGTCGTTATGAAAGTTACTGATGCCAAGGATGAAGAGCTAGACCAAGTACCAATTAAATTACGTAACCATCCTCTCGTGGCACCTTTTGAATCGGTGACCCGGATGTATGCCTTGCCTAAGTATAATGAAGTCGACCCAACGCCTTTCTTGGCTCCATTCTATTGGACCTTCTTCGGGATGATGGTAGCCGACTTGGGCTATGGCTTGCTGGTTATGTTAGCAACCGCAATCGGTCTCTGGTTGATTAAGGGGCGTGAAAGCCTAAGAACGACCTGTAAGTTCTACTTCTCTCTAGGGCTATCTACTGCTATCTGGGGAGCTATTTATGGGTCAGCCTTTGGCTTTAACCTACCATTTAAATTGATTGATACCAATACAGATGTCACGACCATCTTGCTGCTTTCTGTTGGGTTAGGGTTCCTGCAAATCATGACTGGACTCTTCCTCAATACCTACCAGAAAGCTAAGCGGCGTGACTTCCATGAAGCCTATGCCAATGGCTTGGCTTGGATTTTCATCTTGCTAGGCTTAGTCGCTATGATTCTGGGACCAATGATTCCAGGCGCGGCTTGGTTAGGCACAGTGGGCCAAATCCTAGCTGCCGTCAATGCTATTGGGATTGTCCTCAGCTCCGTCATCAAGGCTAAGAGCCTAGGAGGACTGGGTTCAGGTCTCTATAATCTCTATGGGATTTCTGGTTACATTGGGGACTTTGTCTCTTATACACG
The DNA here is from genome assembly GCF_001815865.1 of Abiotrophia sp. HMSC24B09. Taxonomy (GTDB): domain Bacteria; phylum Bacillota; class Bacilli; order Lactobacillales; family Aerococcaceae; genus Abiotrophia. The sequence continues at coordinate 168,749 of NZ_KV822195.1, forward strand.
TCTCATGGCCTTGGGTTTGTCAGGCGGGAGTATTGGGGCGGCCTTTAACACCATTGTGGCCTTTTTACCAGTATGGGCACGCTTTAGCATTGGGCTCTTGCTCTTTGTGCTCTTGCACGGCCTTAACATCTTCCTGTCCATGCTGTCAGGATATGTCCACGGCGCTCGTTTGATGTTCGTCGAATTCTTCGGTAAGTTCTACGAAGGCGGCGGTCAGCCATTCCAGCCCCTGGCACCAGTCAATCAAAACGTTCAAACAAAAGTAAAATCGGAGGAATAATTACATGGAACATTTAGCTGCTTACTTTACAGAATACGGGGGCGCCTTCTTTGCTGGCTTAGCCATCGCTATCGCTGTTATCTTTAGTGGGATGGGATCTTCACGTGGGGTCGGGACTGCCGGTCAAGCCGCAGCCGCTTTATTGAAAGAAGAACCAGATAAATTCGCCCAAGCCTTAATCTTGCAACTCTTGCCTGGTACCCAAGGCCTTTATGGTTTCGTTATCGGCTTCTTCATCCTCTTGCGTATGTCTGCTGGGGTTAGCCTAGCAACTGGTTTGGCCTATGTTTTCGTAGCCTTGCCAGTAGGGGTAGTGGGTTACTTCTCTGCTAAGTACCAAGGGAATGTGGCGACTGCTGGTCTTCAAATCTTAGCGAAACGTCCTGAACATGTCATGAAAGGGGTCATCTTAGCGGCCATGGTAGAAACCTACGCGATTTTGGCCTTCGTTGTATCCTTCATGCTCTTAACCAACGTTCAATAGACGCTGGGGAGGAGGTCCTAATATGAGTGAAATGGAATCCTTGCGTCAAGCTATCTTGGCGCAGGTGACAGAAGAAGGAGAGGCCTTGCTCAGACGGGCGCGTCATGAACACCATGACTTGCTAGAAAAAGCTGAAGCACAAGCAATGGCGGAACGTGATCGTCATCGCCAACAGGCCTTGAATCAGGTGCGTAGTCGCTACCAACAACAATTACAACAAGTAGACTATCAGAAACGTCAAGCTAAATTGACTGCCAAACAAAAAGTCTTAACAGAACTTTTCACTGAGGCTTTGGCTCGGATGGAAGCCTGGGACAGCCAACAAATCTGGCAGTTCATGGAACCTGTCCTAAACCAATTTACTGGCCAAGCCTTTGAATTAGCGCTAGGTGAAGACACACAAGCTAAGTTCAGCCAAGACCAACTGGATCAACTGCAAGCGCGTTATCCAGATATGGCTCTGCGGGTGCCTTTGCGCCATGAAACAGGCTTTGTCATCACCCTAGGCCGGATTGAATACAACTATCTCTTCCGCGAATTGTTAACCGCTATCTATGAAGAGGAAGGCTATCAAATTGCCAATCAAATTTTTGCTGACTAAAAAGGAGGCTAGGACATGACGGTTCATGACTATTCTCAACTGAATACAGCCATTAGTGTCAAGGAACAAAGCTTCCTCAGTCGGGCTAACCTAGTCCAACTGCTGAATGCTGTCGATGATGAACAGCTAGCTCTTTATCTAGAAGGCACACCCTATAGTGTTCCTTTGGCCGAGATTCGGCAACACGATGTCTTAGACCAGACTATTATGAAGGCTCTGGCGGCGGACTATGCTTTTGCTTACCAACAATGTCCAGACCCAAATCTGGTCAATGTTTTTGGGCTCAAGTATGTCTACCATAACCTTAAGCTCTTCCTAAAAATGCGGGCCATTGGTCGTGACTTGTCACATCTTCTGATTCCTATTGGCCCCTATCCCTTGGAGGCGCTCAAGCATTTGAGCCTGACCCTAGAGTCTGATTTATGTGATCCCTTGATTGTGGAAGAAGTGGCTCAGACTTGGTCAGAGTATAAGGACTATGAGAACACGGTCGCCATTGATATGGGGATGGATTCAGCCTATTTCCGTCATTTGCGGGTCATTGCTGATCAAAGCGACTTGCCGCTCCTGCAAGAATTAGTGGATGCCAAGATTGACTTTTTCAATGCCATTACGGCCTTGCGTGCCCTGGCTCAAGACAAGCCAAACAGTTTTGCCTATCAATTAATGTCTCGTAAGGGGACTAAGCGACCTAAGGAAATCTTGCATTTGGCTAAAGACGGCCAGTTAGCAAGTTGGTTTAATGCCTTTAATGCCTTGCCTTATACCAAGGTTTTTGATTCCTATGTCCAAGCGATGCAATCAGGCAAGATTCAAGCCAGTCAGATGGAACAACTTCAAGATCTCTACTTGACGCACTTAGTCAATAGTGCCTCCCTAGATGCCTTGTCTGGTGGACAGATTTTGCGTTATCTGAATGGGCGTGAGATGGAAGCAGTGAATCTGCGTTTGATTCTCCTTGGTCGAGCCAATGGTATCGCCAAAGAAGCCATCGAAGAAAGGATGCGACTGGGTTATCATGACAACTAAATCTTACAAAATTGCCGTAGTCGGCAACCATGATGCCATTCTGCCTTTTCAAATGATTGGGTTTGACATTTATCCTGTCCGCCAAGTAGAGGGACTGGGTCGCCTCTTGGCGCAGTTAGCTAAGGATAACTACGGCATTATTTACCTGACAGAAGATTATGCTCAAGAAATTCCAGAAGTTCTGGCATATTACCAAGGACTCGTGACACCGGCTCTTATCTTGATTCCAACCCATAAGGGGAGCCTAGGAATCGGTAAACAACAGATTCAAGACAATGTTGAAAAAGCAGTCGGCCAAAATATCTTGTAAAGGAGGGGTTTGCTTGAAAGAAGGAAAAATTATTAAAGTATCAGGCCCTTTAGTGGTCGCTGATGGAATGGAAGAAGCCAATATTCAAGACATTTGCCGCGTTGGGCATCTGGGCTTAATTGGTGAAATTATCGAGATGCGGGGCGACCAAGCCTCCATCCAAGTCTATGAAGAAACGTCGGGCTTAGGCCCAGGTGAGCCAGTGGCTTCAACTGGTTTACCCCTGTCTGTTGAGCTAGGTCCTGGTATGATGTCTCAGATGTTTGACGGGATTCAACGGCCCCTAGAACGTTTCCGTAGCCAAACAGAAAGTGACTATCTCATTCGTGGGGTAGCCCTCCCTGTCTTAGACCGTGAACGCAGCTGGCATTTTATCCCTCAAGTTCAAGTAGGGGAAGCTGTTAAAGCCGGTCAAATTCTAGGTTATGTTCAAGAAACAGATTTAATCCAGCACCGTATCATGGTGCCGAATGGCATTTCAGGGCGCTTGACAGCCATTGAAGAAGGCGACTATCGGGTGACGGACACCGTCTACCAAATTGAAGGTAAAGACGGCCAAGTCTTCCAAGGTACCTTGATGCAAAAGTGGCCAGTTCGTAAGGGACGTCCTTTTGCCCGTAAGTTGATTCCGGTCGAACCGATGATTACGGGTCAGCGGGTAATCGATACCTTCTTCCCTGTAACCAAAGGGGGAGCAGCGGCTGTTCCAGGACCATTCGGGGCCGGTAAAACAGTGGTGCAACACCAAATCGCTAAGTTTGCTAACGTGGACATCGTCGTTTATGTTGGTTGTGGTGAACGCGGGAATGAGATGACGGACGTCTTGAACGAATTCCCAGAATTGATTGACCCAGCCAGTGGTAAGTCCATCATGGAACGGACTATTCTGATTGCCAATACCTCCAACATGCCGGTGGCGGCGCGTGAGGCCTCTATTTATACGGGGATTACCATTGCCGAATACTTCCGTGACATGGGTTATTCGGTTGCCATTATGGCGGACTCAACCTCTCGTTGGGCTGAAGCCCTGCGGGAAATGTCCGGTCGTCTGGAGGAAATGCCAGGGGATGAAGGTTACCCAGCTTACCTAGGGAGCCGAATTGCGGAATACTATGAACGAGCAGGTCGTGTAGAGGTCTTAGGGTCTGGATTAGAAGGGACCATCACCGCTATTGGGGCCGTTTCGCCTCCAGGTGGGGATATTTCCGAGCCAGTTACCCAAAACACCTTACGTATTGTTAAAGTTTTCTGGGGCTTAGATGCTGGTTTGGCGCAACGTCGTCACTTCCCATCGATTAACTGGTTGAACTCTTACTCACTCTATAGTGATGAAGTGGGTCAATATATTGACCAAACGCAGCAAGTCGATTGGGCTGCTAAGGTCACCAAGGCTATGAACCTGCTCCAAGAAGAGAGTGAATTGGAAGAAATCGTGCGTTTAGTTGGGGTAGATTCCCTATCGCCAAAAGACCGCATGACCCTCAATACGGCGCGGATGATTCGGGAAGATTTCTTGCAACAGAATGCCTTTGATGAAGTCGATACTTATACATCTTTTGCTAAGCAATATGCTATGTTGACCAACATTCTGCGCTTCCACGAAGTGGCGCAAGAAGCCTTGGTTTTAGGTGCTTATTTCCATGAAATCATGTCTGGAACCGTGGACTTGCGGGACCGTATTGCCCGGAGCAAGTTCATTCCTGAAGCGGAGCTAGATCGTATTAAGGCTCTAGCCCAAGAAATTGACTCAAGTATCCATCAAATCTTAGCCCAAGGAGGTGAACTCGATGGCAGTCATTAAAGAATACCGCACGGTCAGTGAAGTAGTAGGCCCCTTAATGTTGGTTGAAGACGTCCAAGGAGTTCGCTTTAACGAACTGGTGGAAATCCGCCTACATAATGGTGAGTTCCGCCAAGGGCAAGTCTTGGAAGTCCAAGAAGACAAAGCCTTGGTCCAACTCTTTGAAGGTTCGGCTGGTATTAACCTAGCTAGCGCCAAGGTACGGTTTACTGGTAAACCCCTGCATTTGGGGGTTTCGGAAGACATGGTCGGCCGTGTCTTCAACGGCATGGGGGAAGCCATCGACGGTGGCCCAGACCTCATTCCTGAACAATACCTTGACATTGATGGTCAGGCTATTAACCCGGTTGCGCGGGATTATCCGGATGAATTCATTCAGACTGGGATTTCGGCCATTGACCACCTCAATACCTTGGTTCGGGGGCAGAAATTACCTGTCTTCTCAGGTTCAGGTCTGCCTCATAAGGAATTAGCCGCACAGATTGCCCGCCAAGCAACTGTACTTAACTCAGATGAAAACTTCGCCGTAGTCTTTGCTGCTATGGGGATTACCTTTGAAGAAGCAGAATTCTTTATGAATGACCTGCGTGAAACAGGTGCTATGGACCGTTCCGTCCTCTTCATTAACTTGGCCAATGACCCAGCTATCGAACGGATTGCAACTCCTCGGATTGCCCTGACGACAGCAGAATACTTGGCTTATGAGAAGGATATGCACGTTCTGGTTATTATGACCGACATGACCAACTACTGCGAAGCCTTGCGTGAAGTCTCGGCAGCACGTCGGGAAGTGCCAGGTCGTCGTGGTTATCCAGGTTATCTCTATACCAACCTGTCTACCCTCTACGAGCGTGCTGGGCGGATTATTGGTAAGAAGGGTTCTGTTACCCAAATTCCAATTTTGACCATGCCAGAAGATGACATTACCCATCCAATTCCTGACTTGACTGGTTATATCACCGAAGGTCAAATTATTCTGTCACGGGATCTCTATAATAGTGGTTACCGGCCACCAATTAATGTCCTACCATCCCTGTCCCGTCTTAAAGATAAGGGGTCAGGTGAAGGTAAGACCCGTTACGACCATGCGCCAACCATGAACCAGCTCTTTGCAGCTTATGCGACTGGTAAGCAGGCTAAGGAATTAGCTGTCGTTTTAGGGGAGTCGGCTCTGTCCGATGTGGACCGTAAATACATTGAGTTCACTAACCGTTTTGAAGAAGAGTATATCAACCAAGGTTTCTATACCAACCGTTCAATCCAAGAAACCTTAGACTTGGGTTGGGAATTGCTTTCTATCTTGCCACGGACAGAACTCAAGCGGATTAAGGATGATATGTTGGATACCTTCCTTAAACCAGCAGAATAGGGGGATGGAAGATGGCGCGCTTAGATGTCAAACCGACCCGGATGGAACTTAATAACCTCAAGGATCGTCTGAAAATCGCCAGTCGTGGCCACAAGCTCCTCAAGGATAAGCGGGATGAATTGATGAGACAGTTCATTGAATTAATCCGGCAGAACAACCAACTTCGTCAGAAGGTGGAAGGGAACTTAGTTGAAGGCATGCAAGACTTCGTATTGGCTAAGTCGGTAGAGAGTGATGCTATGGTGCAGGAACTCTTTGCCGTACCATCCAAGGAAGTGGCCCTAGAAATTCGTCAGGACTCCATCATGAGTGTGGCGGTGCCTAAGCTCTTCGCAGATGTCAAGGAAGCAGCCAATGCTAGCGAAGTACCTTACTCCTATGTCGGGTCCAACAGCGAAATGGACCAGGCTATTGGCTCGATTACGGCCTCCCTAGACGACCTCTTGAAGTTAGCGGAAATCGAGAAGACTTGCCAACTCATGGCAGATGAGATTGAAAAAACACGTCGCCGTGTTAATGGTTTAGAGTATCAGATTATTCCGCAGTTAGAAGAGACCATCTACTATATCGAAATGAAGCTTGAAGAAGCCGAACGGGCCAACCTGATTCGGATGATGAAAGTGAAAAATATGTAAGCCTAAGAGGCTGGGAACCATCCCAGCCTCTTTTGTCGTGTGTAGACTTAGACACATATTTTTAAAGATTTCCTTATCGCCAGAGGTCATCCATTTAGTTTGATGGGTATTTGTGATAGAATAGAAGTAAGCGTATTAGAAAGTCTAGTTAAGGAATGAATGTCATGAAAGATTTACCAATTGGCTTTATCGATTCAGGTTATGGGGGCCTGACAGTGGTCAAGCAGAGCCTCAAGCAACTGCCTAATGAATCCATTATTTACTTGGGGGACAATGCCCGTTGCCCATATGGACCACGGTCCATGGAAGAGGTTAAAGACTATATTTGGCAGTTAACCCGTTTCCTGCTTAAAAAAGGAATTAAGATGCTAGTCATTGCCTGCAATACCGGGACAGCTGCAGCCTTGGAAGAGATTCGCCAGACCTTGGATATTCCAGTGGTCGGGGTCATTCATCCTGGTAGCCGGGCTGCCATTGAGCGGACAGAGAATAACCATATCGGCGTTATCGGGACCCAGGGGACCATTGCAAGTAACCTTTATGAACGGGTCATGAAGGATAAGGCAGACTATCTGCAGGTTACGAGTGTGGCCTGCCCAAGCTTTGTCCAATTAGTAGAAAATCACCAGCTTAATAGCCCTCTGGCCTGGCAACAGGTTAGAGAAAGCTTAAGTGCCTTTGACCAGACAGGGATTGATACTCTGGTCATGGGTTGCACCCATTATCCCCACCTCAAGCCACTGATTCAGGCGGTCATGGGGCAAGGAGTGACCTTGATTGATTCAGGCGTAGAGACCTTGAATGAGGTCAGCATGCTCTTAGACTATTTTGGTTTGAGTCGCAGTGCCAAAGACGCGCAGATTCAGCCACCAAGCCAGCATTTCTATACGACAGGGGATGCAAAGCAATTTGCTCAGTTCGTGACTGCTTGGTTGGAACAAGCAGAGCCAAGCATCGGTCAGTGCCAAATTGAAGGAGATGAGATTCTTGAAGTTAGTCATCGCAACGCAGAATAAAGGCAAAGTAGCCGAATTTGAACGTCTTTTGGGGCCTAAGGGCATTGAAGTTGTCTCGCTTTTAGACTATCCTGATTTACCAGAGGTTGAAGAGACGGGGGATAGTTTCGAAGCCAATGCCCGACTCAAGGCAGAAAGCATTGCTAAGCTTTTGAATTTACCAGTCTTAGCAGACGATTCGGGTCTAGTAGTACCTTATCTAAATGGTGCGCCTGGCATCTATTCGGCTCGCTATGCCGGCCAACCTAAGTCTGACCAAGCCAATATTGACAAGCTCTTGCGGGAAATGAGTCAAGCCAGTGGGGACCAACGTCAGGCCTACTTCGTCACTTGCCTAGTGTTGGCCTCGCCTAACCATGACAGCCATGTCGTAGAAGGGCGGGCCTATGGGACTATTGCTCTGGAGCCAAGTGGAGATTCTGGCTTTGGCTATGACCCAGTTTTCTATGTGGACCAAGAAGGGGCTACCTTTGCCCAAATCCCACTAAGTCGTAAGAACCAAATTAGCCATCGGGCCAATGCCATTAAGGCCCTCCTGGCTAGCCTACCTGAATGGCTTGAGGTGACAGCATGAAAATCTTATTAATGAGTGACAATCATGGCCGTTGGCCTAAAGTCCATGAATTAGTTGAGTATTACCGGCCACAAGTTGATCTTATTCTGCATTGTGGTGACTCAGAGTTTGCCCCTGATGATCCCGTCTGGGAAAAAGTAGATGCGGTGGTAACCGGTAATAATGACTATGACCCAGAATATCCGGATGAATTGATTATCAATACTCGCCAAGGGCGTATTTTCCTGACGCATGGCCATTTCCACAATGTCTACTTTAATAGCAAACGGATGGTCAAGGCGGCTCATGACAATCACTGCCAGTTTGCCTTCCACGGCCATACCCATGTAGCCTATGCCAAGATTGAGGATGGTGTCTTGCTCTGCAATCCGGGTAGCCTTAACTACTCACGGGGCTCCTTACCTTATCGGACCTATGCCATCCTAACTTTTGAACCTCAAACTGTTAAAGTTGAGTTCTACGATGATGACAAACATCGCTTGGATCAGTTGACCCAAGTTTTTGATCGAAATTTACTTGAGGAGGCTGGACATGATACATCCCAAAATTGAAGCCTTAGTGGCTAGCAAGATGCTGGACTTCATGATTCCAGCGGATAATGTTGCCAATGTGATTGACCAACATACCCTAAGTACCGGGCTTTTAATCTTAACCCAGTCCAACTATACCATGATTCCGGTTTTGTCAGCCGAGTCTAAGTTGATGGGGGTCATCTCCATGTCCATGATCATCAAAGCCGTCATGACGGTAGATGCCATTGAAATGGAGCGCCTGGACGAGCTGAGGGTTCGTGATGTTATGCTGAGTCAACCGGTGCGTGTCCAAGCTAATTGTCATTTAGCGGATGTGCTCAACTACTTAATTGACCAGAACTTTGTCTGTGTGGTGGATGGGGATAACCGTTTCTTAGGCATTATTACTCGTAAGAACGTTATGCAGCGTCTAACCCACCTTCTGCATTTGACTTCCAATCCTGGAGAGGTGGCTCGCCTTATTAAACTTTTCGAGACTGCTGAGGCAGTGGTCTAGCAAAGGGGGCAGACAGAGACAGTGGATGTCTTCAACCAAATTAGTCATTTAGCCTGGCCGGAAATTCTCAACCGGCTCTGGCAATTCTTCCTAGTAACGGTCATCTTTTGGCTGGGGAGAGGCTTGGTCAATCGCTTTTTCGAATCTAGATTGCGCCACAAGGTCTTCCAGGTAGCACCTAAGACTTCACCTCAAAGACTCCAGACCATTTGGACCATTACTAAGAATGCTATTAACTATGCCTTTTATTTCTTCTATGTCTATGCTGTTCTAGGTATCCTAGGTTTTCCAGTTTCAACCTTAGTAGCCGGGGCCGGGATTGCCGGGGTAGCCGTCGGGTTAGGGATCAAGGACTTCATTACCGATGTGGTCAATGGCTTCTTCATTATTTTGGAGGGACAATACGAAGTAGGCGAAGAAGTCAAAATCGGGGACATTCGAGGCAAGGTCCAGACGGTGGGAATTCGGACGACCATTATCCAGGGAACCAGTGGCAATCGCTACTATATTCCAAATGGAGATATTAGTATTGTCAATAACCTTAGTCGGGAGAACCGCCAAATCGTCATTGATTTACCCATTACGGACCAGACCCAGCTGGAAGACTTGGCCCATCAGGTTCAAGTCATAACGGAGGGGCTGAGCCAGGACTATGCAGAGGATTTAACAGCTGAACCGGTTATTAGCGGTGTGGTCAAGGATACGACCACAGGGAAATTTTATTATCAGATTTCCTTCTATGTGACCAACGGTGCTCAGGGGCGGTTGACAGGGGCATTTTATTTCCGCTATTTGACTCAGCTTCAACAGGCTGGGATTCATCTCTTGGATTAAGTGCTTACCTTGTTCTCCTCTTAGAATCGTGGTATGATAAGAATAGTAAAGTTTAACGTGAAAGGATTTGAGGCAGAATGGAATGGACAAGCATTGCGGCCTTGATTGCGGCGCTAGCCTTTGCGCTATTAGTCCTCTTTCTGTGTTGGACCTTAATTGGTTTCAACAAAATCATGAAAGAAGTTAAGCAAACGGTGGTCGAGGTCAATGATTCCATCAAAATCATTACCAAAGATGTGGACCAACTCTCAATTGAAGTGGAAGGACTTCTTAATAAGTCCAATAGCTTGGTTGACGATCTGAATGGCAAGTTAGCACAAACTGACCCGCTCTTCAAGGCCGTAGGCGATTTGGGGACTTCAGTCAGTGGCGTACAGGCTTCTACTCGTAAGGTGACCCAATCCTTCAAGGCAGGCCACTTCTTAAAACGTGTGACACCTTTTGGCAACCGTAAGCAAGAAGCAGAAACTAAGGCACCAGCAGCAGCGGGTGTCAAACCGACGACGCCTACAGCTGACAAGCCTAAGCCTAAGGCGACCGGATCACAGTTGGATTACTTAATCCAAAAGAAACCGTCACAAACGGCGGGCGAAATTACACTAAAGAAATGAGGTATGAAGCATGTCAAGAAAATCAGGATTTTTTGCAGGTTTAGTATGGGGGAGCCTTGTAGGGGCTGCCGTAGCCCTCTTGTATGCCCCAAAGGCAGGGAAAGAATTGCGGGAGGACTTGACTGAGCGTGCTCATGAATACAAGGACTTAGCAGGTGAACGTTTTGTTGAATATCGCGACCTCGCCTTAGAACGGGCAGGGGAGTACCGCGATTTAGCAGTCGAAAAAGGGGTTAACTTCTATGATGCGGCTAACAGCAAGACGGAAGAAATCCGGGTGAGCTTAGCTAAATCAGCCCAAGAACTCAAGGACCAATTAGTTCACGCTACCTTCCCTTCAAAACAAGAGGAAGTAGCGGAAGATGCTGAGACGGTTATTACGGAGTTCAAGGAAGCCTTAGAACAACAAGCTAACCAAGCAGAAGAAGCCTAAAAATCTTAACTGGAAACGGCGATATCGTTTCCAGTTTTTTGATGGGCAAAAGTCCTGATAAGAAAGCGTTTTGAAATACAAAATGGCAATTGAAAGCCCCCCTGACATATGGTACACTTAGCAAAGGAATAATCCATCAGCACCAGACGGTGCGATTTTCATTATCAAAAGGAGTTATGTAATATGTCATTAGGCGTACGTTTATTTGCAGAATTTTTAGCCACTGCCATGTTAATCGTCTTAGGTAACGGGGCTGTTGCCAACGTTGACTTAAAAGGCACCAAAGCGGGTAGCGGTGAAGGAGCTCACGGTTGGAACCTGATTGCGATCGGTTATGGTTTTGCGGTTATGATGCCAGCTATGATCTTCGGTCACGTCAGCGGTAACCACATCAACCCAGCTTTCACCCTCGGTTTGGCTATCAATGGTAACTTCCCATGGGCAGAAGTTGTGCCTTACATTGTGGCTCAATTCTTAGGGGCAATGTTCGGTCAACTCTTAGTAGTGGCAATGTACAAGCCTTACTATGATCAAACAACCAACCAAGCACACATCTTGGGGACTTTCTCAACGGCTAACGCTGCTAACAGCCATTTGAACGGTTTTGTGGGCGAATTTATTGGTTCTTTCATCCTCTTCTTCGCAGCAGTAGGGATTACCAAAGGGCAAATGTTCGCTAACAACCCAGGTTTGGCTCACTTAGCGCTTGGTTTCTTGGTATGGGCTTTGGTTATCGCAGTCGGTGGGCCAACCGGTCCAGCCCTCAACCCAGCTCGTGACTTAGGTCCACGTTTGGTTCACCAATTCTTACCACTTAAGAACAAAGGGGACTCTAACTGGTCTTACGCTTGGGTACCAGTACTTGCGCCAATCTGTGCTGCCATTTTAGCAGTCTTTGTATTCAACACTTTCTTCTTAGTTAAATAAAGACCTTTTAGAGGCTGGGATTATCCCAGCCTCTTTGCTTGTCTAGTAATCAGTCAACCTTAGTTGGTTGCTTACTTAAGCACTCTTTGCCTAGCTGGGAGTGACTCCCGTTGGGCTTCGTGGTATAATGAAGGTGGAGGTGTCTTATGAGTGAATTAAGCCGTTGGATTGAAGCCTGTGAGGAATGTCAATCCCTAGACCAAGTCAATAGTGTCTTAGAAGGAGCACTCCTAGAGGCACCAGATGATAGCCAAACCTATCAGGGTCTGCTAGATTTATCGGATTACTTTGCTAAGCGGGGCTATCGGGAGTGGCAAGTCTGGCTCTTAGACCAGCTTTATCAGCTAACCCATAAGAAAAAGGTTGCCTACTATCTGGCCAAGGCCTGCTTCCAGCTGGCCGATTATCCCAGTGCCTATGAATGGTTGAGCCGGGCCAAGACAGACCAAGCCGTCTTTCTTGTCCAATGGTTAGAGGCTCAGATTCTCTTTGAACTGGGGCAAGTAAAGGCCTGCCAGAAGGTATTACAGGACTTAATTCAAACCTATCCGACTCGATTTGAGCCCTATCAACTGCTAGCTCAAGTCAAGATTGAAGAGGGGGACTATAGCAAGGCCAAGGACTACTATCAAGTCTTGCTAGACTACTTTTCAGATAAGGTGGACCGAGCCTTGATTCGGCAACGGCTTCTGGCTTTAGCTTTAGAAGATGAGATGATTCAGCTAGAATGGATTCAATCCCTAGTAAGTTGGGAAGACCTGCCGCTGGTTAGTGCGGAAGATTACTACCTCTTGGCCTTGGCCTATCAAAAGGTGGGGCATCTGGCTCTCGCTTATGAGGCTGTTCTACAAGCTCTTGCCCTGGACTCAGATTCCGTGGACATCCACTACTTAGTGGCAGAATTGGCTTTAGGCCTGGGACACCAAGCTAGCTTGAGGGAAAATCTTGACTGGCTCTTTCAAGTGACTCTGGCAGATGATGGACGCCTGGCGGATTATCTGGCCTTATGCCAGGCCATTGACTATCTGACGCCGGCTATTAAGGACAAATTATTGGATGCCTACCTGCTCCAGGAAAATGAAGACTTGACCTATGCCATTGCCACCTATCTGATTGCTTGGTTAGCTCAGCATGAGGGTGCCCAGGAAGCCTTAGAGGTCTTAGATACTCTGGCGCCAGACTTTCCAGATCCCGAGTATCTGTCTTGTCTCTATGCACCACTCTATGCAGACCTAGGCCAGCGGGAGCAGGCTCAAGAGGCCTATCAAGAGGCCTTGGACCTGATGGCAGGAGATCAGGATTTTTGGTTACAAGCCCGTCAGTATTTTGTGGCTTGGGGTTTAGACCGAGAAGTCGCTACTTTAGACCGGATTTTGGCGGAAGCAGACCATGAGTCTCAGGATATAGAAGAGTAAAGCTAAGTCTCAGAAAGGAGGAAACACTGTGATTAATAAGCATCAACGTAAACGTCAGTTTATTGCTTGGCTCTTGCAGCATTATCGGCATGCCAACCCAACGGTTAATTATTTTTTAGAGTTTTTAATGGTTCAGCCTGATTATATTCAATATGTTGAGTTCTCGGATCAAGTCGAATATGCCAGTCACGGTGTCTATATCTCCTATGTGGAGCAGACGGCAGTGCCTTTCCGTTACTATAAGGAAGGCAAATCCTACAGTTCTTGTGAGCAGGCTTTCCATGACCTGAGACTCAATGCTCAAGGGGCTCAACCCGTCACTTTTTACATAGAACTTAATATTCCTGACTATATTGCGACCCTCTATCGCTATGATCTCTTTACTCAGCCGGATTATTTACCTGAAGATAGTGCCTTTTTGGATCAATTGGAAATGGGACTGACTCAAGTTACCCGCCAAGTCAGACGCAAGCAATTGAAGGAGCAGGTCGACCTAGCTTTAGATCAGGGAGCTTTTGATATCGTCAATCAACTATTAAATCAACTGGAGGAACTAGAAGGGCATGACCAAGACTATTAATCTCAATAATCCCTTGTTTCAGACGGCCATGCCCCTCCTAGAAGCCATTGAGTCTCATGGTTATGAGGCTTATTTTGTTGGTGGCTGCGTGCGTGATGCCCTCTTAGGCAAGGAAATTCATGATATTGACATTGCAACTAGTGCGACACCGGATGAAATCCAAGGGATTTTTCCGGTCACTTTTGATGTGGGCAAGAAGCACGGGACCATTGTAGTGGTCTACAAGAAAGAAAACTATGAAATTACCACCTTCCGAACGGAGGGGACCTATAGTGATCGGCGCCGGCCTGACCAGGTGAACTTTGTTCGCAATTTACGCGAGGATACGCTGAGACGGGACTTCACCATTAATGCCTTGGCCTTGGACCGTTTGGGCAGGGTCTATGACTACCATGGTGGGGAGCAGGATCTAGAAGCCGGCATCATACGTGCTGTTGGGACTGCCCTGGAACGTTTCGATGAAGATGCTCTGCGTATGATGCGGGCCCTGCGCTTTGCTAGCCAATTAGGCTTTGAGATTGAGTCCCAGACCTTTGAGGCTATTGGACAACTAGCCCCTAACTTATCCTATGTGTCCATTGAACGCATTCGGATTGAGCTCAGTAAGCTCATGCAAGGTGACTATCTAGGGACAAGCTATAAACCCTTGACTGAATCTGGTCTTTGCGCTTATTTATTGGGCATGGAGCAAGTAGATGCCTTAGCCGTCTGGCGGCAGGTCTATAAGACCCTAGCTGCTCAAATTGCTGCTGGCGTAGCGCGCGATGAACGCTTGGTTTGGTGGGCATTAGTTAAGGCCTTGGGCCTGGACTCTGCTCAGGCGCGAGTCTTTTTACGTGACTGGAAGCACAGCAATCCTTTCATTAAGGACGTCAGCGACTTATTGGACTTAGATCAAGCCTTTGCGGCAGGCCCACTGGATGCCTGGCAACTTTATCAGATGCCAGCCCATGTTTTGGCTATTTATGAGACCTATGCCTATCATCAAGCCTGGTTGAGCCAACCTCATCAACTGACCCAAGCTAAGGCCCAATTGCCGCTTGCCAGTCGGTCGGACTTGGCCATTAATGGGCAAAAGGTCATGGAGGCGCTAGGCTTAAGCCGAGGTAATGCCGGACTTGGTCGCCTACTTTTGGAGCTGGAGCGCCAGGTCGTCATGGGGGATTTGGCTAATGACCCAGCCGGCCTCTTGGCCCAAGCTCAAGCGTTAGGAGCTGATTATCTTGAAAGCTAAAGGACTAAGAATTGCGGTTGTCGATTTAGAGACAACGGGCTCTCACCTAGATCAAGGTGATCAAATTATCCAAATAGGGGCTGTCCTGATTGAAGATGGACAAGTCCTAGCCCAACACAGTATGTTACTCAATCCTGAACGAGACATTCCCACTCATATTACGGCCATCACAGGCATTCAACCAGACCAGGTTCAGGATGCGCCGACCTTTAGCCAGGTGGCAGGCCTCTGGTATGAGCGACTCAAAGATTGTTTCTTTGTGGCCCACAACCTGGGCTTTGACTTGACCTTTTTGCAGGCCAAGTTTGCTGAACAAGGCTTGGACTTTCAGCCACCTGCCTTGGACACTGTCCAGTTAGCTAAAATCTTCCTGCCACAGGCACCAGGTTTTAACTTGCAGGATTTGAGCCAGTTCTTTGGCTTGAACTTCCAAGACGCCCATGATGCCTTGGGGGATGCCCGGATGACGGCCCATTTGTTGGATGTTTTGGCTCATCAGGCAGCGGATTTAGACTATGGGACTAAACTGGCCTTGCAGCCAATTTTTAAGGCCTTACCCTATCAAGCTAGCCAATTTCTCAACCAAGCTAGCAGCTTTTATTGCCAAGTAAGTTGGCCGGAAGGGCAGGGTGACAGTCAATCCCAAGCTAGTCATGCTAGCCTAATTAGCGCCAAGCAAAGAACGGCGGTAGCCTATTGGCAAGAAACCGGTCAGGATAAATCACCCTTAGTGCTAGAAGCTCAGGCCCGTCAGGACCATCAAGGCTTGGCACTGGCTCTACTCCATGCTTGGCGCCAAGAAGGGGACAAGGCCCTGCTAGTTTTAGAAAATGAGGGTCAAATCAGCCATTGGCAAGCCCTGTGGCAAGAAGTCAGCAGTCAGGAGGCGGGCATTTACCGACCATCCTATCAGTTTGTCGATATGGCCTCGGTCTACCAATTCTGCCATGAATTTGATTTAAGCCGGGCCAACCAACAGGAGCTTACCGTTTTAGCGGCTGCCTTGGTTTGGTTGACTAACAGCCAGTTCGGCTGTTTGGATGAATTGAACTCTGAACTGGATATTAGTCAGATTATGCGGCGCTATGATTTTGTGGCTAAGACGGGTAAGAAGGTGGGTTATCACCGTTACCTGGAGGGGCTTAAAGCCAAAGACTTAGTTTTAATGAGCCAAAAAGACTGGCTATCCTTAAAGCAAGTCGCTGACAGCCCGCTGGCCTTTCTGGGTCAGGCTAGGGTTCTAGTCCTAGACCTAGAGGCCAGCTACCAAGGCCTGGTGGACCAAGAAGGCACTACTCTGGATGCCAGCCAACTCTTTGTAGAGCTGAAGGCCTTACTAGATCAAGGTCAGGAGGAGGCCCAGCTCGAATCCTGCCTGGCCACTAGCTATGACCTGCTGGAAAGTATGCGGGCAGAGTTTGAAGTCAGTGATTTAGGTAATGCTAGTAATGACTGGTGGACAGCCTGCCTAGTCAAGAGCAGCCCCCGCTATTTGACCGTCATGGCTCAAGTGGCGACTTTAGGCCAGCAGCTACAGGACTGGTTAAAAACCGTCAAACTAGGAGCCAAACAAAAACGGACCTACCGCCATCTGGCAACGACCTGTCGACTACTAGCCAAGCAGTCAGAGGGGAGCTATGTACGGCTTCAAGGCCAGGTCAGCAATGGCCAAATCTACCAATTGGCCCTTAGTCGGGTGCCTTTAATTATGAGAAACAAGCACCTGCCTCAGCTAAGCCAGTACCAGCAGATTGCCTTCTTGTCGGACGGCCAGTATGACCAGCCTTTAGGCTATGGCCTGGCACGTTTCTGGCAAGTGGGGGCCACTTACTTAAGCCTACCTGAGCAAAGTCAAGCCAACGGTCTGACCCTCCAGGTGCCATTGGCTTATGCCCAGTCAGGTCAGGGCTATGAAGAGGCCGAGCAATTGCTGGCCTTTATCAAGGATCAGCTGGCCGAGAAGGGGGCTAGCCACGTTCTCATTCTTGCCAATAACAAGGCCCAAGCTCAGACATACTACCGTCTCCTATGGGAAAGTTCCTTGCTGGAAGAGGGCTACCTGATTTATAGTCAGGGACAAAATGGCAGCCTTAAGAAAATTAAGCGCCGCGCCGAAGCCGATGACAAGGCCATTGTCATTGTGCCCAGACGCCTCTTCCTAGAGGAGTCCTTCGCTCTGTCAGTCGATCAGCTCTTAGTGATCTTAGACCGTCTACCATTTGACTCCTTGACCAATGAGCGGACCCTAGGCCAAAGTCAGGTGCTTGGCTTATCAGACAACCAGGCCTTTGATCAACTGACCCTACCACAAATGATTTTCCGTCTTAAGAAATTGTTGGCTCAAGTCGCTAGCTCTAGTTGCAAGGCGGACTACTATCTCCTAGATGAACGCGTTTGGACTCGTTATTATAGCCCTAAGGTTGAGGAATACTTGGCGCCCGCCATTGACCTGGTTCCCATCTTGCCCAGTCACTAATCCAGCCTAGTCAGCTAGCCAAAAATTCATGCAATTTTGGAGAAATTATGGTATGATAGTACAGATAAGTGGCGACAGGAGGAGTCAAGTATGTTAAACCGTAAAGTGGTCTCAGGACTGACGCTCTTTTTCCTCATCATCTTTCTCATCTTTGCTTGGGTCTTCTATTCAAGCCAAGCCAAATCGCACCAAGCTCAACAAGAGGCCGTGCGACTGATTGAGACGGACTACACTGTCAAAGACGTCAAAAAGTTCTACTGGACGACCATTTCTGAGGCTTACTTTGCCTTGGATTTTGTGGATGACAGTGGCCAAGAACGTTATGCGATTGTGAAACGTGAGGGTGGGACCGTTAATTACTACACGCCAAATCAGATTATCTCAGAAGAAGATGCCAAGGCTATTGCCTTAGCAGACAATGAGAATTATAAGATTATGCAGGCGCGTTTGGGCATGATCAAAGACACGCCCGTCTGGGAAATCACCATCAAGAATGATAATAATACCTTGACCTATTACTACCTCAATGCGCAGGATGGGTCCTGGTTACAAAAAATCGAAAATATTTAAGACAAGACTATGGAGGCAGGCAGAATGCAGACAATTACCATGCGTCAAGCAGCAGATTATATTGATCAAACGGTCATCATCAAGGCATGGGTGACTAACAAACGGAGCAGTGGGAAGATTGCCTTCTTACAATTGCGTGATGGCTCCGCTTATTTCCAAGCCATTGTGGTCAAGGCCGATGTCAGCGAAGAAACCTTCGCTTTGGCTAAGGGGCTTAACCAAGAAACCAGTGTGAAGGTAGTCGGTAAGATTCAAGCAGACACTCGTTCAGCTTTAGGTTATGAGCTCTTGGTTCAAGACATTGAAGTGATTGGTGAAAGTCATGACTACCCAATCACACCAAAAGAACACGGGACTGACTTCTTGATGGACCACCGCCACCTCTGGCTTCGTTCATCTAAACAACATGCCATTATGCAAATCCGTAACGAAATTATCCGGGCAACCTACGAGTTCATGAACCAAGAAGGCTTGATTAAGGTAGACCCACCAATTTTGACGGGTTCTGCGCCAGAAGGGACCACTGAGCTCTTCCATACTAAGTACTTTGATGAAGATGCCTTCCTTTCCCAGTCTGGTCAGCTCTATTTAGAAGCAGCGGCTATGGCTTTCGGTAAGGTCTTCTCCTTCGGGCCAACCTTCCGGGCTGAAAAATCTAAGACCCGTCGTCACTTGATTGAATTCTGGATGATGGAAGTTGAATTAGCCTTCGTTGAACACGAGGAAAACTTACAATTCCAAGAACGTTATGTGGCTCACCTGGTTCGCAATGTGATTGACCACTGTGGTCTGGCACTTAAGACCTTGAACCGTGATGTGGCAGTCTTGGAACAATACACCAAGTTGCCTTATCCACGTATTAGCTATACGGATGCCATCAAGCTCTTGAATGACAATGGCTTTGATGATATCCAATGGGGCGATGACTTTGGTTCACCACATGAAACCTTCATTGCTAGCCAATATGACCGTCCAATCTTCATCGTCAACTATCCTAAGGCCATTAAGCCATTCTACATGCGCCTTAATGAAGAAGACCCACGCACTGTTCTATGTGCGGATATGATTGCACCAGAAGGTTATGGTGAAATCATTGGGGGTTCTGAACGGATTGTGGACTTTGAGACCTTAGATGAAAATATTAAAGCTTACAACTTAGATCCATCTGCTTATGCTTGGTACCTTGACCTCCGTAAGTATGGCGCTGTGCCACACTCTGGTTTTGGTCTTGGCTTGGAGCGGGCAGTGGCTTGGTTATCAGGGATTGAACATATCCGTGAAACCTCACCATTCCCACGCTTACTCAACCGTATTTACCCATAATAAAAATTCCCATTATATCATATATGATATAATGGGAAATTTTTTTGATTAGAAATACCACCTAGACTACTTACTTAGCTAGGTGGTTGGAGGAGGACGAAAGATTGAGAAACTTAAGGGTTGAAGGAAACATGGACGTGGTCGTAGTGGTTGGCTGTGTCTCCACCACGGTCTGGCATTAGGTTCCAGGTGTTCGCTGGCCCATAGTAACTATCGTAGTTAGCGTAGAAACGTTGTTTCCAGATAACGTAGTTGATGTCATTGCTTTCCATGTCGGACGTAGCGTAGTTGGCAATTTGGTCGCCCAGCTCGGTATTGTCGTTGACCACGAAGTCAACGGCCAAGCCCTTACCATGGTCATCGTTAGAGCCAGGACGGTAGAGGCTGAAGTTGGTAACACCAAACTTGTCCGCTACTTCTTCCTTGTACTCAGCTACTTTTGGCTGCAAGCCTTGGTTAGCTGGGTTGGCAGCCGCCCGGGCAGCATAGTCAGTTGAAGCTGGCTGCTCTTGACTTGGTTGGTCTTGAGCAGGCTGCTCCTGACTCGTTTGTTCTTGAGCCGTTGGGTTTGCCTCAGCTTGCTGACTAGGACTTTCTTGGCCATCTGTTGGAGTATTAGTTTGATTTACTTCTGTAGAATTGGCAGGCGCAGCGTCAGTCGCTTCTTTTTCTGGCTGGTTAGCCTGAGTAGGCGTTTGAGGACGAGCTTCTTCTTGAACGGTCGGTAAGCCTGATTCCTTGATATCGTCGCCGATGACAGGGGCTTGATCAGCATTGGCTTGATTAGGCGTTTGAGCTGGTTTTTCTGGCTTAGCAGGTGTTTGAGGCGTCGCTGGTTTGTCAAGCTTGGTTGGCTTGACTTGGTTATTTGGCGTTTGAGGGCTAGTAGCTGTCGGTTGAGCTGGCGTAACAGCCTCTGGCTGGCCAGGAATTTGGGTGACCGGAGACAAGTCTTGGCTGGCAGCTTCCTGATCTTGGACAGGGCTTTCCTCGACAAGAGCTTGTACTTGTGGGTTAGTTGGGGCAGTCGCCTGGTTTTGATTAAAGTCCACCTGGCTAGTTTGGCCATCAATAGTGACCGTATTTTGCGTCAAGTCAGCCCGAACACTAGGACTTTCTTGATTTTGGTCTGGGGTTTGAATTTCCAGACTAGTCACTTTGTGGTTATTATCTAAGGTAGCCGTTAAAACAGTACCTGGGAAAATTAAATCGGCGTCTGCAATTTCATTAATAGAAACCAAAACTTGAAGGTCGACTTCAAGGGCTTCTGCGATGGCTGAGAGGGTGTCGCCATATTGAACTGTATAGCTGAGTTTGTCAGCTTGTTTGGAAATATCTTCTTTAATTTGGCTGACCGTCCGAGGCGTCCATTGGGAGGCTTCTTGGGCTTGGGCTGGAGTCAAGGGGAGTGCGAGTAAAGCCGCTGCTGACGTTAAGAGCAGTGTTCTTTTAAGTGTTAATTTCATAATCACGCTTCCTTTGCTTGTTGATGAGACCATCATAGCATAGAAGTTAGGCTAAAAGTCCCATTTTATGGAGACTTAACCCAATCATAGGACATCTGTAATCTCTTTTTTCACATGGGACTGTGCTAGGACTAAGCTGTAATATATGAAATAGCAAAGTTCTCAAACTAGCTTAGTCAAAGGCTTAAAATTTAGTCTATTTTCCTGGCTTAGGGCTTGATTTTTCCTAGCTTTTATCGTATATTTAGAGACGTGGTCGTTTGTTGCTTTATCGATGTTCGGCTACTTATAACACCCCGGCTCAGTTTAACGAATCACCAACGTTTTACTTAGCTTGTGGGATACTATATCGGAAAGAGGTGAAACTGAGATGGCATTATCAAAAGAGCGTAAAAATGAAATCATTAAAGCTTATGCTACTCACGAAGGGGACACTGGTTCTCCAGAAGTACAAGTTGCGGTTTTAACTGAAGATATCAATATCTTAACTGACCACATCCGTACTCATAAGAAAGACTATCATTCCTACCGCGGTTTGATGAAGAAAGTTGGGCGTCGTCGCCACTTGCTTTCTTACCTGCGTGAGAAAGATATTCAACGTTACCGTGAATTAATCCAACGTTTAGGTTTACGTCGTTAATTTTGGTAGCAGGGCGGCTACGGCCGCCTTCTTTTTTTAGAGCTTTACCATGGAATATGTGCTAACCAAATAAGAGCCGGGCAGGGTGGCTTGGCCAGTTCTTATTTGATTAGTCATGTTCCATATCAAGGGAGCAATCCCAATTTATAAGGAGGACATTCCATGTCAAACAAACATGTATTTTCTACAACTTTAGCGGGCCGTCCGCTATCTGTGGAAATTGGCGAATTAGCCAAACAAGCCAACGGCGCTGTATTAGTTCGCTACGGTGACACTGTGGTTTTATCTGCAGCCGTTGCATCTAAGAAAGCCGGGACCGGTGACTTCTTCCCGTTAACTGTCCACTACATCGAGAAGATGTATGCAGTCGGTAAAGTCCCAGGAGGCTTCATCAAGCGTGAAGGCCGTCCATCTGAAGCGGCAACCTTAACCAGCCGTTTGATCGACCGTCCATTACGTCCAATGTTCCCAGAAGGCGTTCGTAATGAAATTCAAATTACCAACACCGTTTTATCAGTTGACCAAGACTGCACCCCAGAAATGGCCGCTATGTTAGGGGCTTCCCTAGCCTTAGCTGTGTCAGACATTCCATTTGACGGGCCTGTTGCCGGTGTTAACGTAGGGCGCGTCAATGGGGAGATTGTTATCAACCCAACGGTTGCCCAAGCAGAATTATCTGACATCGAATTAACGGTTGCCGGTACGGCGACTGCCATCAACATGGTGGAATCTTCTGCCAAAGAAGTATCAGAAGCAGATATGTTAGAAGCCTTACTCAAAGGTCATGCTGCCATCAAGGAATTGGTAGCCTTCCAAAATGAAATCGTCGCTCAAATCGGTAAAGAGAAATTCGAGTTTACCTTGGCAGAAGTGGCGCCAGAAGTGGCAGCTCAAGTAGGGGAACGCTACAAGTCTCGCATGATTCAAGCCATCCAAACTCAAGAGAAGAAAGCACGTGAAGCAGCTGTTGACGCTGTTATGGAAGAAGCAACTGAATTCTTTGCAGCAGTATACGCTGACCGTGATGACTATGATCAGCTCATGAAGGACGTATCCACTGCCTTACACGACTTAGAGAAGGACGAAGTTCGTCGTCTCATCACTAAGGAACGTGTTCGTCCAGACGGTCGTCGCATCGATGAAATCCGTCCGTTGAGCTCTTCTGTGGCCCTCTTGCCACGCGTTCATGGTTCTGGTCTCTTCACTCGGGGACAAACCCAAGTCTTGACTGCTGCTACCTTGGCACCGCTCGGTGAGCACCAAGTAATCGACGGTTTAGGTATTGAAGAAGGCAAACGTTTCATCCACCACTACAACTTCCCTAACTTCTCTGTCGGCGAAACAGGTCGTGTAGGTAGCCCAGGTCGTCGTGAAATTGGTCACGGTGCCTTAGGTGAACGCGCCCTCAAACAAGTGATTCCTGCGCCAGAAGATTTCCCATACACCATTCGTTTGGTATCTGAAGTCTTGGAATCTAACGGTTCTTCTTCGCAAGCAAGTATCTGTGCCGGCACTTTGGCCCTCATGGATGCAGGTGTGCCAATTAAGGCGCCAGTTGCAGGGATTGCCATGGGCTTGGTCATGGAAGGGGAAGACTACACCGTCTTAACTGATATTCAAGGTCTTGAAGACCACCTAGGCGATATGGACTTCAAGGTAGCCGGGACAGCTGCCGGGATTACGGCCTTGCAAATGGATATCAAGATTCAAGGGATTACTGAAGCTATCTTAACCGAAGCTCTGACGCAAGCTAAGAAGGCCCGTTTAGAAATCTTGGATGAATTGGTCTCTACCTTACCAGAAGCTCGTAAGGAATTGAGCCCATACGCACCTAAGATTGACATCATCCAAATCAACCCAGATAAGATTAAGGTGGTCATCGGTCGTGGTGGGGAAACCATTAACGGCATTATTGACGCAACTGGCGTTAAGATTGATATCGACCAAACGGGTAATGTCTCTATCGCGTCTAGCGACCAAGATATGATTAACAAGGCTCGTCAAATGATTGAAGACTTAGTTCGTGAAGTTGAAGTAGGCCAAGTCTACACCGGTAAAGTTAAGCGCATTGAGAAATTCGGTGCCTTCGTAGAAGTCTTGCCAGGTAAAGACGGTTTAGTTCATATTTCTGAATTGGAACACCGCCGTGTGGCACAAGTCGAAGACGTGCTCAAGATTGGCGATGTCGTAGAGGTCAAAGTCATCGAAATCGACAACCAAGGTCGAATCAACTTGTCTCGTAAGGTCCTCTTACCTAAAGACTAATTCACTATCATCACTCAGGCTAGGAAGATTTTCCTAGCCTTTTTTGTATGCTTATCTCTTTGTCACAAGCAAACACGAACGTTAAGTTGACAAGTGGTAACAAAGTTCGAATATCCCTTTTATTTGCTAGCCAGGAATCCTATAATAAGAGTAGATAGGACTTAAGAAGCTTTGCTTAGAGAAAGGGTGTTAGTGTGGTAAAAGTAGCAGTCATTATGGGGTCCAAGTCAGATTACGCCACCATGGTCGAAACCTGTCAATTATTGGATCAATTCGGGATTCCTTATGATAAGAAGGTCGTAAGTGCCCATCGGACACCAGATTTGCTGGTTAGCTTTGCTAAAGGAGCAAGACAAGCTGGCTATTCATTGATTATCGCTGCAGCAGGAGGGGCTGCCCATTTACCGGGGATGGTTGCGTCTATGACAACCTTGCCGGTTATTGGTGTGCCCATTAAGTCTTCGACTCTAAGCGGCCTCGATTCCCTCTATTCCATCGTCCAAATGCCCTATGGCGTGCCTGTCAACACCATGGCCATTGGGGTGGCCGGGGCAAAAAATGCTGCCGTCAGTGCCTTGGCTATGTTGGGCATGACGGATCCAAGCTATGCCCAAGTTTATCAAGATTTTAAGTTAGAACAAGAACGCCTAGTATTGGAAGAGATGACACTATGAAGATAATTTTACCCGGCCAAACCATTGGCATTATTGGCGGCGGTCAGCTAGGTCGCATGCTGGCTATGAGCGCTAAGGAAATGGGCTATAAGATCGCCATCCTGGACCCAAGCAAAGATGCTTGTGCCCGTCACTTTGCTGACACTTTCATCCATGCGGACTTTGATAACCGTAATGGATTAGAGCGCCTCTGCCATATCTCGGATGTCGTGACTTTTGAGTTTGAGAATATTGACAGTGACCTCCTGGCTGAACTAGAAAAAGACTACCATATTGTGCAGAGCGCGAGCCTACTCAAGACTGCGCAACATCGCTTGCTAGAGAAGGAGTTTGCCCGTTCCTTGGGTATCGAAACAGTTGATTACCAGTATGTGGATGGAGACACGACTGGCGTCCAAGTAGACGGCACCTATCTCATGAAGACAGTGCGCTTTGGTTATGATGGCAAGGGCCAAAGTCAGATTACAGAGGCCAGTCAGGTCCAACCCTACACCTTGCTAGAACGTCTGGTGCCACTGGATAAGGAAATTTCTGTGGTGGCCTACAAGGATCGGACGGGCATCGGTATTGTGGCAGTCGTTGAAAATGAGCACCGAAATAACATTCTCTACCGATCCATTGTACCGACAACGGCAAGTCCAGAACAAGAAGCGCAAGCCATTGATTACACCCGTCGCATTCTAGATGCGGCTGATTATTATGGCGTCTTAACAGTTGAATTCTTCATTTCCCAAGGTCGCGTCATCTTTAATGAAATGGCGCCACGGGTCCATAATTCGGGCCACATCACCATGCAGTCCGCCAATAAGTCCCAGTTTAGAGCCCATATTGAAGCTATTTGTGGACTAGAAGTTGGGCCCATTCACAATCAAGCAACTACCCTCTATAACATCCTAGGTCAGGACTTGAGCTACTTCCTCAAGCTGATTCAAGAGCGACCAGCCCACCTACATCTCTATGAGAAGGAGCCACGTCAGGACCGTAAGATTGGCCATATTAATTTCCCAGGACATATTAGATTGGAGGAACCCTTCATTGGATAAGCGAATTTTTGTTGAAAAGCGTGAGCAGTATAGACAGGAAGCTAGCCAACTCATGGATAAGTTGAATAGTGAGTACGGCTTGGGCTTAGAGGACTTACATGTCTATGTTATCTATGATATTTACGGCATCGACTCCGCCACTTATGAGCAAGCTAAGTCTTCCGTCTTCTCCGAAGTCATGATTGACCAAGTCTATGAAGATTTGGACTTAGTGTCTGGCCACTATCTAGCTTATGAAGTCCTGCCAGCCCAATATGATCAACGCGCAGACTCTGCCATGCAGGCGATTGCCCTCCTCAATCAAGAAGCCAAAGTCTTGGTTCGTAGCGGTAAACTAGTTACCTTTGACAAGGCCTTGAGCACTCAAGCCTTAGCTCAAGTAGAGAAATATTTGGTTAACCCAATTGAAGCCCGCGTCAAGGATTTATCAGTATTGGAATTCTCGCTGGACTCTGAACCAAAGCCACTTAAAGATTTAAGCGGCTTTGGCAACTTTGGCGACCAAGAATTACTGGCACTTAAGGCTGACTTGTCTTTGGCCATGAACCTAGAGGATTTACGTTTCATTCAGGACTATTTTGTCAGCGAAAAACGAGATCCAACTGAGACGGAAATTTATGTCTTGGACTGCTACTGGAGCGACCACTGCCGTCATACCACCTTTGAGACAGTCTTAGATCAAGTCATCATTAATTCCAATAAGTTCCAAGTACAAATGCAGGAAGCCTTTGATTACTATGTAAAAATTCGTGGCGAGCTAGGGATCACCAAGCCCATGACCCTGATGGATATGGCTAGCATCATGGGCAAGTACCATGTTCGAGTTCTCAAAGACCAAGCCATTGAAGTCAGTGAAGAAATCAATGCCTGCTCCTTCTTCGTAACCGTCAATAATCAAGGGCAGGAAGAAGAATGGCTGGTTCAATTTAAGAACGAAACTCATAACCATCCATCTGAAATCGAGCCTTTCGGGGGCGCTTCAACCTGTATTGGGGGGGCCATCCGCGATCCACTATCTGGGCGTTCCTATGTCTATCAAGCTATGCGGGTCTCCGGTAGTGGTAATATCTTGCAAAAACGGGAAGAGACCCTAGAAGGTAAGCTGCCTCAGGTGACCATTTCGACCGTGACTGCCCACGGTAATTCCTCTTATGGTAACCAAATCGGCCTGGCTACTACCTTTGTCCGCGAGCTCTATGATGATTCCTATGTAGCCAAACATATGGAAGTAGGGGCTGTGGTCGGCGCGGTTAAGGTGGGTAATTACCAACGTCAAAGCCTAGTTCCTGGCGATATTGTGGTCATGATTGGGGGCCGCACGGGACGCGATGGTATCCAAGGGGCTAGCGGATCTTCCGTCGAACATACCAGTGATTCCCTAGAGACCGCAGCTAGCCAAGTACAAAAAGGGAACGCTCCTGAAGAACGTAAGTTGCAACGCCTCTTCCGTCGTCCAGAGTTAACCCGATTAATTAAGAAATGTAACGACTTCGGTGCTGGTGGGGTCTGTGTAGCCATTGGTGAATTGGCCGAAGGCATTGAAATTCATTTGGACAAGGTTCTGACTAAGTACCAAGGCTTGAATCCAACTGAACTAGCCATTAGCGAGTCCCAAGAACGTATGGCAGTAGCCATTGATCCAGCGGACTATCAAGCCTTTGTTGACATGTGCCGGGCAGAAAATATTGAGTATGCCCATGTTGCTACCATTACAGACCATCGTCGCCTGGAAATGTTCTATGGCCAAGATAAGGTCGTAGACATGGGAGCTGATTTCCTCGCAACTGCCGGGGTTCGCCAACATGCCAAGGCACGCCTAGTGGATAATGCGGGCGCCAATCCATTCCTAGCTAAGCAAGTGAGCAAGGAAGCGGTCTTAGCTGAATTAGCTAGTTTGAATGTGACTTGCCAAAAGGGCTTGGCCCAACAATTTGATGCTTCAATTGGTAATAGCACCGTCTTGATGCCATTTGCGGGTAAGCACCAGCTAACGCCTGTTCAAGCCAGTGTCCAAGCACTGCCAACTCTACATTCAACTAGTGACACAGCCACCATCCTAACCTATGGTTTCATTCCTAAAATTTCTCACTACTCCCCATTCTTGTCAGCTATCTATGCCGTACTAGAATCAGTTGCCAAGGTCTATGCCGTCGGCGGGACCAAGGAATCGCTCTACTTCTCCTTCCAGGAATACTTTGAAAAATTAGGCCAAGACCCTGCTAAGTGGGGCAAGGTGACGCAAGCCTTGTTAGGTTCGCTAGTAGCCCAAGAAGCGATTGGACGTCCAAGTATTGGGGGTAAGGACTCCATGTCGGGGACCTTCCATGGCTTGAATGTCGTGGAAACCTTGATTTCCTTTGCCTGTGCGCCGGTCAAAATTGCCGACGTCATCACGCCAGAACTCAAGGCGGTGGGTAACAAACTTTATCATGTGCCAGTCATTCGCGATGACCAGGGTTATCCAGATTTGGCAGCCACAATGGCGAACTATGAGAAAGTTCACGCCCTCATTCAAGAGGGAAGTGTCGTCTCCGCCTATGTCCAAGAAGAGGGCAGCCTGACTGCTTCCCTGGTTAAGATGGCCCTAGGAGCTGGTTTGGGCTTTGAGATTGAGTCTGTCAATGCGCTCAACTTTGATGTAGCTTCCTTAGTGATTGAAAGTTCGCGGGAGCTAGCAGACTTCACTTACCTAGGCCAAGTTCAAGCAGAGGGTCACTACCAAGTGAATGGTTTGACCTTCAGCCAGGATCAACTTTACCAAGCCTACACTCAAACACTAGAAGACATCTATCCTCTCTACCAAAACCAAGAGGCAGACGCGGCTGAGAACTTGACGCAAGAGGCAGATCAAGTCTATGCCTACCCAGAATATGTGGACCAGGTTCAAGTGGTCATTCCTGTCTTCCCAGGTACCAACTGTGAATACGATAGTGAGCGGGCTTTTGTAGAAGTGGGGGCTAAGGCCCAGTCAGTGGTCATTCGTAACCAAAGACCAGGCGATATTGAAGCCTCTGTCAAAGACTTTGTCGCAGCTGTCAAGGCCAGCCACATTATTTTCTTCCCAGGTGGTTTCTCAAGTGGGGATGAGCCGGATGGTTCAGCTAAATTTATCGTTAACTTCCTCAAACATCCAGAAGTGACAGCTGCCATCCATGCCCATTTAGCTGACAAGAAGTTAATCCTCGGTATCTGTAATGGCTTCCAAGCCCTTATTAAGTCAGGTCTCTTGCCATATGGGCAAATCAAAGACCTAGCACCTAGCGACTTGACCCTCTATCGCAACGATTCCTATCGTCATATTTCAACCACAGCCGTGACCCGTGTAGCCTCTACTCGTTCGCCTTGGACCCAAGGCTTCCAAGTAGGCCAATTGCACGAAGTGGCCTTCAGCCATGGGGAAGGGAAACTGGTTGGCGAGTCCGTGGAAGCTTTCAAAGATTTGGTGGCCTTCCAATATTGTGACTATGACGGTCAAGCAACGCTAAATGGACGCTTTAACCCTAATGGTTCCCAGCTAGCCATCGAAGGCTTAGTCAGCCCTGATGGCCTGATTTTGGGTAAGATGGGGCACAGCGAACGTTATCATCAAGGGCTTTATAAGACCAATACAATTCCAGGTCAGCAATCCATCTTTGCAAATGGGGTTGGCTACTTTAAGGGAGGAAAATAAACCATGAAACTCTTATACGAAGGCAAAGCTAAACAACTCTTTGATACCGGTAATCCTGAGGAAGTCTATGTTCACTATAAGAATAGTGCCACTGCCTTTAACGGTGTTAAGAAGGAAGAATTTGATGACAAGGGTAGACTTAACAATGCCATCACCAGCTTGATTTTTACCTATCTAGCAGAGCAAGGCATCCCAACTCATTTTATTAAGCAGGTTAATGAAACCGACCAAGTCTGCCGCCATGTGACCATTATTCCCTTAGAAGTGATTACCCGTAATATTGTGGCAGGCTCCATGGCCAAGAAATATGGGCTAGAAGAAGGACGCCAATTAGCTAAGCCGGTCTTTGAATTGAGTTATAAGAATGATGCGCTAAGCGACCCGCTTATCAATGACGACCATGCAGTGGCTTTGGAACTAGTGACGGAAGCGGAACTAGCGCAAATCAAGGACTTAACCGCTCGTATTAACCGGGCCCTACAAGGCTTGTTCCTAGCTGCCAACTTAATTTTGGTGGACTTCAAGATTGAGTTTGGCAAGACCAGCGACGGACAGATTATACTAGCCGATGAGATTTCACCTGATACTTGTCGACTCTGGGACAAGGACACCCGAGACAAATTAGATAAGGACCGCTTTAGACGTGATCTGGGTGACGTCATGGCAGCCTACAAGGAAGTATTAGGGAGATTAGAAGATGCGCGGAATTAATGAAGAATGTGGGGTGTTCGGGATTTGGAACCATCCCGAAGCTAGCCATGTGACCTACTTTGGTCTCCATAGTCTCCAACACCGTGGCCAGGAGGGAGCCGGTATTGTAGCGGGATCTAGCCAAGGTTTAGATAACCATCGTGGCCACGGTTTAGTCAGTGAGGTCTTTCGTGATGATAGTATTTTGGATCGTCTGTCAGGTGATCGGGCCATTGGCCATGTTCGTTATTCTACCTCTGGTACCAATCATATTGAAAATGTACAACCCTTTCTCTTTCATTTCTATGATATGGATTTGGGGATTTGCCACAATGGGAATTTGGTCAATGCTCGTGCATTACGCAAGTACCTTGAAGAGCGCGGGGCCATCTTCCATTCTTCCTCTGATACGGAAGTCTTGGTTCACCTCATTCGCCACAGCCAAGCGGAGACCTTCGAAGGTAAACTTCAAGAGGGTCTCAATCAACTGCGTGGCGGTTTTACCTATCTGATTGTCACCAAGGATGCCCTCTATGGAGCGGTAGACCAGCATGCCTTGCGCCCTCTAGTAATCGGAAAGATGAAAAATGGGGCCTATGTTGCCGCCAGTGAGACCTGCGCCATTGATGTGGTCGGAGCAGAATTCGTCTGCAATATTATGGCTGGTCAATATGTTGTCATCAACGATCAGGGCATTCGAATTGAAGCCTATGCGGCACCTCAAGCGCCTGCCGTAACAGCTATGGAATATGTCTATTTTGCTCGCCCAGACTCAGTCATTGCCGGTCAGAATGTCCATGCCACCCGTAAACGTGCTGGCCGTCGCCTAGCTCAAGAAGCCCCTGCTCAGGCCGACATGGTCATTGGGGTACCTAATTCATCACTCTCAGCCGCTACCGGCTATGCTGAAGTTTCCGGATTGCCCTATGAAATGGGCTTGATTAAGAACCAATATGTAGCCCGGACCTTTATTCAACCTACTCAAGAATTGCGGGAGCAAGGGGTTCGCATGAAACTTTCTGCCGTCAAATCCATTGTGGGTGGCAAGCGAGTCGTCATGGTAGATGACTCCATCGTGCGGGGGACCACCTCGCGTCGGATTGTCCAATTACTTAAGGAGGCCGGCGCCAAGGAAGTTCATGTGCGGATTGCGGCGCCACCTATTCTATTCCCATCTTTCTACGGCATCGATATGTCGACCTCTGGGGAATTGATTTGCGCCAATCACAGTTTGGAGGAAGTTTGCCAACTTATTAATGCAGATAGCTTGGCCTTTCTCAGTGAAGAAGGGCTCAAAGACGCGATTGGCCTAGAGGCTGAAGGTCCTAACAAGGGACTCTGCATGGACTGCTTTTCTGCCGACTATGTAGCCGGTCTACACGATTATGAGCAGCAATTCTATGACTCGCTGACCCCTATTCAACAAGCCTATTTAGCCAAAAAGGAGGCCCAACATGAGTAAACACTATGCAGCCAGTGGCGTGAGCCTTGAAGCCGGTTATGAATCTGTCGAACGTATTAAGAAACATGTAGCCAGAACCAAGAATCTTGGCATGCTAGCCTCCATCGGAAGTTTTGGTGGCTGCTTTGATTTGAGCGCCTATCATTTCAAAAATCCCGTCTTAGTAAGTGGGACCGATGGGGTAGGGACTAAGCTCAAGCTAGCCTTTGAGCTTGACATCCATAACACCATTGGGATTGATGTGGTAGCTATGTGTGTCAACGATATCTTGGCCCAAGGTGCTAAGCCACTTTTCTTCCTAGATTATCTTGCGGTAGGTAAGAACTATCCGGAGCAAATCGAAGCCATTGTCAGTGGCGTGGCCGATGGCTGTGTTCAAGCTGGCTGTGCCATTGTAGGTGGCGAGACCGCAGAGATGGCGGGCTTCTATGAAGACGGCGAGTATGATATTGCCGGTTTCTGTGTAGGGGCCCAAGAGAAGGAACTCTTACTTTCTCCTGACAATACGCGAGCTGGTCAAGTTGTGGTTGGTCTCCCTTCAAGCGGTGTCCATTCAAATGGTTTTTCACTTGTTCGTAAGATTATTAGCGACCATGATTTAGACCTCAAGTCAGCCTTTTGCAACTCGACCTTAGGTGAGACCCTCCTAACGCCTACGCGTATCTATGCCAAGGAAGTGGAAGCTGTTATGGCCCAAGTCAAAGTGGCCGGTATTGCTCATATTACGGGGGGTGGCTTCCATGAGAATCTACCTCGTTGCTTGGCCCCCGGACTGGGTATGAGCCTTGATAGTAAGGCCTATCAAGTGCCAGAAATCTTCCACTATTTGAGTCAAGTAGGACAGGTAGACTGGGAGGAAATGTATCATGTCTTCAATATGGGGGTTGGACTAGCCTTTGTAGTAGAGCCTGAAGATGTTAAAACCGTCTTGGACCTCCTGCCAGATGCCTTTGTTTTAGGCCAAGTAACTGACCAAGAAGGGATTGTTATCTCATGACCCAAGCCAAAAAACGCGTCGCCATCTTCGCCTCAGGGACCGGGTCTAACTTTCAAGCTTTAGCTGATGATGATCGACTGAAGGAAGTCATGACCATCAGCAAATTAGTCTGTGATAAGCCTGGCGCGCCAGTGCTGACCAAGGCCCAAAGCCTTGGCATCGACTGCTTTGTCTTTAGTCCTAAGGATTATGCCAACAAGGCCCAGTTTGAAGCAGCCATTCTAGAGGCTATTGAGCCAGTTGATCTGATTATCTTGGCAGGTTACATGCGGATTGTTTCTCCTTACCTATTAGAGCATTACAAGGGACCCATGATTAACTTGCATCCTTCCTTGTTGCCAAAATACAAGGGAGTCGATGCCATTGGTCAAGCCTACCGGGCAGGAGATAGTGAAATCGGCATTAGTGTCCACTATGTCAATGAAGAGCTAGACAGTGGCCAGGTCATTGCCCAAGCCAGTCTCCAACATCCAGCCGATGAATCCCTGGAGGATTTGACGCATCGTATTCACGACTTGGAGCATGAACTGTTGCCACAGGTCGTCTATCAATTACTAACCCAAGCATGAGAAGGAGGGCAATATGAGTAAAAAACGTGCCTTATTAAGTGTCAGCGACAAGACGGGCTTACTAGACTTCGCCAAGGGTCTAGTGGCTGCTGGCTATGAGTTAATTAGTACGGGTGGGACGGCCACCTATCTGAAAGATGCAGGGCTGGAAGTCTTGGATGTAGCCTCTGTCACTGGTTTTCCCGAAATTTTGGAAGGCCGAGTTAAAACACTGCATCCGGCTATCCATGGAGGGCTCTTAGCCAAACGTGACTCCGACTTGCACCGTGAGCAAGTCAGTCAAAATCAAATTGATTATATTGACTTAGTCTGTGTCAATCTCTATCCTTTCGAAGAGACAGTCAAGAAAGCAGGCGTGACGGAAGCAGAAGTGATTGAAAATATCGATATTGGCGGCCCAAGCATGTTGCGCTCAGCAGCCAAAAACCATCAAGATGTGACGGTCGTCTGTGATGTGGCAGACTACCCGGCTATCTTGGCAGAATTAGCTGAGAACGGGCAGGTGTCTGCAGCCACTCGTCGACGCCTAGCCATCAAGGTTTACCATAGAACAGCAGCCTATGATGCGGCCATTGCCCGTTACTTTGATCAAGTCGATCACTTAGTGCCAGATATTTTGACCTTGTCTTACAAGCTAGAGGATAGCTTACGCTATGGTGAGAACCCGCACCAAAAGGCTTGGCACTATGTCAGTGATCAAGCTGAAAGCTATACCCTGCAATCAGCCACTCAACTGCATGGCAAGCAAATGTCCTACAATAACCTTCAAGACGCCAGCGCTGCCTTGGATATCCTCAATGAGTTCCAAGGCCAAACAGCCTGTGTGGTCTTGAAACATATGAACCCTTGTGGGGTAGCGCTAGGGGCCAGTGTTAAGGAAGCCTTTGATAAGGCTTATGAGGCGGATCCTGTCTCTATCTTTGGTGGGATTGTTGCCATTAATGGGGTAGTAGATTTGGCGACCGCAGAGCGATTACATGCTATTTTCTTGGAAATCATCCTAGCTGAAGGATATGAGGCAGAAGCTTTAGACTTGCTTAAGAAAAAGAAAAATCTGCGTCTCTACCAAATCCCACAAGGTGGCAACTTGGCTCAAGCTCAAATTAAGAGTGTGCGTGGTGGTCTCTTGATTCAAGATGCCAACCAAGCCCTAGCAGAAGATTGGCGTCAAGTAACCCATCTTGCCCCAAGTGAGGACCAAAAAGCTGATTTAGAATTTGGTCTTAAAATTGTCAAGCATGTGAAGTCCAATGCTATTGTAGTGGCTAAGAATGGCCAGACACTAGGCATTGGTGCCGGGCAAATGAACCGGGTTGGGGCGGCTAAGCTAGCGCTCGAACAGGCTGGCGACAAGGCTAAGGGAGCCGTACTGGCTTCAGATGCCTTCTTCCCAATGCCTGATAGCCTTGAAATTGCGGCTGACTATGGCATCAGCGCAGTGGTCCAACCAGGTGGATCTATCAAGGACCAAGCTTCCATCGATGTAGCTAATGAGAAAGGTGTGGCCATGGTCTTCACGACCACACGCCACTTTAAACACTAAGATGGCTAAGGTACTCGTAGTAGGTGCCGGTGGACGTGAGCATGCCATAGCTTACAAGTTCCACCAAGAAGGCCATCAAGTTTTTCTCCTAGGTGATAACCCAGCCGTAGCGGCGTTTGGGACCTGTTTATCACTGTCCGAACCTGAGCTCATTACTTTTTGTCAGACGGAGCCCATTGATTTGGTCTTCATAGGACCAGAAGTATATCTAGTCGACGGCCTAGTGGACCGCCTTCAAGCAGCCGGTATTCGGGCCTTTGGTCCTTCTGCTAAGGCGGCTCAGCTAGAAGGCAGCAAAGTCTTCTCCAAGCAGATGATGGCCAAATACCAGATTCCAACAGCCAAGCATGAGAGCTTTAGCGATTATGAGACTGCTAAACAATATCTTGCCCAGCAGGCAAGCCCTATTGTCCTCAAGGCTGATGGCCTAGCCGCAGGCAAGGGCGTCATCATTGCTCAGACTCAAGAAGAAGCGCAAGAAGCCCTTAAAGCCATGATGCAAGAGGCTAAATTTGCGGACGCAGGTGGCTCAGTCGTTATTGAAGAATTCCTAGAAGGGGAAGAATTTTCCCTCATGTGTTTCGTGTCAGACCGCAAGGTCGTGCCTATGAAGGTGGCCCAAGACCATAAACGGGCCCTAGACGGTGACCGTGGCCTCAACACTGGGGGCATGGGCGCCTATCTGCCCATTTCTCATATCAGCGACCAAGACGTTGCCCAAGGCTTAGAACAAGTGGTTCAGCCTATGGTCGATGCTATGTCTCAAGAAGGCATGCCTTTCTATGGCATCCTCTATGCTGGCCTGATGAAATGTGCCGATGGTGTCAAAACCATTGAATTCAATGTTCGTTTTGGGGATCCAGAATGTGAAGTCCTCCTTCTCCAACTCAAGTCCAGCCTTTACCAGGTAGCTAATGCCGTCATTGATGGCCAGGACTTCCACTTGGAATGGGATCAAGATGCGGTTATTGGCGTGGTTTTAGCCGCCAAAGGTTATCCTGAAGCGAGTGTTAAAGGTAGCGTCATTAAGGGCTTGGATCAGCTAAGTGTACCAGTCTTCCACATGGGGACCCGCAAGGTAGCCAATCAGCTGACCATTAATGGTGGACGTGTCCTTATTGTCTGCGCCAAGGGGACCACACTTGCCAGTGCTAGACAGAAGGTTTATGATGAGATTAAGAAGATTGATTGTCCTGATCTATTCTACCGGCAGGATATCGGCTATCGCTCATTATAAGCGCAGGCTCAAGTAAAGGAGTTATAAGATGTTAGAACGTTACAGTCGCGAACCCATGCGTAGTATTTTTAGTGATGAAAATCGTTGGCGGGCTGCCCTCCAAGTTGAACTATATGCCGCTAAGGCTTGGTCAACCTTAGGTGTAGTCCCTGAAGAAGATGTCCAAGCCCTCTTTGAAAAGGCCGACTTCGACCTAGCAGGTATTCTGGAATTAGAGAAAGAAACCAAGCACGATGTCGTGGCTTTCACCCGCAATGTCTCCAGCTACTTAGGCCCTGAGAAGAAGTGGATTCACTATGGCTTGACCTCAACCGACGTTGTGGACACAGCCTATGGTGTCCTCTATAAAGAAGCCAATGATATTCTCTATCAAGACCTCTTAGATTTCCAGGCCGCCCTCAAGGAAAAAGCGCTCAAGTATAAATTCACGCCATGTATTGGTCGGACCCACGGGGTACATGCTGATATCTCTAGCTTCGGGCTCAAATTCGCCCTCTACTATGATGAATTTAATCGTCATATTGAACGCTTCAAGGCTGCTCGTAAGATGGTAGAAGTCGGTAAGATTTCAGGGGCTGTGGGGACTTTCTCCAACACACCACCGGAAGTACAAGACTATGTCTGCCAAAGCCTGGGTATTGAGTCTAGCCATGTGTCTACTCAGACCCTCCAACGGGACCGACATGCCGATTATTATGCCACCTTGGCCTTAATCGCAAGTTCAATTGAGAAAATTGGCGTAGAGATTCGGCATCTCCAACGGACTGAAGTGCGAGAAGCAGAAGAGTTCTTCTCTAAAAATCAAAAAGGGTCTAGTGCCATGCCGCATAAGCGCAATCCAATCTCAAGTGAGAACATGGCTGGTTGTGCCCGGATGATGCGGGGCTATATGCTGGCAGCCTATGAGAATATTCCGCTCTGGCATGAACGGGACATTTCCCACTCTAGTGCGGAACGTATCTTATCTATGGATGCAACCAGTCTCTTAGATTACATGTTGGCGCGCTTCACTAAGGTTATCCAAAATCTGACCATTTTCGAAGACAATATGATTAAGAATATTTATGCCACTCATGGTGTTATCTTCGCTCAGCGGACCATGTCGACCTTGATTGAAAAATACGGCTTTGCCCGCGAGCAGGCCTATGACCTGGTACAACCGCTGGCCATGAAGTCTTGGTTTGAGGCCATTCCTTTCAAGCAGCTCTTGCAAGAGGACCCAACCATTCAAGCCACCATGGATGCTGCGACACTTGATTCATGCTTCGAGTTGGAAGTTCATTTAGTCAACATTGATAAGATTTTCCACCGGATTCCTGGTTTGGAAGACTAGTTTAATTTGTAAATATAGACTTAATTTTGAGAAAGGGGCAGGCTGATGGCTAAAGTTGCTGTAATTTTTGCACCAGGCTTTGAAGAAATCGAAGCCTTGACCGTAGTGGATGTCTTAAGACGTGCTCAGATTCAAGTCGATATGGTAGGGTGGGCTGAGTCGGTAAGAGGCTCCCATGCCATCACGGTTGAAATGGATCAGGTCTGGCCACTTAGCTTGGCTCCTTATGATGCGGTGGTGCTACCTGGTGGTATGCCAGGTGCCGCCACCTTGCGAGACCAAGAAGATTTAGTGCATGCACTCAAGAAGCATCATCAAGAAGGAAAGCTGGTGGCGGCCATCTGTGCGGCGCCAATTGCCTTGGCTCAAGCAGGGCTTCTAGCAGACAAAAACTATACCTGCTACGATGGCTTTGAACAGCAGATTACAGATGGACACTATGTCAAAGAATCGGTAGTAGTGGACGATAGAGTTATTACCAGTCGAGGGCCAGCCTCCGCCTTGGCTTTTGCCTATGAGTTGGTAGACCAACTAGGTGGCGACGCCCAAGCTCTACGTCAAGCCATGCTCTATCAGGACATTTTTGGTCAATAGCATTAAGAAAAGAGGCCGATAGGCCTCTTTTTATTTAGTGTTTGTATTTTTGTAGGAAGTCCAGTACAAGGGGATAGACAAGGTCTAGCCTATCCATTTGACAGTGAAGGGCCCCACCCGTCTGGCTAGTGAAGAGGTGGCTTTCAACAGCTTTAGCATGGATTAATTTTCTTTTTATCTGCTTGAGACGATAGGCAGGGACATATTGATCTTCTTGTCCCGCTAATAATAAACAAGGTTGACTAATACGATTTAAGATAGGGGCTACCTGGTGACGCTCTAAATTTCGGTAGAAATCATAAGGGGTCTTCTCACCAGTCAGTTGGTAACCATTCTGTAGAGACCACTTGAGTTGTATATTGGATTTTGTAAAATATTCAGTTAAACCATTAATCAACGGCTTAGCCCTTAAATGATAGAGTAGTCGAAAGCCAGAATAGGCTACTGGGCCCAAGGTTAATTTGAGCGCATCCATAGCCGAATAGAAGATATCTAAACAAATAACTGACTGAATGCGGGGCTCAAAAGCCGCAGCTCTCATAACAAGGTATCCGCCCCATGATAGCCCCATCGCGTCGCAGGACTTAAGGCCAAAATAATCTAGGACAACTTTCACGGGCACTTCAAAATTGGGCTGAAAAGTTAAACCTTGCTGATAAGTTTGGCCCTGACCTGGCCCGTCGAACAGGATAAGATGGTATCCTTGGTTTTGAAGGGGAGCCACAAAATCACACAGTTCTTCGAGCATTCCGTCAAAGCCCCCAAGAACGAGGAGGGTTCGACTGGCGCCGGGACATTCTATACGTAGGGCTGGTAAGTATCCACCAGGGTAGGGGATTTTATGGTAGCTATAAGGAGAACCCTGGTAAGTTTGATAAAAAAGGGCCGTATAGTGATCTAAAGTGGACTTTTTGCGAGGGTCGGTGGCGTCTAAGTAGAAGGCTGCTGCCCGAAAGTAGCGCGCAGCAATATCCAATTTACCTTGGGCTTCATAATCGCTAGCTTTGCTAGACCACCAAGTGTACCAAGATTCAAAATCAGTGATGGCTTGACCTACTTCACTTAAATCTGCCATGACTTCAGGATGATGTTTAAGTCGAGAGGTAAAGCGAATAATCTGAAAGTCAAATTGCGGGTCGCCGGTATAGTGTTTCATAAGTTTCACTCCTTTTGGTCTATCTGTCACTAGCATAGCCAAATGGTGTATAATAAGACAGAACAGAAAAGCTCTATCTGTTGTTTATCCAACAGATTAACCTGATTTGTTGGATTAAATAGGTTGTTTGACTAGGAGGCTCCGCCATGGATAGACGAATTATCAAAAGTAAACAGGCACTTAAACAAGCCTTGCAAAAGCTGATCCAAGTGGATGAATTTAGGCATTTGACGATTGAAGAAATTTGCCAAGAGGCAGGCTGTGCAAGGTCAACATTCTATAGCCATTTCGAAAGCAAGGAAGAGCTACTAGTGGAAATTATTGACGAGCAAATGGCTAAGATTGAGCGACTGATTGCCAGAAGATTTGATGATCAGTTGGACTTTTATCGGTATTTGGAAGGCTTCGTGACTGAAATCGTAGAACCCGACCGTCCCTTCTTCCAAAGCTTGTTAGCCATTAATTTAGGACCAGATGGATTCCGGTCACGACTGGACCAGGCCTTTCAGGAATTATTTATGAAACACTTAGGCCATCTCAAGTCTTCTCATATCCTCAGCCAGTATTTCAGTGCTATGGCCTTAAAAACAACGGATCTGATGGTGACAGAATCGATTGCAGGTCAGGATATGAGGGTTTATGCTAAACTAGCTCAGTCTATGTGTAAGGCTGTGGTTGAAACAAGTAAAAACTTTGGCAATTAGGCTTTTTGGCGGAGGGTGCAGGCTCGATTCGTCCTTTGCAAAATCAGGCAAAACAGTATATAATAAGGAGAACATCTACAACAGTTGTGGTAATTGCTGGACCGGTTTACGACAGCACTTATCGACTTTATGAAATGAATTTTTGAGGTGAATTATGAGCAATATTAAAATTATTCCCCTAGGTGGGGTCCGCGAAGCAGGGAAGAACCTGTATGTGGTAGAAGTCAACGAGTCTATTTTTGTAATGGACTGTGGCTTAGTCTTCCCAGAGGAGGGCTTGCTAGGGATTGACGCGGTCATTCCAGACTTCTCCTACTTAGAAGAAAATGCGGACCGCGTTGTGGGGATTTTCCTCACTCACGGCCATGCCGATGCAGTGGGTGCCTTACCTTATCTTCTAGAAGTAATTGAAGCCCCTGTCTTTGGGACGGAATTGACCATTGAATTGGCTTCACTTCTAGCTAAGGAGCGGGGCTTGGCAGACCGTTTGGAGAACTTCTTCAAAATTGATGAAGAAGTAGAAATTGAATTTGAAGATGCCAATGTTTCCTTCTTCCGGACAACTCACACTATTCCAGACTCTGTGGGGATTGTCATTCAAACCAAGGAAGGTTCCATTGTCTATACCGGTGACTTCCGCATTGACCCAAGTGCTAAGCCACTTTACAAGACTCACTTTGGACGCTTGACGGATATTGGGGAGAGTGGCGTTCTAGCCCTCTTGGCCGATTCTTCGGAAGCTGAAAGCCATGTGGAAAACGTGAGTGATCAACAGGCGGCAGATGAGATTCTAGAGACTTTCCGTAATGCTCATGGTCGTGTCATTGTGGCCTGCGTTGGCAGCAACATCGCGCGTCTCCAACAAGTCATGGATGCTGCCCACACCTCTAAACGGACCATTTTTGTTCCAGGTGGGGAGCTCATGGATATTGTGGATACAGCCATCAAGTTAGATAAACTAATCATGCCAAGTAAGCGTACCTTCGGTCAAATGAAGAATATTGGCAAGTTCAAAGACCATGAAATTATTATCTTAGAGACCGGTATGTCGGGTGAACCTATTCAAGCCTTGCAACTCATGGCTCAAGGGCGCCATCGCCAAGTCAAGATGCAAGAAGGGGATTTGGTCCTCTTTGCTTCAACGCCTTCAATTGCCATTGAGACTGCTATGGCGCGGACCCAAGATATGATCTACCGAGCAGGCGCTCAAGTTAAGGTCTTGACCGACAGCTTCAAAGCCTCTGGTCACGCGACCCCTAATGAGCTCAAACTCATGATTAATTTCTTACAACCAAAAATCATCATCCCTGTAAACGGTGAATACCGTCAACAAGCGGCTTTGGCCGATATTGCCAATCAATTGGGTTATGAAGACGATCAAATCTTCATTCCTAGCGCTGGTGATGTGATTGAATACCGTAAGGGCCAATTCCTGATGACTCAAGAAGTGCCAGCAGGGGACATCTTAGTCGATGGGAATGGGGTCGGCGATATCGGGAGTGTCGTCTTACGTGACCGTCGTATCCTCAGTGAAGATGGGATTTGTGTCATCGTCGCGACAATTTCCCGCCGACTCAAGAAGGTATTGGTAGGGCCACAAATTGTAACCCGTGGCTTCGTCTATGTTAAGTCCAGCATCGATTTGATTGAATCTGCTTCGGACATGACCTTAGACATCTTGGATAAGCACTTGGCCAGCGAAGAGTTCGACTGGGCTGAATTGAAGAGTGATTTACGAGAACAAGTCAGCAAGTACTTCTTCAAGGAAACCAAGCGTCGTCCAGTTGTGCTTCCAATCATTATGGAAGCGTCGCAATACCAACCTAATAAGAACTAAGGAGGGACGCCTTAATGAATAAACATACAGTACGTCGTTTGCGAGATGTTCTGCTAGCCATTGTCCTCAGTTTGGCAATTTCTATTGCCTGGCTGAAACTGGGTGAACTGCCTCTCCATACTGCTCTTGTTGTCTTACCTCTCATTTGGGTAGGCCTCCGTCATGGGGGTGCCAATGCCGTTGTGAGTGGCGTGGTAGTTGGCTTAATTACGGGCGCTGTAGCGGGGCATTTTGG
The DNA here is from genome assembly GCF_001815865.1 of Abiotrophia sp. HMSC24B09. Classification (GTDB taxonomy): domain Bacteria; phylum Bacillota; class Bacilli; order Lactobacillales; family Aerococcaceae; genus Abiotrophia. The sequence continues at coordinate 210,395 of NZ_KV822195.1, forward strand.
CGATATTGTCTCAACTGCCTTGATTGATGTCTTGCCCTATACAGCAGCTGGTTTGGCAGGTTTCTTCGCCAAATATACCCAAAAGACCCTCAACAATCGCCGTTATTCCTCAACTTACCTGAATATGGGGACTGCCAGTCTCTTAGTGGTAGCTAGCTTCCTAGCGATCAAGGTCGGCATGCTTTGGCTCATGCAACAAGAAATTCCCTTTACTTGGGGTACTGCCGCTCTAGCTGGTCTAGAGGCTTGGGCGCTAGCCTTCGTTATCTTAGTGATTCTGGCTCGCACCAATGTTGACGCCATCATTCCAAAACGCAGTCGTTATCTGACTCGTCGGGAAGTTTCACGCCTCTTAAATGACTAATTAGCCTTTAAAAAAAACGCGCTTGCCATTGGCAAGGGCGTTTTTTATCATTTGTTAACAAGTTGCTTAAAAGTCGTCAAAGTCTTAGTAAATTCATAGGCGTTTTCACAAGAATGGGGTATAATAGAACTAGTAGTTTTAGGAGGTGGGAGCTTGAATTCTCAACAATTATCGCGGCGTTTAGCCACCGTGGCAGATTTGATTTGCCAGTATGGGGCCAGTGACATCCGTTTGGCGGATATCGGCAGTGACCATGCCTATTTGCCTTGCCACTTAGCCCTCAATCAAAAAATTCAAGCAGCAGTAGCAGGGGAGGTTGTAAAGGGGCCTTATCAATCTGCCCAAGCCGAGGTTCAAAGTCAAGGCTTAGATTCAATGATCCAAGTTCGACTGGGCGATGGCTTAGCCGTCATCCAAGCTGACGATGCCATTAATGTTATCAGTATTTGTGGCATGGGCGGCAGTCTCATTCGGTCCATATTGGATGAGGGGCAAGACAAGTTAAGTCACGGCCCATTGCTAGTGCTTCAGCCAAATATCGGGGAAGCGACCTTAAGAAGCTGGCTCAGTCAACACGACTACCAGATTGTCCATGAGACCATTGTAGAAGACAGTCAACGACTCTATGAAATCATCGTTGCTCAGCATCAACCAGGTGCCTCTGCTTTAAGTCCACGCCAGGCCTATCTAGGTCCAAGCTTAAGCCAAACCAGAGGACCTTTATATAAACAAAAATGGGTGCGAGAGGAAGCCAATCTTAAGGCTATTCAAGCCCAAATTCAAGCAGCACCTCAACCAGACCAAGCGAAGCTAGCCGAGATTGCTGAAAAATTAGGCTGGATTGCGGCTAGCCTAAGTCAATGTCAAGCAGAGGAGTAATGATAACATGACAAATTTTCGCCAATTAATGTCGGCCCTTGAGGCCCACTATCCGCCTCAAATGGCCGAGTCCTGGGACCAGGTCGGCAACCACTTTGGTCGGCCTGAGGCTCCTGTTAAACGCCTAATGGCCGTTTTGGATTTAGATGATGCCAGTCTAGCTGAAGCCATTGAAAAGGGCGTAGATACCCTAATCGTTCACCATCCGGTCCTCTTCAGTCCAATTAGACGATTTGACTTTTCTAGTCCTGAACAGGCTCGCTATGAAGCTTTAATTAAACATGACATTAAGGTTTTTGCCATGCATACTAACTTTGACATTGCCCACAATGGTATGAATGACTGGCTAGCAGAACAGCTAGGCCTAGAAGGCGTGTCATCCTTAACCCCGGGTGCGCAAGAAGACCAGCCTGGCTTAGGACGAGTGGGTAATCTGCCTCAAGCGCTCAATCGTCAGGACCTATTGGCTCTCTTGAAGTCGACCTATGGCCGGACTGAATTGCCGGTGGTAGAGGCCAAGCCTAAGGACAGCTATCAACGAATTGCCTTGATTGGTGGTAGCGGGACCCAGCCAGAATATATTCAAGCAGCGGCACAAAGCCAGGCTGACGTCTTTTTAACTGGGGATATTTCCTACCATCGGGCGCAGCTCTGCTATCAAGAAGACATGATGACGGTCGATGTCGGCCACTATGTCGAGAGCATCTTCAAAGAAAAAATGCCAGCCTTCTTGACTCAATTAGCTCAAGAACAAGGCTTTGACTATCAAGTTATTCCATCTCAAGCATCAACTAACCCCTTCCGTTATGAATAGGAGAGACATCTAATGACAGAACAATTTTTCCAAGAAACCCAAGAACGTTTAATCCGTTACGCTAAAATTAATACCCGCTCTGATGAAGCTAGCACCACTGTGCCTTCAACTGCATGCCAACTAGACTTACTGCATCTCTTAGTGGATGAGTTGAAGGCCATTGGCCTCCAAGAAGTGAAATTCAACCCAGAAAATGCCTTTGTGACGGCGACCCTACCAGCAACTAGTGACAAGCCAGTCCCAACCATCGGCTTTATCGCGCACGTGGATACGGCAGACTTCAATTCTGAGAATGTTCAACCTCGCCTGATTCCCAACTATGAAGGTCAAGACATCGTCCTCAATCAGGCTCAAGATATTGTCATGAAGGTGGCGGACTTCCCAGCCTTAAGCAGTTACCAAGGCCAAACTTTGATTGTAACAGATGGGACAACCCTCTTAGGGGCAGATGACAAGTCTGGTATTGCGGAAATCATGACAGCTATGGCTTATTTGGCGGCTCATCCTGAAATTGAACATGGTAAGGTAAGGGTCGCCTTTGGTCCTGATGAAGAAATTGGGCGCGGAGCCGACCGCTTTGACGTGGCGCACTTTGGCTGTGATTTCGCCTATACCATGGATGGGGGTCCAGTCGGTGAGCTCCAATATGAGAGCTTCAATGCGGCAGGGGCACGTTTGCATTTCCACGGCAAGAATATCCACCCAGGGACGGCAAAGGGTAAGATGATTAATGCAGTACAACTGCTTAAGGACTTCCTCTCTGCTTTGCCAGAGGATCAAGTGCCTGAGAAGACAGATGGCCGCCAAGGCTTTATCCATCCAATGGAAGCCCAAGTGACCGTAGATCAAGGCCAGTTAGATTTAATTATTCGTGACCATGACCGTCAAGCCTTTCAAGCTAAGAAGGACCTTGTCCAAAGCATTGTTGACAAGATGAATGCGGATTATCCCGTCCCAGTTGTTAGTCTTGAAATGAAGGACCAATACTACAATATGGCCGAAGTCATTGAGCAAGACATGAAATCTGTTGAACTGGCTAAGTCTGCCATGGAAGCCATTGGGATCAAGCCAATTATTGAACCCATTCGTGGTGGAACCGATGGATCTAAGATTTCCTTCATGGGCTTACCAACACCTAATATTTTTGCCGGGGGCGAAAACATGCATGGGCGCTATGAGTTTGTCGCAGTTGAATCCATGGTTAAAGCCACCCAAGTCATCGTCGGCATTATCCAAGCAAATGCTCAGGCCTAAGGTCTGAGCTTCTTGCCCTATAAAATAGACATCACCATCGATTGAGAAAGGAGGGCCCACATGCTGCAATTTGTCCTTGGGGGACTGGATCGCGCCAAGAAAAGCGCCTTGCTAGATCACTTATTAGACATTCAAGCCAAGGAGCCTGAGGCCCAGTTCTTTTATTTAGTACCTGAACACTTAAAATTTGATATGGAGTCCTATTTGCTAGCGGCTGTCCAAGACAAATATGGATCCAATGAGGCGGCTCTAGTCGACATTCAGGTAGTTTCCTTCAAACGCCTGGCCTGGTTCCTCATGCCTAACAGCCTTGCCGAAGAAAAGCCAATATCTAGTGTTGGTCAGATTATGATCATTAAACGCCTCTTAGCTCGCTATCAGGATCAATTGCAGGTCTTTCGTGGTCAGGTCAAGCATCAGGGCTTTGCCGAGAAGTTAGCCCAGCTCTTCGATGAACTCTATCTAGGGCAAATTCAGCCAGAGAACCTAAGCCAAGTGCCTGACTTGAACCAGCAGGAAGCCAAGCGCCTAGCTGAGTTGGCCTTACTCTATCAAGGCTTCATCCAAGAAATTGAAGGGCAAGTCCTAGGACATTATCACGACTTGCAACGTTTGGACAGTTACCTTAAGGCCCACCCCTTGAACCGACCAACCTATTTGGTAGTGGATCACCATTACTTCTTTAATGGTCAGCAGCTACAATTATTGACCACCTTGATTCAACAATGTCAGGCTGTCTGGATTACCTTGCCCTTATCCCAGCAAGCGGCTCGTTCTAAAGCCTATGATCCACTTATCGAAGTAGCTCGTCATACCTATGGGCAAATGCAATTGTTGGCCCAGTCACTCCATTTGCCTGTGGCAGAGGATTGGACTATTGAACAGGTGCAGGAAGGCTACCAAGCTAATATTTTAACGCTAGCGCAGGCCTTTGAAAATCACTTGCGGCTTGCCCCTCAAGAACTGAGTCAGCCTCTCAATCAAGTTAAGACTCATGTGATTTGGGAGCATGATGCTATCCAGACGGAAGTCCGTCATACCAGCAACAAGATTCACCAGTTGGTGAGTCAGGAGGGCTACCGTTATCGCGATATTTTAGTCCTTACGCGAGATATGGACCGTTATCGTCCCTTGGTGACAGCCCTCTTTGAACAGAATGATATTCCTTATTTCTATGACCATGCCGTAAGTATGGGCCAGCATCCCCTGGTCCTGTGGCTGGAAGCGGGGCTAAAACTCTATCGCTATCGTTACCAGTTAGCCGACATCTTCGGTATTCTCAAATCAGGTCTCTGGTTACCGGCTGACCTGAGAGCCGCTATAGCCCAAAATCCCCAGGATGGACTAGCCCTAGAAGAGGAGTTTAAGGCTCAAGTTGACTTACTTGAAAATGTGGTGCTGGCTAATGGTTACGTGGGTTATCGCTTTGCCCAATTGTCTTTTGAATGGCGCTTTGACCAAGCAGACCGTCCTTATGTCAATGCGGCTGGTCAGGTGACCGACCAGACTTATGGTCAAGTAGTCCAATCCTTGCGGGAGTCCTTCTTGGCTGATTTTGCCCCTTACCAAGACTTAGCGCAGGCGACTAGCTTTAATGGCCAAAAAGCAGCTGAATGGCTCTATCAGTGGTTGGAAGAAGTAGGCGTAAAGGATCGTCTGATTGCCCGGCGTGACCAAGCCATCGAAAAGGGGGACCTGGCCCTGTCTCGCCAATATGAACAAGTTTGGCAGACCTTGACCGCCAGCCTAGATGAATTCTATCAACTTTATGGGGAGGCCGAGTTGACCTTTAGTGAGTTCCAAGAACTCTTGCTAACGGGTTTGAATGAAGCCACCTTCCATATTATTCCACCTGCCCTAGACCAAGTCATGGTTACAAGCATGGAAAGTCCTCAGGTTCAAGCCTATAAGGTTTGTTTTGTGCTAGGGGCAGACGAGCTGACTCTACCTAAGCATCATCAGGAAGATTCGCTATTGAGTGTGGCCAACCGCCAATCCTTGGGGGAAAGTCTCTTGCCTTACCAGCAACTGCGCCAGTCTAGCCAGCATAATTATAGCTTAGAACTGCTCATGACCCAGCAGGTCTTGCTCAGCGCCAGCGACCGACTCTATCTCTCTTATGTGGCTATGAAGGGTCAGCAGACCGTTAAGCTATCACCATATTTGCAGCAATTGGCTAAGCAGTTTCATTTGTCAATTAAGACCTATACCCATACCTTGATTCATCAGAATCAAGTCAAATTAAGCCGACTTGAGTTTGGTCGTTATCCGGTCCAAATGAGTCCGCTCTTGCAGCTAGTCCATCATTATTCGCAGCAAAAGGACCGACCAAGTGCTGCCTTTCTAGACTTTTTGACCTTAATGGCCGGCCAAAATCCTCATACTTGGGTACTCTTGGCTCAGCTCTTCCAATTTAACCAACTGCCTCAGAATCTGACACCAGAGACAGCTTTGGCCCTCTTCGGCCAGAAGATGACGGCCTCGGTTTCTAAGTTAGAGCAATATTACCAGGATCCCTATAGCCATTTCTTGCTTTATGGGCTAAAAATTCGTCCCCGTCAGCAGCTAGAATTAAATGCCGCAGGGGCAGGGGATTATTATCATGATTTCCTAGATAAATTTACTCAAGCACAAGAGGCTAGGCCTGATTTTGAAACTAACTTTGCTAGCATTCAGACCCTTATGGAGGAAGACTTACGCTTTAATATCTTTGGCACCAATCCTCGCATGCACTTGATTAAGCGCAAGCTGGATCAGCATTTGCGGCAATTTTTAAGTGTCAGTCTGGCGCAAAGTCAAGCCTTGACGGTTCAACCCGTTGCGACCGAGCTGGTCTTTGGTAGCCAGCAAGAAGCAGGGTTAATCCTGCCTTTGGATAAGGGCAGCCTTACCTTACGAGGTAAGATTGACCGCATTGATGCGGATCCAAGCCAAAGTTACTACCAGGTAGTGGACTACAAATCCGGTAAGAAAACTTTCAACCTAGTAGACTTCTATTATGGATTGGATTTGCAGGTCTTGACCTACCTGAAAGTTGCCAGTCAACGTTATCCTCATGCCCAGGCGGTAGGGGCCTTCTATCAATCCTTAGCAGGCGGATTCGTCAAGGTAGATAGTAAGCAGATGGCTCGACTGAGCCAAGACGGGCTAGACTTGGCTAAGAACCAACTTCATCCATACAGGGGGCTAATGACTATTTCGGGCTCTGAATTAGTGGCCATTGAACCTGGCCTAGCCAATCAGTCTAAGAGCCAGATTTACCCGGTTCAGCTTAAAAAAGATGGTAGCTATTATCAGCATGTTCCGGCTGTCAATCAAGCGGAATTAAGCCTAATCAATCAGCATCTGCTCCATTTGATGACTCAGGCAGGGAATGCCATCCAAAAAGGGGATATCAGCTTGGCACCTTTTAAGGATGAACGCTTTACACCTAGCCTTCAAGCCGACTATCGGGTTATTACAGGCTTTGATGCAACCGTGCATTATGGTGCTTATCGTCATAAACGCCTCGCTAAGGATCAAGTCCTAACCCAAATAGAGAAAGAAGCAGGTAAGAAAGAAAACACAGAGACGAGTGAGAAAGGAGGCCAGCTATGACCTTGGGCACTTTACCAGCTAAACCTTTGAATTCGCGATTTAATGATAGCCAGTGGGAAGCCATCCACCAACGGGGTAGCAATATTCTGGTCTCCGCTTCAGCCGGGTCAGGTAAGACCACGGTCTTGATTGAACGGATCCTCAATCATTTGTTGACTCATTATGCCAACATGGACCAACTGCTAGTATCTACCTTCACGGAGGCCGCTGCTAGTGAGATGAAGGCGCGTATGGAGAACCGGCTCAAACAAGCCGTCAACCAGACGGCCGATAGAGCCGAGCAAGCTCATTTGGTCAGCCAACTTCAATTGTTGCCAGCTTCTCATATCCGAACCTTGCATAGTTTCTGCTTGCAGGTTATCCAACAGTATTTCTATATTATTGATTTTGACCCAAGTTTCCGACTCTTAACAGATGAGACGCAGAAGTCCTTGCTCTATCAAGAAGTTTGGCAGGAGTTGATGATTGGACTGGCCCAAGATACTGACTGGCAGGAAAAACTTTTCCAACTGCTAGCTCAATTCAGTCCAGGACCAAGTGACCAAGGGCTCTATCAACTGGTTTTAGATCTTTATCAGTTTGCTTCATCTCATCCTGAACCCCAAGTCTGGCTGTCTCAGTTGGCTCAACAGGCCTTGCATTTTGAGGATTTTGCTAAGACTGGGCTCTATCAGGCAGTCCTCTTGCCTGAATGGCAGGCTAGTCTGTCACATGCTCAGCATCTGCTAGAACAGGCCTTGGCTAGCCTTGAGAGCCTGACAGATGCTATGATAAGCAAATTACAGCCCCTGTTAGAAGCCGAGCGAAGCCAGGTGCAAGCCTTGCAGTCAGTACTGTCAGGTCAAGATTTAGCCCAAGTTTTTGCTCTCTTCCAACAAGTCTCTTTCGATCGATGGCCAAGCGGTAAGAAGGCGGAAGAAGACAAGGAGCTTTTGGAGCAAGTAAAGGGCCTGCGAGATCAAGCCAAGGAGCAGATTGAGCGAGTGCGACAATTGATGGTTCTAGATTACGATACGACTGTCTATGTAGAAGGGCAGGCGGGGGCTAGCATCCAAGACCTTGCCCACTTGACGCTTGAATTCCGTCAGGCTCTCTGGCAAGCCAAAGTTGCACAAAACTGCATTGACTATAATGACTTAGAGCATCTGACTCTGGATATTCTGGCCCCTTATGATGCGGACTTAGGCCAGCGGCAGCCTTCCGAGGCGGCCCTCTATTATCAGGATCTCTTCCGCGAAGTCTTAGTGGACGAGTATCAGGATATTAACGACATTCAAGCGACTATCTTAAGTTTTCTGTCGCGTGAACACCGCCAAGACTTAAGTGGTAATCTCTTCATGGTAGGGGACGTCAAGCAGTCCATCTATGGCTTCCGTATGGCAGAGCCTAGCCTCTTCTTAGCCAAATATCAGGCCTATCAAGAGGGCAAAGGCGGTCATCTGATTGTCTTAGATGCCAACTATCGTTCTCGTGACGAAATCTTACAATTTACTAACTTTGTCTTTCAGCGTCTGATGGACCCAGGTTTTGGTGAAATGCAGTACGGTGCCATGGAGTCGCTCAAGACAGGCAATCACAGTTTTTTACCTGCGCCTCCTGATCCGGAATTCGATATTGAATTCTTACTCTATGAATCCTCTGCAGCAGATGAGGGAGAGCCTGAAGACCAGGACTTAGACTTGGATCAAGGAGTGGAGACCAGCCTTGAAGCGGAAGCGTGGCTTATTGGCCGGGATATTCAAGCGCGCGTCCAAGCAGGGTGGCAGATTTATGACAAAGAACTAGGTCAGCAAAGGCCGGTAACCTATCAGGACTTTGTTATTCTGAGTTCGACCCGCCATCCCTTCCAACCGGTTAAGCAAGTCTTTGAACAGCTAGGAATTCCACTCCTAAGTCAAAATGTTGAGAATTATTTCCAACGCCAAGAAATTCGGCTCATGCTAGCCCTGCTTAAATTGATTGATAACCCTCATCAAGACATTCCCCTGGTGGCCATTTTACGGTCACATTTTGTGGGCTTAAGTGATGAGCAACTCAGTCAGATTCGCATCCGGGTGCCTAGTAGCGGCAGCTTCTATGAAGCCTGCCAGCAAGTGCTACTCTTAGAAGAAACGAGTCTAATAGCCCTACAAGAAACCTTGACTACCTTCATGGACAAACTCAAAGAATGGCGCCACCTAGCCCAAAGAGTGGATCTAGTCACCTTAATTTGGACTCTCTATCAAGAAACCTACTTCCTAGATTATGTGGCAGGTTTGGATCAAGGGGATCAACGCCAGGCTAACCTTCATGCTTTCTATGAACGGGTAGTGGAATTTGAAGCGGGTAACTATAAGGGCTTGACGGCTTTTGTTGGCTTTATTGAACAAATCATGGCTCACGACCAAGATTTGGCTGAGCCCCTCTTATTGAGTGAGGATCAGAATTTTGTGCGAGTCATGACTGTTCATGCCAGCAAGGGGCTAGAGTTTCCTTTTGTTTACCTAATGCAGACGGGCAAACGTTTCAACATTCAGGATACGCAGAAGGTTTATGTACCTTCTAAACGCTATGGCTTGGGATTGGATTATCTGGATATTAAACATCAATTGCAGTATCCTTCCTTCATTAAGGAAGCTATTAAATTAGAGCGTCGTGGCCAGTTGAAATCAGAAGAAATGCGGAAGCTCTATGTTGCCCTAACGCGTTGTGAGCAAAAACTAGTGATTGTGGGCAGTGTCAAATCCCAAGACCAAGTCCAGACTAAACAAGAGCAAGTTGTGGCTGCAAGTGGCCAAGAATTGGTCATGAATCGTGCCCTAAGACAGGGAGCAGGAAGTTGGCTGGATTGGTTGCTCATGGCGACATCCTTTAGTGGACGTCATCCTCAATCTACGACTGACTTTACCAATGAACAAGTGCGTCTGACTTATGTGGCGGAAGCAGAGCTTTTGCCACTTCTCAAGGTATCTGCGTCTAGACCTTGGCTTCAAGATGACCAAAACTGGTTGGCAGATTTGAAATTAACAGTCGATCAGCATGAGGTGACAAGTGAGGTAGGGGCCTTTATACAAAGTCTCCTAGAGAGTCAGTACGACTACGGTCTGGCTAGTAAGACCTCTAGCTACCAATCTGTGTCGGAGCTCAAGCGTCTCTATGAAGAACCTCATAATGAAAAACTATCTCACTTCACCGACCGGCGGCCAGGGCAAATCAGTTGGGACTGGCTTACTCAAGAAGATGAGGAAAGGGCGGAAGAGGCCGAGACTGGCCAAAAGGCTGGTATTCAGAGTATTCGATTTACTGGAGATACCTTCCAAGCGCCTCGCTTTGTCCGAGAGCGCCAAGCCTATACAGCTGCCCAGATTGGGACTTTTACCCACTATGTTATGCAGCAGCTAGACTTTAGTGCGCTAGAAGGACTGGATGTGTCGGACTATCCGGCTGCCATTCAAGAGCAGGCGCAAGCTTGGCTAGCCGCTGGCTTTATGGAAGCTAGTCAGTGGGAGGCCGTTAAGTTAGCCAGCATCTGCCAATTTTTAGCTAGTGACTTAGGCCAAGCCCTGATTAAACAGGCTAAATCCCTACATCGCGAGCAGGCCTTCTCTTATCGTCTGCCAGCGGCCAAGTTGTTTGCTCGTCAGCTGGGGGCTGACCAGCTCCAAGAACTAGCCGATAGTCAGCTTCTGGTCCATGGGGTCGTCGATAATTATCTTAATTTGCCAGATGGTCGTCTCATCTTAATTGACTATAAGACCGACCGCTATCGTCCATGGGCAAGCTTGACAAAGTCAGCCCAAATCGATCAGATTGTCGACAAGTATCGCTTCCAAATGAGCCTCTATGCTCGGGCCTTAAGTCTGGCAAAAGGCAAAGCAGTGACAGATGTTTACTTAGTTTTATTGGATTTCGACCAGGTGGTGCCAGTCACCGACCTTTATGACTTCGAATAATAGGCCTTGAAAGGCTGGGACAAGGAAACTGAAGCTTGTCAAAAGTTGTCTTCTCTTAACAACTTTTGAAGGCAGTTGACCTTGCTCCCAGCTTTTTTGCTTATGTGGGAAGGGTTCTGATACTTGCTAAAAAGGGGCACAGGTGGTTGCAATACTCATTAATAGACATAAATTGATATACAAATTTATTTACATGTCTAGAAGAATATTTGAGAATCAATATTAGCTATTGCATTTATGTAAACGTTATACTATACTAGAAGTTGAAATTATATATTTCAATTTTTATTTAGGAGGTAGAATCATGGTTGGTATTATTATCGCAAGTCATGGTGAGTTTGCTGATGGTATCAAGCAATCCGGTTCAATGATTTTTGGTGAACAAGCCAACGTTGAATCCGTGACCTTTATGCCAAGTGAAGGTCCAGATGATTTGCAACGTAAATTACGTGAAGCCGTAGACCGTATTGAGAGCGAAGAGATTCTGTTCTTGGTAGACTTATGGGGAGGTAGTCCCTTCAACCAAGCCAATATTCTCTTTGAAGAAGCGCCAGAGACACGTGCCATTGTAGCCGGTCTTAGCTTGCCTATGTTGATTGAATCATATGCAAGTCGCTTCTCTATGGACAAGGCTCACGATATCGCCAAAGCCATTATTCCAACGGCCAAAGACGGTGTCAAAGTTCGCCCTGAAGACTTACAACCAGAAGAAGCGCCAGCAGTGGCTCAAGCAGCACCAGCTGCGCCACAAGGTGCGATTCCAGAAGGAACTGTCTTAGGAGACGGCAAAATCAAATTCGTCTTGGCTCGTATTGATACTCGGCTCTTACATGGCCAAGTTGCAACAGGTTGGACTAAAGCCACTCAACCTAACCGGATTATCGTGGTGTCCGATACTGTAGCCCAAGATGACTTACGTAAGAAGCTGATTGAGCAAGCAGCTCCCCCAGGTGTGCGTGCTCACGTAGTACCCCTTGACAAGTTTGTTGCAGTATCTAAAGACCCTCGCTTCGGTGAGACCAAGGCTTTGGTACTCTTCGAAAATCCTCAGGATGCGCTCAAGGTTATCAAGGCTGGAGTAGAGATTCCAGAGCTCAATGTAGGTTCTATGGCTCACTCTGTCGGTAAGGTATTAGTGACCACCGTCTTATCAATGGATCAAGACGATGTGGATACCTTCAAGGAGCTTCGTGATCTCGGCGTTAAGTTCGATGTCCGCAAGGTGCCAAATGACAAGCCATCTGACTTGTTCAAGAGCATCCAAGCTAAGGCCAGTGAAGGCCTCAAAGTCTAAAAGGAGGTATCATAATGGAATTTAATATTCTATCAATTCTTGCTGTCATTGTGGTAGCATTTCTCGCAGGGATGGAAGGGGTTCTGGACCAGTTCCAATTCCACCAACCGATTATTGCTTGCTCTCTGGTAGGGCTAGCAACTGGCCATCTCAGCGAATGTATTATCTTGGGTGGAGCCTTGCAATTGATTGCGATGGGCTGGTCTAACATTGGGGCAGCGATTGCGCCAGACGCAGCTTTAGCTTCTGTGGCTTCTGCCATTATCTACGTTAAATCAAATAACTTTACGCCTGACGGTCGTAACCTTGCCATTGCGGCTGCCATTACTTTAGGGACAGTAGGTTTGGCTTTGACCATGGTGGTTCGTACCTTATCTGTGGCCATCGTTCACCGTGCCGACGCTGCCGCTGAGAAGGGAGACTTCCGTGGTGTGGAATTCTGGCATATGGTAGCTCTTGCTTGCCAAGGCTTGCGTATTGCTATTCCGGCTGCTTTCTTGCTCTTCTTGCCAAACGAAATCGTTCGAGGGGCCCTAGAGTCTTTACCTGATTGGTTTACCAAAGGGATGGCCATTGGTGGGGGCTTCGTCGTAGCGGTCGGATATGCCATGGTTATTAACATGATGGCAACTCCTGAAGTATGGCCATTCTTCTTCCTAGGCTTTGCCTTGGCACCACTTAACCAATTGACCTTGATTGCAACCGGGATTATCGGGGTAGTCTTGGCGGTTGTATATATTCGTCTTAGCCAAAACACTGGTGGTTCTGGTGGCGGTGGGGGCAAAGCTGGTTCTGGCGATCCGTTAGGCGATATTCTTAATGACTACTAAGGAGGACATGACGATGACTGAACAAAAGAAACACTTAACGAAATCCGATCGTTTTAAGGTAATGTTGCGTTCTCAACTCCTTCAAGGGTCTTGGAACTATGAACGGATGCAGAATGGTGGTTGGGCTTATTCCTTAATCCCTGCCCTTAAGAAGTTATATCCGCAACGTGAGGAGGCTTCTGCAGCCCTCAAACGTCACCTTGAATTCTTCAACACTCACCCATACATTGCCGCTCCAATCTTAGGGGTAACCTTGGCGTTGGAAGAAGAAAGAGCCAATGGCGCATCAATTGACGATGCCGCTATCCAAGGGGTTAAAGTTGGGATGATGGGGCCTTTGGCCGGGATTGGTGACCCAGTCTTCTGGTTCACCGTTCGCCCAATCCTTGGGGCGATTGCTGCCTCTTTAGCAACGGGTGGCTCTATCTTAGCACCGCTCTTCTTCTTTGTAGTATGGAATGCCATTCGTATAGGCTTCCTCTGGTTTACACAAGAATTTGGTTATACTAAGGGTTCTGAAATCACCAACGACCTATCTGGCGGTATCTTGCAAACCTTAACCAAGGGGGCATCCATCTTAGGGATGTTCGTTATGGGGATTCTGGTTCCGCGCTGGACCTCCATTAACTTTGCGCCAGTCGTTTCGAATGTACCATTAGATGATAAGGCTTATATTCACTTCCCTGAAGGGCCAGTGGATGGTGCCACCTTACAGAAAATTTTGGGTGACATGGGTAATAACTCTTTAACACCAAATAAGGTGACAACTTTACAAGACAACCTTAACATGTTAGTGCCAGGTTTGGCGGCTGTCCTCTTGACCTTCCTCTGCATGTGGTTACTCAAGAAGAAAGTCAACCCAATCCTCATTATCTTCGGTCTCTTTGCTGCCGGGATTATTGGCTATGTCTTAGGCCTCTTCAAACCAGCCTAAGCGCCTAATAGTTAAAAAGCTAGACGGACTTTATCAGTTAAAGCTGATAGAGCCCGTCTCTTTTTGTATATAGCAAAAGAAAGTCAGGAAGTTTCACTTCCTGACTCTCTCATTGTACCTAGCGTTGGCCTGGTGTATTGTTTTGGTTGTTATTCTGGTTATTGTTGTTATTGTTACCACCTGGGGTCTCGTTGCCGTTACCCGGATTTTCGTTAGTGGCAGAAGAACTTGATGAGCTTGAAGAACTTGACGATTCTTGTTGACGTCGTTGATCTTCTTGGCGTCGTTGTTCTTCTAGTTGCGCACGGTAGGTGGACCAGAAGTTAGCCAATTCTTCATCCGTTGCACCGAATAAGAACTTGTAGTTCAATTCTGGAGCTGGATGGCTGACCTTGAAGAGATCCTTGTAGGTTGGACCGGTGATGGAAATAGTCCCGCCATTATCTAGACGCATGGTCCCTGGCTTAGTACCAGTTTGTTGTAAGACGTCCGTTTCTTGGACACTAGATGGACGGCTGAATTTCCGGTCTACCCCAAAGATATCCGGACGGGCAGCATAGAGTTCATTGACTACATTAGCCCAATAACGTTGGCTCCGTTCACTTTCACGACCGTAGCCGTCGTTGATATTGATGGTATAGTTTTGGAAACGGCTGTCATAGCCAATCCAAGAACCAATGGTGATACTTGGCGTTGAGGCAATGAACCAGACGTCCTTAGAGTTCTCACTAATCCCGGACTTAGCAATCCAGTCACCACCCATGGTCATGTAGCCCTTGGCAATCCGACCAGTACCTTCTGTCATGGTATTACGTAGCATATCAATCATAAGGTAGTTGGAATCTTCACTGAAGATTTGGGTAGGGTTGCTTTGGTGCTGGAAGACTACATTACCAGCCGCATCTTCAATCCGGTCGATAAAGTAGCCGTCATGGTAGTTACCATTATTGGCAAAGGTCGCGAAGGCCCGAGTTTCTTCTAGGACAGTTGGACCACTTGAAACCCCACCAATGGCAAAGGCTAAGTTCTTGATGTCTTCTGGCGTATAGGAGGCAGCTGGGTTAAAGCCCATTTTTTCCAAATAGCCCATGACATCAACTGAGCGTTTTTGCATTTCTTGGTAGACCCGGACAGCAGGCAAGTTATCTGATTTATAGAGGGCAACCCGAGCTGATTCGGCGCCACCACTGACTACATTACCATAGTTAGTAGGGGACCAAGTCGTACCATCTTCGAAGGTTTGTGTAAATTCTGTATCTGGAATAACCGTCGATGGATTAATCAAGTTCTCCTGAATAGCAGGGCCGTATACAGCTAACGGCTTAATGGTCGAACCTGGGGAACGACGAATACCAAAGGCGTGGTCGATTTGGTTATTCTCAAAATCCGTCCCTGCGATAAAGCCTAAGACTTTACCGGAGTTGTTATCCATGACTACCATCCCATTTTGAACCTTCTCAACATAGGAGGTTTCTTGGCCGGTTTCAGGGTCAGTATAGACGCCTTCATAGGCCATCCCTAGGTCATTAATGTGTTTCTTAGCGGATTCCTGCAAGAGATCGTAGATCTGCTGGTCAATGGTTGTGTAAACCTTATAACCACCAGTCTTAAGTTGCTCTTCGGCTTCCTTATAGTATTGGTTGTACCAGTTGTCATCTTGATAAACTTGAGTCCAAGTTAATTTATCACGCTCAATATTGAGACGCATGATTTGCTCGATAGCGCCTCGCTCCATTGCTCGGTAGAGGTAGGATTGTCGTGTGACACTTGGGCTGCCGGCTGGCAAGAAGTCAGCCTTAATATCATAGTTGAGAGCGGCTTGGTAGTCGGCCTCGCTAATTTTATGGTTACGGTACATGAAGTAGAGGACGTCCTTCATCCGGCCAATCCCGGCTGATAAGTCGGTCTTAAGCTCCCCGTTTTGTTGATAAGGGGTGTAATTGTAAGGGTCCTGCGGTAAGCCGACCAAGAAGGCTGCTTGAGCCAGGTTGACCTCGCTAGGCTTCTTACCAAAAATCCCTTCTGAAGCTTTCTCAATCCCGGCTACGTTATCCCCGTTATGGTCACGACCAAATGGTGACACGTTGAGATAGGCAGTGAGGATTTCATCCTTGCTGAAGAATTGCTCCAGACGGAGGGCCAAGAGAATTTCATTGGCTTTCCGGAAGAAGGTGACATCATTAGTTAAGAGACGTTGCTTGACCAATTGCTGGGTCAGGGTAGAACCACCGGTCCCGCTACCTGGTGACAAGACTTCCTGCAGGGTAGCCCGCAGAATTGCTTTAGGCACAACCCCCTTATGTTCATAGAAGGAAGAGTCCTCAGTCGATACCAGACCATTGACGATGTTAGGCGAGATATCTGACAGGCTAGTCACAGACCGAATGACATCGGCTTGAACGTTGGCAATCGGTGTCCCGTTAGCATAGTAAATGGTGGATTGCTGTTCCAACTTGTTAATCTTGGCAGCCATTTCTTCACGATTAGGCACCTTGGTGTCAGAGACTAGGTGGGCAAAGTAACCAGCCCCGGCCCCAGCAGCTAAGGAACCTAAGAGCAGGCCAATCAAGACGATATAGAGGGCAATGCGGCGAACTACATTGACTGCCACATTAAGACCTAAGAAAATCTTTTCTCTGGCAGTGTAGTTAGACAGGTCAATGACCTTGGTCTTGGATTTGCCTTTATCTTTTGATTTGCGACGCTTGCGCTCTGAATCTTGGCTAGCACCAAGGCCGGCAGCAGCTAAGTCTAGGGCAGCTGGCGCGTGGTCATCAGATTCAGGTTCTGAATCCTGATTTTGAGACCATTCTTCCACATCATGGCTTCGTTCGGGCTCAAGCTCGCTGGCTTGCGTTTGGTCAAAGTAATCTGGGTCCAAACTAGCTTGCTTGCTAGTCCTAGCCGTCCAAGCCAAGTCATAGTCGTCTGATCTTGAGTCTGAATCAGAATGTTCTGATTCATGCTGCTCTGAGGTCTCCTCAGCTAAGCTTGGCTCTAGATCTGATGGTTCAGATGCTTGAGGAATCAAGTTTTCTTGACTAGCAACGAGTGACGCCGCTTCATAATCTGATTGCTGATCATGAGATTTTTCTTGATTAAGGTTAGCTTCAGCCTCAACTTCCGCTTGGGAACTTGTTGGCTCGATAGATAGGTCGTCCACTTCTTGATCCAAGTGATTTGGCTCATCTGGATGGCTTGAAGAAACAGGCGCTTGTTCGGGTTCTGACTCAATTTCAAGTCTATCCTGAGATACTAGATCAGGTTCTTGATAGCTTGATCCTCTAGCACTTTCTAAGTGCTCAGCTTCTCGGCCCTGGCTTGAGTCATCTACAGCAGAGGCCTGGTTTGGCACCTCAATTGGTGTAATATTATCGAAAATGGACAAGAGCGAACTGAGTCGGGCACGTCCTCGTGATGAAAGGTGAGGGCCTTCTTCCTGGCCTTCAGAGCTTCCTAGTGAATCTGCTGGATGTGAAGTGTTTGACTCCAGTTCCGTGCTGTGGTCATTTGAGCTAGCGACTGACTCAGTAGGGGCCGGACTTTTAAGTTCAGCCACTTGGTCTTCTTTAGTTAGGTCTCTACTTGGTGTTAACAAGTCAGCGTCTAAAGGTTGATAGACACGGGACACTTCCTTCTTGTCTGAACTTGCAACTGGCTCGCTTTCTTCTCGGAGCTCATTGCTTGTTTTCTGCTCAAGGTCAAAACTACGACGTCGTTCGCGTTCCTTTTGGATATCAGCAGGACTTGGCAGGGGCTGACTAGCCGTACCGTCTTGGTCGAGCTCAATGCGAGGTTGGTAAACGCGACTAGCAGGCTTAGAACTAGCAGAAGATTCTGCAGATAAGTCTGGCATGTCAACAGGTCCAGCTAGGCCTAAGTCTGTGCTAGCTTCTTCTTCTGGATTTTGGTCGTAATGATCTCGACTGGTCATGCCGGCAAAGAGCCGACGCCGACGAGGGCCTTTGTCAGAAGACTCGGATGAGCCTGAAGTCTCTGGGCTTGATTCACTTGACTGCGCTAGTTCTGGCTTAGCCTTAGGCTCTGAAGGTTTAACAACTTTCTTCTTCTCGGCTTTTTCCTTGGCAGGACTAGCTGGACCTTTCTCTGTTTCCTCTTGGAAAAGATGAGATTGGAAGTCCTGGTCGGACACTTGGTTAGTCTGCTTATAAGGGTTGGCTTCATCAATACTTGGATTGAAGTTAGAGAAGAAGTCACGGACGCGTTTGACAGAGCGATCGATGAACTCGGAAGATTGAGCCATGACGGTCTTTTCATCCGACTTAGGTTGGTAATGCCAACTATCTTGATCCTGCTGACCTTGACTAGAGCTTGACTCAGTGGTCTGACTAGTCTCGGACTGGCCTTTGTTAGTTGAAGTAGATGCTTGATCATTACTTTCAGCGCTCGCTTGTCGAGCTTGTGCTTGTCTGCGGGAATAATCTTCGTAGAAATTATCCCAGCGTGATGGCTTAGAAGTTGCCTCGTTTGAAGGCGGGGTAGAATGACCCCTTGAATCCTCTTTATCAGGCTCGATGTCAAAAGAGACATCATAGTAATGCTGGCCCGATTGTTCGGGCACTTTCTTTTTGTCATCGTCTAGTGTCATTCATTCACCTACTTTCTTTATGGGGTATGGCTCTTAAGCCGTTACTTGATCATTTAGGGATTCGCCTAAGACATTGAGACGAGCTTCCCATTCTTGATTAGTCAATTTGTTTTCCGCAATGTAGCGGTTGCGTGGGTGGCGACGGCATTCTGGGCAGCAACCACGAACGTATTTGTCTTCATTTTCGACGCTAGCTAGGATACGACGGTTACATTCTGGATTCCCACAGTTAACATAGCGTTCGCATGGGGTGCCATCGAACCAGTCTTTCCCGATTACAACAGGATCGACGTGGTTAATGTCAACCGCAATCCGTTCGTCGAAGACGTACATCTTACCATCCCACAATTCGCCTTTTACTTCAGGGTCTTTACCATAGGTAGCAATCCCACCGTGGAGTTGGCCGACATCTTTATAACCTTCACGTACCATCCAACCGGAGAATTTCTCACAGCGGACACCACCTGTACAGTAGACAACGACACGCTTGTCCATGAATTTTTCCTTGTTGTCGCGTACCCATTGTGGTAATTCGCGGAAATTACGAATGTCAGGACGGATGGCACCACGGAAGTGACCTAAGTCAAACTCATAGTCGTTACGTGTATCAAGGACAACGGTGTTTTCGTCAAGCAAAGCATCCTTGAATTCTTGTGGTGACAAGTAGGCACCAGTAGTTTCTAATGGGTTAATGTCGCTGTCGAAGTCGTTATCTTCTAAGCCCAAGTGGACAATTTCTTTTTTGTGACGAACGAACATCTTCTTGAAGGCTTGTTCTTCTTCTTCGTCAATCTTGAACCAGAGGTCTTCCATACCTGGTAGGGAGTGAACATAGTCCATATATTTTTGAGTGGTTTCGTAGTCACCTGAGACAGTCCCGTTAATCCCTTCGCTTGAAACGAGGATCCGGCCCTTAAGGCCAATAGACTTACAGAAGGCCAAGTGGTCAGCTGTAAACTTATCTGGGTTCTCGATGTTAACGTACTTGTAGTAAAGAAGCACGCGAATTGGTTTGGTCATAATTTACCTCCTTGTAGTTGCAAACTACATAAATTTATGGATAGTATCATTATACGGCAAAAAAGGCTTGAGGACAACTTTTGAGCCGGTTTTTGCGCTATCTGTAAGAAACTTGTAACCTCCCTACACAATCCCCGTCTAAGTGGATCAAGTATGCCAAAAAAGCTGGCCAGATTAATTCTGGGCCAGCTTTTGGTTGAAGCGTTCTTGCAGATGGTTTTTGTGATGATGATAGGCTGTTAACAAGGGAATGCAAGCGCCCAACCAGGCCAGGGGGCTGGCAATAGCGGGACCTACAAAACCTAAATATTGACTAAGAATCAGAGCGGCACTCATACGCATGGCCAGCTCCATAATGCCTGCAATAGTTGGAATCAAGCTATCGCCTAAGCCCTGTAAGGTATAGCGATAGATAAAGAGCAGAGCAAGTAACCAGTAGGCAGGCGCCGAACAGTAGAAGAAGACTTGACCGTAGTGAGCCATTTCCAGTCCTTGGCTACCTTCTGCGAAGAAGGTGACGACTTGGGCACCTGTCAGAGCTAGGATGACGCCAGAAACCAGCGCAACGCCTACAGACAAGAAGGTCATTTGGCGGACTCCTTGGCGGATGCGGTCAAATTGAGCGGCACCAAAGTTTTGCCCTACATAAGTTGCCATGGCAATCCCAAAGGACATGAGTACTAAAATCACAATCTGTTCAATTTTAGAAGCGGCACCATAACTTGCGATAGCTAGAGGACCTAACTGATTGAGGGCCACTGTGACCGAAATGGAGCCAATGGCAATAATAGAGGACTGGAAGGCCATTGGGAAGCCCATGTTGAGGTGATAGCGGACTTCTTCAGCTACCAGCATGGCCTTTTGCCAGGAAACCTGCAGTAGTGGCCAACGACGGTGAATGGCCCAGAGGCAAAGAATAACCGAGACAGCTTGTGACAAGACCGTCGCGAGGCCAGCACCCGCAACCCCCATGCCCACGTTCACGATGAAAACATAGTCTAAGACGATATTGGTTAAGGCCGCGATGATAAGAAAGTAGAGGGGCGTCCGGCTGTCTCCCAAGGCCCGCATCATGTTGCTCAGTAAATTGTAGAGCATGGTGACGGTACAAGCGCTGAAGATGACGATGAGATAATCGTAAGTATATTGAATGATTTCAGTCGGCGTCATCATGACTTCTAGAATTTGGCGGAGGAAGAAGGTAGACAGGAAGGTCAAGGCCATGGAAACGCAGAGCGCGATAGTCCAGGCAATGGTGACTGAACGCCGTACCTTATGGAAATCCCTAGCGCCAAAGGCTTGAGCCAAAGGAATACTTAACCCTGCCGTTAAGCCTTGAGCGAAGCCAAGAATCAGAAACATGACGCTGGATGAAGCAGAAATTCCTGCTAGGGCATCGCGCCCCATGGTGCGTCCAACAATAAAAGTGTCGACCATATTATAGACAAGCTGGAAGATATTGCCAATTAGGAGCGGAATGGAGAAGTTAATAATGCGTTTGAGGGGGGACCCAGTGGTCATATTATGCATAAGTGACTCCTTTATAGTCAGAATGAATACTCTGAGTATAAAGGAGTCACTTTGTAAAATCAAGTAGGTGTAGAGCTCTCTATCCTAGTAAGTTAGTCATCCCACTGAACGGTATAGTAGTCAGCATCTTTGGCTTGAATCAGGGGATAATTGGTCCGGTAAATAGAGCCATCTTGGTCTTGCTCGAGGTACATGACAAAACCATTAGGGTAGAGAGACAGAATCTTGGAATAAACATGGTATTGGTCGATAATGACAGTCTTGATTTCTTGGTCGCTGGCGAACCAGTCAGTTACCAGGTGGAAATAAGAACCGATGGAGACTTTGGTTTCATAAACAAGGGTCGTAATAATGGATTGATTCATGGTTAACGCTCCTTTTTTTATAAGCTATTTCCATTATAACAAGGAAATGGGGGCGGTTTCAAACAAAAATTCGAAACAAACTTACAAATTCTTGTCGGATTGGGAAATTTTTGATTTATAAGCTATAAAAAGCGCATCAAACGTGCTATAATAGGAATTAGAAACGGTTTCATTCAGAAAGGGTGGGTCGTATGAGAGTCAAAGTCACTAAGTCAGAGCGCGAGCTCATTGAACGTGAGCTGAGACGGGGGACCACTAAGTCTCGGATAGCCTCCCTCTTGCATGTCAATTTCGAGACGGGTTGCCAAATGATTCAGCGAGTCCGTGAACAGATTCGTCCTGAGATTGGTGACCAAATACGCTTTACCTTCCGGCAGGTCCATATGCGGGGGACCATCCGTAAACTTCTGACCAACAGCGCTGTCGTCGACATCGATTGGCTCCGGTCAGATCCGACTATGAAGGATATTTGTACTAGCCGCACCATCGTCAATTTCAAGGATATTGTCGCCTACATCAACTGTGAGCATCTTATTCAAGATGATGAAGAAGGGGAAGAGCCCCTAAGTCCTGCTGCTCAACAAGGGATTTAAGCTGACAGCACTTAATAAGAGCCTCCTATCACGTGTTTGCGATAGGAGGCTCTTGGTCTGAAGACTATTGTTCTTGGTAGATTAATTGATAGAGTTCAGCTGTAACAGTTTGATAGTTCTGGCGATGCTTAGCTTCTGGTACTAGGTCATAGGGAGTCGGTAGGTCATTCTCAGTTAAGAAAAGCTGGAACCACTCCTTGGCTGAACCATAGGCCTCTTCAAAGTAGGGGTAAACGGCTAAGGCTTGAAGGACGAACTGCTGAGAGAATTCAATCATGAGATGAGGATTGAATTGTTCGCAGTAGTCTTCGATGACTTGAAGACCGGCCACATAAGAAGACTGGTGACGGTAATCTTGAAGTTTGGCTACCGTCAATTCATGGACTTGGCCAAACCAGTTATAGGTCACTTTACCTGGATAGTTCTGGTAGAGTAGGTAATGTAAGACGTCACTCTTGATATATTGAGGTAGGTCTGGATGAGTCAGAATGGCCTTAAAGAAAGGCAAGGCCTTGTCTAAAGGCAGGTCGTAGGTATATTTAAGGAAACTGAGTAACTCAAATCCTTGGCCGTCATAGATTTGATTGATAAAAGTCTCAATGGCTTCCTGACCTTGATCCAGGGCTTGCTCCAAGCGCCGGGCTAAGCGCTGGGTATGATTGAGTTGATGAATGAATGGTAAGAGGTCTTCACTGTCCCATCCAGCTGCTTGGAAGCGTGCTTGAAGCTGATAGAGCCGCAAGAGGGCAGCGTCTAAGTCGTAAAGGAGGGACAGACTAGCTCCATATAAGAGGAGAACATTCCAATCATTAACGGCTTCTATATCAGGGAAATAAGTTTGCCAACAGTTCAAAAGGTCAGCTTTTTGTCCCCGAGCAATATATAATTTAATCAGTTCCTCGAAGACATGAACCTGAGGATCTGTCTCATAACTCTTGATTAGGAATTCTTGTGCACGGCCAAAGTCATGGACCTTGAGGGCACTGAGTGCTTTGCGATAATATTGGTCCGCATTAGTCGGAAATTTAATTACATCACTCATTTTGTCACCTCTTTCTTGTCAATACTTAAATCCGTGCTATACTAGTTATATTATAGCACAATACATTAATAGTTTGTAGACAAATAACAGATAAGGAGCGAAAAATGCTGAAGGTTTATACGGATGCTGCCTTTGCCTATAAAAATCAATCTGCCGGCCTGGCCATTCGGATTCTGGCGCCTAATCAACTCTATGAACAAGTTGTTTTCCTCAATCAGGTAGCAGACAATCATCAGGCGGAATTTTTAGCTATCTTGCGCGCTCTAGACTGGTTGATAGAATTGGGGCTGACCCAGGACTTTATTTGGTTACATGCCGATAGCCAGGTAGCCATTCGGGCCATTGAAAAATCCTATATAAAGGATGCACGTTATGCTCCTATTTTAGATCATATCCTAAGTCGACTGGACTACTTTCCCAATCTCTATGTCAAATGGATAGCTGAAAAGGAAAATCAGGCAGCCGACCAGTTAGCAAAATCGAGCCTAAATAAGGCGGTTAGCTGGACGCGGACATCGCCTCGCTAGCCAAGTTGGCTTTTGCGTGGCATAATAGAGATAGTTAATCAAGGTCCGGATCTCAGATTTATGGGGATAGATTATGTGACTAAAAGTGCACAATTCACTAGGGTGCGAACGTATATTCGCTAGCATTCTTAGGCATTTCGTGGCATAATAAATTGAATAGACTTCTCTATTTAAGATAGAATCATTAATTCTTCTGAGAAAGAAGCAATCATTGATGGAGGTAGATGAGCGATATGGCAGAAAAAAATTTAACCGCTAAAGATATTTTACAAAAAGAATTTACCCGCGATTTTCGTGGTTATAAAGCATCTGAAGTAGATGAGTATTTGGATAGCATTATCCGTGACTACGATTCTTACCAAAAGGATGTGGCGACTTTGAAGAATGAAAATGAGCGCCTAATCAGCAAAATTGATGAATTGACCAAGCAACTTGCCTTGGCTAAGAAGAACAATGTGCCAACCTCACCAGGCTCTGGTGTCACTAACTTCGATATCCTTAAGCGTCTCTCTAACTTAGAGAAACATGTCTTTGGATCTAAGATTGGTAGCACAGACAACACCATGTCTTATTCAGACGTGACACGTTTCCAATAAAAGAACCTCAAGTAGATTTTAGGTAATCGCGGCTAGTAATAGTTGAGGAAAGTCCATGCTCGCACAGGCTGAGATGCCTGTAGTGTTCGTGCTTAGCGAAACCATAAGCTAAGGTAGTGCCTAGCGCTAACGGCAGGCAAAAGGTCTAAGGCTTCGGCTATGACTGAGTAACCTCTAAGGTGCCACAGAGACGAGGCTGGTTGGAAACAACTAGCGTGGAACGCGGTAAACCCCTCGAGCGAGCAACCCAAATAGTAACCTAGTTTTCTAGGGAGACTGGTCGGGGCACTTTTCCTAGGGAAATGAACCGATGGAAGAGGCGGGTCACTGAGTGACTGGCAGACAGATGATTACCCCACTTAAGGTGCATAGCCTATTTCCCTTAAGTGACAGAACATGGCTTATCGAAATTTACTTAATAGGCTTTTGCTTAATACAACAAAGGCGCTTCTCCCTCTCTGGTGAGGAGGGCTTTTTTTCTAAGGGCAGGATTGTCTTGCCCGCAACGACAAGTTAAAGATGAGGAGCCTCTAATGAAAAACTATAACCTATTGGCTACCGTTGCTGCCGGCATTGAGTCCGTGACGGCCCAAGAATTGAAGCAGCTAGGCTATCAAGTTCAGACGGAGAATGGGCGCGTGCGTTTCTCTGGGAATGTCCAGGATATTGCTAAGGCTAATCTCTGGCTAAGAACGGCTGACCGTATTAAGATTGAATTTGCTAGTTTTCAGGCCAAGACCTTTGAAGCCCTATATGATTTGACTTACGCCTTGCCATGGGAAGACATTCTGCCTTTGGATGCTAATTTTCCTGTGTCTGGCAAATCCGTTAAGTCCCAGTTACATAGCGTGCCTAACTGCCAGAAAATCGTCAAAAAGGCTATTGCTAGCCGACTCATGTCCTACTATCATCGTCGGACCAATTTGCCTGAGACAGGGGCAGTCTATCCTATCGAAGTTTCTTTGGTCAAAGACCAAGTCAGCCTGACCTTGGATACTTCTGGCACCTCCTTATTCAAGCGTGGCTACCGAGTAGAGAAGGGTGCCGCCCCACTCAAAGAGAATATGGCAGCTGCCTTAGTCATGTTAACGACTTGGTATCCTGACCGACCACTTTACGACCCATGTTGTGGTTCGGGAACCATTGCCATTGAGGCAGCCTTGATTGGGCGTAATATTGCGCCAGGTCTTAAGCGGGAATTTGCGGCCGAACATTGGACCAGCTTAGATCCAAGTGGGCAAGTATGGCAGCAGGCGCGCCAGGAAGCCCAAGTTCAAGCCAAACCAGATGTCATGATGGACATTGAAGCCTGCGACATTGACCACCGTATGGTTGAAATTGCTAAGGCCAATGCTAAAGAAGCTGGAGTAGCAGATACGATTTCCTTTAAGCAAATGCAACTCAAGGACTATCGTCCTAAGGTGGATTACGGTATATTAATTGCTAATCCGCCTTATGGTGACCGTATGTTAACAGAGGACCAGGTCCACACCCTCTACGCAGACATGGGCAAGCTCTATAGCCAAATGCCGACCTGGAGTAAGTATATTTTAACCAGTGATGAAGCCTTCGAGACCTACTATGGTGCCAAGGCAACCAAAAAACGCAAGCTCTATAATGGCGCCCTCAAGGTAGATTATTACCAATATTGGGGTGAGCGGAAACCCCGTCAAACAAGCGATGATAAGTAGATATTCATAGCAAAAAAATCCCTCAGCAGATGCTGCTGAGGGATTTAGTCTGTTATGGAGATGAGGGGAATCGAACCCCTGTCCAAATATCTCGCCACAATCAAGTCTACGCCAATAGTCTAGCTATTTGGTTTAGCGCAGAGACCGCCACTAGACAGGCTGTCATCCTTGCGAGTCTGATCATCTCTTCGTGATTTAACAGACGGATAAATCACGCGTATCCCACTTAAATAAAACCAGCTACTAGCACATGGGCGATGTTAGGCTGATTTTCCGCTGCAGGTTATTAAGCTGCTAAAGCGAAAGAGTTGTTTTGGTTGTTTGCAGTTATATTTAACTGTAGCGTTTTAAGGCGGACGCAACCCTCCTGACGCGTCAAAAGCTCGAACAATACCTGTCGAAACCGTGACATCCCCTAAAGGATAGCTAGATTCTATCAATAAAGGGTTAAATTGTCAATTAATCAGCCTGGGAGACAGGCTTAAGGGATTGACTTTTGCCCCTATAATCTTTAAGCTAATAGGGTAAATAATTTTTTAGGAGGTCACCCCATGACTAAGAAATATCATGTGGCCATCTGCGGTGCGTCTGGTGTTGTAGGGCGTAAAATGCTGCAAGTATTACACGAACGAAACTTTCCATTTGAGACTTTAACCTTGTTCGCTTCCAAGCGTTCAGCTGGCAAAACTATTAGCTACGCTGGCAAGGATTATGTCATTCAAGAATTAACGGAAGAGGCTCTTCAAGCGCCGATTGAGATTGCCCTGTTCTCAGCAGGGGGCGAGACCTCTAAGCATTTTGGGCCAATCGCCGCTAGTCGTGGTATCTATGTGATTGACAACTCCAGTGCTTGGCGTATGGATCCTAAGATTCCTTTGGTAGTGCCTGAAGTCAATGGTGATGTCTTGAAGGCTGAAGACCATCTGATTGCCAACCCTAACTGCTCGACCATTCAGTCAGTCGTGCCATTAGCTGTTCTACAACCATACGGCTTGAAGCGCGTCATCTACAATACCTATCAAGCAGTATCAGGAGCAGGCCAAGCTGGTATTAATGACTTAGAAAATCATACGACTGAAAAATTCCCTTATTCAATCAATAATAATGTCTTGCCGCATATTGATGTCTTCACTGAGTCTGGCTATACCAAGGAAGAAATCAAGATGATTGAAGAAACTCGGAAAATTCTACGTATGCCAGACTTACGTGTAACAGCTACTACAGTTCGAGTTCCAATCAAACACTCTCATGCGGTCTCTATTAACGTTGAATTGGAACGAGACTTTGATTTAGCAGAAATTCGTCAAGCCTTCCAAGAAGCGGAGGGAATCATTCTCTTGGATGATCCTGCTAACCTTAAGTATCCACTTCAGTCAGAGGTGGAAGATCATGATGAGGTTTATGTTGGACGAATTCGTCGTGATGAGTCAGTTCCTTACGGTCTCAACATTTGGGTGGTAGCCGACAACATCCGTAAAGGGGCGGCCACTAACACCATTCAAATCGCAGAACAACTTATTAAAGACGGTATTCTCTAAGGAGACAAAAGGCGCCCTGTGAGGCGCCTTTTTATATTATTGGTAGAGAAGGTAGGCGTTGGCGCTAATTAAGATAAGTGTATCGAATAAGGTTATTGTCTTAATTAGTGTAGTTAACTAATTAAGACAAACGTGTGTCTGGTGTGTTCTTTTTAATGAATTGTTTTCACTATAAATTGATTAAGAATGTCTAAAGGCTTTCATAATAGGGATTGTGGACGATTTGTTAGGTCTATCTGGCCATGCCTAGGGATTGACAGACGGCCCATAAAACCTTATGATAGAGGGTGTGGTTGACACATTATTTATTTTGAAATCATCCAAAAATTTGAAATGAATAACGATAATAATGAATAGATTAATAGGAGGTGATACGATGGACCTATTGCAGCTCACCTTCGCAGTAATCGTTGCTTTAATTATCGGGGTAGTGATCGGCTATATTTTCAAGAAGAAAAGCGATGAAAAGCACATCGGAAATGCTAAGGCAAATGCAGAATCCATTGTTGATGCGGCTATTGCACAGGCTAAGACCCTCAAGCGGGAAGCCTTGTTCGAAGCCAAAGAAGAAAATCTCAAGTACCGTAATGAATTAGAACAAGAACTGAAGGAACGCCGGACCGAAGTAACTGGAATGGAAAAACGTCTCCTTCAACGGGAAGAGACCTTGGACCAAAAGAGTCTGATCTTAGACAAACGCGAACTCAATCTTGAGAGCAAGGAACAAGACTATCAAAAACGTCAAAAGACCTTGACCCAACAGGAAGAGAAGGTTCAAGAATTGGTCGTTGCCCAACAAAGTGAATTAGAACGGGTGGCAACCCTATCGCGTCAAGAGGCGCAAAACATCATTATGACTGAGACAGAGCAAGCTTTGTCCCAAGAAATTGCAGTCATGATTCGGAATGCAGAGCAAAAAGCCAAAGATGAAGCTGATCGCAATGCCAAAAACATTATCTTACAAGCCATTCAACGGAGTGCTCCGGACATTGTGTCTGAGAATACAGTGACCGTAGTACACTTACCAAGTGATGACATGAAAGGTCGGATTATCGGGCGAGAAGGCCGCAACATCCGTACTTTGGAAAGCTTAACCGGGATTGATTTAATTATCGATGACACGCCAGAAGCAGTCGTATTAAGTGGTTTTGACCCAATTCGACGTCAAATTGCTAAGTTGGCTTTGGAGAAACTGATTCAAGACGGCCGGATTCATCCAGCGCGTATTGAAGAAATGGTGGATCGGGCGCGTCGCGAGATTGACGAGAAAATCCGAGAAATCGGGGAACAAGCGACCTTTGATGTGGGAATTCATTCTCTCCATCCTGATTTAATCAAGATTATTGGTCGTCTATCCTTTAGAACCAGTTATGGGCAGAACGTCTTGAACCACAGTATTGAAGTTGCCAAACTTGCTGGCGTTATGGCTGGCGAGTTAGGTGAAGATGTGGCTCTAGCCAAACGTGCAGGTCTTCTGCATGATATTGGTAAGGCACTTGACCATGAGATTGAAGGCTCACACGTTGAAATCGGGGCAGAGATTGCCAAGAAATACAACGAGCCAGAAGTAGTAGTGAATGCTATTGCTTCCCACCATGGTGACACTGACCCAACTTCGACCATTGCTATCTTGGTAGCTGCCGCTGATGCCTTATCTGCAGCACGTCCAGGTGCCCGCAGTGAATCCTTGGAAAGCTACATCCGCCGTCTGGAAAAATTAGAAGAAATCTCTAATAGTTTCCCAGGCGTGGCTAATAGTTTTGCTATTCAAGCTGGGCGCGAAGTCCGTGTCATGGTTCGTCCAAATGAAGTCAATGACGCTGGCGCCTCACGAATCGCTCGTGATATCCGCAACC
Organism: Abiotrophia sp. HMSC24B09; assembly: GCF_001815865.1. Lineage (GTDB taxonomy): Bacteria > Bacillota > Bacilli > Lactobacillales > Aerococcaceae > Abiotrophia. Next base: position 239,660 of record NZ_KV822195.1, read on the forward strand.
GGATTGAAGCAGAAATGAACTACCCAGGCAATATTAAAGTAACCGTTATTCGCGAAACGCGCGCGGTTGAATACGCCAAATAATTGATGGAGAGGTTGGAACTTGTTCCAATCTCTCTTTTTGTGTATTTTTGGGGGAGGTTGCGAGCTGAGTTTGATGGCGCTTACTCTGATGCAGGATTTCTAAATTTCATTTAAGACCCTCGGGTTACTCTTAGGTCAAACAAGTCGGACTTTCCTTTATATTTTGACCTTTTTGTGTTAAAATGTAGAAGAAAAAAAGGAGGCGATGAGGTGGTTCGTTACGGACAAATAGTCAAGGCCCGCATCAGTGACAAAAATGAGCGTCACTTTTTCGCACAATATGAAGGTGAGACCTTCACCGTTCTACCGGGGCAGATAGATATACAAAAGTACCAAGTTGGTGACCAGATTGAAGGCCTTATCTATGAAACCAAGGCCCGCAAGAAAGTAATTCAAGTTGACTTGCCAACTATCCGACCTGAAATCTATGGTTGGGGTAGCGTGGTTAGTAGCCGTAAGGATTTAGGCGTCTTTGTTGATATTGGCTTGCAGGATAAGGAAGTAGTCGTATCCTTGGATGACCTACCCCTTAATACAGCTCTCTGGCCTAAGAAGGGCGACCGGCTTTTCCTAACTTATCAAGTGGATGCTAAGAATCGTTTCTGGGGCAAGTTGATTGAACCTGAAGCTATGCAAGCCTATTTTAAGCGCGCAGCTCGTGCTATGAAGAATCTCAATGTCACAGCTACCGTTTATAAGGTTAAGTTAGCGGGTTCACTTTGCATTACAGACGGTGGACACTCGGCTTTCTTACATGAAAGTGAGACTCTTGATACTCCACGTCTTGGTCAAGTCTTGCAAGCTCGCATTATTGGCGTTCGTGAGGACGGCGGCCTTAATTTATCGGTCAAGCCACGGGCTTATGAGGCCTTGGATGATGATGCCGGTATGATTCAAGCCATCTTAAGAAAAGCGCCCGGACATTATTTGCCACTGCATGATAAGTCAGATCCAGCAAGTATCCAGACTCAGCTTGGCATTTCTAAGGCCCAATTTAAACGTGCCGTCGGTAACTTAATGAAACAAGGCCTCATTCATCAGGTCAAAGGAGATGGACTCTATCTGACTCAAGTCCAAGACTCAAGTGCAGAGATTGATCCATTAGGCAATAACTATGAAGTTTAGCCAGGCTGTCCAGGATTTTGAACGTTATCTTCTCTTAGATATGAACCGGTCTGCTAATACCATTCAGAGTTATCGGCGCGATTTGGCTAAGTTTCAGGCTTATCTGACAGAGCAGGAGATTGACAAGGTAGAGGCGATTGATGAGGTAACGGTGCGAGCCTTTCTAGCAAAACTCAGCCAAGCTTCCTACGCAGCTTCCTCGACAAGTCGTATGCTATCTAGTTTGAAGCAGTTTTTCCTCTTTTTACGCAAAGAGGGCATTCTAGAGATAAATCCTATGTCCTTGGTCCATCGGCCTAAACAAGGTAGACATCTACCTAAAGTCCTAACTGCTAAGGAGATTGAAGCCTTGCTTCAAGCGCCCGACACTAGTAGCCCGCATGGTTTGCGTGATCGGGCTATCTTTGAACTCATGTATGCCACTGGTTTGCGGGTAACAGAGTTGGTGCAACTTAAATTAGAAGATTTGCACTTAGAATTAGGTTTTATTCAGACTCTAGGGAAAGGGGACAAGGAGCGACTGGTCCCCCTAATTGATGAAGCCATTGAATGGCTAGAGGCCTATCTGGAGCAGGTCCGTCCTAGTTTCCTAAGATTAGCTGGCTCTGCCAGTCCGCGAGAAGTCTTTTTGACAGAACGGGGCAAGGCCTTCACCCGTCAAGGAATCTGGAAAAATCTCAATAAGTATGTGGCCTTAGCTGGTATTAAACAAACCGTCTCACCTCATATGTTGCGTCATTCTTTCGCAACTCATCTGCTGGAAAATGGTGCTGATTTGCGTATGGTTCAGGAACTACTGGGCCATGCGGATATTTCAACGACACAGATTTATACCCATATCAGTACCCAACGTTTGCAGGAAGTCTATCGTAAGTACTTCCCGCGCGCGTAACTTGTCATCTTCCGACTGGAGAGGTGGCCTAATAATCAAGACGGTCATTCACTGACCGTCTAGGGAAAGAGGAAAAAATATGAAATTCAAACGTATTCATTTAATCGTCTTAGATTCTGTTGGGATTGGTGAAGCTCCAGATGCTGCAGACTTCAACGATTTAGGGAGCCATACCCTAGGCCATATCGCAGAAGTTGCGGGTCTCAAAGTCCCTCACATGGTTGAATTAGGTTTGGCTAATATTGAACCTTTAGCTGGCTTAACACCTGTGGCGTCCTCTAAGGGTTACTGGACTAAGTTGGAAGAAGTTTCAGCTGGTAAGGACACTATGACCGGTCACTGGGAAATCATGGGTCTTAAAATTGAAACACCATTCCGCGTCTTCCCTGATGGTTTTCCTGATGAACTAATCGAGCGTATTGAAGCCTTTTCTGGTCGTAAGGTGGTCTGCAATGCCCCGGCTTCTGGCACTGAAGTGCTTGACCAATATGGGGAACATCAAATGAAGACAGGGGACCTAATTGTTTATACCTCTGCAGACTCTGTCTTGCAAATAGCCGCCCATGAAGACATTATTCCATTAGAAGAACTTTATCGCATTTGTGAGTATGCTCGTGAGATTACCTTAGAAGATCCTTACATGTTGGGACGTATTATTGCTCGCCCATACATTGGGACTCCTGGTAACTGGACTCGTACTGCCAACCGTCATGACTATGCCTTAAGTCCTTTTGCGGATACAACGCTGGACTTCCTGAAGGCAGGCGGATATGATGTGATTTCCATCGGGAAAATCAACGACATCTTCAATACTAAGGGGATTACGGATGCCGTTCGGACCAAGTCTAACATGGATGGGGTAGATCAACTGCTGAAGATTATGGACCGTGACTTTACCGGTTTGTCCTTCACTAACTTAGTGGACTTCGATGCCATCTATGGTCACCGCCGCAACACAGAAGGTTACGCCCAAGCTTTAGAAGATTTCGACAACCGCTTGCCAGAAATCTATAGCAAGCTAGGCCAAGATGATTTACTTTTGATTACTGCTGACCATGGTAACGACCCAACCTATAGTGGAACCGACCATACCCGTGAATATGTGCCAATTTTGGCCTATAGCCCATCCTTCACGCAAGCAGGTGAGCTCAAAGCGCGTTACTATAGTGATATCGCAGCCACCATTTCTGATAACTTCGGCGTTGCTAAGACCGAACAAGGTTCTTCATTCTTAAGTCAATTAAATTAGGACATAGTCAGCAAGGAGCAAAATAAATGTTTACAGAAACCATTCAATACTTAAAAGACCAGGGTTTAACTTATCCACAAGTTGGTTTAATCCTAGGTAGTGGCCTTGGAGAGCTTGCTGAAGATGTGGAAAATGCTATCCGCATTCCATATGAAAATATTCCTAATTTTCCAGTCTCTACAGTTGCTGGCCATGCTGGTCAATTAGTTTATGGGGACTTGGCAGGTAAAAAAGTCTTGATTTTACAGGGCCGTTTCCATTATTATGAAGGTTATGATTTGAACACTGTGACTTATCCAGTTCGTATCTTCAAGGAACTTGGGGTAGAAACTGTGATTGTAACTAATGCAGCAGGTGGGATTAATACTTCATTCCAACCAGGCGACTTAATGATTATTACGGATCACCTTAACTTGGCAGGTAACAATCCACTGATTGGCGCAAACTTAGATGCTCATGGCCCACGTTTTGTTGACTTAACAGAGACTTATAGCTTGCGAGGTCAAGCCATCTTACGTCAAGCTGCTGCCAAAGAAGGAATTCATCTCCAACAAGGGGTCTACACTTGGGTTACCGGGCCGTCTTATGAGACGCCTGCTGAAATTCGCTACATGCGGACCATTGGTGGTGATGCAGTTGGAATGTCAACCGTGCCAGAAGCCATTGTGGCTAAACATTGTGGTATGGAAGTCTTAGGGATTTCATGCATTACCAACTTAGCAAGTGGCATGCAGTCTAGCCTCAACCATGAAGAAGTCATGGAAATCTCTGCTAAGGTAAAACCACGCTTTAAGAACTTAATTAAAAATACCCTAGCTTTACTTTAAGCGACTTGCCAGATTGCTAGGGAAGAAAGGAGTACGCCGTGCTCATTCAATCTAAAAATAAAAATGAAAAGATTATTCTCGGCTTACTGTCCTATACTTTAGAAGAAGGGCAGCACCAAACCGACCTCTTGCAGTCGATTTTGGAAACCTACCGGCAATCTGATAGCAAGGAAATCTATCTCTATCGAGAGCAAGACCAAGATAATTTCATTGGCTTGGTGGGGGTTGAAACCTTTCAATCGCCTGGCAACGAGTCAGAACATCCAGAGTCAGTCGTTATTGACCGTATTGCCCTCTTACCATCATTCCGCAATGAGTCTGTAGGCTATCAGATTTTTTGTGAACTTAAGGAGCGCTATCCTAATACCGCCTTCTTAGGGTCACGTCTGACCTCAGAACTTCTTGTTAAATGGAGCAGTCGTTATGCCCAAGAACACCAAGAATCTTAAAGGTCATCAGGGGCAAGATAGCTCCGTGACCAAGGACAAGCAGCAGCTCAAGCTCCAATTGGCCTCTTTTCAGGGGCCCTTTGACTTGTTATTGCACTTAATTAAACAGATGAAAGTGGATATTAATGATATCCCTATGGCTGAAATTACCAGTCAGTACTTGGCTTATCTTCACTCCATGCAAGAGTTAGAGTTAGATCAAGCCGGCGATTACTTAGTGATGGCTGCCACGCTCTTGGAAATCAAGAGTCGTCTGCTCCTACCTATCGAGCCGGATGCTGAATTGGATGGCGACTATGAGCCTGGTGACCCACGTCAAGTGTTGGTGCAACAACTGCTCTTGTATCAACAATTCCAAGATGTGTCCTCACTACTAGAAATGCGCCAAGAAGCTCGTGCAGCGCTCTTTTCTAAACAAGCAGATGACTTGTCGGACTATCAGGATCAAATACCGCTACAAGAAGGGGAAATTAGCCTGGATCAACTGGTGGCACGTATGCAAGATGTCTTGGCCCGCCAACTATCTCGTCAGCCCTTGGAACGCCAAATTCATCATGATCCTTTGACAGTGGAGCAGAAGATGGATGATATTTTAGCGCGCTTGGGAAGACTAGAGCGGCAAGAACGCTTGTCTTTTGAACAGTTGATTGACAAGGCCAGTCGCCCGGAGATTATCACGACCTTTATGGCGCTTCTGGAGCTAGTCCGTAAGCAGTTCATTGTTTTCTACCAGGCCGAAGCCTTGGCACCAATTGAAATTGAAAAAATAGACGGAGTCGAATAGATGGAATTAATTACCCGCCTGCATGGCATTATCTTTGTAACAGGAATTGAAGGGGTCAGTCGTAAAGATTTGGCGGCTAGCCTTCAGGTGCCCTTAAATCAAGTGACAGAGGCCTTGCAACAACTACAATTGAATTTACAGGAAGACCCACTGTCACCTGTAGAATTGGTTAACTACAATGACCAATACCGTCTGGTGACTAAGTCTGAGTTGGCGCCTGATGTGGAGGCCTATGCTCACTCGCCCTTTACCCAGAAGCTCAGTCGTGCTGCCGTTGAGACGCTAGCTATTGTAGCTTATCGCCAGCCTATTACCCGTATGGGGATTGATGAGATTCGTGGCGTGTCCAGTATTACAATGCTACAAAAGTTACTTGCCCGCGACTTGATTCGTGAGATTGGTCGACTCGAAGCACCGGGGCGTCCAGTTCTCTATGGGGTAACAGATTACTTTATGGACTATTTCGGTCTCAAGTCTTTAGAAGATTTACCAAATATTGAGCCACTTAACCTCAATGATGAGGTCACTTCGGATGAGTTATTTAATACCAAGCAATGGCAGATTAGCTTAGATGATGAGGTGTCTTATCAAGATGCACCATTAGTTAATCCCGTTTTAGTAGAAGGGGAGGAGGATTAGATGGATCGTTTGCAGAAAGTAATGGCCCATGCGGGCATTGCTAGCCGCCGTAAATGCGAAAGCCTGATTACCGATGGCCGGGTCAGCGTTAATGGCCAGACAGTTCGTGAATTAGGGACTCAGGTATCCAGTAAGGATCGTATAGAAGTAGATGGCGTTCCAATCTATCGGGAAGAACCACGCTACATTCTGATTAATAAGCCAAGACATGTCATAAGTGCTGTGTCTGATGACAAGAACCGTCAAGTCATCCTAGACTACGTTCAAGGCATTGAAGAGCGAATTTATCCAGTCGGACGTTTGGACTATGATACGACTGGGCTTCTGCTCTTGACCAACGATGGAGCTTTTGCTAATCAACTCATGCATCCGCGCCATCAAATTGATAAGGTCTATGTGGCCAAAGTCAAAGGGATTCCATCTGAAAACTCACTTGCTCGACTTGAAGCCGGTATTGTGTTGGATGGTAAGAAAACAGCCAAAGCCAAGGCTCAACTCTTAAGCCAGAATCTGGATAACCAGACGGCAATTGTAGAATTGACCATTCGTGAGGGTTGGAATCACCAAGTTAAGCGTATGTTTGAAGCGGTGGGGCACCCAGTCAACAAACTCAAGCGGGAACGCTATGCTTTTCTGACTCTAGGTAAGCTCTTGCCAGGAGAATGGCGAGAGTTAACAGCTCATGAAGTCAATAAGCTTAAGCAAATGAGTCAGAGCAAGGGACAAGCTGGGCAAGAAGCAAGGAAAGCTAAACCTAAGCGTATAATGGGACGTCCAACTGGTCAAAAGCCGTCTCGTAAATCGCCTGCATCTAGCTCAGGCCGTAAGGCAAGAAAAGGGCAGTCCAAGTCCATGCCTGCCAGAAATTTTAAATAAGAAGATGCCCGGCTAGTCAAGTCGGGCATCTTGTGCTATAATGAAGGTATCAATCGAATAATACAATTAGTCTTCAGGGCAGGGTGAAATTCCCGACCGGTGGTAAAGTCCACGAGCCTAGTACTTTAGGGTCTAGGTTGAACTGGTGAAATTCCAGTACCGACAGTAAAGTCTGGATGGGAGAAGTAAGCTAATTAACAGATAGATTCACAGGGTTTATTTGTCTTTGCTGCGTTTACTTTCCCAAGTAAGCGTATTTTTTTGGCTTCTAGAAGACGAATAAAAGGAGGAATATCTATGAAAAACATGCGATTGACACGTCAAGTATTACTGGCTATTTTAGGGGCCTGGGCAGTGGTTTTCCGACTGCTCGATTTTCCCTTGTTGCCATCGGCACCTTTTCTTAAGTTCGACTTTAGTGATGTGCCAGTCTTCATCGGGCTCTTGATTAATGGGCCAATTGGGGCTGCAGTGGTAGCTTTCATCCGCGATTTCATTGAATATCTGCGTAAGGGTGGAGAAGCTGGCATCCCGCTAGGGGTCAGCATGAGTTTCATTGGCACCATGACCATGATGTTGATTCTGCATTTTTACCTGCGTCGCAAGAAGGGCACTTGGCAACTTGAACAGATTGTGCTCACATGTATCAGCTTGGCCTTTAGCTTGACTTTGGTCATGAGCTTGCTCAATTATTTCATTGCGCTTCCTATCTATGTAGAGGTCATGCATTGGCCAATCAAAAATATGATAGAAATGGTCTTAGTAGCCATTGTGCCATTTAACTTGCTTAAGGGAGCTATCTTAGGAATTATCATCGCCTTGGTTTATAACCAATTCAAGGCTTATCTGATTAAGAGAGGGCTCTTGCCAGCTAGCTACCAATAAGCAATAGAAAGGCCGGGATTAATCCCGGCCGTTTTTTTGTTTTATAGCTACTGAGATGGAGAAGGGGTATGATCGACTTCTTCAATAGCGCGAGTGGGACAATCGAAGATGGCAGAACGTGCCATTTTCTGATCTTGCTCAGTGGCATCTTCTTGCACAAAGGCTATCCCGTCATCTTCACAATCAAAAACTTGTGGATAATTGAGATAACACTTGCCACAGGCAATGCATCTTTCTGATTGAATAATTAACTTAGACATGCTAAATCCTCCTTTTATGTTACAGAAGTGTTACAGCGACTTATCAAATTCGTATAAAAGCGTTTACTTCCACTGTATTTTTAGCACAGGTCGCTTAGAATATGGTACTATAAATTAGTAAATATTAATATGTGCAACATGTGCCCCTCATGGATCTAGTCACATTGTATCATATTTTAGGAGGAATTTTGATGTCTGAAGAACAAAAATCAAATTTCGATCAAGAGAATTTGAATGAATCATCAAATCAATCATCGGAAACGTCAAGCAGATTTAGAATGCCTTGGAACAACAAATTTGGTGAAGACGAAAACTTAAAAAACCGCCAATATTCACGATCAGCTCGTAACCAACCAGAACGTGAGGCAACTACCTTATCCAAGGTCTTGCTCTTTATGGTTATCTGCGTATGTATTGTACCATTTATCCTCTTCTTCTGGGTAAATGCGTCACGTCCACAGAATCCATCACCACGGACTGCTTCACAAGTATCAATCTCTCGTGCCGAAAGTTCAAGTGCAAGCTCTAGCAGCACTAGTGAATCTAGTTCTGCTGTTGCCTCAGCTTCAAGCATTGAGTCAAAAGCAAGTGAATCTGGTCAAGGCATGAATAACCAGCAAGGTGAACGACCTAACCAAAACCAACAAGGCCAACAACAAGGCCAAAACCAGCAAGGTCAACAGCAAGGTCAAAACCAACAAGGTCAGCAGCAGCAAAACCAAGGTGGTACGACTTATGTGGTACAAGCAGGGGATTCCTGGTACCGGATTGCAGCCAATAATGGGGTTTCTCTAGATGCCCTGTTAGCTGCTAATGGTGCGACGGTTGAAACAACCATCTTACCTGGTCAAACCATTGTTATCCCATAAAAAATTGAGAATTCCCTAGTTTTAGGGTAGAATAGAGCTTAGGAAACTAAGCTCTATTTTTTTGTAGAGAGATAGAAGAGGATGAAGCATAGATGACACATTTGACAATCGCAATTGACGGGCCTGCTTCCTCAGGCAAGAGTACGGTCGCTAAGTTATTGGCTGGCCAATTAGGCATTACCTACATTGATACAGGAGCTATGTATCGTGCGGTTACCTTAGCAGCGCAGCGCCAAGGAGTGAGTGTAGACGATCAGGCGGCCTTAGAGAACCTATTAGCCCAGCTTGATTTGTCCTTCCGTCGCCAAGATGGAGTACAACACGTATACCTAGGGGAGGAAGATGTCTCATCTGCTATTCGTAGTGTTGCGGTGACGCAAGCGGTCTCTGAAGTATCAGCTCAGCCCCAAGTTCGTGAGGCTTTGGTTGCCATGCAACAAGCCATGGCCGCCAAAGAATCCGTGGTAATGGATGGCCGCGATATTGGGACGGTGGTTTTACCTAATGCCAGCATTAAGTTTTTCTTCGTCGCTGATGTGGCCGTTCGAGCTGCGCGTCGTTATAAGGAAAACTTAGAGCGGGGCATGACCGATCAAACCTTGGCTGAAATTGAAGCGGATATTGAAGCGCGTGATCTCTATGATAGTACTCGTGAACACAGTCCGCTTAAACAGGCAGAAGATGCTATCTTAGTTGATACCAGCCATGAGACCTTGGATTCACTTTTGACCAAACTTACGGAGATGATTCAAAAGCGAATGTAAGGCCTTAAAAACCAAGCAAAATTCGACTATTAAAGAATAAATTGCAATTATGACTAGACTAATCGGTTAGAATTTGATAAAATAGATGCTAAGTAGGTTCACAAATCGTAAAAATTTTCTGAACAACGCTTGAGTATTGCCTTAGGAGGAACTGGTAGATGACAGAAACTGTAGAAAACCAACAATTACAAACAATGGAGGATGCTTTGGATAGCGTCTTAGACATCAAACCTGGTGATGTCGTAAAAGGGGACGTCTTGGCTTTTGAAGATAACCAAGTACGTGTCTCAATTAAAGAAAGTGGCGGTTTAGAAGGTGTAATTCCACGTCGTGAACTTTCAGCAAAACCATTCAACGAATTTACTGAAGTGGTAAACATCGGTGACGAAGTTGAAGTAGTGGTTTTAAAACCAATCCGTGATAAAGAAAACGGGAACTTCTTACTCTCAAGAAAACGTCTTGAGTCTAAGAAAGTTTGGGCTGAGCTCAAAGAAAAATTCGATAACAAAGAAATCATCACAGCACCTGTTAAAGAAGCTGTTAAAGGTGGTTTAGTAGTAGATTTAGGCTTACGTGCTTTCGTGCCAGCTTCTATGGTTGATTCTTTCTACGTAGAAGATCTTAAAGTATACGTAGGTCAAACCTTAGACTTTGTCATCGTTGAACTTGATGAAAAAGAAAACCGTTTAATCCTCTCTCACAAAGAAATCGCTGAACGCGAACGTGCAGAGAAACGTGCAGCTGCTTTAGCTAACTTGGTAGAAGGTTCTATCGTTGAAGGGACAGTTGCTCGCTTAACTAACTTTGGTGCTTTCGTTAACTTGGGCGATGTAGATGGTTTGGTTCACTTGAGCCGCATCTCTCACTCTCACATCCGCAAACCAGGCGATGTCTTGAACGTAGGCGACAAAGTAAATGTTAAAGTTCTTTCAGTTAACCCAGAAGATGGCCGTGTATCTCTCTCTATCAAGGATACTTTAGAAGGTCCATGGGAAAACATCCAAGAAAAAGCTGGTGAAGGGACTGTCCTCAAAGGGACTGTTAAACGCTTGACTGACTTTGGTGCTTTCGTAGAAGTTTTACCTGGCGTAGAAGGTTTGGTGCACATTTCTCAAATCTCTCATGAGCACATTGCAACTCCAGGTGAGAAATTACAAGAAGGTCAAGAAGTTGACGTGAAAGTATTGAGCGTTAACCCAGAAGACCAACGTTTATCATTGTCTATCAAGGCTTTGTTGGAACGCCCAGCACGCCCTGAAGGCGAAGTAAGCGACAAGCCAAAACGCGAATCAAAACCACGTAAACCTAGAGCTAAAGCTGAACCAGCTCCTACCATCGTAGCAGAAGCTGAAGGTTTCACTTTAGGTGATGTGTTAGCTGGTGCTTTCGGCGACCTTAACACCGAAGAATAAGCCACTGTAACCACGAAAGACTGGCCTGAGTGTCAGTCTTTTTCGTGTCATAAACCATAAATGAAGGAGGAGACCTTATGTCCATGCCAACCGTGGCCCTCGTAGGCCGCCCAAATGTGGGAAAGTCCACAATATTTAACCGATTGGTGGGGGAGAGACTCTCCATTGTTGAAGATTATCCAGGGGTGACGCGTGACCGTATCTATGCGACGGGTAAATGGTTAGGCCGTGAATTCCGTGTCATTGATACCGGTGGGATTGATATGATTGATGAGCCTCTTATGGATCAAGTGCGCTACCAAGCTGATATTGCCATGGAAGAGGCAGATGTCATTGTTTTCTTGACTAGCATGCAAGAAGGTTTGACGGATGCAGATGAGGCCATCGCCCATCGCTTGCACCGAACTAATAAGCCAGTTGTCCTAGCTGTCAATAAGGCAGATAACCCAGAAATGCGCCAAATGGTCTATGATTTTTATGCCTTGGGGCATGGCGATCCCTATCCTATTTCCGGTTCCCATGGGACGGGTTTAGGGGATCTCTTGGATGCAGTTGTGAGCCATTTTCCAACAGACTTATCTGAAGCTGAGGAAGAAGATGTCATCAAGTTCTGCTTTATTGGTCGTCCTAATGTCGGTAAGTCCAGTTTAGTTAACGCCATTCTTAAGGAAGAGCGGGTCATCGTCTCCAATATTGAAGGGACCACGCGTGAAGCAGTCGATACCCATTTCACAGATGAAGAGGGGACGCGCTATACCATGATTGACACTGCCGGTATTCGTAAGCGAGGCAAGGTCTACGAAAACACTGAAAAGTATTCAGTGCTGCGGGCCATGTCCGCCATTGAACGTTCCGATATTGTCTGCTTGGTTTTAGATGCTGAGACTGGGATTCGGGAACAAGATAAGAAGGTGGCTGGATATGCCTATGAGGCAGGTAAGGGCATGGTCATTCTGGTCAATAAATGGGATGCAGTAGACAAGAGTGATAAACTTTTTGAGACCTTTACCAAGGAGATTCGTGCGCATTTCCAATATTTGACTTTTGCACCAATCCTCTTCGTTAGTGCTCATACAGGCCAACGTCTCAATAAATTGCCTGAGCTCTTGAAGACCATTTACGATAATCGTCACCGTCGAATTCAATCTTCAGTCTTGAACGATGTCTTAATGGATGCAGTCGCTATGAACCCAACCCCAACAGATAAAGGCCGTCGCCTCAAGATTTACTACTTAACTCAAGTGGCTGTCAACCCACCAACCTTCGTGGCTTTTGTTAATGATGTTGAGCTCATGCACTTCTCTTATGAGCGTTTCTTAGAAAACCAATTGCGTCAATCATTTTATTTTGAGGGAACCCCGATTAAATTGATTACGAGAGCGCGACAATAAGGCGAAAAGTGCTAAAAAATCAAATTTTAAAGGGCGAATCTATTGTATTAAAGCCTATTATGTGGTAATCTATACAAGAAATAGCAATCTGCTATGGAAAAACGCGTAACCACGCATACTTTAGGAGGAGTTTTATTATGGCAAACAAAGCTGAATTAGTAGAAAAAGTAGCAGCTAAAACTAACTTAACTAAGAAAGATGTAACAGCAACTGTTGAAGCGTTGTTCGAAACCATCCAAGAAACTTTATCAAAAGGCGAAAAAGTTCAAGTAATCGGCTTCGGTACTTTCGAAGTACGTGAACGTGCAGCTCGTAAAGGCCGCAACCCACAAACTGGTAAAGAAATCAAAATCGCTGCAAGCAAGGTTCCAGGTTTCAAAGCTGGTAAAGCCTTGAAAGACGCTGTTAAATAATAACAGTCATTCATAAGTAAGTAACAGAGGTTGAAACTCAGGTTTCAGCCTCTTTTTTGTTTAGAATAAGTAAGTTGATAGTAAAAAAGACCTGGGAGTTTAACCCAGGTCCATAGTTATTTTATGCTACAAAAGCTCCATGACATCCACCATGTCCTTAAAGTGCTCAGTCTGATTATAGGCAATGAGCTGAAATTGGCCATGTAGGTATTTAACGGTTGTTACGGAGGCGTTGGCTAAGGGGTCGCCCAACTCGAAATCCGCTACTAGACCATGGATGAGGTTCTGAATAGTCAGACCATGACAGACTACCAATATTTTGTGGTCACTGCCAGCATGGCGATTTAAGAGTTCTAAGAGACCTGTTTCGACACGTTGCCAGAATTCTAGATAGTTTTCTGCCAAGCCAGTTGGATCGGAGGCCTTCATCTTGTTCATGGTCGCCTCTACTTGGATGCCAGCATCACGTGGTAGTCCCAATTCATGATTGGTTTCAGCAATCATGTCCCGCCAGACAGATTGTGCTTCGAGTCCTTCGTAGTAGCCGAAGAAGACTTCGCGGAATTCTGGCATGGGGGTAATGGTTAAATCTTGGCTATGGTGATTTTCTTCTAATAAAATCTGAGCCGTTTTGATGGTCCGACCCAAATCGCTCGTATAGACAGCATCGAACTTGACGTCCGCAAGTCCACGGCCTGATTGATGGACAATTTCCAAGCCTTCTGGGGTCAGAGGGGCATCAGCCCAGCCTTGGAAACGTCCCAAACGATTGAGATAGGTTTCGCCATGTCTGACGAAGTAGAAAGTAACACCTTTAGTCATTGGATAGCCTCCTTATCTTATACAGTCTCATTATATCATTCTGACTCCCGACTGTCATCTGAGGTTATGTTTTTTGCTTATAACCAACTATAGGAATAAAATCATCTAAAAGACTTGGCCAGTAAGTGCATTTTAGGCCAAAATGTGGTAACCTTAATATTGTCTATTCTACTCTGTAAAAATGCAGAGAACCATTAAACTATAAACAACGAGGGAATGATTATTAATGAGAACAGTGAGACGCCTGAATAACCATTCAGAGTCGCGCATTGACTATGGGATTATCCTGAACGTCATGATTTTGGCCATTATTGGGTTAGCGAGCCTTTATGCCACTACCGTCATGATTGAGAACAAATCCATTTTGCCGACACTCTACCATGCACTCTGGTACTGTATTGGGGCCATTGCTATTTTAGTGGCTATTCAATTTGATAGTGAGCAATATTGGAAGCTATCTACAATCTTTTATGGAGTGGGGCTGGTCCTCTTGATTGCCGTCCTCTTCTTCCACGACCGAGGGTTAGCTGCCGATACAGGGGCACGTTCCTGGTTCCGCTTAGGGCCGATTAGTTTCCAACCTTCGGAAATTTTCAAGATTGCCTATATCGTCTTTATGGCCCGGATTATTACAGAACATAATAATGAATACACCAACCGTAGCATCAAAACAGACTGGTTACTACTAGGGAAAATTCTTCTATTTGCTGCCCCGGCACTTTTCTTGATTCAACGTCAAAATGACTTGGGGACCAACTTAGTCTTGCTAGCTATTACTGCGGGTATGGTGTTAATGTCAGGTATTTCTTGGAAAATCTTATTGCCGATTACTCTGGCCGTTACCATTGTAGGTGGGGTGCTTATTTACTTGGCTGCCTTTCAACGGGACTTCTTGCTAAGTACTGGATTAGTTCGACCATACCAAATCGCCCGGATTGACTCTTGGTTCCGTCCTTTCGATGATACGCGTGGTGATGCCTACCAGTTAGCTCAATCTATTAAAGCCATTGGGTCAGGGCAATTATCTGGTAAGGGCTTTGGAGTCTCTCAAGTCCCTGTACCAGTCCGTGAGTCTGACTTTATCTTTACGACTATTGGTGAGAACTTTGGTTTTATTGGGGCAGGGGTGCTACTCTTTGTCTACTTCATGTTAATTTACCAAATGGTGCAAACTTGTTTTGAGACCAAGAATGAATTTTACACCTATATTGCGACAGGTGTTATTACCATGATTATGTTCCATATTTTGGAAAACATTGGGATGAACATTGGGCTTTTGCCAATTACGGGGATTCCGTTACCTTTCGTCTCACAAGGGGGGTCTGCTCTCCTAGGGAATATGATTGGGATTGGGCTGATTCTGTCCATGCGTTATCACCATCGCTCCTACATGTTCTCTAGCCAGAACGACTCGGAATTTTAATCGTTGAAGAAAGGATTAAGTATTATGAAACGTTATGGCAATCAACTTTGGGTCCAAGTAGTTGGACCTGACCGTTACCGTATCGGCATGACAGACCAGCTCCAATGTGATGCGGGCGATATCTCTTACGCCAATATTGCCCCACTAGGAGCATTAGATGTCGATGATACCCTAGTTAATTTAGAAGCTTCTAAGGCGGCCATTGAGGTCGCTAGTCCCCTCAAAGGTCAAGTAGTAGCGCGAAATGAGGCGGCAGAAGCAAATCCTAGCCTCTTGGATTCTAAGAATCCGGCGGACCACTGGCTAATTGAATTAAGCCAAGTGGATACTCAGGCTTATGAGGCGCTCGCAGAAGAGGAATAACCCCACTCACTAGCTCTATGGCTAGATATAGAAAGAAGGAATGACCATGCGGCCAGTAATCGGTGTAACGGGCAACATTATGCAAGCCCCTGAAGATAAATTCAAATCTTTTAAGGTAAACTACTCCCCTTGGGGATATACGGAAGCAGTACGCTTGGCCGGTGGGACCCCGGTCATCCTACCTATGACTGAGCCGACTTGTGCTGCCCACTACGTGAGCCTCATTGATGGTCTGGTTTTGACCGGCGGGGAGGATATCTCACCTTATCTCTATAATGAAGAGCCACATGTCAATATTGAAGCTACTTCGCCGACGCGGGATGCAGTCGAAACGGCTCTTATTAAGGAGGCCTTGGCTCAGGGGAAACCTATTTTAGCTATTTGCCGAGGCATGCAACTGGTCAACGTTGTTCTGGGCGGTAACCTCTATCAGGATTTAGCAGGCCAGGCCAATGTGACCATTCAGCACGTCCAAAAATCACGTCCAAGCATGGCAACCCATTCCATCAAGGTAAAAGCCGGTAGCTACCTGTCTCAATTAGTGGCTGATGGTTGCCTTATTAACTCCATTCACCACCAAGCCATTCGGGAATTAGGAGAGGGCTTAATCGTGTCAGCCCGCAGTAAGGATGGGGTTATCGAAGCGATTGAAAGCCAAGAAGGTTCCCTCATTCTGGGAGTTCAATGGCATCCAGAGCGCTTGACCAAACACGATGAATGCAGTATGGCGATTTTCCAAGATTTAATCGAGCGCTCGCTTGAGGCCAAACAGGCTCGTTAGTTCTTAAATTACGTAAGAAATAAATAGAAGGGAGGGGACAGGCATGACCTTTCAAGCTAGCATCAGCCAAATCCGCAAGGGTCAGCTGGGGGCCAATTACTTTCTAGTTGGTACCGAGCGCTATTTGCGGCAACAGTTGCAGGATGCCCTGATTGATCAAGTAGATCAGGCAGGTAGCTTTGAAGTTAGTCGCTTCGACTTGAATGACATGGAATTAGCCACCATTCTGGACGAGGCAGATGCCTTCTCTTTCTTTGCAGATAAGCGTGTTGTCCTGATCGATAATGCCCAGGTCCTAGTCTCAAACTCTAAGGTTAAGGTGGATGACCAAGACCAGAAGCGACTCCTAGCCTACTTGGCAGATCCTAATCCTGGCAGTTTGCTGATTTGGCTCTGTGACAGTAACCAAGTTGATAAACGCAAGAAGCTGACCAAGGCTTTTCAGACGCATGCCAAATGGGTCGATGTGGCGCCCTTAGACGCTAAGGAAATGGGGGCATACCTCCAGGCCTATCTGGCAGACAGCACGCTCCAGATTAGCCGTGAGGGGCTAGAAGAGTTACGTATGAGGGTCAATGATGATTTGACCTTGGCTATGGGGGAGCTCCACAAATTGGCCCAATATAGCAACCAAGGCAAGCCTATCACCCTAGAAGTTATCAAAGACTTGGTACCGAGAAGCCTTGAGACGGATGTTTTTAGTTTGTCGCAGGCAGTCTTGAAGCGGAAGTTGAGTCAGGCGGTCCAAATTTACCAAGATTTACTCCTAGCCAAACACGAGCCCGTGGCCTTGCATGCGCTCTTGGTCAGTCAGTTTCGTTTGTTGATTCAAGTCAAATTGCTTGGACACCAGGGCTATCAGCAAGCTGAGATAGCGCAACAATTGAGCGTCCATCCCTATCGCGTTAAATTGGCTTTAGAGACGGTTAGACGCTTAGATTTAAGACAGCTCTATGATTTCTATGATGCCTTAGCGGAGGCTGATTTTCAGCTCAAACAGGGCATTGGTGTCAAGGAGATACAATTTGACTTACTAGTGAGTCGTTATATCACAGGAAGTCCTTAATTACTGGAGCAGATAGCTGTTCCAGTAATTTTTTGTTTCAAGGGCAAAAAAATAAGCTACCCTCAAGGTAGCCTACTTTCTTAGTTAGCTTTAAGTAAACGAGCCAAACGTGACTTGTCACGAGCTGCTTTGTTTTTGTGGATTAAACCTTTAGTTGCTGCGCTGTCGATTTCTTTAGCAGCTAGACGGAATAATTCCTCAACGTTTGCTTCGCCAGCTTCTACTGCAGAACGGAAACGTTTAACCGCAGTACGCATTGCAGAAACGTGTGCACGGTTGCTTTCAGTCTTAGTAGCTGTTTGACGGATACGTTTTTTTGCTGATGGGTTGTTAGCCATTTGAGTCACCTCTTTCATTGCGATTTGTCTATAGTCCGAAGGACTAAGTCAACAAGCCTTATTATACATGAAAACCCGGTCAGTATGCAATAAAAAGATGGAAAATAATTCAAATTCGTCTAGCTTTACTTCTAAGTCCTTGGACTAGACAGGGGACTAGCTTTTTGTTATCATGAGAAAAGAAGCGAAAATTTGTTCGCGCATTGATTGACTAGATAGAAGGAGGAGAGGGCATGGATTTTCAATTAGTATCTCCCTATAGTCCAAGTGGGGATCAGCCGGAAGCAATTGAAGCCTTGGTCCAAGGTGTCAATGATGGCGTTAAGGAGCAGGTCTTGCTAGGGGCGACAGGGACCGGTAAGACCTTCACCATTGCCAATGTTATTAAGCAAACGGGCAGACCGACCTTGGTTTTGGCCCATAATAAGACCCTAGCCGGGCAGCTTTATAGCGAGCTCCTAGAATTTTTCCCAAACAATGCGGTCGAGTACTTTGTCTCCTACTATGACTACTATCAGCCTGAAGCCTATGTGCCATCGTCTGACACTTATATTGAAAAAGACGCCAGCATTAACGATGAGATCGATAAGCTCCGCCATTCGGCTTCTTCAGCCTTAATTGAACGCCGAGATGTCATTGTGGTGGCCTCTGTTTCCTGTATTTACGGCCTGGTTGACCCTGAGAACTACCGCAATCATGTCTTGTCTTTACGAGAAGGCATGGAAATTCCTCGTAATGTTCTGCTAGCGCGTTTGGTTGAAATGCAATTTGTTAGAAATGACATTGACTTTCAGCGAGGGACCTTCCGAGTAAGAGGCGATGTGGTAGAAATCTTTATGGCCTCGCGCGACAAGGAAGTGGTTCGGGTAGAATTCTTCGGGGACGAGATAGAACGCATCCGCGTCGTTGATTTTCTAACCGGCGAAATTAAGTACGATGTAGACCATTATCCTATTTTCCCTGCGACTCACTTTGTGGCCAGCCAAGAACAGACAGCAGTGGCGGTCGACTCCATTCGTCAGGAATTGGAAGAGCGCCTAGCCGAATTACGAGCAGACAATAAATTATTAGAAGCTCAACGCCTAGAGCAAAGAACCACCTATGATTTGGAAATGATGCTTGAAATGGGCTACTGTAGTGGGATTGAGAACTACTCTCGCCATATTGATGGCCGAGCACCAGGTCAAGCACCTTATACACTCTTAGACTTTTTCCCAGATGACTTTCTGATTGTAGTGGACGAGTCCCATATCACCATGTCGCAAATCCGCGGTATGTATAATGGTGACCGGGGCCGCAAGCAGCAGTTGATTGATTACGGCTTCCGTTTGCCAAGTGCGCTGGACAACCGACCTTTGCGCTTAGAAGAGTTCGAAGAACATGTCAACCAGATTATTTATGTTTCTGCGACACCAGGACCTTATGAGCTAGAGCATACGGGTGGTGAGGTCATTCAACAAATCATCCGGCCAACGGGCCTCTTGGACCCAGTAGTTGAAGTGCGGCCAATTGAAGGTCAGATTGATGATTTAGTGGCTGAAATTAAGGCTCGGACTGAGCGAGATGAGCGGGTCTTTATCACTACCCTCACCAAGAAAATGTCGGAGGATTTGACCGACTACCTCAAGGAGCTAGATATCAAGGTCAAGTACCTGCAT
Organism: Abiotrophia sp. HMSC24B09; assembly: GCF_001815865.1. Lineage (GTDB taxonomy): Bacteria > Bacillota > Bacilli > Lactobacillales > Aerococcaceae > Abiotrophia. The sequence continues at coordinate 259,029 of NZ_KV822195.1, forward strand.
AGTGATATTAAGACCCTGGAGAGAACGGAAATTATTCGCGACCTTCGCCTAGGTGTCTTTGATGTCTTAGTCGGGATTAACCTCTTGCGGGAGGGCTTGGACGTGCCAGAAGTCACCCTAGTAGCTATTCTGGATGCAGACAAGGAAGGCTTCCTACGAAGCGAACGTTCCTTGGTACAAACTATTGGTCGGGCAGCCCGTAATGCTAATGGACGCGTCATTATGTATGCGGATCAAATTACGGCTTCGATGCAGTATGCCATTGAAGAAACAGAGCGACGTCGTTCTATCCAAATGGCCTACAACCAAGAACATGGGATTGTTCCTCAAACCATCAAGAAGGAGATTCGCGATTTAATCCGGATTACCCACGATGTGGAAAACGAGGACAAGCAAGAGTCCCTTCTCAAGCAGTTCCGCAAGCTGTCTCGTCTACAAAGAGAAGAGCAATTGGAACGCTTGGAGATGGAAATGCGCCAGGCCGCTAAGGATCTCAATTTCGAAGCAGCCGCCGATCTGCGTGACATGATTATGGAACTTAAGGGTGCCTATAAATAAGCTTAAGGCAGGAAGTGACTTCCTGCCTTTTGATCTATTTACAGAGCAGGTAGGTAAATTTACTGGCATCTTTTGATAAAATTCGGCAGATTTGAGTAAATCAGTCTTTCCATTCTTGCTTAAATCTCCTATAATAGAAGTGTCTATATATTTAAGCAAAGAATAAGGTGATGGTATGCAACAGGAGGTAAAATTACGAGGACTAGATGGACTTAAAGGTCTATTTTTATTAGTTCTTATGAGCGTTGGAATTTTTCAAGGTGATTTATTGGCGGGCCAATTGGTTCCCCTCGGTCTCTTCACTGTCCTTGGCTATCAATGGGCCTATCGTTTAGAACGGCAGCAGGATGTCCCCTTTTGGCGTCACTGGCAAGCCGTCTGGTCTGCTTGGTTGCCAGTCTTGTGGTTGACAGCTATCACCACGATTGGCCTTTTGGCGCTAGATTTTTCGCTTTTAAATCAGAGTAAATTTGACTTGATTTTTAGTCCTCTCCTAATCGAAAATGTCAGACAGCTTTGGCTAGGTGGGGTGACTAGCTTAAGTCTTGATGCCGCAAGTGGTCTCAAGAGTTTATGGTATCTAGGCCATGGGGTACAAGTAGCGGGGCTAGTTGCGCTGATTAGCTGGCTTCTAGGTCGTACTAGTCTAAGTCTGCTAGGTAAGGGCATGGTCTGGATGGTTGTTCAGGCTAGCCTATGGCTATTGGTTGGTTTTGGTGCTATGAATGGTAGCCCACTGGCTTATATCGAGCTAGCCTTTTATGCCCTGGCTTTTTTATCTGGGGTTTCCCTGGTCTACCTAGTGCCAGTTCTGCTCAATCAAATTTACCGTCTATCTAGTAAGTATGTCTTATTAATGGGTTTAGGCCTAGTCGGTAGCTTAATGCTTCTGACCTTCTTCCTTAGCCAAACTTGGACAACAGCGCTCATGGGTCTGGTATGGACTGCAGCTGTGCCACTTTTTACCACTTGGCTTATCTTGTCCTACGTGGCTGGGACACCTGTCTTGCGTCGTATTCTTGAGTTTTCAGCTTGTGTAGCCTTGGGCCATCGTCTCATTCCTTATTATGTGGCCTATGCCTTTGTGACTTTCTGGTTAGCAAATGGTCCCTTCTGGTTACAAGTGATTCTAGCAATCTTGTTGGGTGAAGTGCTCTACTGGCTCTTGGTAAAGGGATTACCGCAGCTTTACTTCTTCAATGGTCGCTCTTGGATTAGCGATTATTATGCCCTCTATCAAGCCATGGCTGAAAAAAATCTCAAGACCTGGCAGTTAGTCGGTGCCATTGTCATCTTCCTTTTACTCTTTGTTAGCATTTGTGTCCTAGGTTTACTAGTTCTGATTCAGTAAATCAGGTCTATAAATAACAAACAGCAAGCCTTAATAGTTCAGGCTTGCTGTTTTTATTAGGCTTCCTAGCCAATGAAATCCTTCATTAGGCTAGGGAGTTTTTCACTAATCTGATGGGGTAGGACCACCCACTGAGTCTGAGCCATTTCTTGTGCCAGGTAGGAGTGGAGGAAAACGGCACTGCATAGGGCTAAATTAAAGTCATCTGGGAATTGAGCCAAAAAGGCAGCGACCATTCCAGCCAGGGTGTCGCCCATGCCGCCGGTCGCCATGGCAGGTGTGCCGACAGTCAATTGGTAGCAGGAACCATCCGTCAGATAGAGCTCTGTACCTGGTTTTTTGAGTACTAGGTTGAAGCCAAGTTGTTTTTGAGCGGCCAGATTGGCTTGAGGTGTCTGGTCTTCAATGGCAAGGTCAGATAGTCGGTGCCATTCAGCCTGGTGGGGCGTGATAACTACAGGCACTCCACTAGGTAAGGGGTGGGGATGACGAGCCAAAAGCGTTAAGGCATCGCCATCTAAGACTAACTTTTGTCCAGGCTTTAGCCAATCTAAAATCCGATGCATACGTTGGCAGGAAAAAGCGTCCAGTCCCATGCCTGGACCAAGCAAAACTAGATCAGCTGCCTGCGTTAACCCCTTAAGCTGAGCTAGGTTAGACCAGTCACTGACCATGGCTTCAGGCAGACGAGCATGGAGGGCCGTGTGGTTGGCAACATCAGTGGCAACAGTCGTGAGGCCACTACCTGCGTAGACAGCCGCTTGAGCAGCTAGAATAATGGCGCCACCTAGCTGAGCATTGCCACCTACTAAGAGCGTCCGGCCAAAAGTTCCCTTGTGGGATTGGCTAGGTCGCTTAGGTAAACGATGGGCTAGCCCATCGTAAGTTAAAGGCTGAAACATGACAGTCACTCCTTTGGACTTAGGTCTTATACACTTTTATTATAGCACTTCTGGTTCAAACTAGGCTAGCTTTGCCTAGCCATTGGTGGGAGAGAATGAGCCAATATTCTGCATATAAGCTAATAAACTGACCTATATCTTGGGACGAGTGCTTAAAAATCAACTAATATTCCTGATTTTGGGCATTTTTAACAGCCTAGTCATTGAATTTTTGGCGTATTTGTTACATAATAAAGAACATAGATAATCGTGAAAGGACGTGTTAATATGGCTGAAACCTGGTCTAAGCTGGTAGTCTCACTCGACACCCTGGATCCAGCGATGATTGACATACTCAGTCATCTCCTCTTTGAAGCTGGGGCCATTGGGGTGGAAGTGGATTATGCCCAAGGTTATTTGGAGAACCACCCTAATTTATTTGGAGAATTAGCGGAACCACTGCCCAAAGAACGTCTGGAGCACGAGACAGAGCTAATCGCCTTCTTCGAAGAGATGCCAGATCTAGATAGTCTCAAGGCCCAGTTGGAGAGCCAGTATAGTGATCCGCTTCGCCTTGAAGCCAGCGAGATTGAAAATGAAAATTGGCAGGAAAATTGGAAGGTTAACTATAAGCCCGAGCGTATTAGTCGCTACCTAACCATTGTGCCGATTTGGGAGGACTACCAAGCCCAAGCAGGTGAACAAGTTATCTACTTGGATCCAGGTTTGGCCTTTGGGACAGGCAATCACCCAACTACTCAACTAGGGGTTCAGGCACTTGAAATGTACCTACGTGGAGGCGAACGAGTCTTAGATGTTGGTACGGGGTCGGGGGTTTTAGCCTTTGTAGCGGCCGCCTTAGGCGCCAAAGAAGTGTGGGGCTACGACTTAGATCCTCAGGCCGTAGATAGCGCCCTGCAAAACTTGGTTCACCAGCAGGAGCGACAAGATGAATTGGCCAAGGTATTTAAGGAAACGCCGATTCATTTCCAAGTTAAGGATTTGCTCAAAGGGGTAGACTGGCCAGTAGAGGTGATTGTAGCCAATATCTTGCCCCATATTCTGGTTAATATGTTAGAAGATGCCCATCGCTTACTAACATCAGATGGTTACCTGATTCTGGGCGGAATTCTAAATGAAAAGGCTGATCAACTGTTAGAAGACTTAGAAGCACATGGTTTCCGCCTTGTTCAAAGAGTCCAACTAAAAGGCTGGACGGGTCTGGTAACCCAGAAGCAAGAGGATTAAATCATGCAACGTTATTTTATCGACCAAACTGGCTTACTTGTCCAGGCATTGGTAACCTTAACGGCCGATGATAGTCGACATTTCCTAAGGGTTATGCGGTCTCAGCCTGGGGCTAAGGCTTGGTTAGTAACTGGGGACGGTCAATGTTACTTGGCCCAATTAGAAGGGGAAGTGGACCGCCTGGCCCAATTCCGCCTCATAGAACTTCAGGAGGGTGCTGACCAGGTAGAATTGCCTGTTGAGGTCACCATTGCTTGTGGCTTGTCCAAAAATGATAAGCTAGATTACATTGTCCAAAAGGCAACCGAATGTGGCGCTAGCCATTTTCAACCCTTGGCCCTCAGTCGAGATGTCGTCAAATGGGATCATAAGAAGGCTGGTCAACGCCTAGACCGCTTACAAAAAATTGCCAAAGAGGCGGCCGAGCAATGCCACCGCCTTCGCATTCCTCAAGTGGCGCAGCCCCTAAACTTAGCTCAATTACTGGTCAAGTCGGCTGACTATGATGTTTGCTTAGTAGCCTACGAAGAAGACGCCAAACAAGGCGAGCATAGTCGCTTACGTCAAGCCTGCCAGACACTTAAGGGGCAAGCAGGCGCCAAGGTCTTGGTCGTTTTTGGTTCAGAAGGAGGCCTGACTCCAGAAGAAGTCTCTCAATTATGTGAAGCTGGCTTCCAGACGGTAGCCTTAGGGCCTCGTATTCTCCGAGCGGAGACGGCCCCAATCTATTTCTTATCAGCCTTATCCTATGCCCTAGAACTTGAACTATAAGGAAGGAGTCTATCCCATGGAATTAGCAAAATACATTGATCACACCGCGCTTAAGGCCGATACTAGCCGGGCCGCCATTGAAACGCTCTGCCAAGAAGCCCGCGACTATGGCTTTATGTCAGTCTGTGTCAACCCTACTTGGGTGGCGACTGCGCATACTTTACTAGCAGGTTCAGATGTTAAGGTCTGCACGGTTATTGGCTTCCCTCTGGGGGCTAATACCTCAGCTGTCAAAGCCTTTGAGACCCGCACCGCTATCCAAGAGGGAGCGGATGAAGTCGACATGGTCATTAATATTGGTGCTGCAAAAGATGGCAATTGGGACCTAGTCAAAGCGGATATCCAAGCCGTAGTGGAGGCTGCTAATCATCAAGCCTTAGTTAAGGTAATTTTAGAAACATGTCTCCTGACCAAGGAGGAAATTGTCAAAGCCAGTCAAGTAGCCAAGGAAGCTGGTGCTGACTTCGTTAAGACCTCTACCGGCTTCTCAGCTGGCGGTGCCACTGTCCAAGATATCCGCCTCATGCGGGAAACCGTAGGCCCTGACATGGGAGTTAAGGCCAGCGGCGGAGTTCAAAACCGAGAGGATGCCTTGGCTATGATTGAAGCAGGTGCTAGCCGAATTGGCGCCTCCAAGGGGATTGCGATTGTAACCGGCCAGGCTACAGGCAATGCACCAGGAAACTATTAGTAATTGTAAGTAAGAAAGGAAGAGTAGGATGGCACAAGCACCAGATTTAACGGCCGCAGATGTCATGGCCCTCTGCGAAAGCTACATGAATGAAAAGCATGTGGCCTTCGTTAAAAAGGCGTTGGATTTCGCCACAGAAGCCCACAAGGAGCAATTTCGCTTATCGGGAGAAGCATACATCGTGCATCCTATTCAAGTTGCTGGAATTCTCGCCCAACTCAAGATGGACCCTGATACGGTCGCGACCGGCTTCCTCCATGATGTGGTGGAAGACACTGACTATACCCTAGAAGATATCGTCCGCGAATTTTCTGAGACGGTAGCCTTCTTGGTAGATGGCGTCACCAAGTTGGGGAAATTTAAGTTCCAGAGTAAGGAAGAAGCCTTAGCAGAAAACCATCGTAAGATGCTCTTGGCTATGGCCAAAGACATGCGGATTATCATGGTCAAACTGGCTGACCGCCTTCATAATATGCGGACCCTTAAATTCCAAAAGCCGTCCAAGCAAGTGGAAAAATCTCAAGAAGCGATTGAGATTTATGCACCGCTAGCTGACCGTTTAGGGATGAACCTGATTAAGTGGGAGCTAGAAGATATTGCTCTGCGTTATATCAATCCAGACGCCTACTATCAGATTGTCAACTTGATGAAGTCCAAGCGGGAAGAGCGCGAGACCTATATTCAAGAAGCCATTCTGGATATTAACGAGGCCATTGAAGAATTACATATCAAGGCCGATGTCTATGGGCGTCCAAAGCACATTTATTCTATTTACCGTAAGATGGTCAAGCAGAATAAGGATTTTGATGAAATCTATGACCTCTTAGCTATCCGGGCCCTGGTACCGACCATTAAGGACTGTTATGCTGTCCTAGGGGCGGTCCATACCAAGTGGAAACCAATGCCTGGTCGCTTCAAAGACTATATCGCCATGCCTAAGGCTAATCTCTATCAGTCCATTCATACGACGGTTATCGGTCCGCATGGCAAACCGGTTGAAATTCAGATTCGGACTTTCCAAATGAACGAAGTGGCGGAGTACGGGGTTGCAGCTCACTGGGCCTACAAGGAAGGTAAGACCCAGCAAGTCCGCGAAGATGAAGCCATTAAGAAGCAACTGACTTGGTTCCGCGATATTGTAGAATTAGAAGATGAAGCCAAAGACGCGGGTGAGTTTATGGACTTCGTTAAGGAAGACATCTTCAAAGATCAAGTCTATGTCTTCTCACCAAAGGGGGATGTCTTCGAACTGCCTAATGGGGCGGGACCCTTGGACTTTGCCTACCATGTCCATACGGATGTGGGTAAGAAAACAATTGGGGCCAAGGTCAACGGTAAGATTGTCCCACTTAACTACAAGCTCAAAAACGGAGATATCGTGGATATCTTAACCAACCCCAATTCCAATGGACCAAGTCGTGACTGGTTGAAATATACCGCCACTTCCAAGGCACGTAACAAAATCAAGCGTTACTTCAAACTCCTTGATCGCGATCGCAATAGTGAACGCGGTCAAGCCATGGTGGAAGAAGAGCTCAAGAAAAATGGCTATAGCCTTAAACAATTGGCTAAGAAGGCCTATGAGAAGGAACTCTTTGAACGCTATAATGTGCCGAGTTTGGCTGACCTTTTTGCAGCCGTAGCCTTGGGAGAAGTATCTGCCATTAGTGTCTATAACTTCTTGCACAGCAAGGAACAGAAGGATGTGCCACCGGCAGAGCCGCTAACCAATGAGCAAACTCTCAACAAACCTGAGACCGAGGCCATGAAGATCCAACATGAAAATGGCGTCATGGTGCGTGGGGTTAACAACCTTATGATTCGTCTCAGTCGTTGCTGCAGTCCGGTTCCAGGTGACCAAATTGTGGGTTACGTGACACGAGGGCGGGGGATTTCAGTTCACCGTAAGGACTGTCCTAACTTACTCAATGAACCTGATTTGCAAGAACGGACGATTCCAGTTGAATGGGAAAGCACTGGCCAGCTCGGTGCCGACTATGTCACCGAGATTCGGGTAGTGGGCTTTGACCGTAATGGGCTGATTAATGAAGTCCTGCATGTGGTCAACCATTCTGTTAAGACCTTGCGCAACGTTAACGGGAAAGTGGACGACAAAACTTCAACAGCGACAGTCACCATCAAGGTTGCCATCTCTAATACGGCTCAATTAGAAGATCTCATGGTCAAATTACGCAACATTCCGGACGTTTATGAAGTAACCCGGGTCAATAATAAGTAGGAGGCCCCTGAATGCGAGTACTTATTCAACGTTGCCGTCGGGGTCAGGTTTCAATTGACGGTCAAGTGGTAGGAGCGATTGATAGGGGCTTTGTCCTATTGGTCGGTGTGACCCACGAAGACGGCCCAGAAGATGTGACCTATTGCGCCCGCAAAATTAGCAAACTGCGTGTTTTTGAAGATGAGCAGGGGCGGATGAATGCCAGTCTAGATAGTCTGCCGGACGGTGCCATTCTATCTATTAGCCAATTTACGCTCTATGGCGATGTCCGCAAGGGCAACCGGCCAAGTTTTACCCAGTCGGCTCGTCCAGAAGTGGCGGAGCCTCTCTATGAGTCCCTTAACCAGGCTCTAAGGGAAGCGGGCTTCCGCGTGGAAACGGGGCGTTTTGGCGCAGACATGCAGGTCCTAATTGAAAATGACGGACCTGTAACACTAATAATTGACTCTAAGTAATTAAGAAAACTGGGGATACTGCCCCAGTTTTCTTAATAAATATTATTTCTAGCATAAACAACTTAAAATCGGATAAAAATATTATTATTTATAATGGTTAGCCTGTAAGGGGTTATCAAAATAAATATAAGACGTTTTTAGGAAGGAGTGTACTAATATAATGAATCAGATTAAGAATATTCTAGAGTCGTGGAAAGTGGTAGAACAACTATCTGAAGGCTCTATCAAGTCCACTAGCAAAGCATTGAATAGATTTGATGACGTAACGGATTATTATGTGTATTTTAAACAGTTTTTAGATAAAGAAAATCAGAAAGAGGAACTGGATGATACTAAGGTAAAAGATACAGGAATAGTACTTTATTTAAACATATTTGATTTTCAGGAAGTTGTTGATATAATCAAACAAAACTTAGATATTACTGATTCAGATGAAGAAATAATTTCTACAGAAAAATTCTCGTTTGCAATATATTTCAATTATGATTTACAGCATTTAGATAAATATTTCTTTTACAGTATAAGTGGTTATGTTAGAAATCATAAGCGACTTCCTGAAAATATGATTAAGGAAGAGGAAGCTATACGAAACACCATCAGCAAATACTTTGAAGTTTATGACTTTAATAATGCTTTTAAAAACATGGTCTGTGATTTTGGGATTTGTTTGAAAAATTCGAGATTTCAGTATTTAAAAAACTGCAAAAATGCAAATTCCAATCTCCATTCGTTTTATCTAGATGATTTAAATCTTGCTGAGCGCTCAGCTTCTTTGAATCTAAGAAGATACCTTCTTGGTTGCGAAGAAAGAACTACCTTAGACACTAAAAATAATTCTAGTAAATCTATAGAAAAAATTGCGGAGATTCTCCAACCTAAACATTATCCGCTAGGACGTTTTCCTTCGAATCCGGAATTTGCTTTGTCTTTAATGCAACAAGTAGCAGTTAACCTAATACTAAAAGATAAAAATAATATCAGAAGTGTAAATGGGCCACCAGGTACTGGTAAAACTACGTTGCTTAAAGATATCTTTGCGGACATGTTAGTTGAGCAAGCGCGCTTCATTTGCAGTATGACTAATGTCGGTAAGAGTGATGAGGGTAAATTGATTCCTCTACCTAGTGAAATATCGGATTTGGGCATAATTGTCGCAAGTAGCAATAATGCTGCAGTTCAAAATATTGTTAATGAACTCCCTAAGAAATCAGAAATAGCAAATGATGATTTTCTTGAAAAGTTGCAAATAACAGACTATTTTCAAGACATTGCGACAGAGTTACTTTCAAAGGATAATGAAAAGATAACGTGTTGGGGCCTTATTTCAGCGGAAGCAGGAAAGATGGCGAACAGAAAAAAATTAAAAGAGGTATTAGAATCAGTAATAGATAACCTTGAAGATTCATATGGAAATAATCCAGAAGTATATGAAAAATTTAGAACTCACTATTTAAAGCTGAAGAGTGCTCGGGATGAAAAGCAAGGAATATACGAATTGAAGATCAAAAATAAAGCGCTCCAATCGAAATACAATCAAGGTTTGACAGAGATTAAAGCAATTAAAGCGCGCAGAGAAGAAATCTATAGGCGGTTTTCTCAGAATATAGATAAGATTCAGAATAAAATTTCTAAGTTGCGTGATCAACAAGGATTATTAGACTCTAAGTTATCTCAGGTAGCTGTTTCTAATGAAATTTACGAAAAAGAACTAGAGTTGACTCAAATAAAGAAACCAGCATTCTTTCTATTGAGAAAATTATTCGGAAGCGCTGATGTGAAACGATATATAGAGGATATTGCCGTAGTTAAGGAAAAGATTTTATTAGCTACAAAAGATAAGGCCAATATTCTTAAGATGAAACATAAATTGGAGAGGGCCATAGAACTAGAAATAGCAAAAAAAGCGGAAATCCAGGAGGAATATTCTAAGGATAAATCTGAAAACGAAAAGTTAATAGATCAGAGCGTTAGTCAATCCGAAAAAATTAAGGGAGAAATAGATTCAGTTGAATCGCAAATTAAACTTTATCATCAAGAAATTCCTGATTTTTCAAGCGACTATGAAACACTGCAAAAGACTAATTTTTGGTTCGATAAGAATTTTAGATATATGCAAAATGAATTATTTATTTTAGCTTTATCTGTTAGGAAGCAATACTTGTACGAAAACCGCCAAAATCTTAGGGAAGCTCTTAAAGTGTGGAATAATACTAATGACTATGAGAAAAAAGAAATTATTTCAGCATGGCATTGGATAAATTTTGTAGTACCAGTTATAAGCACGACATTAGCAAGTTTTTCAAGAATGTTTTCAGCTTTTGGTGATGCATCTTTGCCAAATATATTTATAGATGAGGCAGGGCAAGCATTACCCCAAGCTTGTGTAGGAGCAGTGATAAGGTCTAAACGAATTGTGATGGTAGGCGACCCTTCTCAAATCGAACCAGTCGTTACACTGGATTCTGCAATATTTAGTTTGCTGAAACAAAAATATATGCTTGACGATAACTACCTTTCATCAAAAGCTTCTGCTCAAACATTATGTGATCGAGCTAGTCAGTATGGTTATGAACGTCAATCGGGAGAGTGGATTGGAATACCTCTGTGGGTTCATCGGAGATGTAAAGATCCAATGTTCTCAATTTCTAATGCCATCTCCTATGATGGGTTGATGGTTCAAGGAAAATTAGAAAAAGATTCGAACGGCAAAGGAAATTGGATTGATGTAGAAGGTGTTGCTAACGATAAATTCGTTATTGAACAGGTTAATGTCTTAATTGAAGAAATTAGAATGAAAATTAATGAGCATACTGTTTTACCTAAAGACATTTTCGTAATATCACCTTTCAAGAAGGTGGCTACTATGATATCCTCAAGGCTCTCGAAGGAAAATTTAAAGGATATTTCTGTAGGAACTGTACATACATTTCAAGGAAAAGAAGCAAAAGTTGTTTATCTAGTCCTTGGTGCAGATGAAAATAGCAGGGGTGCAGCGTTTTGGGCAGTTGGTACACCAAATATTATGAATGTCGCTGCAACAAGGGCGAAGGAAGAATTTTATATTATAGGCAGTCACAAATTATATAGCTCGTTGGGTAGTAAAGTTGTTAAGGAGACCCTTAAACAGCTTAATAAATCGTTTTAAGAATAAAGTAGCCGGTTTACAATCTCAACTTATGGTGATGAGAAGACTGTAAATTCTATTAGATATGATTTTATAGAAATAAAAAAGAGCCCTGATAGGGCTCTTTTATGATGCGGAGAAAGGGATTTGAACCCTCACGTCCTATTGGACACATGCGCCTGAAGCATGCGCGTCTGCCGTTCCGCCATCTCCGCTTAGCACAAAATGTATTATACTACATTTTGCTGAAAAAGGGAATGACAAAGGCCTAAAAGCGTTTAAGTTTTTACTGGACTAGAGGCTAACTCCCATAAAGTCGCGAATGATGGGAACTAGACCATCTTGGTCGTTAGAGAGGGTAATGTGGTCGGCTGCTTCCTTAAGCAGTGGGGTGGCATTAGCCATGGCAACGCCCAAACCGGCTGTCTCAATCATGGTCAAGTCGTTATTCCCATCGCCGCAGGCAATAACCTGGTCCAGAGTCAAACCAAGGTGTTGGCAGAGGACTTTAATGGCTTGGCCTTTGGAGACTTGATGGTGGACGAACTCCAGGAAATAAGGCTTAGAGGTGGTGGCATAGGTTAAATCGCCGAATCGTCCCTTCAATTCAGCATCTGCAGCTGTAACTAGGTCTGGGTCACCAACTCCAATGAATTTCATCCGGGATTTAGCTAGTTGAGACAGGTTAGCGATGGCCTCAGGATCATAACGGTCGGGAATACCTGTTAATTGACTTTCAATTTGGCTATAGTCATTGGACTTATCCATGACCACGTACTCGTCGATATAGGTTAGGACAGTCAGCCCCTTAGCTTGAATATATTGGACAATGTCATCTTGAGCGTCCGCTTCTAGGCGTTGGCTGAAGAGTTCCTGGCCATCCGCCATACTGGTGATGGCAGCACCATTGAAGGAAATGATGTAAGAATCGAAATGGTCTAATTTCAGCTGCTTAGCCGTTTCAATCATAGAAGGGGTTGGTCGTCCGCTAGCTAGCACGACTTTCTTGCCTTGCTCCTGAGCCCTCATCAAGGCCTGGTAGGTGGCATCAGAGATAGTGTTCTTACTGGTCATCAACGTATCGTCAATATCTAAGACCAGCATTTGATAATCTGTCATAAGTGAACTCCTTAATCGATTTGCTAGATTTATTGTATCGAAAAGCCTAGTAAATGACAACTATCTGCGTTACAATTAAAAAGTTAAGGCAAGTGCAAGACAGACCATGCTTAAGGCGTTGAGGAGGCAGAAAATTAGATGCAAGAATTAGCGATTATCGCCCACCAAGGGGCAGGCGCTGGCCAGGGAGGTAAAGTCTTGGAGGAGACTCTGGCAGCCCTGAACAAACGCCAAATAGCGCCTAAAGTCTATATTAGCACCTATGCTGGCCATAGTGAGCTTTTGGCTCAGCAATTGGACCAGGAGCCGGTCATTGCAGTCATTGGTGGTGACGGGACGCTGCACGAAGTTGTAGCCAGTCTAGCTGGACAACCACAGCCTCCTGCCATTCTCTATTTGCCGGCTGGACGTGGTAATGACTTTGCTAGGGCCTGGCAAGCTAAACGGAAGCTAGCTCAAGCCTTGGATCAATTGCAGGCAGGTAACCGACTTCAAGTGCCGATTCTGCGTTTGCAAGATCAGGTCAGTGGACAAATTAGCTATGGGATTAATAGCCTAGGGATAGGTTTTGATGCCATGGTTAATCAGCAATCCAAGGCCTTAAGACTGGGGCGTCTATTAGCCAAGTGGCATTTAGGCAAGCTGTCCTACCTAGTGGCTGTCTTTGCTAGTTTACCTAAATTAGAGGCTTTTGAGGTTAGACTCAGCCTAGATAATCAGTCGCCTCAACTAGTGTCTGACTGCTATCTCTTCAGTGTCCTCAAGAATCCTTATATGGGTGGGGGCATAAAATTAGATAATCTAGGCCAGGCTAGCAATCCAGAGATTAGTGTGATGGCCTTTCACAGTATCAAGGCACAGCATTTACCAGGCTTGATTTGGCGGGTCTTAGTCAGCCATCAGCAGGACCAGTCGCCTCAAGTCAGCCGTTGGACCGGGCAAAAGCTTGATTTGGTCATTAAGCAAGCCATTCTAGGTCAAGTGGATGGAGAGGTCCAGGAGGCGGCGCCACGTCAGCTGACCGTTGATTGGTTGACTTATCCATTTATTCTAGCAGAACCTTGACTTTTAGGGGCTTTTAGCCGTATAATGGTAGAGGTATAAGGCTATGTTGAACCCAGCCTCAGAGAGACTTCATTTGGTGGAAGAAGTCACGGGTCTCAATGCTCCCTTAGGTCTTTCTAGTGGCAACATTAGCGTAGGATTGGCGTTAACAATCATTAAAGATGTAATGAAGCAGATTCGTTATAAGCAAGGTGGTACCGCGACTTATCGCCCTTGCATGTAATGAGTGTGTTTTTTATTTTTATTAGAAAAGGAGTTCATCATATATGAAACAATTGACGAGTGCGCAAATTCGCCAAATGTATCTTGATTTCTTCGCAGAGAAACAACACCAAATTATTCCAAGTGCCTCTTTGATTCCGGTCAATGACCCAACCCTCTTGTGGATCAACGCCGGTGTGGCACCCCTTAAAAAATACTTTGACGGTACGGAAGTGCCAGACAACCGTCGTTTGGCTAACGTGCAAAAATGTATCCGAACCAATGACATTGAGAACGTAGGTTACACTGCTCGCCACCATACCCTCTTCGAAATGCTAGGGAACTGGTCTATCGGCGATTACTTCAAGAAAGAGGTTATTGCTTGGGCTTGGGAATTCTTAACGAGCGAGCGTTGGTTAGGCTTTGAAGCTGATAAGCTATTTGCCACCTACTATCCAGATGACAAGGAAACACCCGAAATCTGGAAACAACAACCAGGTTTTATTGCTGATCACTTGGTGGCAGTAGCAGATAACTTCTGGGATATCGGGGCTGGCCCATGTGGTCCGGATACCGAGATTTTCTACGATCGTGGACAAGACTTTAACAACTTGGAAGCAGACGACCCAGAAAACTACCCTGGTGGTGAGAATGAGCGTTGGTTGGAAATCTGGAACTTAGTCTTCTCTGAGTTTAACCATTTGCCAGATGACACCTATCAACCACTGCCTAACAAGAACGTCGATACCGGGATGGGCTTGGAACGGGTAGTCTCTGTCATTCAAAATGCCAAAACTAACTATGAGACAGACCTCTTTGTGCCAATTATTCAAGCCATTGAAAAAGTCTCTGGTGTAGACTTTGCTTCAGCTGGTGACAAACAAGTCAGCTTCAAGGTCATTGCCGACCACATTCGCGCGGTTTCCTTCGCGATTAGTGATGGGGCATTGCCTTCCAATGAAGGGCGTGGCTATATCCTACGTCGTCTCATTCGCCGTAGTGTCATGCATGGCCGAAAATTGGGGATTAGCCGTAGCTTCTTAAGTGAATTAGTCCCTGTTATTGCGGACATTATGGGGGCTTATTATCAAGAATTGACGGAACAATTAGCCTTCGTTCAAAAGGTCATCTTAAATGAAGAAGAGCGATTCCACGAGACCATTGAAGGTGGGGAAGCTCACTTGAATGACTTGATGGCTAACCTCAAGGCTGAGGGCAAAACCGTGGTTCCGGGCGCCCAAGCCTTCCAACTCTATGATACCTTTGGTTTCCCATTAGAGTTAACGGTTGAATTGGCTGATAGCCAAGGCTTCTCAGTTGATCAAGAAGGTTTTGAGACAGAAATGGAAGCCCAACGTCAACGGGCTCGTGCAGCTCGTTCTAAGGAAGAGAGCATGCAAGTCCAAAGCGACCTCTTACAAAACATTACTGATGCCTTTGATTTCGTGGGTTACGAAACGCTTGTTACAAACGCGACTATCAAGGCCATTGTGCTAGATGAAGCCAAGGTAGATCAGTTACCAGCTCATCAAGAGGGTTGGGTCTTCTTCAACCGTAGTCCTTTCTATGCAGAAATGGGGGGGCAAGTTGCGGACTCTGGGATCATCCTAGATGGCGATCAAGAAGTAGGCCAAGTCTTAGATGTTAAGAAAGCACCTCAAGGTCAGTTTATGCACCGTATCAAAACGGGGGATATGCCGTTGACTGTCGGTCAATCCTATACCTTAGAAGTGGATCGGGCAGCACGTCTTAAGACCAACCAAAATCATACCGCAACCCACCTCTTACACCGTGCCTTGAAGGTTGTTTTGGGTAGCCATGCCAACCAAGCGGGTTCTTACGTTGGGCCAGATCGCTTACGCTTTGACTTCTCACACTTTGGTAAAGTCACACCTGAGGAACTCAAGCAGATTGAAGCCTTCGTCAACCAATGGATCGCCAACTCTGCCAATGTTGATATCGCTGAAATGCCCATTGAAGATGCTAAAGCAACAGGTGCTATGGCTCTCTTTGGGGAAAAATATGGTGATGTTGTACGGGTTGTTAATATTGCAGGCGAATCTATCGAGTTGTGTGGTGGGACCCATGTTAATAACACCAATGAGATTGGCACCTTCAAGCTCCTAGCTGAGTCTGGGATTGGGGCCGGGATTCGTCGGATTGAAGCCTTGACTGGTCAAGCTGCTGTTGCGGATTATCAGGCTCAAGCTGACCTCCTACAAGAAGTGCAAAATCATCTCAAAGTGGCTCAAGCTAGCCAACTCTTACCACGTTTAGAGCAATTGCAAGAAGAACTCCGTCAAGCCCAAGCTCAAGTAGAATCGCTCAACGCAAAATTACTGCAAGCTGAAGCAGGACAAGTCTTCCAAGATGTTCAAAGTGTTGGGGATGTGACTTATGTAGCCATTAACTTAGGCAATCAATCTGTTGATGGGATGCGTCAAATGGCTGACATCTGGAAGAAAGAAGCACCATCTAATATCTTGGTCTTAGTTGCTAGCCAAGAAGAAAAAGTAAGTCTCATGGTTCAAGTGGATGAGCAAGGCTTGGCTGCTGGTCTTAAGGCTGGTAACCTCATCAAGCCATTAGCGGCAATTGTCGGCGGTGGCGGTGGCGGTAAGCCACAAATGGCTCAAGCCGGTGGTAAGAAACCAGAAGCGATTCCAGAATTATTGGCGCAAGTCAGCGCAGTAATTAACGAACAATTATAGGCTTTTTTGCCGGAATTGTTGCAAAAAGGTTCCAATCTTGTACAGAGTCATGTACAATAAGATTAAACGAGAGGATTGGTGATAGTATGCAATCATTAGATGAAACCATCTTATTTAGCTTAGATGATCTCAATAAACAGACCATTCGCGAAGTACTAGAGATTGTATTTAGCGCCCTAGAAGAAAAGGGGTATGATGCAACCAACCAGATTGTGGGTTATCTCTTGTCAGGAGATCCAGCCTATATTCCACGCCATCGTGACGCCAGAAACTTAATTCGTCGTTATGAGCGCGATGAGATTGTGGAAGCCTTAGTCCGCTACTATGTTAAAGGAAATCGCTAAACCATGTATAAACGTATTATGGGCTTGGACGTAGGATCCAAGACAGTAGGAGTGGCTGTTAGCGACTTAATGGGCTGGACTGCTCAAGGTCTTGAGACCATTCGTATTGACGAAGCAGCGGGGGACTTAGGTTATGACCGCCTGCTGGAACTGGTTGATCAGCACCAGGTTAAGGAGCTTGTTATTGGCTTGCCCAAGAATATGAACAATAGTCTGGGACCAAGAGCAGAAGCCTCAATGGCCTATGGAGAGGGAATTAGTAAGTTAAGACCTGAATTGACTATCCACTATCAGGATGAGCGCTTAACCACTTCGCAAGCAGAACGTATGCTTGTTACAGAAGGAAATGTTAGCCGCAAGAAACGCAAGCAAGTTATTGATAAGCTAGCTGCGGTAATTATCCTACAGAATTATTTAGACCGAATTAATTAAGGAAGGGGGCATAGCTATGCCACACGAACACGACCACCATCACGATCATGATCATGATCATCATCATCATCATGACCACGACCACCACGAACATATTACCATTGTGGATGAGAACGGAAATGAGGCTTTATACGAGATTCTCTTTACCTTCGAATCAGAAGATTATGGTAAGAACTACGTCATTCTCTACCCAGCGGGTGCTATTGACGATGAGGACGTAGAACTTCAAGCTTACTCATTTACGGAAGGCGAGGACGGACAGTCCGGTGAATTATTGCCAATCGAAGATGAGAAAGAATGGGATATGGTTGAGGAAGTCCTCAATACCTTCTTAGACGAAGAAGGCAATTTCTAAGCTAGTAAAAACCTGAGAGTTTGAATATGACTCCCAGGTTTTATTTTGTTTTTTATCTAGGAGGCTAAAGATGAATAGAAATAGTTTTAGTTTTATAGTGCGAGTCTTTAACCGACTTGTAAAGGGAAAATAATGGCTATTTAACAGAAAAATTGATATAATGCATAGGATATATTGAATCTATCACATAGCGAAGGAGGTTCCTCAGTGAAAGTAGATTGGGACAAAGTCAAACAAGATGCGGAACTTAAGGAAGATCATCAGGTAAAAGAAGAATTGATGACCCAACGCATCGTCAAATACATTATCTTAGGATTAGTTGCCTTGGCCTTAGTTGTAGGTTTAGGTTGCTTCTGGTACTATAACGATTCCCTAAAGGCAGTTAACAACCAAAAGACAGAGACCATGCAAGTGACCATTCCAATTGGCTCTAGCAGTAAGGACATCGCGCGATTACTTAAGTCTCAAGGCTTGATTAAGAATGCCGATATCTTTAGCTTCTATATGAAGGCCAAAAGTGTCAATGGTCTCCAAGCTGGTCACTATGACTTAAGTCCTGCCATGGATGCCGATACCATTATTGCAACCCTTCAAAAGGGTGGTAAACCGATCGAAGTCGATGTGGATACCAAACTAACCGTTGTTGAAGGTATGCAACTGGAACAAATTGCCCAAATGGTGGAAGAAAACACCCCAATTAAGGCAGCTGATTTCTTAGCAACTGCTAATGATGCTAGCTTCATCGAAGAGTTAAAATCTCAATATCCGAGCTTAATTTCAGGTTTGGATGGGGTAGAAGGACTCAAATATAAGTTAGAAGGTTACCTCTATCCGGCAACCTATGACTATATCGCTGGTACCAATGTTAAAGACCTGATTAAACAAATGGTGGGCAAGATGAACCTTGAATACCAAAAACTCAAGGAAGATATGGGCAATACTAGCTTAAGTTTCCATCAAATCTTGACCTTAGCTTCTATCATAGAGAAGGAAGGGGTCACAGATGAAGATCGCAAGCTCATCTCTGGTGTCTTCTATAACCGTATGAACAACGATATGCCACTGCAATCCGATATTACCGTCCTCTATGCCTTAGGTGAACACAAGGAACTGGTGACCATTAAGGATACTGAAGTGGACTCACCATACAACCTGTATAAGCATACGGGCTTAGGACCAGGGCCCTACAATAGCCCAAGTCTCAGTGCAATTCAGGCTGCCATCTATCCAACAGCCTCAGACTACTTCTACTTTGTAGCGGATATCGAGACCGGAAATGTCTACTATGCGACAACCTTGGAAGAACATGAAGCTCTAGTTGCTAAGTATGTCAATAAGAATAGCAGTCAAGAATCAAGCCTATCATCAAGCGAAACAGAATAAGAATAGAATGAGGGGAAAATAGTATGTCAAATCGTCCGATTGTAATTGGCGTAACCGGGGGTTCCGGGAGTGGAAAGTCCAGTGTCAGCATGAAGCTCATGGAGATTTTCGCCGATTTATCTGTCATGATGCTCCAGCATGACTTCTACTATAAGGACCAATCGCACCTACCTTTTGAAGAAAGACTTAAAACCAATTATGACCATCCATTGGCTTTTGACACGGATTTATTCGTGGCCGATCTCAATCGCCTCTTAGCAGGGGAAGCCATTGATAAGCCGGTTTATGACTTTGCCAACCACACGCGTAGCAGTGAAGTCATTCATCAAGAATCTAAGGATGTCATTATCGTGGAAGGAATTCTTATTCTGGAAGATCCGCGCTTACGCGACTTAATGGATATTAAGGTCTATGTTGATACCGATGATGATATTCGTTTGGCTCGCCGGATTCTCCGCGATATTAAAGAGCGTGGCCGTTCAGTGGAGTCGGTTATTAACCAATATGTGGACGTGGTTAAGCCAATGCACCACCAATTTATTGAGCCAACCAAGCGTTACGCCGATATTATTGTCCCAGAAGGGGGCTATAACCAAGTGGCGATTGACCTCTTAGCCACCAAGATTCATTCTATCCTACAAGGCAAGGCTCTCGAAGCCAAACAAGAAGCCTAAGCAAAAGATGCTCTATAAATTTTTATGCCTAACTGTCAAATTATGATTGCTAAATGACCAAGATAGTGTTATATTATTTCTGTTCTGACAGAGGCAAGACCGAGTGAGTTGGCGTAAGGCCAATTCGCTCGTGTTCTTTTGTTTCTCCTAGGGGACGAGAAGCAACTATCCATTAAAAATAAGGAGTTAAGACGTATATGGAAGAAAAAGTATACCCAATGACCCTGGAAGGGAAAGCCAAATTAGAGGCTGAATTGGAAGATTTAAAAGTTAATAAACGTAAGGAGATTATCGAGCGTATTAAGATTGCCCGTTCATACGGTGACTTATCTGAAAACTCAGAGTACGATGCAGCTAAGGACGAACAAGCCTTCGTTGAAGGACGTATCTCTGTCATTGAGAAAATGATTCGTTTTGCGCAAATCATTGATGATCGCGATGTGGCAGATGATGTGGTGACCTTGGGTCGTACGGTAAGCTTCATTGAATTACCAGGTAGTGACGAAGAGTCGTATACCATTGTGGGTTCTGCTGAAGCAGATCCATTAGAAGCCAAAATCTCTAACGATTCACCAATTGCTAAGGCAATTATTGGTAAAAAATTAGGGGATGTCGTAACGGTGGAAACACCAGGCGGATCCTTCGATTTGAAGATTACCAAAATTGAGAAAAATTAACTTACTTAGAGGCTAGGATGTGATGCTAGCCTCTTTTCTTTTGCCGAATTATGGAGCAGCTTTTCCTAGGGGATGGGGGTTAAGGGTTTTCCTATGGCTTAAAATTGTTTATAATAAGAAGCGTAAGCTAAGAAAGGAGGGCGGACAGATGATTGCTTTTTTAAAGCGCCATATTTTTCAGATTTTTGCTTTGGCTGGGACAGCCTTGGTCTTTGAACTCATGGGGCGGGGCGTCACCTTTCTCTTGTTTTTAGGTAGCCTAGTCTTGCTAGTTGCCAGTGTCTACATACCCATCGGGATTTTTAGGGGCATGACCTTGGTTTTGTCTCTGACTAGTTTCTTTGTGGCCATTTTCATGACCCAATCTATCTGGCTAGTGCTCTTGGTCTTGGTGCTCTTTTATTGGCTCTTCCGGGGACCTAACGGCAATGAGTTCCTAGTTTGGGGAGAGTCACTACTCCATCCCTTCGGTGGTGCCAAGGAAGCCTATCACGGGGTCAAGTTAATCCAACCTCAGAGTGGTCAGCGGACCCTAATCAAGCGCGAATCCCTGATCGCCTCTATGGAATCTAAAACCAACTATTATGAATGGGATGATATCAATATTGTTTTCTTAGGGGGGAGCTCCATTGTCGACTTGGGCAACACCCTCCTGCCGCCTGAGCAATCGACCATTGTCATTCGTAAATTATTTGGCCGTACGCGGCTGATTATTCCGCGTGACGTAGGTTTCCGGCTCAATATCTCAGCTATATCAGGTGCGGTGGTCTTCGAGAACCAAAGCTATTCCTTAGTAGGGGAAAACTTCCGTTGGGAGACTGCGGGATATGCCGCCACGCCACGGCGTCTCAATATCATGATTTCTGTTGCCTTTGGTGAAGTGGAGGTGATTGTGCTATGAACCTACATTTATGGCGCCGTCTCTTCCTCTATCAGCTCTTGGTTAATTTGGCCATTACAACCATTATGGTGGGTCTTCAAGTCTACGTCTTCCAGACCTTGAGTTTGGCTAGTCTCTGGGAGTTGACCTGGTTCCAAATTCCATTTTATCTAGTCTTGGTAGGAGCTAATTTCAGTATTGCCCTGGTAGTATCAGGCTTCCTGACTTTCTTCCTCAGTGGCCCTTATGAAGAGCTTCGGGCTAAGATTAATTGGCTTTTGCTAGGAAAATATCAACATCCTATTTTTAAGGATTCTGGCAAGGGACTGCACGCCTGGTACGATTATAGTGGTGTTGTTTCATCAGATCTCAACCGTATCCGTGACAAGCTCGTCCAGCTGTCTAGAGACCTGCAGGATTTTGCTGCTTCCCCAACCTTCGTAGGGGAAGAAACCAAGGAAGAAATTATCGAGACTGAACGCCATCGGATTGCGCGGGAGCTTCATGATTCGGTTAGTCAGCAGCTCTTTGCAGCCACCATGATGCTTTCAGCCATCAAAGACCAAGAGCAGGCTGAGATTGCAGAACCTATCCGCCAACAAATTATTCGGGTCGATAAGGTTATTGCGACGGCTCAAATTGAGATGCGAGCCCTCTTGTTACATTTGAGACCGATTGGATTAGAAGATCGGTCCCTTAAGCAGGGGATTGAACAGTTATTACTTGAGCTCCAGACCAAGATTCCGACGACGATTGTCTGGGACTTGGCCGATGTGCGCTTGGAATCCGGTATTGAGGACCATCTCTTCCGCATTGTACAAGAAGCTATTTCTAATACCTTAAGACACGCTAGAGCTAACCGTCTGGAGGTTTACCTTCAAGTGGATGAGAGCTCGGCTCAGCTCAAAATTGTGGATGACGGCCTAGGCTTTGACATGGATAAGGCTGACAAGGTCGGATCCTATGGTTTGCGTAATATTCGAGAACGGGTGACCAATCTTGGGGGCGAATGTAAGATTCTCAGTATGACAGGTAAGGGGACCGTTCTGGATATCACCCTTCCTATAAGATTTTAAGGAGGTAAGTAGATGATTAAGGTATTACTAGTGGACGACCATGAAATGGTCCGACTAGGAGTCTCATCATATTTAATGATTCAGTCTGACATGGAAGTAGTGGGGGAAGCCTGTAACGGCTTAGAAGGCTATCATAAGGCCCTTGAATTACGACCAGACATTATCCTCATGGATTTAGTCATGGATGTCATGGATGGGATTGAGGCTACTCAGAAGATTATGGCAGATTGGCCTCAAGCTAAGATTATTATCGTAACCTCCTTCCTGGATGATGAGAAGGTCTATCCGGCTATGGAGGCGGGAGCTAGCTCCTACTTACTTAAGACTTCGTCTGCTGCTGAAATTGCCCAAGCCATCCGTTCTACCTATCAAGGGCATAAGGTGATTGAACCTGCCGTGACAGAGAAGATTATCGAGCACCGATTAGATCAAGCACGGCCTAAGCCTCATGATGAGTTGACTAATCGGGAGTTGGATGTCTTACGTCTAATAGGTCAAGGCTACTCCAATCAAGCCATTGCCGAGGAACTGGTCATTACCCTTAAGACGGTTAAGACCCATGTCTCCAATATCTTCACCAAGTTGGAAGTAGAAGACCGTACTCAGGCGGCTATTTACGCGGTTCACCATCATTTGGACGGTCAGTGAGCACCTAGTTAGGTCCTGTCTTAAGGACCATGCTATAATAAAAACAGCAAGTCAAGAGAAGGAGTGTAAGGGATGGAATTAAAAGTAGATCCAGCATCAGTTGCTTGGTTTAAGGAAGAAGTAGGATTGCCCCAAGGGGCTGGCGTACGTTTTTTAGTCAAGGTTTATGGTTGTAGCCCTATTAACAGCGGCTTTTCTCTCGCTATGGAAACCAACTACCCAAGTGAACCAGGTGTCACTTATGAAGCAGACGGCGTGCTCTTCTATATTGAGAGTCGTGACGAATGGTTCTTCGATGGACATGATTTGTCGGTTGAGTTTGATGAGGGTCATGGTGAGCCGGCCTATATCTTTGTTAAAGATGGGGTGGCTGTCAATCCCCTAGTGAAGGAGGCTTAAGACATGACTCAAAATCAACGCTATGGTTCGCAAAATAAAACCAACCAACTAGTTAAATTAAGTGTCTTTGTGGCCTTGATTATTATCCAATCATGGGTGCCTATGTTGGGTAACATTCCGACCCCAGTCTTATCCATTACTTACATCCATGTTACCGTCATTTTAGCAACTCTCTGGCTAGGTTGGAAAGAGGGCGTCTTGGTTGGGACGGCTTGGGGATTAAATTCTTGGATTCGTGCCCTAACTGCACCTGTGTCACCCATTAATGCCCAAGTTTTAAGTGATGTCATGGTCAGCGTCTTGCCACGTATGCTCATGCCATTGATTTTGGCCGGCTTGATTGTGGTATTCAAGTCTTGGAGTAAAAATCCACGTCTAGTGGGAGCCTTGGCTGGCTTTAGTGGTAGTTTTCTCAATACTTTCTTGGTTTTAGGAGCTATTGTTTTATTCAAGCAAGAAGTTTATATGACCATTAAAGGGGTAGACCAGACCGGTCTTTGGCAATTATTAGGGGGCATCATTGCGACCAACGGGATCTTGGAAGCTTTTGTCGCAGCTATTTTAACCCCAATTTTCTATCAGGTGACCTTACAACTGGCTAAGCGTCAGGGACAACATTAAGCCTATAAGAAGCGAACTTAGAAGGTTCGCTTTTTTTATGCTTTTAGGGCTTAGACTGCCTTGCTTTAAGCAAGATTTAGTTGACTTTTCGGCTATCTAGCGCACTAGGGCGACATTTTCATGAAAATATACGAACGATTGAGAATGGTTTTAGTAAAACATCATCGAATTTCTTGCTAGATTGACCTAATAATGATATAATGTAAGGGAATTCAGCGCGAGTTCACGAGTAAGAAATATTCAAAGGAGATGTTTTAATGAAGAAAGCTTTTGGATTAGCAGCTACAGCCTTGACAGTAGCAAGTTTGGTAGCACCTGTTGCCGTAAATGCGGCTGATTTTTCTGCAGTGATTGTCACAGACGTAGGTGGGGTAGACGACAAGTCCTTCAACCAAAGCGCCTGGGAAGGTCTTGAGCAATTCGGTAAAGAAAACAAGTTAGAAAAAGGAGTAGGTGGCTATGACTACTTACAATCCAATAGCGACTCTGACTATGTGACTAACCTTAACTCAGCAGTCCAAGCAAACTTCTCCTTAATCTTCGGGATTGGTTATAAATTAGAAGCTGCAGTCAAAGAAGCAGCCACTCAATACCCAGATAAGCACTTTGCTATTGTGGACTCTGTAGTTGACTTACCAAACGTTGCTTCTTTGACCTTCAAGGATAATGAAGCAGCCTTCTTAGCAGGGGTAGCCGCTGCTAAGACCACTAAGACCAAACAAGTTGGTTTTATCGGTGGGGTCGAAGGTTTCGTTATTGACCGTTTTGAAGCTGGTTTCGTTGAAGGCGTAAAAGCAGTTGATCCTTCTATCAAAGTTGAAGTTCAATACGCAGGTTCATTTGCTGATGCAGCTAAAGGGAAACAATTAGCTGCTGCTATGTACTCAGGTGGTGCAGATGTTATCTTCCACGCTTCTGGTGGTACCGGGAACGGTGTCTTCTCTGAAGCTAAGGATATCGTAACTAACGATCCTAAACGTGAAGTATATGTTATCGGGGTTGACTTAGACCAAGATGCAGAAGGTCTAGTCACTGTAGATGGCAAAGAACGTCACTTAACCTTAGCTTCAACACTCAAAGGGGTAGGCTCTGCGGTTAAGAAGTTCGCACAAGAGACCAAAGAAGGTAAATTCAAATCTGGTAACACTATTTACGGCTTGAAAGACGGCGGGGTTGACTTAACGACTGCCCAATTATCACCTGAAGCTAAAAAAGCTGTTGAAGAATACAAAGCTAAAATCGTCAAAGGTGAAATCACTGTACCTGAAAAACCAAATCGTTAATAAAGGCTTAGGTACTAGGAGCTGGGGGCAACCTGGCTCCTTTTTTGAAAGTAAAATGCACTTATAAAATAAGGTAAGTATTAATTAAGAAGGAGGGATTCTATGGAAACAGTGACGCATCCAGTGATTGAAATGCGCGGTATTTCCAAACAGTTTGGGACATTTTTTGCCAATAAAAATATTAACCTCGAGCTCAAGAAGGGCGAAATTCATGCCTTGCTTGGTGAGAACGGGGCGGGTAAATCCACTCTGATGAACATTTTGTCCGGTCTCTTACAACCGACTGATGGGCAGATTTATATGAATGGCCAAGCGGTTAACATTGCCAATCCAACGGTCGCTAATAACCTACATATCGGGATGGTTCACCAGCACTTTATGTTGGTAAATGACTTTACGGTCGTTGAGAATATCATGTTAGGGAATGAAATGGTTCAAGGCTTACGTTTGGACTATAAGAAGGCCAAGGCTCATATTATGAACTTATCTAAGCAATATGGTTTAGCCATTGATCCAGACGCTAAGGTTGCCAACATCACGGTGGGGATGCAACAGCGGGTGGAAATCCTCAAGACCCTCTATCGTGGCGCCGATATTCTGATTTTCGACGAACCAACGGCAGTTTTAACACCACAAGAAATCGATGAACTCATGGTTACGCTCAAGTCCTTAGCGAGTGAGGGTAAGTCCATTATTATCATTACCCATAAGTTAGCAGAAATTAAGCAGGTAGCCGACCGTTGTACTATTATCCGGCGTGGGGAGTCCATTGATACGGTTGATGTAGCCACTACTTCTGCTAAGGAATTAGCCGATATGATGGTGGGACGTTCCGTCTCCTTCAAGACCGAGAAGAAGGCCGCTAGTCCTGGCGAGGTCTTCTTGAATGTGGAAGACCTAGTGGTTAAGGATGAACGGGGCATTGTTGCTACTAAGAACTTGAGTTTCCAAGTAAGACGTGGCGAAGTAGTGGGGATTGCCGGGATTGACGGGAACGGTCAGTCCGAGCTAATTCTAGCACTTGCGGGCCTCATTCCAATTGAATCAGGTAAAATCGAATTGGGCGGCCAGGATATTGTAGGTAAATCACCACGTCAAATTACGGAGTTAGGCTTTGGTCATATTCCTGAAGACCGCCACAAATATGGCTTGGTTTTGCCTATGAAGGTTGAGGAAAACTTAGTGCTCAAATCCTACTATCATACACCTTACTCTGAAAAAGGCTTCTTACGTTTCCAAGCTATTGAGAAGAAGGCCAAGGCCTTGATTGAGCAGTATGATGTGCGGACCGTCTCTGAAAAAGTGCCAGTTAAGTCACTCTCGGGCGGGAACCAACAAAAGGCCATTATTGCCCGTGAGTTAAGCTTGAACCCTGATTTCCTCATTGCAGCTAACCCAACTCGGGGCTTAGACGTAGGGGCCATTGAATTTATCCATAAGGCCTTGATTGCTGAACGTGATGATCAGAAGGCTGTCCTCTTGATGAGTTTCGAATTAGACGAAATTCTCAATGTATCCGATCGCATTATTGTCATGCACGACGGCCATATCATGGCAGATATTCCGGCATCTGAAACCAATGAACAAGAAATCGGCTTGATGATGGCGGGGACCTCTTATGAAGAAGTATTAAGCCATCGTCAAACAGGAGGTGACGCTAATCATGAAGGATAAACTACGTGCCGTTTTTGTTCCTATTGCATCTGTTGTGATTGGGATTATCGTGGGAGCCTTGATTATGTGGCTCTTCCGTTATGATGCGGTTAAAGGTTATGAGGCCCTCTTCAATGGAGCATTTGGTAAACCATTCAATATTGGTCAGACTCTACGGGCTGCCACCCCACTTATGTTAACAGGTTTAGGCTTCGCAGTAGCCTATACGGCTGGCTTCTTCAACATTGGTTTGGCTGGTCAAGCCCTCTGTGGTTGGTTAGTCTCCGTTTGGGTGGGGCTGATTTTAGGTGATTTACCATCCTTTATCGTCTTACCAATTGCCATTGTAGCTGGGATGGTGGCAGGTGCCCTCTGGGCAGCTATCGCTGGTTTCCTTAAGGCTTACTTTGATACTAGTGAAGTCATCGTGACCATCATGCTCAACTATACGGCGATTTATTTATCAGACTATCTCTTGCGTAATGTCATTACCAGCCGTTTGGATGCAACGCCTATCTTGAAAGACAATGCTACCTTAAAAATGCAGTGGTTGTCAGACTTGACCAATGGGTCTACCTTACATGCTGGTATTTTCATTTCAGTCTTAATGATTCTAGTCGTTCATATTTTAATGACGCGTACGACCCTTGGGTTTGAACTCAAGGCTGTAGGGATGAACAAGTTTGCCTCAGCCTATGCGGGCATGAACGCCAAGCGCAATATTATCCTATCTATGGTCCTATCTGGTGCTCTTGCAGGTCTGGGTGGGGTCATGAACGGGCTAGGTGAGTTCCGTAACATCTTCTTGATGAATGGTAAAGCACCCGATATTGGCTTTGATGGTATGGCCGTTGCCCTTTTAGGGATGAACAATCCAATCGGAATTTTCTTCTCAAGTATTCTCTTTGGTGGTCTCAAGACCGGTGGGAACTTGATGCCTTTGGCTGCTAAGATTCCGAGTGAAATCGTCAACGTCGTCATTGGCTGTATTATTTTCTTCGTCGGATGTAGCTATATCTTCCGCTTCATTATGGAGAAGGTTCGCAGCAATAAAGTCAGCAGCAAGGAGGGAGCATAATGCAAAATATACTCGCTTTAGTTGTATCCAATGCGCTCTTGTACGCAACACCGCTGATTTTTACTGCCCTTGGTGGCGTCTTCTCTGAGAGAAGTGGGATTGTTAACGTAGGTTTGGAAGGGATTATGGTCATTGGGGCCTTCTCATCAGTTGTCTTCAACCTGACTTTTGCCGGTCAATTTGGCGACTTCACCCCATGGCTAGCGCTCCTAGTCGGTGGGCTTTGTGGCTTGCTCTTTGCCTTGATTCATGCGGTAGCGACCGTTAATTTACGGGCTGACCACATTATTTCAGGGACCGTGCTCAACTTGATTGCACCATCCTTGGCTATCTTCTTAACCAAGGTCCTTTTCCAAGGTAAGGGTCAAACAGACTCAATCAAAACCAAGTTTGGTAAATTTGACTTCCCAGTCTTATCAGACATTCCAGTTATCGGGCCAATCTTCTTCGCCAAAACTTCTATCTTGGCTTATGTAGGGATCGTCCTAGCCTTTGTAGTTTGGTATCTGGTCTTCAAGACGCGTTTTGGTTTGCGCTTGCGGTCAGTCGGGGAGAACCCTCAGGCTGCCGATACCTTGGGGATTAATGTCTACCTCATGCGCTATTCTGGCGTCTTGCTTTCTGGCTTACTAGGTGGGATTGGTGGGGCAGCCTACACTCATACTATTTCAGAAAACTTCGCGGTATCGACCATTGCCGGTCAAGGTTTTATGGCCATGGCCGCTATGATTTTCGGTAAATGGAACCCAATTGGGGCCATGTTAGCAGCTATCTTCTTCGGTTTAGCTCAGTCCTTGGCCGTTATCGGGGCTTCCATTCCAGTTATTAGGGATATCCCGTCAGTTTACTTGCAAATTGCACCTTATGTGATTACAATTATTGTATTGATTGGTTTCGTTGGCCGCTCCAAGGCGCCAGAAGCCGTTGGGACAACCTACATCAAATCAAAATAAGAGGAGAAAGACCCGTGTTGGCTCCATTCAGGGGCTGGCATGGGGCTTTTTTCCTAATGAAGGAGAGAAAGCCATGCAAGAATGGCAAGCTGGCATCCACTATCAGGCGGTTGCCTCCACTAAATATAAAACCAACCAAGTCATTATAAAGGCTATCTTACCTTATCAAGCTGAGCGGGCGGCGGCCTGGTCCTTGCTGGCTCGTATGATGGAAGACGGGAGTGATCGTATTCCAAGTAAGGCGGCCTTGGAAGGCATTTTGGCCCAACTCTATGGTGCCTCTCTATCAGTAGGGGTCCAACGTAAGGGGCATTTTCTAGAATTTGTTATGGCAAGCCAAAGTGTTCGGCCAAGTCTGGTTCAGATGCCTGACTTAATGCCGGCTTGGCTAAACTTAATGGGTCAGTTATTGTTTGAACAGGAGTCGCTAGCCCTAGCCACGCCTCAATCTCAGGCTCGGTTTGAACGGGAGCAGGCCTTTCAGCTACAACGGATTGAGCGGATGAGCGATGACAAACGACGCTTGGTGGTTCAAAAACTTTACCAGGAGCTTTACCGTGAGACTCCTGATAATGCCTTGGCCAATCTAGGGGATGTGGCCAGAGTCCAAGCCCTGACTCTAGCTGACCTGGCTAAGGCTCATAGGGAAATTTGCCAGGAAGCCCAATTCTATCTCGTCAGCAATGGTGATTTGACCGATAGTGACTTGATTAAGTGGCTAGAGAGCTGGTCACTAAAGGGTCGCCAGGCTGACTGGGATTATGGTGATAACTATCTGGCCTTAGATAAGCCTTTGTCAACTGATAATCTAGGCCAATTGATTGAGGAAAAGGTTCAGGGCCAGCAAGCTAACTTGGCTATGGCCTTTGCCTTTCCGCCGGCCAAGAGCCTTAAGGAACGTATTATACTACAAGTGGCCAATGGGATTTTTGGCTACCTGCCTGTTTCTCGACTCTTTACAGAAATTCGAGAGAAGCAGAGTCTGGCCTATGCCATTCATTCTGGTCTTGATTTTCACCGCTCTTTTGCCTTGGTACGGGCGGGCATTAGCCCCGATAAGGTGGGGCATGTTTATGAGGAAGTCCAAGCCCAGTTGGCTGACTTAATGCTGAGCTTGGAAGAAGGGGACTACTTAGAGGAAGTGAAACTGACCCTCTTGAGTGCCGATGTACAGTCGCGAGACTATCAACATTTGGAGACTGATAAGATGATTGCCCAGGATTTGTATCCTGATTTCGATTTGTCGACAGACTACTTTGAATCAGTGGTGAGAGCCCTCAAGGCGGAAGAGGTCATTGCTTGCTTAGGCAAATGGCATTTGGTGGGGGCCTATGCCCTAGTAGGAGGTAAAGATGAAAGAACACTATCATAAAGTTTTGGATGAAACCTTCTTTGAAAAGGTGCTAGCTAATGGTTTGACCGTTCGCTTGGTACCTAAACCAGGTTACCACCGCAGTTACGGAATTCTGACGACACACTATGGTTCGGTGGATCAAGTGGTGCGACACAAGGAAACGGGAGAAGAAAAGACCATTCCTGCGGGAGCTGCCCATTTCTTAGAACACAAGATGTTTGAAGGCCAAGGAGGACTAGACGCCTTTGCGCTCTTTATGAAGCAGGGGGCTATGGCCAATGCTTTCACCCACTACTTTCAGACTTCCTATCTATTCTCTGCTTCCTATTATATTGAACGCAATGTCGAAACCTTGCTTGATTTTGTGCAGACTCCTTATTTCACACCAGAAGGCATCGAGAAGGAAAAGGGCATTATCACGCAAGAGCTTTATATGTATCAGGATGATCCACTTGGGGTTTCCTATCAAGCCTTGCATCAAGCCCTCTATCCTGACCATCCCTTAGGAGTGGATATTTTAGGTACGGAAGAAAGTATTAAGGCTACCACTTATGAAGATTTACGCTTGGCCTACGATACCTTCTACCATCCAAGCAATATGAATTTGATTGTGGTAGGGAACTTTGACCCACAAGCTTTACTCGCTGTCATTGAGGCTAATCAGGCTCGCAAAACATTTGAGCTACCACACTATCAAAGGGTAGTAGAAGAGGTGACAGCTCCCGTTCTGCCTAAAACTCAGCTTGAGCGGGAAATCAGTCAGCCAATTATCGAGTTGGCTTGGCGCTTTTCACCACAAAAATTATCGGGCATAGAATTGATTCGCCAACGTATTATTGGGGAAGTCTTCTTCGAACTACTAATGGGACCTATGTCGTCAGCCTATGCTAGCTGGTACCAGCAACAGTGGGTAGATACCAATTTCTACCAGTCTTATCATTTAGACCACAAGATGCACCATTTGGCTATTCATGCCCAGAGTCATCATACATCAGACTTGATTGCTGCAATCAAGGAGCTCTTGGCTAACTGGCAACATAACCCGGATTTGACTGAGGAGCAGTTGAAACAAGTGGTGACAGGGCGCATTGGTGATTTCTTACAGCACCTAAATTCCTTGGAGTTCATTGCTTATGAATTGATCGAAGCTGTGATGGATAGTTACGAATTAGCTGATATCCTGACTTGCCTTCAGGAAATCAAACTATCAGACCTCCAGGAATTTGGTCATCAAGTGCTCTCAGGAGCCTCAGAGGCAGTTGAGGTCCTAGTTAATCCCGTAAGTGAATAGGCCAAGAGGTCAAGTCCATAGTGGGACTTGGCCTCTTGATTTTTTTTAGAAGAAGTTTTGAAACTTTAAGCGAAAATCATTAACCCTCATGTCAGAATATGATATAATACTTTTTGAATGCAGAAAGAAAAGGATGAACGGCGATGAGTGAATTAGGAACTAAATTGCGCGATGCCCGCATTGAAAAAGGATATACCTTAAATACTTTACAACAAATGACAAAAATTAAGAAAAAATACTTGGTGGCGATTGAGGAAGGACGCTTCGAAGAAATTCCTGGTAACTTCTATACTAGAGCTTTTGTTAAACAATATGCTGACATGGTTGGCCTAGATGGAGATAGCCTACTCTTAGATTATCATAATGAGTTAGAAGCGGTAGAACATGGCTTATCTCAATATGATGACCAAGAAGCAGAAGCGATGCCTAGCCGTTTGAACAGAAACCAAGCCCAGTCAGAACAATCGCTCTTAGATCGCTATGCTAAGCACTTGCCAGTTCTCATGCTAGCTGGGGTATTTGTCTTGGTTATGGCCTTTATTACCTGGACCATCTACTCTGTGTCTCAACGAGAGCGGCAACAGCAGGCTAATAATTCTAGTTCTACTAGTCTTGTATCGTCAGTAGAACCAAGTTCTGCTGCCCAACATGCCGCTAACAGCAGTAGTGAATCTGCTTCCCAAGCTAAGATTGACGGCGCAGAGTTCTTTGGCGATGTCCAAGGAAAGCGCGTATCTGGTGAAGGCGAAGAAACAACCTACGAACTCTATGCGCCGATGAATAAATTTAAGTTCACTGTTAAAGGCAAGAATTATGTCTGGGTAGGTGTCTATGAGGATGAAGAAATCACTATGGATACAACGGTGACTGAAGGTGAAACCTTAGAGATTAAAGTTAAAGGCCAAACCCGTAGCGTCCGCATTCGCCTAGGTTACCCTGAGGGTGGCGAGATTCAGGTGAATGGTAAGACTGTTAAAATCGCTAACGACTATATCACAGATTCTATTGTCTTCCGTCTTCATGCAGATCAGCCGACAGGCTCAAGCACTAATGAAGCTAATCAAGCGGCAGAAAATCAACAAGGTCAAGACCAGAGCCAAAATCAAAACCAAGGCCAAGGTTCTTATCAAGGACCAGCCGTTCTGGATCCTAATCGCCAACAGAACAACGATAACAATGGCCAATAAGGTCTAGCCATCAGGGAGGATAGTCATGAATATCGCCAATAAGTTAACGCTCTTGCGGATGCTGATGATTCCAGTCTTTATCTTCTTGCTATTAAACCATTCGGCTGACCAAGTTGTGTGGTTAGGGACTGCCATTCCTGTCAACCAAGTCTGGGCCGCTGTGGTTTTTGCCCTAGCGAGCTTTACAGACTTCCTTGATGGCTACCTGGCGCGCAAATACCAATTAGTGACCTCTTTTGGGGCTTTCTTCGATCCCATGGCTGATAAATTGCTAGTCATGGCTGCGCTGATTTTACTAGTTCAATTAGGCTCTGTACCGGGATGGGTGGTTTTTATCATTCTAGCCAGAGAATTGATGGTGACAGGCTTAAGAGTATTGATTGCCCAATCCAATGGTAAGGTGATGGCAGCCGCTATGCCGGGCAAAATTAAGACGACGACACAGATGCTAGCTATTATCTGCTTCTTATTGCAAGATATGGGGCGGTCAGTCTGGGGCTTCTCCCTGGCTAATCTCTTGCTTTATGTCTGTCTATTCTTCACCATTTACTCGGGTTTAGAATATTTTTATCATGCCCGCTTTGTCTTTTCTGACGGGTTTAAATAAGATAAAACACCAAAATTAAAAGTCTGAATCTATGGTTCGGGCTTTTTTTCTTTGCCTTTTGGGCCTGGAAATATAGGACTTAGGGAAGCAAAAGAGAAAAGTACACTATAATTGCACTCAATTAGTTTATTAGAAAGAGCACTTCGCTAATTTTGGTTGATTACAACAAGCCTGTAACATATTTGTTACCCGACGCCCCTTGTAACTTGCGGATACTTTGATACAATAGGAGTGAAGTAACTATCGAAAGGAAGGTGTCATATGCAACTCTGGATTTTAGTTTGTATTTTATTAGTTGTAGCCATCGTCTTATTTGCCTTATCCATTTATGTCAAAGATGACAACGTTCAAGACCAATTGGACGAATTTACGGCTCAACAATCACAAGAATTCTATGCCATGAAAACTCGTTTAGCTGAGCTTGAAAAGGCAGCCCGTGAACAAGAAGCTGTGGCGGTTGAAGCACCTGCTCAAGTAGGCAATCACTACGTGGAAGCTGAAGCAGAACCAGCCTTGGAATTAGGACTGGATGATGTATCAGATTTGACCCGTGAAGAAGTGATTCGTCTCTACTCGCAAGGCTACACCATGCATGAGATTTCTCACCATGTGGCTTTATCACAAGAAATTATCCAAACTATCGTTGACGATTATATTGAAAATCGCTAACAAAGGACAAGGAGGACTAGTATGAAATTATCGCGTAACACATTACGCTCGCTAGCTGTTGGTTTCTTAGCATCAGCAGTGGTAACAGCAGCTTTTGCCTTGTCACAAGGACAATTACCTGTCCAAGGTGTCAATGGGACCAACCTTTTAAACGGAGGGTCGACGACTGCTAATGCGGATCAACAAGCACAATTGGATGCTTTATCAAGCGAAAAATCGGCCTTAGAATCAACTCAAAATGTCTTGAATGCTTCGTTAACTTCTTTAAAAGAACAAGCATCACGTCAAAGTAGTGAATTAGAAGCTTTGAAGAGCCATTCGGCTTCAAGTTCTAGCAATGAGTCATCTTCTTCAAGCAGTGAAAGCTCAAGTTCAAGTGAAAGTGACCAAGCTAACAACCAAGCAGAGACAGGTCAAGAGCAGAACAATGGCACAAGCACTGAAGGAACATCAGCACCTAGAAACGGTCAATGGACCACTGAAGGTGGTAACTTCACTGTTAATCCTGGGGACACATCCGAAGATGTTGCTCAAAACTTGTATGATGCTGGGATTATCAGCTCACCAGATGTCTTCTTGGAAGTGGTAGAACAATGGGATCTATCAACCCTTCTAATTGCAGGTACTTACGAGTTGAACTCAGGTATGAATGTTAATACAATCGCAGAAATTTTAACCAACGGGGCCTACTACTGGATTCCATAGGACTATTATGAGGTGGAGATTAATTCTCTGCCTCTTTTTTTTATGGAAATTCGGGGTCATGGCCAGTTTTATCTAAAAAAGTGGCAAAATCATGAGAATAATCAGCTTCTAGACTAGAATTTTTTCTCATAATTGTGTAAAATAGGGAAGAGAGTATCTAAATTGCATTAGGAGGCGATTAAATGGAAGATACAAAGAAACACCGCGTATTAATTATTGAGGATGAGAAAAACCTAGCCCGCTTTGTTGACTTAGAACTTCAGCATGAAGGCTATGAAACAGCCATCTGTCATGACGGACGAAAGGGCTTGGAGACTGCCCTTAATCAGGAATGGGATGTTATCCTATTAGATTTAATGTTACCTGAATTAAATGGTCTCGAAGTTTGCCGTCGCATTCGTCCCATTAAGGACACCCCTATTATCATCATGACGGCGCGTGATTCCGTTATTGACCGCGTATCTGGTCTAGACCAAGGGGCAGATGACTACATTGTTAAGCCATTTGCCATTGAGGAATTATTG
The DNA here is from genome assembly GCF_001815865.1 of Abiotrophia sp. HMSC24B09. Classification (GTDB taxonomy): domain Bacteria; phylum Bacillota; class Bacilli; order Lactobacillales; family Aerococcaceae; genus Abiotrophia. The sequence goes on from NZ_KV822195.1 coordinate 294,236, forward strand.
GCCCGCTTGCGGGCACTCTTCCGTCGCATTGACCATAACAAGGAAGAGAAGAATCAATCCCAGCAGTCATCTGTTAAATACCGTAATTTGGTCATCGAGAAGAAAGGCCGCATTGTTAAACGTGATGATCAAGTCATTGATTTGACCAAGCGTGAGTACGAACTCTTACTCTACTTGATGGAAAATCTCAATACGGTTATGTCTCGTGAAGTCCTGCTAGACAAGGTCTGGGGTTACAAAACGGAAGTCGAAACCAATGTGGTGGATGTCTACATTCGTTATCTCCGCAACAAAATTGACGTACCTGGCAAGGACTCTTATATCCAGACCGTTCGCGGGACAGGCTACGTCATGAGAACCTAGTCATGAGATTACCGAGTTTCCAGCTTAAACAGCCACTTTCGCTTAAATGGAAGTGGAGTATCTTATTATTTTTAGTTTTTAATCTTATTGGGGTTGCCAGTTTAATGGGATACCGGCACTTGAGTCAAGAACAAGCCCTCGCCGCCATCAAGGCTAATGGCCAGATGCGCTTGGATCAAACGCAGTCTGTTCTCAAGGCATCCAAATTAGATATTGATCGACTGGGGACCAATGCAGAAAATGCAAGGGCTGATGACTTGTCTCTTTTAGCAGCTTTGGAAAATCCTGAAACTAGTTTGCGCCTCTATAATAGTGCCAATCAATTAGTTTATGAGACACGTCGTCTGGATGTGCCGACTGTGGCAGCATCGCCGCAAGTGGATATCTATCCGTATAAGAAACAACTTTTGGTCATAGGAACGGTTAGTCTGCCAGGAAGGGATGGGGCGAATGGGGGAACCCTACAATTTATCTACCGTCCTCTTCAATATCAGGACTGGTTAGCTAAGCAACAGCAGCTAAGTAGTTGGGTCTTGGTCGCCATATTAGTATTTTCCCTTGTGTTTGCCTATGGTTTAGCGCGTTATCTTTTACTTCCTTTGGAGTATCTTAATAATACGCTGGACTTGGTGGAAGAAGAGAGTTTGTCGACCATCCGGATTCGCAAACCGCGCAGTAATGACGAGTGGAGTGATTTGAACATTCATATCAATCGCCTCCTGGACAAAATTGATGGCTATGTTCAAAATCAAAAGCAATTTGTGGAAGATGTCTCTCACGAGTTGCGGACGCCTGTCGCCATTGTAGAAGGCCATTTGCAAATGCTTAATCGTTGGGGCAAAGACGATCCTGAGATTTTGGCTGAGTCCATTGACGCCTCTTTGCAAGAGATAACCCGCATGAAAGACCTAGTCCAAATGATGTTAGACTTGTCGCGGGCAGATCATGCTGAAGTCGATTATAAGGATGAAATGACCGAAATTTATGCCACTACGCGTCAGGTCTTCAATAACTTCGTTATGCTCTATCCTAATTTCCGATTTTATCTGGACTCGGAAGGGGAGGACAAGGAACTTTATGTCAAAATCTATCGAAATCACTTTGAGCAGATTTTGATTATTCTCCTGGATAACGCGGTCAAGTATAGTACCGATCGCCAAGAAATCCATATCGCGGTTAGTGCTTCCTTCACGACGGTCGAAATCGCTATTCAAGATTTCGGTGAGGGTATGAGCCAGGAAGACAAGCAAAAGGTCTTCGGACGCTTCTACCGTGTGGATAAGGCACGTTCCCGCCAGAAAGGTGGGAATGGCTTAGGCCTTAGCATCGCCAAGCAATTGGTGGATAGTTATAAGGGTCGGATCTATGTGGAGAGTGTGCTCCACCATGGTTCTATCTTCTATGTAGAATTCCCAATCTTGCTGGACAAGGCAGAAATTGAGAAGAACAAGAAGAAGGTTTTGGCCAAAAATTTATAAGCCTAGAGAGGATGGGAAGCTTCCCATCCTTTTATTTATGATTGAATTAAGACGCGTCATCCCTCGGGCTAGAGGATGATTTTACCTTGACTAGACGAAAATACTTGAAAAAGAGAGCGTATTTTTATATAGTTAGAAGGTGAAAACTTTCGGAAATGAGTGAAGTAATTTTGAAAAAACAACGTAACTGGCAATTGATGGCCCTCTTGGTCGTCGTTGTATTGATTGCATCAGGCTGTGTGTCCTATGATGCTAATGGTCAACCTTATGGGGCGGTCTATGAATATCTGGGTAAACCAGCCGCTGCCTTCCTAGACTTCTTAGCGGGCTTCTTATTCAATAGCTATGGTTTAGCTATTATCATTGTGACCTTGCTAACACGGGTCTTCATGTTGCCATCCTCCCTGAAGATGACGCGTGATACCATGATTAGCCAGGCGCGTATGAAGGTGGCCCAACCAGAAATCAACGAGATTCAAGAAGAAATCAATGCAAGTAAAGATCCAGCAGAGCGTGCTCGCTTGCAACAAGAGTTGATGGGTGTCTACAAGAAATACAACATCAACATGCTAGGTGGTTTATCTGGCTGCTTGCCACTGCTCTTACAAATGCCAGTCATCTCGGCCGTTTATGCCGCGATTCGGACTTCGACAGCTATTCAAAACTCTACTTTCTTAGGTATCCAGTTAGGGCAACGTTCAACCCTCATTGTGATTCTGGTGGTTGCTGTGTCGATTCTTCAAAGCTGGCTCATGCAAAAACAAATGCCAAGCACACCAGGTAATGAGAAGGCCGGTCAAACAAGTCAAGTTATGTTCTGGATGAACCCAATCCTCTTTGGTTGGATGACTTGGACAACAGATGCTGGTTTAGGTCTCTACTTCTTGGCGGGGGCAGTCTTCATGATTGGGCAACAGCTCTATACTAACCATGTGGTCAAACCAAAGATCCAAGAAATCATTGACCAAGACATGGCCAACGTACAGGTAACGCCACGTCGTCCGCGTAAGGATGTAACGGCCCAAGCAACCAAGGAAGCTAACCGTAACCGTCTTGTGCCAACTAAGGAAAGCGTTGGGGCTGCAGGCTCAAAACGCCGAAATGCTGGTAAACAAACACGACGTTAATTATAAGATGAGAGGCTGAGAAATCTCAGCCTCTTTTACTTTTGCCAGAAGGTAGGGTGGCCTAGAAAAAGTCTTGATCAATATGAGAGCAAGTAGCCAAAAAAGTCCTTAAAAATAGGGCTTGAAACTTTTCTAATGGGGCCTTTTGTGGTAGAATAAAACTATTGATTTACTGCAAGTAATGGAAGGTATGGAGGTTCGAAATGTCAGCAAGTCGTGGGTTACTCATTGTCTTATCTGGCCCGTCCGGAGTAGGGAAAGGGACGGTGCGGGCAGCAGTCTTTGCCAATAATCAGTTTCAGTATGTATACTCAGTGTCAGCCACTACACGCGCTCAGCGCCCAGGGGAAGTTGATGGCAAGGATTATTATTTTGTAAGTCGCGAAGAGTTCGAGACCATGATCCAAAATGAGGACCTACTAGAATATGCTGAATATGTGGGTAACTATTACGGTACCCCTATTCAAAAAATTGAAGAAAACCTAGCGGCTGGTCACGATGTCTTCTTGGAAATTGAAGTTCAAGGTGCCATGAAGGTTAAGGAGCGTATGCCAGAAGGAATCTTCATCTTCTTAGCACCACCTAACTTGGAAGAGTTAGAATCCCGGATTACAGGTCGAGGCACAGATGCCGCGCATGTCATCCAAGAGCGAATGGCGACAGCCAAGGAAGAAATCGAATTGATGCAGCATTATGACTATGTCGTAGTTAACGACCAAGTCCAACATGCAGTCGACAAGATTAATGCCATTATTCAATCAGAACATCTCAAGGTCGAACGTGTAGTGGATCAAATCCGACACGACATGGAAACTTATTACGAAAAGGAGCGGATTTAGCCATGATGTTATACCCATCAATTGATAAATTATTAGAGAAAGTACCTTCCAAATACAGCTTGATTATTTTAGCTAGCAAACGATCACACGATTTGCAAGTCTACCAGAACCCACAACTAGACAAGTATGAGTCAGTTAAGGCCGTAGGTAAGTCACTCGAAGAAGTCATTGACGGCAAATTATATATCAAAGAAGACTAGTCAAGAAACTACTATGAGGACGTGTGTATGCAGTTCATATCATAGTAGTTTTTTCTACAAATTCCCCTGAATTTATTCGGAGAAAGGAGCCTGCCCATGTTTGTCAAGGTGATTGTCGATATCCCGGCCGCCCAAGTCAATCGACCCTTTGATTACCAAGTCCCTGAGGCCTATCAGGATAGTCTACAACTCGGTATGCGGGTACAAGTTCCTTTCGGCAATCGCCAATTGCTTGGCTTTGTGGTGGGCATTCACCATACCAGTGACTTCAAGGGGACACTCAAGCCCATTACAGCAGTCCTAGACTATGAATCCTTTATTAACGAGGAGCTACTAGACTTGAGTGAGCATTTGGCCCAGACCTTACATGCCTTCCGCATTAATGTCTTGCAAGCCATGTTGCCTGCCATGCTCAAAGTCAAATATCAGAATATCTTTTTAATTCATCAACCCCAAGCTCTCAGTGAGTATCAGGTACCAAGTGACTGGCTCAATCAGAGCCAACTTGACAAGGACCAGGTAGAGACGCAGTTAAGTCGCAAGCAAATCAAGCAACTATTAGACCAGGGCGTACTGGAGTTAGTCTATCAGGTCCAAGACCAGACCACCTCTAAGACCCAGACCATGATTGAGTTGGCTATGCCGGCTGAGTCAATCAAGCAAATTATCCAAGACTTACCCGCTAGAAGCCAAAAAGTAGCCCAACTCCTGACCTATCTCTTAGCATCAGGTCAGCCTCAGTTGGAGCAACAAGCGCTCTTGGCAGCCAGCCAAGTCAGTGCCAGTAGCCTTAAGACTGCCCTCAAACATGGCTATATCAAGTCCCAAAAGGTCAGCGTCTATCGGGATCCTTTGGCTCATCTGGAGGTTGAGCAGAGTCATAGTCGGACCTTGACGGTGGCTCAGGAGGCGGTCTATGAGCAGATTGCCCAGGCACTAGAAGAACATCAGGACCAGACCTTCCTGCTAGAAGGCGTCACCGGTAGTGGCAAGACCGAAGTCTATCTGCAACTGATGGCCAAGGCCAGCCAAATGGGGCGGGGCGCCATTCTACTAGTTCCTGAAATTGCCTTAACCCCGCAAATGGTACGTCAGGTTAAGAGTCGTTTTCAAACTGGGGTAGCGGTCTTGCACTCAGGCTTGACAAACTCTCAGAAATACGATGAGTGGCGCCGCATTATTCGGGGCCAAGCCACCATTGTGGTAGGGGCCCGGTCTTCCATTTTTGCGCCTATTCGTGATCTAGGTCTAGTCATCATTGACGAAGAACATGAGACGACCTACAAGCAATCGGATACGCCACGCTATCATGCCAGAGAAGTGGCCATCTGGCGCTGTCACTATCACCAGGCACCGCTGCTTCTGGGGTCGGCGACCCCTTCACTTGAGTCTCGCTCGCGCGCTCAGGTAGGTCGTTACCAACATCTGCGTCTGCCTGAACGTGTGAACGGACGGCCTTTGCCGCCAGTTACCCTGGTGGATATGACCAAGGAAATGGTCCAACAAACCACGGACGAATTATCTTCTGTCCTCAAGGACAAGATTGCTGACCGGCTAGCCAAAGGGCAACAGATTGTACTCTTACTCAATCGGCGAGGCTATGCCTCTTATATGCTCTGTCGGGAATGTGGTCAAGTCATTCAATGCCCGCGTTGCGATATTTCCTTAACCTATCATAAACATGAGCATCGGCTCAAATGCCATTACTGTGACTACCAAAGCCCAGTACCTGACCACTGTCCTAACTGCCATAGTGACTATCTCAGAACTTTTGGCTTGGGAACTCAGAAGATTGAGGAATTACTCAATCAGCATTTTCCTGACGCGCGTGTAATCCGTATGGATATGGATACGACGCGCAAGAAGGGCCAACACGAAGCCCTTTTGGATAGCTTCCGTCGCCATGAAGCGGATATTCTCCTAGGAACTCAAATGATTGCCAAGGGTCTGGACTTTGAGAACGTGACCCTAGTCGGCGTAATCAATGCCGATACGGCCCTCAATCTGCCAGATTTCCGAGCAGGGGAGAAGACCTTCCAACTCTTGACCCAAGTAGCTGGTCGAACAGGCCGGGGACGTTTCGAGGGTGAGGTCCTGATTCAAACCTATAATCCAGACCACTATGTTATGCAATTGGCCCAGCAACATGATTATGAGTCCTTTTTCTACTATGAGATGAAGCGACGCCATCTAGGCCATTATCCGCCTTATTTCTATACCACTTTAATTACCATTTCTAGCAAATACCAGGCCAAGGCCCAAGCTATGAGCCACCAAGTTAAGCAAGCCCTCTTGGCAAGTGGGGCAGCCATTGAGATTCTAGGCCCCAGCCAGGGCGCTATTGCTCGGATTAATGAACGCTATTATTTCCAACTCTTACTCAAGTACAAGGATGGTCAAGTCATCAAGGAAAGCCTCGGGACAATCTTGGATCAATCTCAGCTTGAAGCTAAGCAGGGGATTTATATCACCATTGACCACGAGCCACTCTTTTTCAACTAGTGAGGTGTATCGAACATGAAAAAAATTATCTTTATGGGAACGCCGCAGTTTGCGGCAGAAATTCTCCAAGGCTTACTCGAGCATGCCTCCTACCAGGTCATTGCGGTAGTGACCCAGCCTGACCGTCCGGTCGGACGCAAGCGGGTCTTGACCCAGTCACCCGTTAAACAATTGGCCTTGGCCCATGATATTCCCCTCTACCAACCTGAACGCATTAGTCGTTCTGAGGAATTAGAAGAACTGATTAATTTAGATGCCGACATTATTGTGACGGCAGCTTATGGCCAGTTCATTCCCACCCGTCTTATTAATTCGACGCCCCATACGGCTATTAATGTCCATGCTTCGCTACTACCTAAGTATCGAGGCGCTGCGCCTATTCATTACGCTATCTGGAAGGGCGATCATGAGACCGGTATTTCTATTATTTACATGACCAAGGAAATGGATGCAGGGGATATTCTAGCCCAACGTTCCTGTGTCATCGAATCAGATGAAACCGTGGGTGCCCTCTTTGGTAAGTTAGCTATTATCGGGCGGGAACTGCTCCTCGATACTCTCTTCAAACTTTTTGCCAATGAGATTACAGCGGTGGAGCAAGATGTCAGCCAAGTGGTCTTTTCACCTTCAATTACCAAGGAACAAGAACAGCTTAACTGGTATGAGTCTGCTCACCAAGTGGACTGTCATGTTCGGGCCTTCAATCCTTTCCCTTCGACTTATACAGTCTTAGGAGACTTGCGGATTAAGGTTTGGGCAGGAGCGCCAATGGATTATGAGCCAAGCCCAGAAGATCTAGCCGCAGAGCCAGGGACCATTCTGGCCTATAAACGTAAACACCTGATTGTTAAGTGTGGTCATCATTCCTATTATGGCATCCGTGAGTGGCAGGAGTCTGGCAAGAAGCGCCTAAGCCTAGAAGATTATTTCAAGGGCAATGACTTAGCTCAATTAGCGGGCCAAGTTTTCGCTTCAGTACAAGTAGAAGATGAGGCAACTCATGAAAGTTAAGTCATTAGCCGCTAAGCGGCTCAAGCATAATGTTCGCTTTCAGGCTTTACAGCTACTGGTAGAGATTGACTGGCATGACCAGTATTCCAATGTCCTTCTCAATCGGGCGCTGAGCCAGACAGAGCTCAAGCCAGTCGACCAAGGGCTTTTAGTCAACTTAGTCTATGGCAGCATTCAGCATCGTTTGACCCTGGACTTCTACTTGGAACCTTTCATCAAAGGCAAGAAGTTAGAGTCATGGATTCGTACGCTCTTAAGAATGACCGTCTATCAGATGCTTTACCTGGAGCGAATCCCGGATCATGCAGCCATTAACGAAGCGGTTAACATTGCCAAGCTCAATGGCCATGCAGGTCTAGCCGGCCTAGTCAACGGCGTCTTGCGCAATTTCCGTCGTCAGGAACTGCGCTCCTTGGATACAGTGACAGACCCTGTTGAAGCCCTCAGCATTCAATACAGTATCGCCCCTTGGATTGTGTCCCTCTTACAAGAACAGTATGATCAGGCAAGCTTGACTGAGTTACTGGCTAGTCTCAATCAACGGCCACGTCTAACCGCCAGAATTCAAGCCCATCCCAATGAACGCGACCAAATCCTGGCCCAGCTCAGGGCAGCCGGCTATCAGGTTGAGGCCGGCAACCTATCACCTTATGCTATTGAAAGCCTAGATGGTCGTATTCTGGAGTCACCTGCCTTTCAAGCGGGGCGCTTGACTATTCAGGATGAATCTTCTATGTTGGTAGCGCCAATCGGCCGGCCAGTGGTAGGCCAACGACTCTTGGATGCCTGTAGTGCCCCTGGAGGCAAGGCGACGCATATGGCCTTTCTACTGCAAAACGGTCACTTGGATGCCCTAGATATTTCTCAAGCCAAGCTAGACTTGGTGGCGGGACACATGGAACGCCTAGGCTTAAGCCAACAAGAGGGCTTGAACATTTCGCTTCATGCTACAAATGCCTTAGACTTTATGCCCCCAAGCGGGACACTCTATGATATAATCTATTTGGATGCACCATGTTCAGGTCTCGGCCTCATGCGTCGCAAACCTGAAATTAAATACACTAAGCAAGCAAGCGATATTGAAGCACTTAGCAAGCTTCAGAGTCAGCTCTTAGACCATGTTGCCAGTCTGCTCAAACCAGGCGGAACCTTAGTCTATTCAACTTGTACCTTAGCACAAGCTGAAAACCAAGCCCAGGTCAAGGCCTTCTTGGCAAGACAGGCTGACTTCCAACTCAGTTCGATAGGGCCAGAAGAAGTTCAAGGAGCGTCAGTTCTGACTGCAGATGGCATGATTGAAGTCTTGCCACAAGACTACTTGACCGATGGCTTCTTCATTGCACGTATGACTAAGTCAGCCTAGCTTGCACTAAAAATCAACATATGAAGGAAACAGAGGTGACTACATGAAACTTGCACTATGTTCCAATATCGGTAAACGTCGAACAACCAACCAGGATTATGCGGATTATTTTCTTAATGATTTTGGCCAACTCCTGCTCATCCTCTGTGACGGGGTAGGGGGCCATTTGGGTGGCGACGTGGCCAGTCAACGTACTACCCAATATATTGGGCAGTATTTCCAAGATTTGAACCAGGCCTTAGCACCTGACCAGGTGTCAGCGTGGATTGAAGGAACTTTAAAGCTAGTCAACCAACAAATTTATCAAGAAGCCCAAGCTGATAAGAACTTGAACGGCATGGGGACTACCATTGTCTTGGCCTTGATTGTCGATGGCACCATCTATTTAGGCCATGTAGGGGATAGTCGCGCTTATATCTACAAGGAAGGTAAGCTCCAGCAATATACGGAGGATCATTCCTTGGTTAATGAATTGATTCGGGCCGGGGAAATTACCTTGGAAGAATCTTATTTGCATCCCCATCGCAATGCTGTCACCCAATCCATTGGTTTGACTCATCCACTTGAGGTAGCCATTCAGACCGTGCCCAGCCAGGAGGCTGAGATGCTGCTCCTTTGCTCAGACGGGTTGACTAATATGGTGACGCCTGAGGCCTTAGAAGAGCTCTTCCGGTCCTCACGCCAGGAGGCTAATTTTGCCCAACAATTAATTACAGCAGCTAACGAAGCCGGAGGCATGGATAACATTTCCGTTATCATTGCTTCAGACTTAAGCACAGAAAACTTAGAGGAGGTATCTGAATGGAAATAGGCGATAAATTATCAGGCAGATACCTGCTGACAGACTTTATCGGTCAGGGTGGGATGGCCAATGTTTTCCTAGCCCAAGACTTAATCTTAGAAAGACAAGTAGCCGTTAAAGTCCTGCGTTTTGACTTCCAAGACAACCAGGATGCCATCCGTCGCTTCCAACGTGAAGCGATGTCGGCTAGCCAATTGCTGCACCGCAACATTGTCGAAATCTATGATGTCGAGGAGAAAGAAGACCAGCAATACATCGTCATGGAGTATGTGGATGGGACAGATCTTAAGACTTATATTCGCCAAAATGCACCCCTATCTTTAGAACTAGTGGTACTCATTATGAGTCAGATCCTGTCGGCTATTGAAGTGGCTCATAAGAACCAAATTATTCACCGGGATATTAAGCCTCAGAATATTTTGATTACCAAGACGGGCGCTATTAAGATTACCGACTTTGGGATTGCCATTGCCCTGTCGGATACTTCTATTACTCAGACTAATACGCTCTTGGGTTCGGTTCATTACCTATCGCCTGAGCAAGCGCGTGGTAGTAATGCGACTGTTAAGTCGGATATCTACGCCCTAGGGGTCGTCCTCTATGAATTGATTACTGGCTCTGTGCCATTTGATGGTGAATCGGCTGTTTCGGTGGCCCTCAAGCACTTCCAGGAAGAATTCCCACGTATCCGTGACAAGATGGACTATGTGCCGCAAAGCTTGGAAAACGTAGTCCTCAAGGCTACTGCTAAGGACCCAGCCAACCGTTACGATTCTGTTCACAGCATGTTAGCGGACCTATCGACGGCACTCAATGCGAGTCGTATGAATGAGCCGGTCTTTGTTCCGAATGCTAGTGGTCAAGCGCGAGTTCAAATGAAACCTATTAAGCCAGTCAAAACACCGGTTGCGGCTCCAATTGAAGCGCCAGAACCCATCGATTATGATGCCTATCAACGCATTGATGATGTGGCACCTTTGGATAAGCCGCGACGTAAACGGCGGATTGCGGCCTGGTTCTTGGCCATCATCAGTCTCTTAGTCATTTGCGGTGGCGTCTATATCGCCTATACGCGCTTGACCGAGTATACTTCTGTACCAGAAGTAGCCAAGCTCAGCAAGGATGAGGCGGTACAGAAAATTCAAGCAGCCAATCTGCAAGTGGGAGCCATTAAGCAGACTTGGAGTGACAGTATTCCTCAAGGTCAGGTGATTAAATCAACACCAGGCTCAGGTGCTCGGATTCGTAAGGCTTCAGCGGTCGATTTAGAAATCAGTAACGGGAAAGAACAGGTTGAAATTGGCAACTATGTCGGTCAAGACTATGAATCGGTTCGCTCCCAACTGACAGCAGCCAACTTTATTGTAGAGCGCCGTGACTTCGCTTCGACGCCTGAGAATAATGGGAAGATTTTAGCACAAAGCGTGGAACCAGGTTCCAAGGTGGTGCCAAGCACTACTTCCCTAGTCTTTACCGTAGGGAAGGTGGCAGACTCCACCACTATGCAGGACTTCAATAACCTACCATTGGAAATGGTGCAAAACTTCGCGGAAGCCAACGGACTGACTGTAGACGTCAGCGAAGACTATGATAATGACATTCCAAAAGGGCGTGTTATCAGCCAAAGTCCTAAATATGGTGTGGCCTTAAGCCAAGGTGATACCATCAAGGTTACCGTTTCAAAAGGGCGCAAGGAAGAGAAGGTGCTGACAGCAGTTCAACGGGTAAATATCGAGTACGTGCCAAAATATGCTAGCACGGACGTCAATCAACGCAACCCATTGCCGAATAAGATTCAGGTCTTCATTGGCGATAGTCGCAACAATATTAATACGCTGGCCCAAGAATTTGAAATCTCTGAATCACGTAGCATCGAGATTCTGCTCTATATTATGGAAGGCGGCGTCGGTCAATACCGCGTCATGCGGGATGGCGAAGTCATTGCTGAAAGTAATGAAGTCTATCCAAATGATAATTAACCCTAAGAGGCTAGAAATTTCTAGCCTCTTTTTGATGGGAAAATATGAGTCCTGATTAGCCTAGGCTGTCCTGTCAGCCAGAACTGACAAGGCGCTTAAAATATGGTACCATTAAGTCAGTATCAAGCAGAGGGTGACAGTATGGCAGAAGACAAATTAATCATCAAAGAAGGTATTATTTCCCAATCTCTTAGCGGCTTTTATTCAGTACGGTCTGAGGGCCAAACCTATGTGACCAAGCCTAGGGGGAATTTTCGCCACCAACAGCTCAAGCCTTTGGTGGGAGACCATGTCACCTTTGAATGGGAGGAGGGCTTAGACCCCAAGGCCGACCAAGCCTTAGGTCGCTTGATTGAGGTCCTGCCTCGTCGTAATCAATTCGTTAGACCAAGTGTGGTCAATGTCGATGATGCGCTGGTGGTCATGTCCTTGGTGGAGCCGGACTTCTCCTATTCCCTAGTTGATCAATTTTTGGCTTCTGTGACCTCGCATGGCATTGAACCTCATCTAGTTCTGACCAAATACGACCTCCTGCTAGCACAAGAAGGGGAGGAACAGGCCCAAGATCGTGTCGCCCAGATCCAAGCCCTTTATGAGGCGGCTGGTTATACAGTAACTGTCATGGATCCTGCATCGAATGCGCTAGCTAATCTTAGTCAACTTTTGCACCAAGGTCTCTATGTGGTGATGGGCCAGTCTGGAGTCGGTAAGTCCACCTTGCTTAACCAACTCCTACCTCAAGCTGACATTGAAACCGGCGAAATTAGTCACTATCTGGGACGTGGGCGCCATACCACACGGGAAGTGACCCTCTATCCCTTGAATCAGGCTTTGATTGCTGACACGCCAGGCTTTTCGGCCCTAGATTTCGAGCAGATTGAGAAGGATCAAGTGACTCAACTCTTCCCAGAAATTCGAGAACTCAGCCAAGAATGTCGTTTCCGTTCCTGTCTCCATTTGGAAGAACCAGGCTGTGCGGTTAAGCAAGCATTAGAAGCGGGGCACTTGGCTGCCAGTCGCTATCAATCCTATTGTCAATTAATCCAAAAAATTGATCAGCGCAAACCTCAATACCATCTCAAAAAACGTCGTTAAGGAGGAAACTTTATGTATATTGCACCTTCCATGTTGAGTGCCGATTTTAATAAGCTAGCCCAATCCATCCGAATGGTTGAAGAGGCTGGGGCTGACTACCTACACATTGATATTATGGATGGGGACTTTGTACCCAACATTTCCTTTGGCCCTATGCTCTATCAAGGCTTGCGCGCTCAATCTAAGCTAGTCTTTGATGTTCACATGATGGTGACCAATCCCGAACGCTACGTGAACCAAGTGGTCAAAGCAGGCGCAGATGTGGTGACCGTTCATGTGGAGGCGACGCCTCATATTCATCGTGCCTTGCAGTTAATCAAGGCAGCAGGGGCAAAGGCGGGGGTTGTCATTAATCCAGGTACGTCAGTTTCGGCCATTGAAGCAGTCCTGGGTCAAGTTGACCAGGTCTTGGTCATGACGGTTAACCCAGGTTTTGGTGGCCAGGCATTTATCCCTGAGACCTTGGACAAAGTCCGCCAATTAGCTGATTTGCGTCAAAAACAAGGCTATAGTTATCTAATTGAAGTTGACGGTGGGGTGAATGACAAGACGGCTGCTGACTGTCTAGCGGCGGGCGCAGATATCCTAGTAGCAGGTTCTTACGTCTTCGGGCATTCAAATCCAGCCCAAGCGATTCAGACGCTCAAAGACTTAGCTTAGGCAGAATAGGAAGTAGGGGGCAGTCTAAGTGGCAACAGCATGTGTCATTGTCTGTGGGGGTGGACCTAATCCAGCCCTTGATCAGATTGAAAATTTAATTCAAGCCTATGACCAAGTCTATTTTGTAGGGGCTGATCGTGGAGCCTTAAGATTAGTCAGAGCAGGCTATGTGCTGGATATGGCCTTGGGCGACTTTGATTCGGTGTCGGAAGAAGAGCGCCAAGTTATTGAGGCACATAGTCAGGAATTTCAAGCCTTTCCTAGCGAGAAGGACGATACCGATGGCCATTTGGCTTTGGACATGGCCATGACCCGCTGGCCGGAGGCAGATTATGTGGCGCTTGGTTTTCTAGGTGAAAGGGGCGGGCGGCTGGACCATTTATTGGCCAATATTTGGCTGGCCCATCAGCCACGCTTCCAAGCAGGTTTGTCTCGTCTTACCTTGCTGGAGGCTCACCACAAGGTGCGTTTCTTAAAGCCTGGCCACCATGTCTTGGCCTACGAGCCCTGTCTCTATCTGTCTGTCATTAGCCTGACACCAGTTCAAGGTCTGACCATTCAAGGCGCCAAGTACACCTTGCCAGCAACGGATTATGCTAGTCCCCAATCTCTCATTAGCAATGAATACAAAGCCAGTCAGGAGCCTGTGGAAATAGCCTTTGAGTCGGGTCTGGTCATGATTTTCTGGGTCAATCAAGTGTAAAAACCGAAAAAATCCCCCTCAAAGACTTGTCAAATGAGGGAAAATATGATAAATTAGTTCAGTATGATAAAGCAGAGACATTAAGCTCCTGCAGCGAAAAGGAGGAAACAAGAATGGCTAAAGAATGTTATTTCACTGGGCGCAAAGCTCGTTCAGGTAACACTCGTTCAAAAGCGATGAACAAAACAAAACGTCGTTTCGGCGCTAACTTACAAAAAGTACGCATCTTAGTGGATGGCGAACCTAAGAAAGTTTGGGTTTCTGCTCGTGCTTTAAAATCAGGTAAAGTAGAACGCGTTTAATAGCGATGATCCCAGTCCCTTGGATTGGGGCTTTTTTTTGACTAAGACCTCCTCTGTCTAGACAAGTATAGAAGACAGGCCCCCAGTTTGGAATGGTCTTTATCTTAATGAGTGCACAATCAAGCATTTTATGCTAAAATAGATATGATATATTAGATGTGAGGAGGAAATCGCATGACAATCAAAATCCAAACGCCCAATGGACAAGTGTCCCTAACTCAAGATGTGATTTCAACAGTTGTCGGCACTGCCGTTACAGATAACTACGGTGTGGTCGGAATGGTAAGTAAGAACTTCTTCCGTGATAACTTAATTGAGATTCTAGGACAAGAGAATTACTCCAAAGGGGTTGTCATCACCCAACGTGGGGATGATGTTCTCGTGGATGTCTACATCTTAGTGTCTTACGGGACTAAAATCTCAGTTATCTGCCAAAACATTCAACAAGCCGTGAAATACAGTGTTGAACAATTGCTGGGCTTCGAAGTCAGCTATGTCAATGTTCACGTACAAGGCGTAAAAATTGATTAAGTCAACCGTATAAAACGGTAAGGAGGATAAAAATTGGAATTGAAACAATTAACGGCAAAAGAGTTTGTGCCTATGGTTGTAGCCGGAGCGGAACGCTTAACATCCAATGTCGAATTAATTAACTCACTCAACGTATTCCCTGTGCCAGATGGCGATACCGGGACTAACATGAACATGACCTTCGTTTCTGGGGCGGAAAACCTCAAATCCAGTCAAGCTAGTCACGTCGGTGAATTAGCGGGCGCCTTAGCCAAGGGACTTTTGATGGGGGCGCGTGGTAACTCTGGGGTTATCTTATCTCAGATTTTCCGTGGTTTCTCACAACGTATTAAGGAAGAAGAAGTCTTAGACGCTAAGCATTTTGCCCAAGCCTTCTTAGGTGGGGTAGAATCAGCCTATAAGGCAGTTATGAAACCTGTTGAAGGGACCATTTTGACGGTTGCGCGTGAATCTGCTTTACGCGGTGAGAAGGCTGCTGAGAAGACCGATAACATTGTTGAAGTCATGAAAGCCATTGTTGAAGGTGCTCAATTGGCCTTAGACAAGACACCTGAATTATTGCCAGTCTTGAAACAAGTTGGCGTAGTCGACTCTGGTGGTAAAGGCTTGCTCTGCGTCTATGAAGGTTTCTTGTCGTCCTTGACAGGAGAGACCGTAGTAGAAGTTAAGGCAGCTCCTGCAGCTCCTGGCCACTCTCACGCTATGTTCGAAGATGGCAATGAGCCACCAATGGCCTTAGAAGATATTACCTTTGGCTACTGTACAGAAATTATGGTTCGCATTGGCCAAGGCCCAACTGTCGAGAAGGCCTTTGACTATGAAACCTTCCGTAGCACCCTTAACACCAAAGGGGATTCTCTCTTGGTCGTAGCCGACGATGAAATCGTCAAGGTTCACATCCATACTGAAAACCCAGGCGAAATTATGCAATTGGGTCAAGAATTTGGGGAACTGATTAAAATCAAAGTCGACAACATGCGTGAACAAGTCCGTGGCTTAGAAGCGGAAGAACATGCTATGAAGGAAGCGCCAGCAGAGGCTGCTCCAAAAGTTCCTTATGCTATTATTGCAGTAGCAGCAGGTGAAGGTGTGGGCCAACTCTTTACTGACCTAGGGGTTGCCAAAGTCTTGGCCGGTGGTCAAACTATGAACCCTTCAACAGAAGATTTCGTCAAAGCCATTGAAGCAGTCAATGCTGAACAAATCATCCTCTTGCCTAACAACAAGAACATCATCATGGCGGCTGAACAAGCAGCCCAAGTAGCGGAAGTACCAACCGTTGTGGTGCCTACTACTACGATTCCTCAAGGGATTACGGCTATGATGGCCTTCGATGCTAGCTTAGATTTAGAAGCCAATGGGGCTCAAATGAATGAATCGCGTGATTTCGTCCAATCTGGTCAAATTACTTACTCCATTCGTGACACTGAGATTGATGGTGTGTCCATCAAGAAGGATGACTACCTGGGCTTAGTCAACAACAAGATTGTCTTGTCCTTGCCTGATTTGAAGGATGCCCTCCTGGCAACCTTAGAAGCCATGGTGGATGAAGATTCTGAGTTGGCAACTATTATTGTCGGGGAAGAAGGAACTACTGAATTAGCAGATGAGGTAGCAGAGCTCTTAACTGACAAATTCAATGACTTAGAAGTCGAAATTGTCCAAGGTGACCAACCAGTTTACCACTACATGATGTCAGTGGAATAATTAAAAGCGTTAAAAGACTAAGGCTCATGCCTTGGTCTTTTTCTTTGCCCGAGCGAGCTTGGACTCCAGCTTGAATAGTCGCTATCTGGCTATGAAAATGCTATAATAATGAGACAGACAAGCAGAAAGGAGGGGGCTTATGGGACTTAATTGGTTAGATAGCATTGATCATCTCAAGGGAGTAGGACCCGCGCGCGTCAAGCTCTTCCAACAGGTAGGCGTCTCAACTGTCCGCGACCTCATGTTTCATTTTCCCTTCCGCTTTGAGTCGGTAGCCGTGCGACCTTTGGCGACCATCCTAGATCAGGAGAAGGTCACCCTTAAAGGCAAGGTCGTGACGCCACCTGTGGTAGCCTACTTTGGTGGCAAGAAGAGCCGGGTTTCTTTCAAGCTGGCGGTCAATGACCACGAAATTATTAATGTCTCTTTCTTCAACCAACCCTATCTTAAGCAAGCCATTCAGTTGGGGCAGGAGCGGGCAATTTACGGCAAATGGCAATCCAATCGTCAGACCCTCTTAGGTATGAAGCTGATTCAAGTAGCACAGGAAGGCCAGGACTTTGCACCAGTCTACCATGCTACCAAAGGCCTTAAGCAGAGCGCCATTGTGGCTAGTATTGCGGCCTCCTTCAATCAGTATCAGGAGGCAATTCCAGAGGTCTTACCTCAACATCTCAACGACCAGTATCGGCTACTAGATTTGCCCTTGGCCCTCTATGCCATGCATTTTCCGGCTGATCAAGAGCAG
Source organism: Abiotrophia sp. HMSC24B09 (assembly GCF_001815865.1). Classification (GTDB taxonomy): domain Bacteria; phylum Bacillota; class Bacilli; order Lactobacillales; family Aerococcaceae; genus Abiotrophia. The sequence goes on from NZ_KV822195.1 coordinate 311,646, forward strand.
CATCATCAGGCTACACGGAAAATTATCTATCAGGAGTTTTTCCTCTATCAATGGCGCCTGCAAGCGGCCCTCAAGCAGCATGAAACAGAGCCAGGCATCCAGATTCATTATGACAATGACCAACTTAAGACTTGGATTAGCCACTTACCTTATGAGCTAACTCAGGCTCAGAAGCAGGTAGTCAATGAAATCTGTCGCGACCTCATGGCCCAGCACCCTATGCGGCGCATGGTGCAGGGGGATGTGGGAAGCGGGAAAACCCTGGTAGCCTTTCTAGCTATTTTAGCAAGCTTAAGCGGGGGCTTCCAGTCAGCCCTTATGGCACCGACTGAGATTCTAGCCAAACAGCATGCCCAGTCCTTCAACCAGCTCTTTGCCTCTATGGGGATGGAAGCTGCGCTCTTGACCAGTGCTATGACAGCCAAGGCCAAGCAAGCAGTCTTAGACGGCTTGGCTAATGGACAGATTCAGGTGGTCATCGGGACGCATGCCCTGATTCAAGAAACGGTCCAATTCAAGCAGCTGGGCTTGGTCATCATTGACGAACAACACCGCTTTGGGGTAGGCCAACGGCAAGCCCTAGTAGATAAAAATGACAAAATAGCCGTCAACCTACTTCAAATGACGGCAACGCCTATTCCACGTTCCCTAGCTATGACCCTCTATGGCGAGATGCACGTTTCCACCATCGATCAGTTACCTAAGGGCCGTCAGCCTATTACGACCCGTTGGCTCAAGGAAGATCAATTAGAGGAACTAGAAGACCATGTGGCCCAAGAATTAGAGGCCGGACACCAGGTCTACTATGTGCTCCCTCTGATTGAGAGTTCCGAACATTTGGAGCAGATAGAGAACGTGCTAGAGGTGGCAGACCGCTTGGCAGACCGCTTCCCAAACTTTAAGGTCGATGTCTTACACGGCCAACTTAATAAGGAAGAGCAAGAAGCCGTCATGGACCGCTTCAAGCAAAATCAGGTTCAGATTCTCGTGGCGACCACCATGGTGGAAGTCGGGGTCGACGTGCCCAATGCCACTATTATGGTCATTCAGTCAGCCGAGCGCTTTGGCTTGGCCCAGCTCCATCAGTTGCGTGGACGAGTAGGGCGGAGCCAGCTAGCCAGCTACTGTTACCTAATCGGCAGTCCTACAACTGAACAGGGTAAGGAGCGGCTTAAGATTATGGTGGACCACCAAGATGGTTTCCTGATTAGCCGTGAAGATTTGAAGATTCGCGGTATGGGGGACTTGATGGGACGTAGCCAAAGTGGTTTGCCGGAATTCCACTATGCTAATTTGATTGAAGACGAAAAAATCTTAACAGTTGTCCGCAAGGATGTTCAGGACTTACTCAAGCATCCAGAACGCCTATCGGAAGCCGAATGGCAGGCGCTTAATCAATGGAGTCAGACGCAAGCGATTGAGGTCTAGCCAAACTGCCAGATTCCAATCTAGGTTGACGGCTTGGCAGGGACTTGTTATGATGAAAGCACAAGAATTGGTATAGCGATTGCCAAATATTGATAGATATGATTAGTTTATAAGGAGGAAGACAAGGAATGATTAGAATTGCAGTAGATGCCATGGGCGGGGATTTCGCGCCTGAATCAGCCGTAAAAGGGGTGAACCTTGCCATTGCGGCCTTTGATAACATCGAAGTGCTCTTATTTGGCGATCAAGATAAAATTCGCCCATATTTAGAAGCGACAGAGCGGGTCGAAATCATCCATACCCCAGAAAAAATCAATGGGGATGATGAGCCAGTGCGTGCCATTCGCAAGAAGAAGAATGCCTCCATGGTATTAGCGGCGCAAGCAGTCAAGGAAGGCCAAGCTGATGCCTTGCTGTCAGCAGGTAACACCGGGGCCCTCTTAGCCAGTGGCTTACTGATTGTGGGGCGGATTAAGAATATTGATCGTCCAGGCCTTATGCCAGTCTTACCAACTGCTTCTAGTCAACATCCTTACCTGGTCTTGATGGATGCCGGTGCTAACGCTGACTGCAAGCCAGTCAACTTACTGCAGTTTGCGGTTCTGGCTAACTTCTATGCCCAACGTGTCCTGGGCATTGCCCAGCCTAAGATTGGCCTACTTAACAATGGGACGGAAGCTACCAAGGGCAATGAATTGTCTAAGGCGGCCTATGAACTCTTGGCTGCTGAGACTAGCCTAGATTTCTATGGGAATGTGGAGACTAAGACCTTGCTAGATGGCCAGGTTGACATTGTGGTCACGGATGGCTTTACCGGTAATGCCGTATTGAAGACTCTGGAAGGGACGTCTAAGACTCTCTTTAGTCTCATTAAATCCCAATTATTGGGTGGCGGGCTGAAGGCTAAATTAGGAGCGCTCTTAGTCAAAGATGCCTTATCAGGCCTCCGCGATAATTTTGACGATACCAAGCAGGGTGGGGCAGTTCTTTTAGGGGTTAAGGCGCCTGTTATCAAGGCTCACGGATCTTCTAACGAACAAGCCATCTTCAATGCTATTCGTCAGGCTCGCACGATTGTGGAATCTGGCATTATCCAGGAAGCAACTGATTACTTCGGTCAGGAAAAACCAGCTCAAACAGAAGAATAGTCTTATTCGGCCAGGCCCTGTTAGCCTGGTCTTTTTGCATATCAAAAGAAGTTGGGAGCACATCAAAAAGCTTGAAAAATTATTGAGGAATAAAAAAATTAAAAGAAAAGATGATCGGCAGCTTAGGTTAAATTGGTAATCCTATAACGTACCATCACCATCTTGCTTTTCAATATGTATAGCCTATTTCTGGTTAACCCATAATAGGCCATTTATCTTGAAAAACAGGATTATTATAGTGGTCTTTTTTAGAAAGACTAATGGCTGATAGAAGGTAATTTTTAGCTTTATTAGGAATGATTTTGAAGATATCGCTTACTTAGTCGCAATCATGGGCAAAGTCTAAGCAAGTTTTGAGGGATAAATGAGAAGAATGAGAGATTTCATAATTTTCTCTGCTAAAACCATGGACAATTGGCTTAAAACTTAGTAAAATAAGGAAGTGTAGATTTTATGTCATATTGAACGGAGGTGTATGGATGCCCCAGACCCAAGAAGTTTTCCAAACAGTCCAGCGATTGATTGTTGAACGATTTGGTTTAACTGAAGACAAGGTCACCAATGAGATGACCTTTGAAGATCTCGGTGCAGACTCAATTGACGTCTTCGAACTGATTATGGAGCTCGAGGACACCTTTAGTGTTCAATTTGAGGATAATCGTATTGAAGCCCTTAAGAATGTAGGCGAAGTGGTCACTTATATCGACCAGCTTACTCCCTAAGAACTGAAAAGACGATGAAGTCGGCACGCTCTATCTATGCAGTGCTACTTTTTTTACTTAGATGAAGACATAAAACATGATCACGAATGGAGGAACTAGAATGGATAACGAAAAAGTTATTCTAGATGTAAAGGACTTACACGTTGGATTCCGCGTTAAGGATACCTTCTACAATGCAGTAGACGGCGTTAGCTTTACCTTATCAAAGAATGAAAAATTAGCCATTGTTGGGGAGTCAGGCTGTGGGAAGTCAACTCTTGCCACTTCAATCATTGGTTTGCATAATCCTCGCAATACTAAGATTGAAGGCCAAATTAACTACCGTGGCGATAACTTAGTAGAATATACTGAGAATCAATATAACAAAATCCGTGGGAACGATATTGGGATGATTTTCCAAGATCCATTGGCATCGCTCAACCCATTGATGACCATCGCAGCACAAATTGATGAAGCCCTCTACTACCACACCAAACTCAACAAGGAAGAACGTCAAAAACGTGTCTTAGAGCTCTTGGATCAAGTAGGGATTGTTAACCCAGAGCGGACTGCTCGTCAGTATCCACACGAATTATCTGGGGGGATGCGTCAGCGGGTTATCATCGCCATTGCCTTGGCATGTAAGCCACCCATTATTATTGCTGATGAGCCTACTACCGCTTTGGACGTAACTATTCAAGCTCAAATCTTGGACTTGATGAACGACATCCAGAAGGAGACCGAAGCAGGGATTATCCTCATTACTCACGACTTAGGGGTCGTAGCTGAGACAGCTGACCGCGTAGCCGTTATGTATGCGGGTCAATTCGTTGAAATTGCACCTGTAGAAGAACTCTTCAACAATCCGCAGCATCCATATACACGTTCACTCTTGCGTTCAATTCCGCAAACCAGTGAATTAGAAGGTGGCTCTGACAAGCTTCACGTTATTCAAGGGGCGGTACCACCATTAACTAAGATGATTCGGACAGGCTGTCGTTTCGCACCACGTATTCCTTGGATTGCGGAAGATGCCCACGAAGAAAACCCAGGTTTACACGAAGTATCACCAGGTCACTTTGTCCGTTGTACTTGTTACAAACATTTCCATTTTGAAGGGGAGGAGAACTAATGGCTGAATTTATGCGCATTGAGGACCTAAAAGTCCACTATCCTATTCGGTCTGGTTTCCTGAACCGCGTGACCGATTATGTCTATGCTGTAGACGGCGTCAACTTGACCTTAGAAGAAGGTAAGACTTATGGCTTGGTTGGTGAATCAGGTTCTGGTAAGTCTACCATCGGGAAGGCCATCATTGGTTTAGAGAAGATCACCTCAGGGAAAATTTACTATGAGGGTGAAGAAGTCTCTAAAGCAGCACGTCATCGCCGTTCTAACTACCGTCACAACGTGCAAATGATCTTCCAAGATTCCCTCTCTAGCTTCAACCCTAAACGTCGGATTACCGACATCTTAGGGGAGCCAATGCGGAACTTCCTCAGCTTAACGCCTGATGAAGAGAAAAAGCGCAAGCTGGAGCTCTTAGATATCGTAGGGTTATCGGAAGAAGCACTCTACAAGTACCCACATGAGTTTTCTGGTGGTCAACGTCAGCGGATTGGGGTAGCACGTGCTGTGGCCCTCAACCCTAAATTAGTCATTGCCGATGAGCCAGTTTCGGCCTTAGACTTATCTGTTCAAGCCCAAGTTCTTAACTTCATGAAGCAGATTCAAGAAGAATATAATGTAAGTTATCTCTTCGTTTCGCACGACTTAGGTGTCGTTAAGCATATGTGTGATGAAATTGCCATTATGTACCGTGGTCGCTTCACTGAGTACGGGACACGTGATGATATCTATGATAATCCTCGTCATATCTATACTCGTCGCCTCTTGTCGGCTATTCCAGAAATGAACCCTAATAATCGTGAGCAAAACAAGCTCAATCGTTTACGGGTTGAGAAGGAATACCGTGAGAATGCGTCACTTTATTATGATGAGAACGGTCGCGTTTACGATCTTAAACCAGTTTCTGAGACTCACTCTGCAGCCCTCAGAACGGTAGAATCTGACAAAGGAGGCGAGCTCTAAAATGTGGAAAGCGATATTTAGACGATTCTTATTAATGATCCCACAACTTTTGGCACTCAGCGTCTTAGTCTTCTTCTTAGCAGAATTAATGCCAGGGGATGCCTTGACAGGCTTGATTGACCCTAAAATTTCGGCTGAGCAAATTGAAGCCATGCGGGAAAAATTAGGCTTGAATAAACCGGTTTGGGAACGCTATATTAACTGGATGGGTGGTATGCTCCAAGGTGACTTTGGTCGTTCCTTTGCCCACAAGCAACCAACTCTATCCATTATTGGGGAGCGGATTTGGCCTACGGTCTGGTTATCACTTCTGACAACGATTATCACCTATGCAATTGCTCTACCTTTAGGGATTTTATCAGGTCGTTATAACGGAAGTTTCTTCGAAAGAGCCGTTAACTTCTATAACTTCTTTACTTATTCAATCCCAATCTTCGTATTGGCCTTGATGTTCTTGTGGCTCTTTGGCTATACCTTAGGTTGGTTCCCAACCCGTGGTACAGTAGCATCTGGTTTACAACCGGGTACATTGGATTACTTATTATCACGAATTTATCATATGCTTCTACCAGCTATCACTTTAGGGATTTTAAGTACGACTTCTACTATACAGTGGTTACGGTCAGGAATTGTAGATGCTAAGTCGGACGACTATGTTCGGACTGCCCGTGCCAAAGGGGTACCTGAGCGTGTTATCTATAACAAGCACATTTTGCGAAATGCTTTACTGCCAATCGCTGCCTTCTTTGGTTATGTCATTACAGGTCTTTTCAGTGGGGCAATGATTACGGAGCAAATCTTTACCTATCAAGGGATGGGACAACTCTTCTTTAGTTCTGTAGTAGGCCGTGACTATAGTGTCATGATGACCTTGGTTCTCTTCTATGGCTTTATGACACTACTAGGTGGGCTCTTGTCTGATATTATTATGGTATTCGTGGATCCACGGGTACGCTTAGACTAGGAGGTGAGAGAGCATGACAAAAGATAAAAGCAAAGATTTAGAAAAAGATCAAAGTAAAGATTCACAGTCTCTCCCACCAATGGGTTTTGAAGTAATCAAACGTGAATTTATGAAGGACAAGCTAGCCTTACTATCACTCATTGTCTTTATTTTGATTCTCCTTTTCTTGTATGTAGCTCCATTCTTCCTCAACTTAGAATCGGCTACTAAAGTTCAGATTTTCAATCGCTACATGGCGCCAGGTTCAGTGACCGATACGGGTCATACCTACTTACTGGGTGCTGACGAAGGTGGGCGTGATGTTCTAGCCCAGTTAATTTTAGGTGGGCGTAACTCTGTCAGCATTGCCATGATTGTAACAGCCGCTACCATGATTATCGGTCTAGTAATTGGGGTGATTTCTGGTTACTACGGTGGACGTGTTGATAACTGGGTGATGCGCATTGTCGACTTCTTCATGATTATTCCGGGCTTCATTATGATTATCACTTTGAACACCATCTTCAAAGTAAGTAATATTTATGGGCTCTGCCTAACTTTCATTATCATTGGCTGGACTGGTTTTGCTCGTCTCTTTAGAACACGAACCTTAAGTGAAGCGTCTAAAGATTATATTAGTGCCTCTAAGACCATGGGGACACATGATTGGAAGATTATGTTCAAGGAATTGCTACCTAACATTTCTTCTATCATCATTACCCAATTAGTCCTAGTTATGGCTGGTAATATTGGTTTGGAAACTGGGCTCTCATACCTAGGTTTCGGTTTGCCAATTGGGACACCGTCACTAGGGACCTTAATTGGGGCCGCTAAGACCGCTGACATTATCGAGAACAAGCAATGGGTATGGCTGCCAGCCGCGCTCTTCATTCTCGTCTTAATGCTCTGCATTAACTATATTGGTCAAGCCTTGCAACGTTCAACGGATGCCCGTCAACGTTTAGGTTAATAGATAAACTGAGCCTTAGGGCTCAGTTTTTTTTGTGCTTATTGTTATGTTTTTGATCTAAGAAAGGAAGAGTGACATCATAATGTGATATAGTCTTTCGCTATAGTAGATTATAGTAAAAGCGTCTTTGACTATCAATAATAAAAGTCTTAAACTAGTCCCTAACATATCTTTTAGCCCTAAGGAGGTTGACTTATGACTAGAATCAAGACTATTTTTCGTTTCTTACTAGCTCTAGGACTTACGGCCAGCACGCTCTTAACAGCTCAGCAGGCCACGATATCAGCGCAAGAAGTAAGCCTTAATCCTGCCATTGAACAGAAATTAAGTATTCCAGCCCCGTCTGAGTTGGCCACCTTGGATTCAGGCCTCTATTCAGATATCGCCAGCATGGATGTCATTGGACAAGTTTTTGAAGGTCTCTATCGAATTAAGAATGCGCAAGAAGTAGAACTGGGGCAGGCAGCTTCCGTTAAGGTCAGTGAGGATGGCCTAACCCACACCTTCACTCTACGCGATGATATTTATTGGTCCAATGGTGATCCGGTCAAGGCACAAGACTTTGAGTTGGCCTTCCGTCGCCTAGCGGATCGTCAAGCTGGGACTAGCGTGACTTCGATTGAAATTCTTAAGAATGGGGCAGCTATCCGTAATGGTGACAAGCCTGTCGAAGAATTAGGGGTCAAGGCTATTGATGACAAAACCCTGGAACTAACCCTTGAATATCCCGTGCCGGCCCTAGCTAAGATTCTAACAGGTTCACGCTATATGCCGATTAACAAAACCTTCTTCCAAGAAAAAGGGGATAGCTATGGGACCACAGCAGAGAATGTGGTAACTAATGGGCCCTTTACGATTCAAGGATGGAATGGGACCAACCTAGAGTGGGACTTAGTTAAAAATCCTCAATACTGGGATGCCAGTCATGTTTATCTGACTCAGGTGCATCAACAAGTCATTAAGGAGAATTCGACTGGAGCAGATTTATTTGATAGTAATCAGTTGGACTTCACGACCTTATCCGACCAATTTGTCCAAGAATACTCAGGTGCACCAGACTTCCACAGTATTCCCAAAGCGACAATCGGTTACCTTAGTTTCAATACGACTCGTCCGACAACAGGCAATGCGGCTCTCCGTCGAGCTATTGCCCAGGCATTTGATAAGCAAGTCTACGCTGATTCCGTTATTCAGGATGGCTCTCAACCACTTAACAATTTAGTGCCTAAAGCCTTCGATGTCAATGAGTCTGGTGAAGATTACCAAGAGCAGGCCGGACCAATGTTGACTTACGATGTCCAAGCAGCACAAGCTGATTGGGCTAAAGCTAAGGAAGAACTTGGCCAAGAGACGATTGAATTACAACTCTTAACGTCAGATGTTGGCCTCTCCAAACGAACAGCAGAATTTCTCAAGGAAGAGTTGGAAAAGAATTTACCAGGTCTCAAGTTGAGCGTCCTTTCAGTGCCACTTAAGAACCGCTTGGAAATTCAACGTAAATTGGACTATGATATTTTCTATGGGACTTGGACGCCTGAATATCAGGATGCGGTTAACTTTATTGAACAGTACAAGACAGGTGGCGGGACTAACTTCGCCAAATATGCTAATCCTGAATTTGATAAGTTAGTCGAATTAGCACGCAATGACTATGCAAAGATCCTGCCAAGCGCCGCGAAACCTTAATTGAGGCAGAAAAAATCTTAGTCAAAGAAGATGGCGTGGTCGCCCCAATCTATCAAGCCAGTGCAGCCTACTTACTTAAGCCAAAGGTTAAGCAATTTGAAGTGTTGCCTTTTGGCCGATCCAATAACTTGCGTCCAGTTTATATTGATGAGTAGGGACACGAAGACTAAGAGCCTTGCATGTATTTAAGGATGATTTGTCTACCAAAATCCACTTTCTCAGGCCAAATATAGTCAGATTTGACCTAAATAAATTTTTCCCTACAAAAACATGAATATAAAGTGAGAAAATTATAATAAAACGCTTGCTATTCCCTAGCAAAAAGGGTAGAATAGGAGCATATAAAATAATATCCATTGGGGGTACAATATGAAGAAGTCTATGAAGAAGAGCTTAGCTTTAGTAGCTGCTGCTTTTACTGTAGCTGGTGCTTTTGCGCCAACCTTGGCTCACGCTGAAGGCGTTAATTTACCAGAAGTGGTAGATAACGAAGGCACACCAATTTCAGGTGGAACTTTGAAAGTTGCCTTAGTAGGGGACCCATTTGCGGGTGTCTTAAGCCAACTCTATTATGAAACAGGTCCAGATGGCGATGTTGTTGAGAACTTTACAACTGGTTTATACAGTTTTGATGAGAACTTTGTCATCACTAATGATGGTTTTGCTAAGTTGACCTTTGATAAGGACAACAAGAAAGTAACCATCAAAATCCCTGAAAACACTAAATGGGATGATGGCGAGCCATTAACTATCGATGACGTTATCTATCCTTACTATGTTGTAGGTCACAAAGACTACACTGGTATTCGTTATGGCGATGACTTTGAGAACGTTGTAGGGATGGCAGAATACCATGAAGGTAAAGCTGAAGAAATCTCAGGTCTTAAGCGTGTTGATGACTGGACCTTAGAAGTATCCTACAAGGAATTCCCAGCTGGTATGTTACAAGCAGGGGGCGGTGTTTCTCAATATATTGCACCTAAGCACGTTCTTGAGAAAATTCCAGTTGCTGAACAAGAAGATTCAGATGCAGTTCGTAAGAACCCAGTAGGGAACGGGCCTTTCCGTGTTAAATCGGTTACACCAGGGGAATCTGTTACTTTCGAAGCCAACGAATACTACTACAAAGGCAAGCCAAAAGTAGATGGTATGCAATTAGATGTAGTCAACCCTTCAACTGCTGTTTCAGAAATGAAGGCGGGGAACTACGATATCGCTAAGTTGACTTCTGATGAATACCCAACTTATGCGGACGCAACTAACTTCAAGACCTTAGGTCACTGGCAAAACGCTATGAGCTACATCGGTTTCAAGATGGGTAAATGGAACGCTGATAAGAAGGAAGTTGAGTACGACCCAAGTCGCGTTGTCTCTAATAAAGCTCTCCGTCAAGCTATGGGTTACGCTGTTGACAACGATGCAATTGGTGAGAAGTTCTACAACGGTTTACGTACACGTGCTAATACCACTATTCCTCCTGTCTTTAAGGGCTACAATGATGGTTCTATCGAAGGTTACACCTACCAACCAGAAAAATCTAAACAGATCCTTGCAGATGCTGGGTTCGTTGACAAAGACGGTGACGGTTTCGTAGAAGATCCAAACGGTAAGAGCTTCACCCTTAAATTTGCTTCTATGCAAGGGGGCGCAACGGCTGAACCAATCGCTCAATACTACATCGACTCTTGGAAACAAGTAGGGATTAACGTTGAGCTTGTAGACGGTCACCTCATGGAATTCAACGCCTTCTACGACTTGCTCAAAAAAGATGGCGATGTCGATGTCTATCAAGCAGCCTTCGGGGTAGGTGGGGATCCAAACCCAATTAACTTGTTTGGTCGTAAGGCAGCCTTCAACTACACTCGTTGGGCGACTGAAGAGAACGACAAGCTCTTGGATGCTTTAGGTTCTACGGAATCCTTCGACGAAGCATTCCGTAAGAAAGCCTTCACTGACTGGCAAAAATACTTCACTGAAGAAGCACCTGTTGTTCCAACTCTCTTCCGTCAAGAGTTAGTGTCAGTTAACAACCGTGTGAAACACTATGACTTCAAAGTGGGTTCAACATTTGACCTTTCTGAAGTTGAATTAACTGCTGATCAACCAGTTAAATAATTCAGATTAATGAAAAGAGACTAGGACATTTGTCCTAGTCTCTTTTGCATCTGAGCAAGTTAAGAGGGGATTTTAACAAGAAAAATACCGAAAGAATTGATTGGTTCAGAAATCGTTACCATATCCTTTATCAAGGGATTTAGTTAAGGTTTAATATGAGTATATGATAAGCCGAAGATGAGAGAACGATGAAGAAATCTCTTGCTATTTTCTCAGTTATCAGTTATAGTATCCTTAATCGTATTGTCTAAGCCAATATGAAGGAGGAAATCTTATGAAAAGTTGTATTAGCAAGTCCTTGACTGCATTGGTAGCAGGATTATCTGTGGTCGGCATGCTGGACCCTTGGGCAAGTGCTCAAGCTCAAGATGCTAATTTATCTACAGTAATCGATAATGAAGGGACACCGATTTCAGGTGGGACCCTCAAGTATGCCATGGTTGGGGATCCATTCTCAGGTGTTCTATCTCCACTCTACTCTGATAACGGCAAGGACTATGAAATTGTTTCGATGTTTTCTCCTAACTTGTTTGGGAATGACGCCAACTATAAGTTAGATGACTCTGGCTTTGGTAAAATCAAGTTCGACAAGGATAACAAGAAGGTAACCATCACCATTCCGCAAGGAACTAAATGGGATGATGGTGAGCCAATCACTATTGAGGATGTTATCTATCCTTACTACGTCATCGGTCATAAGGACTATACGGGTGTCCGTTATGGTTCTGACTTCCAAAATGTCGTGGGGATGGAAGAATATCACGCAGGTACAACCGATACTATTTCAGGTTTGAAGAAGGTTGATGATTATACCTTAGAAGTGACTTATAAGAAATTCTCCAACTCTATGCTACAAGCTTGGGGTGGGGTAAGTAACTATCTGATTCCTAAACATGCCTATGAGAATATTCCAATTAAGGAACAAGCAGACAGTGACCTTATGCGTAAGAATCCGGTTGGTTTTGGACCTTTCAAGGTTAAGTCCATTACGCCAGGTGAATCTGTCATCTTAGAAGCCAATGAATACTACTACAAGGGCAAGCCTAAGATTGACACAGTTCAAATGGATGTAGTCAACTCTTCAACCGCTGTCTCCGAGATGAAGGCCGGCAACTATGACATAGCTAGTCTACCTGCTGATTCTTACAGTACCTATAAGGATGCTACTAACTTCAAGACTATTGGACAAGTAGAGAATAGAGTTCAATATCTTGGTTTCCACTTAGGTAAATGGAATGCTGATAAGCAAGAAGTTGAAGTAGATGAAAGTAAGATTGTCAATAACAAGAGTCTGCGACAAGCCATGGGCTATGCTGTAGACAATGGCGCAATCGGTCAGCGTTTCTATGAAGGATTACGTTGGCAAGCCAACTCGCCAATTCCGCCAACTTTTAAGGATATTGCGGATAGCAGTCGTGAAGGCTATACCTACCAACCTGAGAAAGCTAAGCAAATCTTAGCCGATGCTGGTTTTGTGGACAAGGATGGCGATGGTTTTGTAGAAGATCCTAAGGGTAATCAATTTAGCCTCAAGTACTTGGCTATGTCAGGGACTGATGTGGCTGAGCCAATCGCCCAATATTATGTAGATTCTTGGAAGCAAGTCGGCATTAATGTCGAACTCTATGAAGGTCGCTTGCATGAGTTTAACTCCTTCTATGATCTCTTAGGGACGGATGCGGACATTGATGTCTTCTCAGCCTCTATGGGCTTTGGTGGGGATCCAAACCCTGCCTTTATGTTTGGCCGTAACGCCCAATTCAACTTTATGCGTTACGCTAGTGAACAGAATGATAGCTTGCTCAAGGACATCCGCTCTGATGCTTCCTTTGATGCGGATTACCGTAAGGAAGCCTTCAAGAAATGGCAAGATTTCATCATGGATGAAGTGCCAATGGTGCCAACGCTCTACAGTTACCAGTTAACGACATTCAACAACCGGATTAAGCACTATGATGCAACTCCAGGGGCTGACTTCGACTGGAACCAAGTAGAATTAACAGCAGATGAACCAATCAAAGAATAAGTGAACGAAAAGGCTGGGAATATCCCAGCCTTTCTTGTTTTGTCTAGCTAAGTGAGAGACGACTTCTCACCACAAAAAATAGAAGAACATTTAGTCTCTTTTGGAAATCGTTACCATATCTTTTATGAAGGGATTCATCAAAGGTTTAATATGAGGATATGATAAGTTGAAGATGAGAAAACAATGAAGAAACCTCTTGCTATTTTCTTATTTATCGGGTATAGTATCCTTAATCGTAATGACTAAGCCAATATGAAGGAGGAAATCTTATGAAAAGTTGTATTAGCAAGTCCTTGACTGCATTGGTAGCGGGATTGTCTGTAGTTGGCGTGTTGGCCCCTTGGGCTAGTGCTCAGGCCCAAGATGCTAATTTATCTACAGTAATCGATAATGAAGGGACACCGATTTCAGGTGGGACCCTCAAGTATGCCATGGTTGGGGATCCATTCTCAGGTGTCTTATCTCCGCTCTACTCCGATAACGGCAAGGACTATGAAATTGTCGGCATGTTCTCACCTAACTTGTTCGGGAACGACGCCAACTATAAGTTAGACGACTCTGGCTTTGGTAAGATTAAGTTCGACAAAGATAACAAGAAGGTAACCATCACCATCCCGCAAGGAACCAAATGGGATGATGGCGAGCCAGTGACTATTGAGGATGTTATCTATCCTTACTATGTCATCGGTCATAAGGACTATACCGGTGTCCGTTACGGTTCTGACTTCCAAAATGTCGTAGGGATGGAAGAGTACCACGCGGGTACCACTGATACCATCTCTGGTTTGAAGAAGGTAGATGACTATACCTTAGAAGTCACCTATAAGGAATTCTCTAACTCCATGTTGCAAGCTTGGGGCGGGGTAAGTAACTATATGGTTCCTAAGCATGCCTATGAGAATATTCCAATTAAGGAACAAGTGGACAGTGATGTGGTGCGTAAGAAACCAGTTGGTTTTGGGCCTTTCAAAGTTAAGTCCATTACGCCAGGCGAATCGGTTATTTTAGAAGCCAATGAATACTACTACAAGGGCAAGCCTAAGATTGACACAGTTCAAATGGATGTGGTTAACGCATCAACTGCTGTTTCTGAGATGAAGGCTGGTAACTATGACATAGCCAGTCTACCTGCTGATTCTTACAGCACCTATAAGGATGCTACTAACTTTAAGACTATTGGCCAAGTAGAGAATACAGTTCAATACCTAGGTTTCCATTTAGGTAAATGGAATGCTGATAAGCAAGAAGTTGAAGTAGATGAAAGTAAGGTTATTAATAATAAGAGCCTTCGTCAGGCCATGGGGTATGCTGTGGACAATGGCGCAATTGGTCAGCGTTTCTATGAAGGTTTACGTTGGCAAGCTAACTCACCAATTCCACCAACCTTCAAGGATATTGCGGATAGCAGTCGTGAAGGCTATACCTACCAACCTGAGAAAGCTAAGCAAATCTTAGCCGATGCTGGTTTTGTGGACAAGGATGGCGATGGTTTTGTAGAAGATCCTAAGGGTAATCAATTTAGCCTCAAGTACTTGGCTATGTCAGGGACTGATGTGGCTGAGCCAATTGCCCAATATTATGTAGATGCTTGGAAGCAAGTCGGCATTAACGTCGAACTCTATGAAGGCCGTTTGCATGAGTTTAACTCCTTCTATGATCTTTTAGGGACAGATGCAGACATTGATGTCTTCTCAGCAGCCATGGGCTTCGGTGGGGATCCAAACCCAGCCTTTATGTTTGGTCGTAACGCCCAATTCAACTATATGCGTTATGCTAGTGATCAAAATGATAGCTTACTCAAAGACATCCGCTCTGATGCTTCCTTTGACGCGGATTACCGTAAGGAAGCCTTCAAGAAATGGCAAGACTTCATCATGGATGAAGTCCCAATGGTGCCAACCCTCTATCGGTACCAGTTAACATCCTTTAACAACCGGATTAAGCACTATGATGCAACTCCAGGGGTTGACTTCGACTGGAACCAAGTAGAGTTAACAGCAGATTCACCAATAAAAGAATAAGTAAACGAAAAGGCTGGGATCTTCCCAGCCTTTCTTCTTTTGACAGGGTAAAAATAGTAGTGAAAATGGCCATTTGATGGCTTTCAAAAGAAAAAGATGATACGTAAATTAAAAAACGGTGAAAAAACTATTGCTTTTTCATAGGAATAGGAGTATAGTAAACTCAATCATAAAATGATACCTATGTTTGGAGGAGAAAAACATGAACAAAACCTTTAGAAAAAATCTTGCCCTCATGGCCACGGCCTTATCAGTCAGCGCCATTATGTGGCCTTCAGCTATTGCCGTGGCTGAAGGCGCCAATCTACCATTATCAGTGACTAACGAAGGAACTGCGATTGATGGTGGAGTATTCAAATATGCCTTAGTTGGGGATCCCTTCTCTGGTGCACTCAGCAGCCTCTATGCTGAGAAGTCTAATGACATGAGAATTACTGAATTCTTCAACCCAGGCCTCTACGGTTCTGATGGCGACTATAAGATTGACGATTCTGGTTTGGCTAAGTTGACCTTTGACCAAGCTAACAAGAAAGTCACTATCAAGATTCCGGAAGGCGTGACCTGGACAGATGGCCAGCCCCTCACCATTGAAGACGTCATCTACCCTTACTACGTAGTAGGGCACAAGGACTATACCGGTATCCGTTATGGTTCTGACTTCAAGAACGTCGTCGGGATGGAAGAATACCATGATGGTAAATCTGACACCATCTCTGGTCTTAAGAAGGTAGATGATTATACCTTAGAGATTAGCTACAAGGAATTCTCAGCTTCCATGCTCCAAGCAGGTGGTGGGGTATCCTCCTACGTCGAACCTAAGCACATCTTAGAGAAAACACCAATCAAGGAACTTGAAGATAGCGAACAAGTTCGGACTAATCCAGTCGGCTTTGGGCCTTTCAAAGTTAAATCCATCACCCCTGGCGAGTCCGTTGTCTTCGAACGGAATGACAACTACTACAAAGGCAAGCCTAAATTAGCAGGCCTACAAGTCGATGTAGTTAACGCCTCAACTGCTGTATCAGAAATGAAGGCAGGTAACTATGACTATGCGTCATTACCAGAGGATGCCTACAACACCTATAAGGATGCAAGCAACTTCAAGACCTTAGGTCGTCTGACAAACGTCTACAGCTACATTGGTTTCCACGTTGGGACTTGGAATAAGGAAAAAGAGCAAGTACAACCAGATGACAGTAAGCCAGTATCCAATAAAGCGCTCCGTCAAGCCATGGCTTATGCGATTGACAATGACGCCATTGGCCAACGTTTCTACGAAGGCTTACGGGTGCGGGCTAACTCTCCAATTCCATCCATGTTTGCAAGCTACAATGATGGTAGTATCGAAGGTTATACCTACCAACCAGAGAAGGCCAAACAGATCTTGGCAGATGCCGGCTTTGTCGACAAAGATGGCGATGGTTTCGTAGAAGATCCTAACGGTAAGAGCTTCAAGCTGACCTTTGCTTCTATGTCAGGTTCTGATGTAGCTGAACCAATTGCACAATACTATGTTGATGCTTGGAAACAAATTGGGGTAAACGTTGAACTCTATGAAGGTCGTTTGCTTGAGTTCAACACCTTCTACGATCTCCTAGATAAGGATGCAGACATTGATGTCTTCCAAGCTGCCATGGGGGTAGGGGGCGATCCAAACCCATCTACTCAATTTGGTCGCGACAACCAGTTCAACTCTATGCGTTGGGCAACGGAAGAGAACGATAAACTTCTAGCAGCTATTAACTCTGATGCTGCCTTCGAAGATGCAGCCCGTAAGAAAGCCTATGATGATTGGCAAAAATACGTCATCGACGAAGCGCCTGTTATCCCAACGCTCTACCGTCATACCCTTGTTTCAATTAACAACCGGGTTAAGCATTATGATATTACCCTAGGTTCTGGCACTGAATGGGAAGAAGTAGAATTGACTGCTGATCAACCTGTCAAAGAATAGAACACAAAAAGATGCAAAGGCTTTCCAGTCTTGCATCTTTTTTGTTTACATAAAAATAGGCTAGGATTATGAGTGATAATCCCAGCCTAAGGCAGTAGCCTAATTATTTGATTGGTTCGTCAGCCGTCAATTCTAACTGTTCAATCCCGAAGCTTGTGCCGTTCGCAACATCATAGTGTTTAACACGGTTGTTAACAGAACGGATACCGTAACGGTAGAGGTAAGGAATAGCAGGAAGCTCTTCGTTGGTGTAAGCTTGCCATGCGTGGAAGGCTTCCTTACGGTAGGCTTCATCGAAGGCCTTGTCAGAAGAGAGGGCTTCTAGCAATTCTTCGTTCTTGTCGTCAGCCCAACGTTCGTAGTTAAATGGCGCTTTCTTACTATAGAAACCAGTTGGATTTGGGTCACCACCGGTACCCCAAGCCCCTTCGAAGACATCAAATGATTGATCATCGCTGCGGAGCATATCAGCATAGGAGTTAAAGTCATAGAGTCGACCGTCTAACAATTCAACATTAATCCCCACTTGCTTCCAAGAGTCAACTAAGTAAGACCAGAGTGGTTCAGCAATATCGCTAGAACTACGAGCTAAGAATTTGAGGGTGAATGGCTTACCGTTAGGATCCTCTACGAAGCCGTCGCCATCTTTATCGACAAAGCCCGCATCAGCTAAGATTTGTTTAGATTTTTCTGGGTCATAAGTAAAGCCAGGAAGATCTGAAGCGTGCACGCTCTTGAAGAGGGAAGGAATCAAGGTGTTAGCGCGGAAGCGGAGGCCGCTGAAGAAGCGTTGACCAACAGCATCTGCATCGAAGGCGTAAGCCATGGCTTGTCGTAAAGCCTTATTTTGGATGACCTTGCTGGTATCCATTTCAACTTCTTCCTTATCCTTGTTCCAGCTACCGAACTTAAAGCCGATGTAGGAATAGGTGTTTTCAACTGTCCCAATAGTCTTGAAGTTGGTGGCATCTTTAAAGGTATCGTATGCATCAGTTGGTAATTCAGCCAAGTCGTAGTTACCAGCCTTCATTTCAGCTACGGCAGTAGATGGGTTAACCACCTCAATGACAGCACCGTCAACTTTTGGTTTGCCCTTGAAGTAGTATTCGTTGGCTTCTAAGACAATGGCTTCACCTGGTGTGATAGATTTGACGCGGAATGGGCCCATGCCGACTGGATTTACGCGTACTTGGTCGCTATCGGCAATATCCTTAATGGCAATCTTGTCATAAATATGTTTAGGTTCTACGTATGGAGAAATCCCGCCCCCAACTTGCTTCATAGAAGCTGAGAAGGTTTGATAGCTGATTTCTAAGGTATAGTCGTCAATTTTCTTAAGACCTGAAATAGTATCCGTCTTGCCTTCGTGGTAGTCTTCAATCCCGACTACGTTTTTAAAGTCATCCCCATAGCGGATACCTGTGTAGTCCTTATTGGCGATGATGTAGTAAGGCGCGATGACGTCATCGATAGTAAGAGGTTGACCATCCGACCATTTTTGGTCTTTACGAATGGTGATGGTAACTTTTTTGTTCTCAGGATCTAGTTTGGCACTTGCTAAACCAGTATCCTTAATTTGAAGGTTTTCGTCATATTCGAAAAGCCCAGTGTTGATATAACCCACGACGCTCAAGTCAGTCGATTGGTCAGCCACGAGAGAGCTGAAGGCACCAGAAAATGGCTCGCCGGCTACCTCCGCAATTTTCAAAGTCCCACCTTGAATAGGGGTTCCTTCGTTGTCGACGCTTGTTTCAAGAGCAACTTGTGCATTAACTGCAGGGCTGATGGTCCCTGCCAAGGTAAAGGCAGCCAGGCCTAAAATCGCTGCTTTACGCAGTACGGAATGATTCATTTATATCCCTCCACAAAATAATTAATTGTAAGATACCGTAACAGTTTACTCCTATTTTCAAACCTTTTCAAGGTAATGTAAGCGAATAGCCTATGTTAAATAACTATTAGACCTTATAGTTTTAGATTATAGCGCGACTTCCCTTTGTCAAAAGGGGGTCAAACGTGATAAAATAGATAGGATGATACAGAGGAGGTGAATGGCTATGAATCGGACCATTCGTGTAATAGAGAAGCAGCTGAATCTGACTTTCAATAAGCCGGAATTAATTCAACAAGCCTTTCGCCATACATCCTATGCAAATGAACAAGCCAGACGCCATTTGCCGCATTATGAGCGCTTGGAATTTTTGGGTGATGCCGTTTTAGAACTGCTATCTAGTGAATTTCTCTATCACAGCTATCCAAACTTACCCGAAGGCAAATTAACTCGTATGAGAGCTCAAATCGTTCAAGAGAAGAGTTTGGCCTACCTAGCCCGACAACTTAAGTTCAACCACTTCCTCCAATTAGGTAAGGGGGAAGAGTCAAGCGGTGGTCGGGAGCGTGACTCCATTCTAGCTGACTGCTTCGAAGCGGTTCTCGGCGCAATCTATGAAGATCAAGGCTTAGAGGTCGCCAAAGACTATCTCAACCGGGTTATGTTCAGTCAACACCAACTCTTGCTTGGCAGAGTAACTCAAGACCACAAGACCCTCTTCCAAGAGCGAGTTCAAAAGCAAGGGACGGTTCAGATTGACTATCGCCTCAAAGATAAGCAGGGTCCTGCCCACGACCAAATTTTTACCGTAGAGCTCTATGTCAATGACCAACTCATTGCCACGGGCCAAGGTTCCAGCAAGAAGCAAGCTGAAATGCAGGCGGCTGAGTTGGGTATGGCATCCGTAGATCCAAAAACCGGCAGCCTCAAGTTGCCAAATTCAACACTAAAAAAGGGAGGTTAAGCCTTGTATTTAGCACGTATTGAAATGACAGGTTTTAAGTCTTTTGCCGATAAGACTGTCATTGAATTTGACCGCGGGATGACGGCGGTCGTCGGCCCTAATGGGTCGGGCAAGTCTAACCTCTCGGAAGCCATTCGCTGGGTCTTAGGGGAACAATCCGCTAAGAGCTTACGAGGCAATAAGATGGAGGACGTCATCTTTAACGGGACCCAAGCCCGTAAGGCGGTCAACCTAGCTAAAGTCACCCTGGTCCTCAATAACGAAGACCGTTACTTGGACTATGATTTTAGCGAAATCTCCATTACGCGTTCCTATAACCGTAATGGGGAATCTCAGTACTTCATTAATAATGAAGCGGTCCGACTCAAGGACATCGTCGATTTACTTCTAGACTCTGGTTTGGGTAAGAATAGCTTTGCCATGATTTCCCAAGGTAAGGTGGAGTCCATCTTCCTCAATAAGCCAGAAGAACGTCGCTCTATTTTTGAAGAGGCGGCTGGGGTCCAGAAGTATCAATTCCGTAAGCAAGAAGCTGAGCGCAAACTCAGCAAATCCAGCGACCACCTTAGCCGGGTGCGGGACATTATTCATGAGTTGGAGCTTCAACTCAAGCCGCTCAAGCAACAACAAGAAGCAGCCTTGCTTTATTTGGAACAGAAGGAAGCCCTCAAGCAATTAGAGATTTCCCTCTATGTCTATCAGGTTGAACAATATCGTGATGCCTGGCAAGCGGCCAAGGCTAAGAACCAGGCCGTCAGCCAAGAATTAGCTCAAGTAACTGCCCAGTTAGAGGCCTTAACCGCCCAACTGGAGCAAGAACAAGCTAGCTTGGAAGATTATATCCAACAAATCGATCAAGCATCAGAACGCAACCAAGCTCAGGTTCAAGTAATTGAACAGACCAGGGCCAAGCAACAAATGCTGGACCAACAAATCCAGTTCAACACTTCCAATTTACATGAGAAGCAACTAAGCTACCAACAACATCAAGCGGAGGCTCAAGCCCTAACTGAGCGCCTATCAGCCTTGAAGGAAGAAGAAGGCAAGGTTCAGTTGGAACTGGCAGAAATCAAGCAACATCTGGCCAAGCTGGAATCCGAGCGATCCAGCCTTACGGGTCTGTCAGAAGACCAGGCCGAGCGCCTGCGGGCAGACTTAATTGATGCCTATCAGGCTGAAGCCAGTGCTAAGAACCAGTTGGCTCACCAAGAACAAATTAAGCAACAAGCCCAAGCACGTCTGGCTCATTACCAGGCTCAGGCTGCTCAAGCACAAGCGGATCAAGGAGACTTAGAGAGTCAATACTTGGAGGCGCAGGAACGCTACGAGAGCAGTCGTGAGACTCAAGCCAGTGCCCGTCAAGCCTTCCAGACCCTCAATGAACAGTTGCGTCAAGGAAATAGCCAACGTGAAGCCTTGCAGGCCAAACTCTTCCAATTTGAGCGCCAAAGCCAGATGCTAGATGCTAAGGTTCAATCCTTGGCCCAACTCCAAGCAGACTATGCGGGTTATTACGCAGGCGTCAAAGCCATTATGAAGCGTAAAAAGCAATTGCAGGGAATTGAAGGCACAGTGGCAGACCTGATTAAGGTACCAGCTGACTACCAAGTAGCCATTGATACGGCCCTAGGTGCTAGTGTCCAACACGTAGTAGTCACAGATGATGCGGCTGCCCGGGCGGCCATTGCCTACCTTAAGCAAGCCCAAGCAGGGCGTGCTACCTTCCTGCCTCGTGCCAGCATGAAGGCCCGCCATCTAGGGGCTGGACAAATCCAAACAGCTAGCCAGACAGCTGGTTTTATTGGCCTAGCTTCTGATTTAGTGGAGTTTGACCCAGCCAATCAGATCATTGTGGCCAATTTGTTAGGGACTACCTTGGTCTGTGACCGTATCGAAGCGGCCCAAAGCCTTGCCAAAGCCCTTAAGCATCAGGTCAAGATTGTCACCCTGGATGGAGAAGTCCTCATGCCGGGTGGTTCCATCACAGGTGGACGCCTGAAGCAACAAACTAGCTCCATGTTAGCTCGTAACCAAGAGTATGAAGCAGCCAAGGCCGACTTGGCGCAAGTCATCAAGGACCGAGCTCAGGCGGAAGCTGAATGGCAAGCTTTCCAAGTACAAATTCAAGACTTGCAGGGGCAGGTGGAAGCCGCTCGACTGAACATGAGTCAGGCGGATTTAGCCTTCCAACAAGCCCAAGAAGGCTTAGGTCACTTGGCTAGCCAAGTTAAGCATCAGTCCCAACATCAATTGATTGCCCAAGACGAAGTCAGTCAGCTAAGCCAGACTATTGCCAATGCGGAAGCCCACTATGAGCAAGCTCAGGAAGACTTAGTGGCAGCCCAAGCGGCTATTGCCCGTCTCAGTCAGGATTTACAACAATTGAACTTGAGCGAAGAGGATCGTCAACAGCAACTACAAGTTCTAGATGCCTCGCTATCCCATTACCGGACTCAAGAAGCCGTTAAGCAAGTAGAAGTGCGGCAGTTGCGACATGACCTGGCAACAGCTAAGAGTCAATTAGAGGAACGTCAGAATTTTCTTATGCAGTATGAGAATCTGGCAGACCAGAATACTGCCGATTTAGCTGAATTAGAGCGTCAATCGGCTGATTTGCTAGAGCAATTAGCGGACTTAGAGGCCTCGGCTCAGGAGCAACAGGCGGATCTGGCAGCATTAAGAGAAGCGCGGCGGGTTCTCAACGAGACCTATCGGGCTCATGAACAAGAAGATCGCCAACTCCAAGGTCAGCTTCAACAACTTTATAAGGATGAAGCGCGAGCACAGGCTCAGATTGAGAAAAATGAATCCCTGATTGATTCTCACTTGGATTATTTAAGCCAAGAATATCAACTGACCTATGAAGCAGCCAAGACAGAAGCTAGCCAGTTAGATGATGCCAGTCAAGTCAGCCAGCAAGTTAAGGAAATTAAGCGCCAGATAGACAATCTTGGTCCGATTAACTTGGCGGCCATTGACGATTATGCTGCCCTAGATGAGCGTTACACTCATTTACGGGAGCAAGAAACCGATCTGCTGACTGCTATGGGACAATTACAAGAAACCATGGATGAGATGGATGCGGAAGTAATCAAGCGATTCAGCGAGGCCTTCCATCAAATCAACCAACAATTCCAGAAAATCTTTAAGAAACTCTTTGCTGGTGGGGAAGCCGCCCTGCAATTGACTGATCCAAGTGATTTGTTGACAACAGGGATTGACATTATTGCTCAACCGCCAGGCAAGCGTAAGCAGCATCTAGCCCTCCTATCTGGGGGCGAGCGGGCCTTTACTGCCATTGCGCTCTTGTTTGCCATTCTGGAGACGCGTCCTGTTCCCTTCTGTGTCTTGGACGAAGTGGAGGCGGCCTTGGATGATGCCAACGTCTTCCGTTATGGCCAATATCTGCAGAACTTTACTGAAAATACGCAGTTCATCGTCATTACCCACCGTAAGGGGACTATGGAACATGCCGACGTGCTCTATGGGGTTACCATGGAGCAATCAGGTGTCTCCAAGTTGGCTTCGGTGCGCTTGAGTGAAGCCAACTACGACTAAGTATTAGATTCAAACCTATTTATAGAAGGAGGAAGGCTATGATTAAGCTAATTGCCATTGACCTCGATGGTACCTTACTCAATGCTCAAAAAGAAGTATCCCAGGCTAACCGCCAGGCACTAGCCTATGCTAAATCCAAGGGGGTCAAGGTGGTGCTCTGTACTGGCCGACCTTACTTTGCCATGAAACATTTCCTAGCTGATTTAGGCTTGGTAGACCCAGAAGATTACATTGTGACCTTCAACGGTGGTATGGTCCAAAAGGCTCAGGATGGTCAGGTATTAGTCTCTAATACTCTAGGGACATCAGATGTCTTAGCTTGGTATCAAGTGACACAAAATTTGGATTTACCAATTAATGTCATTGATGCCGATCGTCTCTATGAGCCGACTGCCTATCCGGTAGGCTATCCATCCCTCTATTTGGAAAATGTCACTAATGTGCCGAGTGTGGTCCAAGACTACAAGACCTTTGATCCAGATCACGCCTTTAATAAATTCGTCATTGTCACCACTCAGGAACATTTGGATGCTCAAATTCCTAAGTTGGATCCGGATTTCAAGGACCAATACGCTGTTTTCAAGTCACGCTCCTTCTTCCTTGAAGTCATGAAAAAAGGCGTCAGCAAGGGTGATACCCTAGCTAAATTAGGGGAACTCTTAGATATTAGTCCGCAAGAAATGATGACCATGGGCGACCAGGAAAACGACCTGTCTATGATTGAATTAGCTGGTCTAGGCGTAGCCATGGGCAACGCGACTGAACAAGTTAAGGAAGCTGCCCAATATGTCTCCTTAACTAATGAGGAAGATGGCGTGGCTCACGCTATTCATAAATTTATTGTGTAAACCAAAAGTCAGCTAAGACTTAGAAAGGGGTGAACCCATGGGGTTATTTGATCGTATACGGCGTGCCTTTACCGGGGAAGATGCCGTTGTCAAAGAAGAAGAAGTAAAAAAAGAAGACCAGATAGTCATTGACTCCTACGACCAAGGGACAGCCAAGACTCGTCGCAACTTCACTGATATTATGACCAACCTCTTCACAAGTTTCCGTGAAGTGGATGAGGAGTTCTATGAGGACTTGGAAGAAGCCTTTATCGGGGCGGACGTTGGTTTTGCGATGACTATCGCTATTACTGATGCCATTCGTGATGAAATCGAACGGACAGGGGTCCACAAGCCAGAAGATGTCAAGCGCGTACTCCTTGAAAAAATGGTTCAAGTCTATGAGCGAGGCGGCCAAAATCTGGTTTCACTTAAGGAGAACCCAGATGGTCCGACGGTTATCCTCTTTGTCGGGGTTAATGGGGTAGGGAAAACAACATCGGTCGGTAAGATTGGTTATCAGCTCAAGCAAGAAGGTCACAAGGTCCTCATGGCAGCTGCCGATACCTTCCGGGCTGGTGCTGTCGAGCAACTGAATGTCTGGGGCGAGCGTCTGGATATTCCAGTGGTAACGGGCAAGGCCCAAGGTGACCCGGCTGCGGTTGTCTATGATGCGGTTAAGAAAGCCAACGCTGAAGGTTATGACTATCTCTTAGTCGATACGGCCGGTCGTTTACAGACCAAGGCCAATCTCATGGAAGAATTGGCTAAGATTAAGCGGATTATTGAGCGTGAGAACCCAAATGGGGTCCAAGAAGTCCTATTAGCTTTGGACGCGACAACCGGGCAAAATGCGCTCATCCAGGCCAAACAATTCAATGAAGCAACTGAAATTACCGGCTTGGTGCTGACTAAGTTAGATGGAACAGCCAAAGGGGGCGTAGTCCTCTCCATTCGCTATGAATTGGATATTCCAGTTAAGTACATTGGTCTCGGTGAGAAGGCGACTGACTTGAAGAAGTTTGATGCTGAAGCCTATATGTACAGCTTGGTCAAGGATGTTCTAGAAGTAAAAAATTAAGATAGCGAGAGGTTGGGTTAGCCTGGCCTCTTTTTGTAATGGAGATGAAGTCGCTGTGATTTGGATTATCGCAATCTTAAGGAAAACTTTACTTGCGTGTGGGATTTTTTTAGGGTAGGATAAGATGTTAACAATCTATCTGTTTGAGGAGGTCCTATGGAAAAACAATCTTCCTTTAAGTTTGTCATTCAATATAATCTACTTTTATCCATCTTTGCTAGTACGGCCATTTCAGCCGCTATTTTAATAAAATATAGTCAGTTTTCTTGGGGGCAGTTGGCCGTGGATACGACACAAGCCATTATTATCAGTGTCTTGGTCGGCGTGGGCTTTCCTTTTGACTTGATCACCAAGCCACTTAAGTCAACTCTGTCATTAAGCGGCTGGCCTTTGCGTTTGGCAACGAACGCCATGATTTGTGCGATAGTCGCGGCGGTTGTGACCATCTATTTCAAGCTGCTGATCTTTGGCTTTGGGCCGGCAACTGGTCCTGCCTTCTTAGCCGATTATCCCTTGTCCTGGGCAGTTGGGGTAAGTGTGGCTTTTATTCTAGAACCTTACCTCTTATCATTTTTGCAAGCAGATAGCTAAAATAACCTAGTGCTCTTTGGGCACTAGGTTGTTTTTATAACAATAAGACTTAGGCAGGCCTAATCCAGTTTGTCTTGACTTTAGAAACATGGTAGAATAAGACAAGAAGGATTAGGAGACGAGGTGTCGCAATGAAAAAAAGCCAAAGTCAAGAAGACTACCTTAAGTTCATTCACGAGGCAGGTCATGGCCAATATGTTTCTAACAAGGAAATTGCCACTGGTCTCAATGTAGCCCCCCCTTCGGTGAGTGAGATGATTACTAAATTGGCCCAAGAAGGCTTGGTTGCCTATAAGCCTTATAGTGGGGCCATGCTGACGCCTCAAGGCAAGAAATTAGCCATTGAATTAGTGCGCAAGCATGAAATCTGGGAATATTTCTTAGAGCACAAACTAGGCTATACTAAGACGGAAGTCCATGAATTGGCGGAGCTCTTAGAACATGCAACTTCAACGGATTTGGCCAATCGCCTGGCTGCCTATATCCAATATCCTGAAGGGTAGGCGGCTCTAATGGATTTAGCAAAAGTAATGCGGGTCAACCAGCTGCTTGGTTTTTACGGCGGGCTCTTAACTGATAAGCAACAAGCTATGCTTGGCCTCTATTATGAGGAAGACTTTTCCCTGGCTGAAATTGCCGACCACTATGACATTAGTCGCCAGGCTGTCCGGGATAATTTGAAGCGGGCTGAGCAGACATTAGAGCACTATGAAGATCAGCTCCATCTCTTAGCACGTCGAGAGGCAAGACTAGCCTTGCTAGACCAGCTAGCCAGTCATACGGATGAGGTGGGTCAGACTTTCCTAGCAGAAATTCGGGCAATGGATCAGTAGCTTGATCCTGTACTTATGAACAAGATAAAATCAAAACATGGGGCTAGTTGAGTGCTAGCCAAGAAGGAGGAAAACAATGGCGTTTGAAGGATTATCCGAACGCTTGCAGAATGCCATTAGCGGCATTGGTGCCGGTGGTACCATTAGCGAAGCAGACTTAAGACAGATGATGCGGGAGATTCGTCTAGCCCTCTTAGAGGCCGACGTTAACTTCCAAGTGGTGAAGAGTTTTGTTAAGACAGTCAATGAACGGGCCTTAGGCTCAGATGTCTTGGCTTCATTATCACCCGCTCAACAAGTAGTCAAGATTGTTGACGAAGAATTAACCGCCCTCATGGGTGGCGAACAGGTGCCACTTAACTTTGCGACCCAACCGCCAACCATTATCATGATGGCTGGTCTCCAAGGGGCCGGGAAGACGACAACCGTAGGTAAATTGGCCAAATACGTTCAAGCTCAAGGCAAGAAGCGTCCTTTGCTGGTAGCGGGCGATATTTACCGTCCAGCAGCCATTGCCCAACTCCAAACCATTGGTCAGCAATTAGGGTTTGATGTCTTTAGCTTAGGTTCTGATGTTAGTCCGGTTGAAATTGCCCGTCAAGCGGTGGCTCAAGCTCGTATACAAGGCAATGATGTGGTCTTAATCGATACGGCAGGTCGTCTGCACGTCGATGAGACCCTGATGGAAGAGTTACGTCAAATTAAGGCAGCGGTTAACCCGCACGAAATTCTGCTGACAGTGGATGCCATGACCGGTCAAGACGCGGTCAACGTGGCCAAGGCCTTCAACGATTCTCTGGATATTACCGGGGTGATTATCACCAAATTAGATGGGGATACCCGGGGCGGGGCGGCTTTATCGATTCGCTCAATCATTGACCGTCCAATTAAGTTCACCGGTCAAGGTGAAAAACTAGACGCCCTGGAGCCATTCTATCCAGACCGTATGTCTAGCCGGATTCTGGGTATGGGGGATATGATGACCCTGATTGAGAAAGCTCAACAGGAGTTTGATGAAGCCCGCGCCCAAGAGATGGCAGATAAGATTAAGGCCAATAGCTTTGACTTTAATGACTTTATCGAGCAAATGGACCAAGTCAACAAGATGGGCCCACTCAAGGACTTGATTAAGTTAATCCCTGGGATTAACAAGATTCCTGGCCTGGATGAACTAGATGTCAACCAGAAGGATATGGCGCGTGTTAAGGCCATTGTCCTCTCCATGACACCAGCTGAACGTGAGAATCCAGATATTATTTCTCAGAGCCGTCGTAAACGGATTGCAGCTGGTTGTGGTCAGTCCTTAGCCGATGTTAACCGCATGATTAAACAGTTCAATCAGTCACGCGATATGATGAGCCAAATGTCTAATGGTAAGATGGGCGGTATGAAGAAAATGATGGCCCAACTCCAACAAGGCGGCGGTGGCTTCCCAGGTATGGGTGGCGGCGGTATGAGCGATACCGACTTCATGACACCAGAACAGTTAGCTAAACGTAAGGCTGAAAAAGACTTACAACGCAAACTCAAAAAATTAAAGAAACGTCGCTAAGACAAGCAAAGAGGCTGGATATTCCAGCCTCTTTTTCTAGCTATATAATAGAAGGTTTAAACTTCTTTGAAGGTTTTATCGCCCTTATAATTCTGCTCTAGCTTGCGGAATTGGTCGCGAGTATCTTGTGGCAGGGCTTGGCCGATATCCATCATGCGGACAATGTCCTTGAAGGCGGCTTGAGGAATAGCCAAGTCTGCCAAGTCTTTAGGACTAATCTGCAAATTAATCGGATTAGGATCTCCTGCAGCAAACTTATTGACAAAGTCTGGATCCGCCACAAAGGGGGTAGAAATCCCCACTAATTCAGCATGTTCTAAAGCTTCTTGGGCCTTGGCAATAGAATTAATACCACCCGTTACCATGAGAGGAAGCCGACCAGCTAGGTGCTCGTGGACTACTTGGTTGATTAGACGGCCTTGATGGGGTCCCGCAGCTCTCACGCGGTTACGGAAGACATCCCGTCCCCAACTCGCCAGGCAGAGGTAGTCCAAGGGAACACGCTCCAAAATCCAATCCGTCACTTGATTGAATTCTTCTACTGTATAGCCCACTTCTTGGCCACGTGTTTCCTCAGGCGTACAGCGATAGCCTAGGATAAAGCCAGGCGATGCCAGTCGCTCGACGACCTCCATAATGGCCTCCCAAATTTCTAAAATCAAGCGAGCGCGATTTTCTAGACTATCAGCCCCATAAGCATCCGTCCGCTGGTTAGAGAAGGTAGAGAGGAAGGACTGAGGTAGCAAACGTTGGGCACTGGATAACTCGATGCCGGCGAAGCCCGCTTGAATGGCCCGGCGTGTTGCGTCCGCATAGTAGCCAATAATAGCCTTTATCTGTGACTGATCTAAGGCTTTGACTTGATGGGGGATAGGTGAATTTAGGGTCATTGGGCTGGGGCCGTAAACATAGCCCTGACGTCGCAGGTAGGGCTCCGCAAATCGTCCCGCGTGGGTCAATTGGATGAGCGCCTTGGCGCCATCTTGCTGCATAGCCTGAGCAAGTTTTGCCAAACCAGGAACACAGGCATCCTCAGCCAGACTGGGTCCAAATTCGAAGAGTTGTCCCTGGGGATGAATGTAGGCAGCCCCGGTGATTTGTAGAGGGGCTGATTGAGCCCGGCGGCGTGAGTAGGCCAAGTCTTCTTCGGTAATGTGGCCTTGCGCGGTCGAGGAATTGGTAGTCATAGGTGAGAGGACGAAGCGATTGGCTAAGCTATGGGCACCTAGACCTAGTGGGCTAAGCAGGGGGGATGGCATGTGAGACACTCCTTCGGAAGCTGTTCAATCAGCTAGCATAATCAGATACTTACACGTTAGCACGAAAATTTTATCTGGTCAATCGCCATGAGTTGACAATCCCCCTAGGTCTGATTGATAATAAAATTATTGATAAGAATGGAGGGCTCGCATGTTACTAAGTGTTTTGGATTATGCCATGGTGGACAGTGGCCGAACAAGTCAAGAAGCCCTAGGGGAGACAGTGGCCCTGGCTCAATTAGCAGATGAATTGGGCTATCACCGTTTCTGGGTGGCCGAACACCATCAGGTGCCGGCTCTTGCCAGCGCCAGTCCGGAGCTCATGATTATGCATTTGCTAGGCAAAACGCAACGCATTATGATTGGTTCGGGTGGCATCATGCTACCTCATTACCAGCCTTATAAGGTAGCAGAGTGGGTGACTACCCTCAGGTCTCTCTACCCAGGGCGTGTCAATGTGGGCTTAGGAAATAATCCAGGTACCAACTCTGTCAGAGAATTGATGGGCACGGGTGAACTTAAGCGTTCAGATTATGCCCAGCAAGTGACTGATTTGGTTGAGTATTTGGCGGATCCTGACTCAGTTGGTTTGCACGCAGCAGGACCTAGCCAAGAGGCCCTCTGGTTGCTGTCGGCTGGCCTGCAGTCAGCCCAGTTAGCAGGAAGTTTGGGTCAGGCTTATGTCTATGGCTATTTCTTGGCGCCTGGCAAGGACCCACTTGCCAGTGCCCGAGACGCCTTAACTACCTATCGAGCTGCCTGCCAAGAAGCAGGCCACAGGCCGCAAGCTAGCCTGGCGGTCTTTGTGGTCTTAGGCCAGGATGAGACTCAGTGTCAGCAACTCCTATCTGCCTTAGACGTCTGGCAACTGGGTAAGCAAGATTATGCTGAATTCAAGACCTTCCCAACAGTCCAGGAGGCGGCCGCTTATCCCCTTAGCCAGGAGGACCGAGCACAGATAGAAATCAACCGCCAGCGTGTGGTCGTAGGCACCCTTGATCAAGTCAAGCAGCAGCTAGATGACTTGGCGGCTAGCCTTGACCTTGAGGAGCTGATGGTTATTCCCTTAGTGCCAGATATTAAAAATCGTCAAGCAGCACTCCAGGCTTTGGCACAAGCCTATCAACTAAATCAAGATAAGAAATCGGAGGAATTATAATGAAGAAATTAGGTAACTATTTATGGGTTGAAAAAGAATGGGATATCTACACCCTCAGCATGACGCCAGAATTACAAGATGATGTCGGGACGGTTGGCTATGTGGAATTTACCCGCGAAAGCCAAGTCGAGGCTGGCGACTCCCTCTTAAGTTTGGAAGCCTCTAAGACGGTTTTAGATATTTTTTCACCCCTGTCTGGTCGCATTGTGGAGGTTAACTCAGCTGCTCAAGATCAGCCAACCTTGCTTAACTCAGCCAATCCAGCAGAATCTTGGCTGGTGCGCTTGACTGATGTTGAGGAAGCAGCCTTCTTGGCTTTACCAGATCCGCTAGACTAAGAGAGGTGGGGCTGACATGTTTGCACAAGATTTGGACGCCCTGATTCGTCATCTTGGGGCTAGCCCTGAGCCGGGGACTGATGAAGAAAAGTTCCGGCAATATCGTGGCCTAGTTAATCAACGCTTGCCTTATCCAGTTAGTCAGGACTACCTAGATTTGGAAAGTCGCTTCTTGGCAGCCTGGCGCCAGCAGGAAGCTATCTATCATTTGGCAGATTGCCAGAAGACAGCGCATCCCTCACTTTATCTCTGGCAGGGCGATATTACCCGTTTGGCGGTAGATGCTATTGTTAATGCAGCTAATTCGGCCATGCTAGGTTGCTTTGAACCTAACCATTATTGCATTGATAACCAAATTCATACTTTTGCCGGCGTTGGTTTGCGCTTGGCCTGTGCTGATTTGAAAAAAGCCCGGGGTGGTAAGCCGCTGCCTGTTGGTCAAGCTCTCATGACATCCGGCTTTAATTTACCAGCCAAGCAGGTCATTCATACGGTAGGGCCACGCATTCATCATTTGCCGGTATCGCCCATGATGCAGGACCTACTCAAAAAGGCTTATCGGGCTTGCTTGGCTTGCGCCGACCAAGCGGGTTTGGCGACAATCGCTTTCTGCTGTATTTCGACTGGTGAATTTTCCTATCCTATTGAAGAGGCGACGCCGATTGCCATTGAGACGGTCTCCGCTTATCTAGCAGAGACAGGTTCCAAGCTCAAGGTCATCTTCAATGTCTGGACAGATAGCCAGTACCAACTCTATCATGACTTACTTCATTCCAAGGAGGCCTCCCATGTGGCAAGCACTAACTCAAACCTATCCCAATCAAGCCCAGCAACTCTTGGCCCTGCTTAAGGAAGCAGAGGCCGTAGTCGTAGGGATTGGGGCTGGCATGTCAGCTGCGGATGGTTTTACCTATATTGGCCCACGTTTCCAAGAGGCTTTTCCTGACTTTATTGAAAAGTATGGCTTCCTCGATATGTTGCAGGCCAGTCTCTTTGATTTCCCTAGTTGGTCGGAATATTGGGCCTTCCAAAGTCGTTTTGTCTGCCTCAACTACTTGGATCAACCCGTGGGACCTTCTTACTTGGCTCTTAAAGACTTGCTCAAGGACAAGGCCTATCATATCATTACGACCAATGCCGATAATGCCTTCTGGGTGGCTGATTATGATCCTAACAAGGTCTTCCATATCCAGGGGGAGTATGGCCTGATGCAGTGCAGTCGCCATTGCCACGCCCAGACCTATCGGAATGATGCGCTGATTCGCCATCTGGCTCAGCATCAAGTCCAAGGCCAGGTGGCCTATGAAGACATTCCTCTCTGTCCTAAGTGCGGGGCACCGCTAGAAATCAACAAGCGAAATGCTGAAAAGGGCATGGTGGAAGATGGAGACTTTATGGCCCAATTGGGTCGCTACAAGGATTTCTTAGCTAACCATGTAGGGGACAAGGTCCTCTATCTTGAAATCGGGGTAGGCTTTACCACGCCACAATTTATTAAGCAACCTTTCCACCAAGCGGTCATGGCCAATCGGAATGCCATCTTGGTGACCTTAAATCAAAAACAATATCGTATGCCACGCGCCATTCAAGACCGGACGGTCTGGCTGTCTCAAGACAGTAAAGACCTCTTGTTGGCCTGTGCGGCTGCAGCTAATCAAGCTTAGGAGGATAACATGTATCTAATTGAACCTATTCGCAATGGCCAATATCTGCCTGATGGAGCCTTAACGCTGGCTATGCAAGTCTATGTTCTTAATCATTTAGACCTAGACGAGACCATTCTTTTCCCCTATTACTGTAAGCCTAAGGTGGAAATCGGTCGCTTCCAGAACGCAGAAGTGGAAGTCAACCATGACTATCTTAAGGAACATGATATTCAGTTAGTCCGTCGTGACACGGGCGGTGGGGCGGTCTACTGTGATCAGGGGGCCGTCAATGTCTGCTATATTATGCCAGGTGATACCAATATCTATGGCAACTATCAACGTTTCTACGCACCCGTTGTCAAACTCTTGCATGATATGGGGGCAAGTGAGGTCGAGCAGAGTGGTCGTAATGACCTGACGGCGCTAGGTAAAAAGGTATCAGGTGCCGCCATGACCATGGTAGCTGGCAAGATTTATGGTGGTCATTCCCTCCTATTAGATGTCGATTATGAAGCCATGGTGGAAGTGCTCAATCCTAACCGTAAGAAAATTGATTCTAAGGGCATTAAGTCGGTGCGCAGCCGGGTTATGGGCTTGCGCGAACTCTTGGACGAGCCCTATCGCCATATGACCATTGATCAGTTTAAGGATGAGGTCATTTGCCGTCTAATGGGGATTGACTCCATTGATCAAGCCAAGCGTTATCAGCTGACTGAAGAAGATTGGACAGCCATTGAAGCCCTGGCTGATTCTAAATACCGCAACTGGGAATGGAACTATGGCAATTCACCACGCTATAGCTATAATCGCGATGCTCATCTGGGAATCGGGACTGTAGAGTTCAGCCTAGAAGTTGAGGCTGGTCGCATTAGCAAATGCCGTATCTATGGTGATTTCTTCGGTAAAGGGGCCATCCAAGATATTGAAGAAGCCTTGCTGGGCACACCTGTTACTAAGCAAGATTTATTAGCAGTCCTGTCCAAACAGGACTTGGCTCATTATTTTGGCCCAGTCACCGCCCAAGAACTGGTGGACTTAATCCTATCCTAACTTTTCGGCTCCTGCCCTTTGAAAAGGGCGGGGGCTTTTTTATGTCGCTACTAAACTTTTCTCCATTAAATTTTTTGGTGCTGCTCTCAAATGGAGTGGCCAAAATTAATATCACTGCCAACAAGAAACCGATATAATGAACTAGTCATGAAAAGCGACTATCACCATAGATAAACATAAGTTTGAAAGCTAAAAGCCCCTAAACCTAAAATCACAAGAAAAATTTTTGCAAACCTAAACATTTTAGGTTGACCTAATCTTTTTTCTGGTGTACAATATAATTAGCGGTAAGAGAGGAGATGATTTATGTGATTAAAACACAGGATTTAACGGTCAGTTATGATAATCAAGTGGTCGCTTTGGAAGGGGTTAACCTGGAATTAGCGGGTCCGACCATTACTGGCATTATTGGGCCCAACGGTGCTGGTAAATCTACTTTTGTCAAAGCAATCTTGGATATGGTAGACCATGACGGCCAGGTTTTTCTGGACGGGGTGCCTGCCAAGAAGATGCTGAAGAAAGTAGCTTACGTCGGCCAAAAGAGCGACATTGATTTCAACTTTCCAATTAAGGTCAAAGAATGTGTCTCCTTAGGCACGTATAGTAATCTCGGTATTTTCCGCAAGGTAAGTAAGAAAGAATGGAATAAAGTTGAAAAAGCGCTCGCCCAAGTTGGCTTGAGTGACTTCGCTAACCGACAAATCTCAGCCCTCTCGGGTGGACAGTTCCAACGCGTTCTGATGGCGCGCTGTCTGGTTCAAGAAGCAGATTACATCTTCTTGGACGAGCCCTTTACTGGGATTGATTCGGTCAGTGAAGAGATTATTATGAAAATCTTGAAGGACCTCAAGAACCAAGGCAAGACGGTCTTGATTGTCCATCATGATTTGCATAAGGTACGGCGTTACTTCGATCAGTTGATTATCATCAATAAGCAACTGATTGCTGTAGGGCCTACTGAGCATGTATTTAATGACCAAAATATGAAGGCCGCCTATGGCGATAGCGTCTATTTTGGTAAGGGAGGTGACCTGGTATGACCTTGATTCATGACTTTATTGAGAATGTGTCGACCCTGCATTATATGCAGAATGCGCTAGTCACTGCCATTGTCATTGGGATTGTCTCAGGGGCTGTAGGGTGTTTTATCATCTTAAGAGGGATGTCCCTGATGGGGGATGCTATCTCTCACGCGGTATTACCAGGGGTCGCCTTGTCCTTCATCTTGGGGATTAATTTCTTCGTTGGGGCCATTGTCTTTGGGCTTTTTGCCTCCATGATTATTACCTTCATTCGAGGAAATTCCATTATCAAGGGGGATACAGCGATTGGGATTACCTTCTCCTCCTTCTTGGCCTTGGGGGTCATCCTGATTGGCTTGGCCCGGAGTTCAACAGACCTCTTCCATATTCTCTTCGGGAATATCTTAGCGGTTCAAGATTCAGACAAGTGGATTACCATTTGGGTTTCCGTAGCGGTGCTGATCGTCATCATCCTCTTCTTCAAGGAGTTGCTGATTACGTCCTTCGACCCGCAAATGGCTAAAGCCATGGGTATGAAGGTCAATTTCTACCACTACCTCTTAATGATTCTCTTGACCTTAGTGTCTGTAACGGCCATGCAAAGTGTTGGGACCATCCTTATTGTGGCCATGCTCATTACACCTGCTGCCACCGCCTATCTCTACGTCAATAGCCTTAAGTCTATGATTCTCCTCTCATCGACTTTGGGGGCTGTGACTTCAGTATTAGGTCTCTTCCTCGGGACTAGCTTCAACGTGGCGGCCGGCTCCAGCATTGTACTCACCTCAGCCGTGATTTTCGCGATTAGCTTCTTCATCTCTCCAAAACAACAATTCTTTAGAAAGCGGGTTTTACGCAAATGAAACACAAGCTAATGAAATTAGTGGCACTCTTAACGGTATTGTTTTGTTTGGTACCAAGCGTGAGCGCCCAAGATAAAAAACTCAAAGTTGTCGCAACTAACTCTATTATTGCCGATATCACCAAGAACATTGCGGGTGATAAGATTGATCTTCACTCCATCGTACCAGTAGGCCAAGACCCTCATGAATATGAGCCACTACCTGACGATATTAAGAAGACTACCCAAGCTGATTTAATCTTCTACAATGGCATTAACTTGGAAACTGGGGGCAATGCTTGGTTCACTAAATTGGTAGAAAATGCCAAACGAGTGGAAAATAAAGACTACTTCGCAGTCAGCGAGGGCGTGGAAGTCATTCACTTGGAAGGTGAGGGCGAAACTGGTAAGGAAGACCCTCATGCTTGGTTGAACTTAGAAAATGGGGTAATTTACGCTAAAAACATTGCCAAACACCTGATTGAAAAAGATCCAAGCAACAAGGACTTCTACCAAAAGAACTTGGATGACTATGTTGCCAAGTTAGAAGCTTTGGACAAGGAAGCTAAAACTAAGTTTGATGCTATTCCAGAAGAGAAGAAAATGATTGTTACCAGCGAAGGCTGCTTCAAGTACTTCTCTAAAGCCTACAATGTACCATCAGCTTACATCTGGGAAATTAACACCGAAGAAGAAGGCACACCTGACCAAATTCGTGATTTGGTTAAGAAGCTCAAAGGCTCTAAGGTACCAGCTCTCTTCGTAGAATCAAGTGTGGATGACCGTCCAATGAAGACCATCTCTAGCGAGACCGGTATTCCAATCTACGCTAAAATCTTCACTGACTCTATTGCTGAAGAAGGCCAAGAAGGCGACAGCTACTACTCTATGATGAAGTATAACTTAGATAAGATCTCAGAAGGTTTAGCTAAGTAAACAAAATTTTCGCATCTGTAAAGTAAAAATACTTTACAGATGCTTTTTTATATGTTAGACTAGGGTCTGTAATCAATTGAGGAGGTGAATTAACATGGCAGTTAAAATTCGTTTGAAACGTATGGGTTCTAAGAAAGCACCTTTCTACCGTATCGTTGTTGCTGACTCACGTTCTCCACGTGATGGTCGTATCATCGAGAAAATCGGTCACTACAACCCATTAACTAACCCAGCTACTTTAGAAGTTGAAGAAGAACTCGCATTGAAATGGTTATCAAATGGTGCGCAACCATCTGACACCGTGCGTAACCTCTTGTCTTCAAAAGGCATCATGAAGAAATTCCACGAAAGCAAATAGTCTCGAGCAGTGTTCTAGATAAAGGATGATGAGATATGGTAAATATTGAAGCATTAATTACTGCAATCGTGAAGCCGCTCTTGGACCACCCAGAAGATTTTGGTGTGGAACAAGTAGAGACCGATGACTTCATGGAGTATCATTTGCACTTGAATCCGCAAGATGTAGGTCGTGTGATTGGTAAGAAGGGCCGTGTAGCCCGCGCCATCCGGACTATCGTCTACAGCGTTAAGACTCGTGGTCGCAAGCGGTCACGCATTGTCATTGCTGACCATGCGGAAGAAAGTTCAGCAGAATAATCAAGCGCCCTTAGGGGCGTTTTTCTATATTCATTAGGAGGAAATCGGTGAAGAAAGAAGAAAGAAAAAAGCTTAAAGAAGTATTTGGTTGGCGGACATGGGCCGGTAGTGGCCTCTTGCTGTTCTTATTAATTTTTACGTCCTTTGCTTATCTGGCCCTCCTTGCGACCCAACCCCAAGCCCTTTTGGCAGGCCAGGAACCTTTCCCAGAAAGTTCGAGCAAGCATGTAGTGGTAGAAGCAGAGTCGATTTTTCTCTTGGCCGAGGAGGATAATGTGGCCATCTACCTTGTCTCAGCCGCTAAGGTAACAGATAAGCCTTACCTAGTCTTGGTCGCTAGCAAAGATGATCCGGATATCGCCGCTGCTCGCCTCAAGACCTATGGCGCGCTGATCAATGAACCTGCAAAGCTAATTGGGGAAGTGGATAAGAGTGACGCGGCCAAGAAGCTTTTAGATACGATGGCAGGTAATAGTGGAACGGGCCTTCCATTCCGTGATCAGCTATGGACGGAATATCTGGTCAACATGAAAGAATATCGTCAGTCACAAAGGACCATCCATTGGCTAGCTTATGGTTTTACATCAGCCACTGTCTTGTGTATCTTATGGGGCTTGTTCAATCGCTACCGTCGACATCAGTTCTATGGCCGTCTCTATGAACGTTTTCCTGAGCTCAAGGGCCAGCTTGGCCACTTGCAAGCAGCCAGTGATTATGCAGATGACTATCGTGGCCTCTACCTCTACAAAGACACTTTGATTTGCTTGGGGCTGCGCATGGCGGTTCTGCCTATCAACGAGCTAGTCGCTTTGACCTTGAATAAGATCGTTTCGCATGGTCGTTACGGGGCAAAACAAGTTAACTACTTCTTCCGAGCGCGAGATATGAAGGGGCAATTCCATACCTTTAGATCCTACCATGGTCGTAAGAAAACTCTGGCGGAAGACTTGGAGACCTACCTAGTTGTGATAGGGCAAGGCTATCCTGATTTGAAAATCACTTCTAAATAAGCTTAAGACGCCTTTGGGGCGTCTTTTTTAGTAGGGGAGGATGTCTCAGAGCCTTTCTTTATTAAGCTCGGAGCTTTCATTAAGGGATATTCCTTAGGAATTCAAAAAAATTGAAAATAGCTGTACAAACGACTGAAAAGGGTTTATAATATAGCTATACTAAGGTAGTAAGGAAAAGAGTTATGATGATGAAATCAATGCCTTTACTTACTTTGTAGATCAACACTACCCTAATATTCTAGTGGGTGCTGATCATGCACCAGAATACCAAGCATTGAAAAATGCTGCAGGTTTTTAATAAGCCCTCACCGGGAGAGTCAGCCTTAGGGCTGGCTCTTTTTTGCCTATAATGGCTTCACACTGACTTCTAAAAAGGGTATAATGAATTTATCATTTAAGAAAGAAGGTAAGTTATGAAACGTAATAATCTACGCAATGTTTGGCCTTATTTAATTTTTGCCATGATTTGCGCGGCTCTAGGTGGCTTCCTCTTCTATAAGAGTCAGAATTCAAGTGCGGACCAGTTTGTAGAACAGGGTCTGGTCTATCCTAAGACGGAAGCTCTGACAGGGCATACCGCAGTAACAATTAAAGATATTATGTATGTTTTTGATATTACGATTGAACGCAAAAAAAATGGCGTAGTGACTTCCACGGACACTAACACAGGCTTGGCAGCTTTTTTAGTTTATGATGGAGAACACACTTACCCAGTTGTACTCCATGAAAAATCTGATGCCGTGAATGCATTGAAAGAACGCCTTAAAGCTGGCCAACTAGAATCGAATCCTGTTAAAGTAGTGGCCTATGCTCAAAAAGGGAAGAATGAATTAGAAATAGCGGGAGAGGTAATTAAGGATGCTGAGGTGTCAGCTGATCTCAAATCAGTCTTTGATGATACTGCTCTCTTAAATGTGGCTGAAGCTGAAAACCGCCTCAAGATCATGCATTTCGTTAGCTACGCCTTAGGCGCAGCGGTGCTATTATTGCTACTTACCGCTCTCTGGAAATATTGGCAAAACACCAAGTTCTACAATACCTTGTATGATTACTTTCCAGAATTAGCGCAAGACCTAGATAAATTAGTGACCGACAGTGATTTCCATAGCCCTGAGTTAGGTCTCTATGTCTACAAGAATCACTTGGTAGTGATTGGGGCTAATGATCGCATCATCGACTTGACCCAAATCATCTATACTTATGCAGTCCGTCAAACCAATAATTCAGTGGTTACCTTCCAAGTTCACCTGCATAATAATCAATTCCGTCGCCTTGTGGTCAAACCGCGTCGCTATCAAAGAGACTTCACACAAGCCATGTTAGATCGTCTCATGCTCTACTTGCAAGAGGCTTATCCATCTATGTTGGTAGGCGTTCAACATGCGACCGATTATAAAGAATTAAAACGTCAAGCACGTGGCTAAGCCATAAGTGACTAAGCAAAGGACTGGGGTAACCTGGTCCTTTTTATAGTAGTGATAAGAATGATAATCTTGTATAATAGACATAGCAGCGATGGAAGGAGACAAACTATGAAAAAATATAAGTTAATGAAGATTCTACCTTATTTGCTCGTAGCGGCTATCTGCCTCGTAATCGGAGGCGGCCTTGCTTTTATCAGCCAAGGGACGAGCGCTAATAGTCTCCGTGCCCAAGGTTTGGTCTATCCCAATGTCTCTAGAGTCAGCCGTCTGTCTGCTGTCCCAGTAACCAAAATTACTTATGTTTCTGCCGTTAGCAATGTGGTAAAGGAGCGAGGTAAGATTGTCTATCGCGATGATAAGACCGGAATGAGTCTTTTCCTAGTTAGTGATGGGGGACTGGATATCCCAATTATGTTCCGAGATGACTCTTCACTTCTTCCTATGCTCACAGAAAAAAGCGATCAGGGGCAACTCGCGAATGAACCCTATTATGTCATGGCCATGGTGGATGACAGTGACAAGAGCAAAGAATTTCTACAATCAATCGAAAGCTATGTCACCAATAAGACGGGCCAACGCGTCTTTATAAGTGGGACCTTACTTAATCAAGACAAGGCGGAAACCTACATTCAATCCATGAAGCTAGTCAGCTATATCTTTTTTGCTTTAGCGCTGGCGGTATTGGGTTTCACAGCCTATTGCTATAGTGCTATGCGACGTTTTTGGAGCCAAGTTTACCAAGCCTTGCCAGAGCTAGCAGAGGACCAGGATTTGCTAGTGAGTCAGAGCCAGTTCAAGTCTAAGCAACTGGGACTCTATCTCTACCGGGACTATCTTATTGTATTAGGCGCCAAAGAACGCTTGATTGACCTTAGCACGGTATTGGGTTTAAATCTGAACAATGAAAGCAACAATGGCCGTTTGAAGAGCCGGCTAATCCTCTATTATGACCGAGATCAGTTTGAAACAGTTAAACTTCGCCCCTATCCAGAGAAGGAGGCGCGTGCCTTCCTAGAAGGTCTGATGGCCTATCTTGAAAAACACTATCCTCATATCCTGCTAGCTGATGAGCGTTTAGCTATCTAGGAGTTGGCTAGACAAGGAAAAGGCAGTTGGTTATAATAAAGTAACGATTAATAACTAGAAAGAAGGAATTCTATGAAACCCAACTTTAAGCGTGGCGTGATCAGTCTTGTGATTTATGGTTTGTTGCTTTTAAGTGCGGCTGGCTTCTTCCAATATGTGGCGACCCAATCAACACCGGAGAAGTTAGCTAGTCAGGGGTATGTTTATCCTAAAACGCGTGCAACCACTAAAAGTGGCAAGACCACCTTCGCAGTAAAAGCTATTTACAGAATTGAAGATACTAAGTACGAAAAAGAACAAACCTTTGTCATGGCCGATGATAAGAGCCTTCTGGTGACTGAGTCAAAGCCAGATTTAGCCATTATTAAAAAACTAGAAGAAGCGCAAGAAAAGGGCACCTTAGCAACCAATCCGATTACGATTATGGGGGAAGTCGAGGAGCTCAGTAGCATTTCCTTCCAAAACACTAGAAAATCTCTAGAAAAGCAAGAGCCTGGAGTGACAGACAATAAGGAATTTGAGATTAAGAAACTCAACCTAACAAGTGTTGCTAATGTTGAAAGTACTGGTACCATTATGACTGCAGGGACTGCCTTAGTAGGCTTAGGTTTCCTAGCCTATGCTGTCTTCCGTTATCTAGATAATAAACGCTTCTACGAACAACTTTTAGTAACCTTCCCTGAGCTAGGTCAAGATGAACAAGCCTTACGTAAGGGTGCGACCTACTACGAGAAGCATTTGGGCGTCTATGTCTATAAGGATCAATTGATTGTCATGGGGCGTAAGAATGCCATTGTGGACTTGCGTGACATTATCTATAGCTATGTCTACAAGGAAACCAGACGCTTTAACCTCTACAAGTCCGTCAAGTTTGTGGTCTATCTCCATACCAAAGACTTCAAACGCTTAGCCGTCTTCCCAGCCAAACACACAGTTAAAGATACTGAAGCCAAGTTAAATCGACTCATGGAATATCTGGATGCAAGCTATCCTCAAATGCTAGTCGGATTTGACCATAAGGACGAATATATGGCCCTCAAACAAGCAGCGGGTCGTCCTTAAGACAACTAGAATCAGGCTCCCTTTCATGGTATACTGAAAGGGTAGGCCTGATTTTTATTAGGCATAAAAGGAGGACAAGTATGACTTATTATCGTGTAGCCCGTATTGTGAATACCTTCGGGATTCGGGGGCAACTCAAATTAATTGCCGATACTGACTTTCCAGAGGAGCGCTTTGCAAGTGGCAAGACCCTCTATATTCTCAAGGATTTGAATTCCCAACCGCTAGCCAGTGTTCAAGTCGCCAAGGCCGCTATCCATAAGGGGACTTGGCTCATTAGTTTTGTTGGTTACGACAATATTAACCAGGTCGAAGGCTTCAAATGCTGCTGGCTGGCCATCGATGAGAGTGAGCAGGAGGAGCTAGAAGAGGACAGCTACTACCATCATCAGCTCTTGGGCTTGGAGGTTGTCACCCTAGAAGGCAAGCCCCTTGGGAAGATTAAAGAAATTCTTCAGCTAGGTTCTAATGATGTCTTTGTGGTTCAACGTAATATTCCCAAGGCCAAAGACGCCTTAATTCCTTTTATTGGCGATGTGGTCAAAACCGTTGACCTAGAGGCCGGACAGGTTAAGGTTGAACTAATGGAAGGGCTGATTGACGATGAAGCTTGATGTCTTGACCCTCTTCCCTGAGATGTTTGAGCCCATGCATCATTCTCTGATGGGGCAAGCTCAAGCCAAGGGGCTGATTGACTTCCAGACCCATAACTTCCGAGACTTTGCGGTCAATAAGCATGGCCATGTGGATGATTATCCCTTTGGCGGTGGGGCAGGCATGTTGCTGCGGGTGGATCCCATTGTTCATATGTTAGAACATATCGCGCCCAAGGAAAATGCCCGCATTATCCTGATGGATCCAACCGGGGTGCCATTTAGTCAGAGTTTGGCCCAGGAATGGTCTCAGGCGGAGCAGTTGGTCTTTATTTGTGGCCACTACGAGGGCTTTGACGAGCGGGTGCGGTCTTTTGTAACCGATGAAGTTTCACTGGGGGACTATGTCTTAACCAATGGGGAACTGCCGGCCATGATTATGATCGATGCTACCGTACGCCTGATTCCTGAGGTCTTAGGAAATGCGGAGTCTATTGTGGGCGAGTCCCACCAACGGTCACTCTTAGAGCATCCTCAATATACCCGACCACGAGATTTTCGTGGCATGGAGGTGCCAGAGGTACTCTTCAGTGGCCATCATGATAAGATTCGCCAGTGGCAGGGTAAAGAAGCTATCCGGCGGACTTTGGAGCGTCGTCCGGACTTACTTGAACAGGCCGATTTGTCCAAAGAAGAGCGCAAGTGGCTAGCTGAAATTCAAGCCGAAAAAAATGCCAATTAGGCTTTACAAATAGGCAGAGTTTGGTATAATACTAGAAGTGGTGAAAAACCGCAGATATCACAATATTCCGCTGGCTACGCCCTAGGGCTAGTTATGAGTGTTAGTCGAGAGGAGAAAAAAACATGAGTAAAGTGATTGAAAAAATTACCTCAGCTCAATTACGTAGCGATATTCCTGAGTTCCGCCCTGGTGACACTGTACGTGTACACGCTAAGGTTGTCGAAGGTTCACGCGAACGTATCCAAATCTTCGAAGGGTTAGTAATCAAGCGTCGCGGTGCTGGCATCAGCGAAACTTACACAGTTCGTAAAATTTCGAACGGTATAGGGGTTGAACGTACTTTCCCAGTACACACTCCACGTGTTGCTAAAATCGAAGTTGTTCGTAAAGGTCGCGTACGTCGTGCTAAGCTCTACTACATCCGTGCCTTGTCTGGTAAGGCTGCACGTATCAAAGAAAGAGGCCGCTAATATACCGAAACAGGTAAAGAACCATCAATCGTCTTTGGACGGTTGGGGTTCTTTTTTTGCATGTAAGGGAAAGTTTGTGAATTTATAGTGTGTCATTATTGTTTTAGGTGGGTGATTAAACAAACATTATCAGTATTATCAATGTATCTTCAAAATATTTGTGATTCTATCTTTTATCTGACTTCAAAAGTTCTTGTGAATACTTAGGATGGTTGACGGAAAATACTAGAAGAATTTGTCTTAATTTTAAGGTCATGAAGCCCTTGGATAGATAGCCTAGAATCTTGTAAAGGATAGTTTTAATTTAGAATTCTCACTTATTAAGAAGACAAAAGTAATATAAGTGCTTTCATCAAGTTATTGTCTTATATAAGCGCGCTATAATTTTATCTAAATAGACGAGTATTGGAAAATTTTGTCTATTTATACTTGACCAAAGTTTTTGTCAAAATATCCTAAATAGGATTTCTTTTAATTTTGGAGAAAAAAGGGGCCAGGTCGGAAATTGTGAGGGAAAGACCAAAAAACCATCGACTTATGTTACAGAATCATTACGATTTGGTAACAGCATTCTAGCAAAATGAGATAACCTTTGACCTAGATTTGTATAGTGTTATAATAGTGCCAATCTTAAGGGAGTAGTGGCAAAAAGGGTTATATATACTAATTTGGAGTTTTATTTTGAAATTCCTTGGCAACTTCAGAAATTTCATTTCTATTTCTATCTTAAATTATTAGACATTTTCTAGGGCATTAAAAATGAGGGCAAACTACTTTTACTAGGCAAGAAATATAATTGGGGGTAAACAATAACTATGAATATACTTGTAACAGGGAACACAAGTTACCTGACGCGAGAATTTATCCAAGAAGCTTTT
Source organism: Abiotrophia sp. HMSC24B09 (assembly GCF_001815865.1). Taxonomy (GTDB): domain Bacteria; phylum Bacillota; class Bacilli; order Lactobacillales; family Aerococcaceae; genus Abiotrophia. The sequence continues at coordinate 356,139 of NZ_KV822195.1, forward strand.
CCGGAAGGGCGTGTAATTATTCTTGGACCCTGCGACTTGAAGACATCTTATCGGCAAGGTGTAACGGTCTTATCCATGGAGCAAAGAGATTGGGCCTTAGAAGAGGTTTGCGAAATGTATGAGATTAACCAAGTGGTTTTCTTCTCTAATTTTCTTACGCTTCGGTCACAGGAAGTTGGCGAAGGGGAGGCACTTCAGCAACTCCTTACGGCTTGTCAGAGCTATCGCATCAGTCGCTTTTGCTATTTGTCTGGACCGCAGTCAGGCTATCAAAATCAACAGCTAGAAACACAACTGGCACAAAGCTACGAGCAACTTTGCCTCTATGAAGGAAAAGAGCATGGCATGTCAATCAAGGTAATTCGTTTACCATATCTCTATTCAGATCAGACTTTACCGCCTTACATCGATCAGATATTCAGCCAGTGGGCGGCTGGAAAAGCAGCGCGTTTCAAGGAGAATCGTGACAGTGACTTTTTCTTCTTACAGATGGATGATTTAGGTCGCTTACTTTATAAAGTCTTGGACGATTGGACTGATGAGTCAGAGCTATTGATTGTACCTAATACTTTCAAACTGACATATCAAGATTTGGCTCTTACTATGTATCAGTTTCAACCAGATGCTTCCATTAGTTTTACTAAAGGAAAGCTTCAACAAGTAGAGCAGACCGATTCTATGAGTGCTTCACTCCGAACACGTTATGGATGGTTTCCTCAATTCAATCCTTTAGAGGATTGGCAAACTATCTTAAAAGAGCGTTACCTGGGTCAAGGAAAGTCATCTTTGCTCGGATGGTGGCAAGACTTGAAGAGCTGGATGGGGTTGCACCCAAGCCTAGTTCGGATTATCGAAGTATTTCTTCTCTTCCTATTATCAGAACTTGTCTCCCTTATCTTAAGAAATCAGCAACAATTCCGAGCAGTTGACGTTCGCTTGCTCTATATTGTCATCATGGCTATGACTGGAGGAATTGGGATGGGGCTCTTATCGGCTAGTTTATCGATTTTGGCCCTGCTCTATATTTATGTCACCTCTGGGAACAACTGGATTACACTCTTCTATGACCCGCTTAACTGGGTTCCTTTTGTTGTCTACCTAGTAACTGGTGCAATGGTTGGGCGTTTACGGGCTGAAACCTTGCATGATAAAGCAGTTTTATCGCGAGAGAACCAGCTGCTACGCGATAAAAGTCATCTAATTCGGCAACTCTATCGTGATATGCTACTTGATAAGGCCATGTTGAAAAAGCAAATTATGGGCTGTCGTGATTCCTATGGACGCCTATACAATTGGGTAGAACGACTGAACCAATCAACTCCGGAAGGAGTTCTTAAAGTGGCTCAAGAACTCTTGGTTGAATTAGTAGACCCATTGGCCTTGGTCTTCTATCAGGTATCAGGAACCAACCAACTAGCGCCTGTTCCTAATCTAAGTCAAGCACTGGCAAGTCCTCTGTTAGAAGGACCTTTAGGGCCATTAGCTGAGCCTTTGATGGCAGGTGAACTTTGGTTGAACCGGCAACTTGATCCTAGTTTGCCACATTACGTGGCGGGATTACGTTATCAGGACCAACTCGTTATTGTAATAGGTTTGTTAGAGCGTCAACTAGACCCCATGGATGTGGCGCAATATAATCAACTTCGTGTTATTTTTGGTTTAATTGAAATGTCACTCCAGCATGCATTGGAAATCACTAATAACCAATAAAATAAGGGGGATAAATCTATGCTACCGACTATGGTACTGCTTGTATTATTGTTAGGGCATATAATTTTTGCCTATATTCTCTATCGGCAGATGCTTGTCCGTAAAGTTTCAATTAATCCTATTTTGTGGATACCCATTCTCATACTTCCCTATTTGGGGCCTGTGGCGGTAACCATTTCCTATTGGTTGATGTCTAAGCAATCAAGAAGTCAGAAAATTGAAATAGACCAAGAGGATGTTTTAGAGCTAGAGGACCAAGTGTTAGAAGCAGAAGTCGAGGACGAAGACTCCGTTGATCTTCGAGCGTCTGAAGATGTCAGGCAGTGGGTACCGATTGAGGAGGCATTATTACTCAATGATTCGATTACTAAACGCGAATTGATGATGAGTATGCTTAAAGACCAACCAAGCAACGTAGTGGCTTTGTTACAAGAAGCACGAATGAATGAGGATGTTGAAGTGGTCCATTACGCAACGGTTATGTTAGCGGAATTACACAAAGACTATGACCTCAAAGTGCATCAACTTAAAGAAGAATTAGCTAAGCAACCTGATAATCTTGCCATTTTAGAAGAACTTTGTTTAGTTTTAGAGGATTATTTGATGTCTGGTTTAGTAGCTGGTAAATTTGCTGAGAGCTCTCGACATCAGTATATTGATTTATTACGACGAAAGGTGGCACTTAGTCACGAGCTTAACGACTATATCCGTTTAGGGAAGCAGTACTTAGCTTTAGGGGAAGAACAACGCGTGCGGCAAGTTCTAGAATACTGTCAGATTAATTGGCCAACAGATGAGTCTTACCGCATGTTTCAATTTCAAGCCTTAGTCGCTCAAGGGGATCGACTAGGCTTACAACAATTTTTTCAAGATATTGACACTTGTCGTGTGTATTTTTCACACCATAATCGTCAGGTCATTCATTTTTGGCGGCAACAAGTGTAGTAGGGGGACACTATGAAAGAATGGAAACAATTTCGGTATTGGGGGATTTTCTTAGTATTTATTGGTTTTCTGGGATTATCTGTAGCCTTATTTATTGAGCGGCAAGGGATAGGCTATCAAATTCCAGAACAAGCCTATACCTATCTTACAGGAGCAGTAGTGACTGCCGATCAGGCTCAGTCACAAGTACCAGTCAATACCCTTGTGGTAACGGACAGTCGTGACCCATCGAGTATGCTGGCTAAAGAACAGTTTCAACAAATTTTTAAGGATATGAAAGTAGGCTATAATTTAATTGATATAGCCACGGAATCTTTTCCTGATGTCAAGAGTTACGAGAAGGTTGTAATGCTTGTTTCGCAACTTGATGATTTAGACCAAGAATTAATTGCCCTACGTGATTGGGTTGAGTCGGGGGGCTATGTTCAATTTGCCCTAACACTTCAAAAATCCAGTCATCTGTCTCTAATCGAGCAAGCTTTGGGGATTAAACAATCACAAGCTGAGCATGGTCTTGTAGACAAGCTCTATATCGAACCGGACTTCATGATTGGAGGGGGACGTGAGTATATTATCGAAGAACCATTTGATTCTGCACTCAAAGTTGACTTGTCTGAAAAGGCCAAGGTTCACGTTAGTCGTAAGGAAGGTCCTGGTGTCTTGCCTTTAATTTGGGAACATGCCTATGGCAAGGGCAAGTTTGTCATCGATAACTTTGGTATCTATAACAAGGTAACTCGGGGACTCTATGCAGCTTCCTATAACCTTTTGGGTAAGGTGGCTAGTTATCCTGTTATTAATGGTTCGGTCTTCTACTTAGATGATTTCCCTGCGCCAGTTCCAAGTGGTGATGGCAAGTATGTTAAACGGGACTATAACCTCAATGTTGCTGATTTCTATACCAATATTTGGTGGGTAGATATGCTGAGTTTTGTCGATAAGTATGGGATTAAATATACCGGAGCAACCATTGAAAACTATGAAGATGACACATCAGGGAATGTTCACGGCCAAGATGATATTTCTCGTTTCGTTTATTTTGGTAATATGCTCCTAAGATCAGGTGGAGAAATTGGCTACCATGGTTATAATCACCAGCCTTTATCTCCTAAGTCTCTGGACTATAAAGGTGTATATTCTTATCATACCTGGGAAGAATCGGCTATGGTATCAGCGATGAAAGAGTTAGTGCGTTTTAACGAAGAACTTTTTCCTAATGTAGAGAAGTCAGTTTATGTACCACCTTCCAATGTTCTATCGGCGGAAGGGCGCAAGGTATTGGTGGAGGAAATTCCAGAAATTAAAACGATAGCTAGTAGCTATTTCCCTGGTGATTTCGCCTATGACCAAGAATTTGAGTGGGCGTCAGATGGCATGGTCGAGCAGCCACGGATTATTTCCGGTGGGATGCTAGACGATTTTATGCAGTTGGCTGCATTCTCTGAACTGAACATGCATTTTGTCAACAGTCACTTTATCCATCCAGATGATACCTTAGATGTGGACCGTGGAGCTGAGTTGGGTTGGGCTGTGCTTAAAAGTAACCTAGAGCACTACATTAGTTGGCTCAAGTCGTCTGCACCTGATTTAAGAGATTTGACAGGCTCCCAGCTATCAGGTGCTATACAACGCTATTCGGCCTTAGTTCCTAAGCAAGAACGTACAGCCACAGGAATAGAATGGACATTTGACCATTTCTATGATGAGGTTTACCTCTTTGTACGTATCAATGAAGGCCAAGTGGGAAGTCATGTAAATGGTGGTACTTTGACGCACTTAACAGGGAACCTCTATCTGCTGAAAGCAACGCAGGCCAAAGTAACCATGGACTGGAGTGAGGAATAAGGATGAGAATTTGTTTGATTTTAGAAGGAAGCTATCCTTATGTCCATGGTGGGGTCTCAACTTGGATGCATCAATACATCCAAAATATGCCTCAACACGAATTTGTACTCTGGGTGATTGGGGCTAAGGCTAAGGAAAAAGGCCAGTTCGTCTACCAAATGTTAGATAATGTGGTTGAAGTGCATGAAGTCTTCTTAGATGATGCCTTACAATTAGCGCCAAGTAAGCGACTCTTTGATTACCGTTTCAGCAAAGAAGAGTTAGACGCTCTCAGACAACTTATGGAAACTGGGCGTCCAGATTGGGAGGTTTTATGCCACCTCTATCAAGATAAGCAGCTGAATCCAGTTGATTTCTTGCAAAGTGAGAGTTTTCTGGAGATGATGGTGGATATGTGTCAGGAGCAGTATGCCTATAATGCCTTTGCAGAAGTATTCCACACCATTCGGTCTATGCTCTTACCGGTTTTCTATCTCCTAGGTCAAGAAGTACCACAGGCAGATGTCTATCATGCTATTTCGACAGGTTACAGTGGTATTCTGGCGCTGTTAGGGCAATATCGTTACGATCGACCAATTTTATTAACAGAGCATGGTATCTATACCCGTGAGCGAGAAGAGGAGATTATTCGCTCTAACTGGGTCTTGCCAAGTATGAAGGACCATTGGATTAAGTTTTTCTACATGCTGTCGGACATTATTTATAGCCGGGCTCAAATTATATCTAGCCTTTTCACCAAGGCTCGCCTAACCCAAATTGAGATAGGTTGTGATCCAGACCGTTGTCGGGTGGTAGAAAATGGGATTGATTTCCAACGCTTTTCTTCCGTACCGGCTAAAATTCCAGATGGACGAGTAGATATCGGAGCAGTCGTGCGTTTGGCTCCTATCAAGGACATTAAGACCATGCTTTATGCTTTCTACGAATTAAGTAACCGTCTTGATAATGTCCGCCTCCATATTATGGGGGGCGTGGACGATGAAGAATATGCTCAAGAATGCTATGACCTAGTTAAGCAAATGCAGTTGGATAATGTTATCTTCACTGGCCGGGTAGATATTGTAACTTATATGGAAAATCTCGATTTTACGATTCTGACCAGTATCTCGGAGGCCCAGCCCTTATCTGTCTTGGAGTCGTTAGCCTCAGGCCGTCCTTGTGTCACGACTGATGTGGGATGTTGCCGGGAATTATTGGAGGGTGGCCCAGGCGACGATTTGGGTTTAGCTGGTTATTGTGTTCCTCCTACTTATCAGAAAGGATTAGCCGATGCGATGGAACTCATGTGCCGGTCCCAAGAAGGACGATTAAAGATGGGGGCCATCGGCCGAGCACGCGTCGAGCGTTATTATCAATATGATCGGATGCTCAAGGGGTATCTAGCGATGTACGAGGAGGTGGAGGTCTAATGGCAGGGATTGGATTTGAATTAAGGAAAGTCTTTAACCAAAAGGGTCTCTTCTCTCGAGCTAAGGCATATGGCTATACTGGCGTAATCTACGCTGGTCCTATGATCCTAGGAGGGACTTTAATCTTTGGGATTTCCTATCTAGCAAATCGTGTGGGGCTTAATCGTGCTGATAGTAATTATTTGACTAGTATGATCACCTATGCTATTTTGTCGTCTTTGACAGTGAATTCATTTTTCTCTTACGCGGTGACTCGCTTCGCTTCTGATATGTTATATGAGGAAAAGGAAGCCTATCTTTTACCTTCTTTTTTGGGATCATCTGCAACTATGATTGGCTTAGGCGTTTTATTATATGGGCCATTCTTAATCCTATCAGGTGTGACAATAGTGCAATTAATTCTTAATCTCACCTTGTTTATGGAGTTGATTTTTGTCTGGAATGGGGTTCAATATTTGACTGCTTTGAAGGACTACAAGGCAATTTTACTAGCCTTTTTATCAGCTAGTCTTGTAACCTTTTTAGTAGGATGGTGCCTCCTATCATTTAAGTTGCCAGTTTTGACCTCTCTATTATTTAGCGTCTGTGTAGGTTACGGCCTCATGTTTTTGGGGATTGTTTATCTCTTGGCACGATATTTTCCTTTAGATTTAGGAATGCTAGATGAGTCTTTTCTCTTCTTGAAATGGATTGATAAGTTCTTTGATTTGGCCTTAATTGGCTTCTGTCTGCATATCGGAATTTTTGGGCATATTCTTGTGGTCTGGTTAGGGCCATGGGGAAGCCCAGTAAGGGGGCTTTTCTTTGCTTCTCAAGTCTATGATGTGCCGGTTCTGTTAGCCTTTTTGACCATACTGGTAACAACGATTAATTTTGCCTTGGCGACTGAGGTGCATTTCTATCCTAAGTATAAGCGTTACTATGGCTTATTTAACGAGAAGGGGACCTTGTCCGACATTAAAGAAGCAGAAGAAGAGATGTTGACAGTCATGATGCGTGAACTGATAGCACTGGCTTGGAAGCAGCTTTTTGTAACGATTCTAGCCATATCAGCAGGAAATGCACTCCTAGATGTCTTACCCTTGGGAATTAATGACCTCATGCGAGGTTATTTCCGTATTTTATGCGTAGGCTACGGGATTTATGCCATTGCCAACGTTATCTTGTCTATTTTGTTATACTTTACGGATTATAAGGGTGCTTTGATTGCTGCAGCGAGCTTCGCAATTGCATCGCCACTTCTAACGTTTGTATCTCAATACTTTAATCGTGCCTTTCTTGGATTTGGTTTTTTGGTGGCTGCTGCAATTTTCTTCCTAATTGCCTTATGGCGCCTAGATCGCTTCACCAAGAAATTAATGTACTATACACTGAGTGCACAACCTATGACACTTGTGGTGCACCATGGTTTCTTCAGCCGGCTTTACGACTATCTGAAAGGGGTGGGGTCTCGTGCCTCTCAAAAAACCTAAAGGAAGGTTACTGATTTTATGCCTTGTAACCACATGCTTTATAGCAGCATGCGGGCAAGAGGAGACCAGTAACCAGTCGCTCTCTAATCAAGAAAAGACGGTTGAATTTGCCGAAAACAATTACCATTTGCGCGATAAAGAGTTGCTCTACCAAGAAGATCCCCAATCAGTCAAAACGCTCTACCTAACGATTAAATCGGGAGATGCAGCGGAGAATACCAACCATACTTGGGAAGAGATTAATACCTACTCTGTTTATGATTATGAGAAATGGGGTGTTCCACGTTACCAAGTGGCTGCCCTCTTGCAAGCAGGTGACGATACAGGTCCCTTGGCTGGGGAATTGGGCTACAGTGAGACGGTGCCTAATGCCACTGTTCAGGTCCGGGGACAGACGTCTAGTCGTAATCAACAGAAAAACTATAAGATTAAGCTCAAAAGGAATAAGGGGAGCTGGCAGGGTCAGCGAACCATCAACCTCAATAAGCACCAGACAGATGGGCTACGTTTCCGTAACAAATTAGCCTATGACTTGATTCGGGGCATTCCTCAATTAATTGGCTTACGTACACAATTTGTTCATCTCTATGTCAAGGATGAAAATGGCTCTGAGCCTGATAAATTCGTGGATTATGGTCTCTATACCCAAGTCGAGCAGCTCAATGGTAGTGGCCTTAAGGCTCATGGTCTTGATAGTAATGCTCAGCTCTATAAGGTTAATTTCTTTGAATTCCTACTATATGAAGATACTATTAAGCTAGAAGACGATCCCGATTTTGATCGAGTTGCATTCGAGAAACTCTTAGAAATTAAGGGGGATCGTGACCATCATAAGCTAATTGAGATGCTTCAGGCAGTGAATGATTTAGATCGGCCCATTGATCAGACCTTAGATACTTATTTTGATCGAGAAAATTTGACCTACTGGTTGGCTTTTCAAATTCTCATTGGCAACACGGATACGCAGAGTCGAAATGTCTATCTCTACAGTCCGCAGAATAGCCAGCGCTGGTATTTCATTCCTTGGGACCATGACTCGGCCTTCTTCAAGAAAGAATATGAAATTGAGAAGTTTGCGGGTAAGACTTCCTGGGAGTCTGGCATCAGCAACTATTGGGGGAATCGTCTCTTCCAACGTGCGCTCAAGTCGGCCACTTTCCGTCAGGAGCTAGATGAGGCCATTCAAGATTTGAAAGGCAAGCTAAATCCAGATTACCTTAGCCAGGAAGTGGCTAAGTACCAAGAAACCGTCAAACCCTATGTTACCAAAGAGCCGGATAGCACCCACTTGGGATTGACTCCTAGTCAATATGATGAAGTAGCGGCAGCCATTCCTAAGGAAATTGAGAGCAACTATCAGGACTATCTAGATAGCCTTAAGAAGCCTATGCCATTCTTTATCGGGATACCTGAGAAGGACGAGAATGGCAAACTCAAGGTTCGTTGGGATGCGGCTTATGATTTGAATGGGCAAAAGATTACCTATAAGGTTGAGGTTGCTAAGGATTTCGAGTTTAAAGAAATCATCCACACGGAGGAAGGTATTACTTTGTCTGAAACGGTTTTGGATATGCCAGAAAAAGGACACTATTTTGCCCGTGTGACGGCTACTAATGAAGCTGGCGAGACACGCCATGCCTTCGACTACTATGTCACGGAAGTCGGTAAACACTTCGGCGTTAAGAGCTTCTTTATTCAGTCAAATGGGAAGATTAGTGAGGATGTTTATGAAGAATAAGCTATTAAGTCCCTTATGGGCCAAGTCTCAAAGCTTGACTTGGCAAGAAGACAGTCAAGCGCCAGGAGAGCCTTATCGGCATGAGAATAAGTATCTGATTTCCTATCATGATCAAGACAACTTGCGGCGCCGCCTGTCACCCGTTTTGGCCCTAGACAAGCATGTCAAGGGTGGTGGCTATACCATTCGGAGTCTCTATTTTGATGATTACTGGCAATCTGCCTACGAAGAAAAAGACGCAGGGGTTCTGATGCGGAAGAAGTATCGGATTCGTATTTACAATTATCAGGACCACTATATTCGGCTTGAACGCAAGAAGAAATTCGGCGCCTATATCTATAAGGAGAGTGCGCCTCTGACGCGGGCTCAGGTAGAGGATATCTTGCTGGGTAACTATGATTTTCTTAAGCACAGCCCGCATTCTCTAGCGCGTGAGTTCTATATCGAATGTGTGACCAATATGATGCGTCCGCGCGTCATTGTGGACTACGAACGAGAGCCTTGGATTCTGGATGCTGGAACGGTGCGGGTAACCTTCGATACAGACGTGCGTGCGGCGGTTGGTTCCTTTGATATTTTTGATGCTAAGTTGCCTAGCTTGCCAGTCTTACCACCTGACAAGTTGATTTTAGAAGTCAAATATACGGAACTTATGCCGCAAATCGTGCGTCAGTTGGTGCCGACTGGAGCCTTGGAATATACGGCAGTCTCTAAATATGTGCTCTGCTATGAAAAGACAGCCTATAAACATGGCTTCAATTATTGGTTCGACCATGAGCATTTCTAATGTGGTCGATGAAGGAGGAGTTTTGAATGAATACTAGCGTTCAAGACGTTATTAAACGATCATTTATCGAAACTCAGCGCTTTGCTGCTGAAAATTTGCCCAAGTTGATTGGCTCGCTCTTGCTGGCCTTTGTTATGGGCTGCATTATCTACTTTGTCTATCGGCGCTTTTATACTGGCGTGGTCTTCTCGCGTAGCTTCGCGGTGACGCTAGTTGGGATGACGGTGCTGACTTGTATGGTGACTTTGGCCATTTCGACCAACGTGGTCATTTCCTTGGGGATGGTCGGGGCCCTGTCCATCGTGCGTTATCGGACGGCGGTTAAGGATCCCATGGACTTGCTCTATCTCTTTTGGGCCATTACTTCGGGTATTACGCTAGGGGCCGGTATGTTTGTGCTGTCGGTCTGTGCAGCCTTGATTGTGATTCTGATGATTGTGGTCTTCTATTTCCGTCAGGAGACGGGCAAGGTCTACATTGCAGTCATTCACTATAAAGGCCTGGAAACAGGGGATGCCATTGTGCAAGCCTTTGGCAAGATGAAGTTCTTCATCAAGTCTCGCACCATGCGCAAAGACGGCAGTATCGAAGCTGCTATCGAAGTCTTCTGTAAGTCACAAAACGACTTCCTCTTCATGGAGAAAATCCAAGCCCTTGAGGACGTTGAAGATGTGACCTTAATTCAGTACAATGGCGAGTATCACGGCTAAGAGATGAATAGTAGTCGTCCAGGAGGGGAAAGATGCGTCAATATTACTTTAGCCGGCTTGTTTTAGCCTGTCTACTCACAGTCAGTCTAATCCAGCCCAATCGAGTGAATGCCCAAGACCAAGTCTTACGTCAGGCTAGCTTTGACTGGCAGGATCCTGAATCAGGGAACCCGCTCATGGGCTATGCCCTCCAAGCTGAAAAATCCCAAGTAGATTCGGATATTCAACTTCTTTACGTCGATGTGACTTGGAAAGAATTGGAACCCCAAAAGGGGAAATATAATTTTGAAGCCATTGAGAAGGCCAATCAGTTTGAGCGTTGGCGCAAAGAAGGCAAGCATTTGGTTTTGCGCTTTGTGCTAGATTTACCTGGCCAGGACCGGCATCAAGATATCCCGGATTGGCTCTACCAAGACATTAAGGGGGCTGGTGACTGGTATCACACCGATTATGGCCAAGGTTTTTCACCAGACTATAGTCAAGAAGCCCTGATTAAAGCCCATGACAAGGCGGTGGCTGCCATGGGCCAGCGTTGGGGGCAGGATGGCTTTGTCTCCTTCATTGAGTTGGGCAGTGTCGGCCACTGGGGCGAGTGGCATGTCAACTATGAGAAGGGACTCAAAAGGTTACCGTCTGAAGACATTCTGGAACGTTACGTGGTGCCTTGGCGCACGGCCTTTCCTAAGACTCAGATTCTCATGCGCCGGCCTTTCAAATGGGGTCAGACCTATCAATTAGGACTCTATAACGACATGGTTGGCGAAGAAATCAATACTAGCCAGTGGTTGGAGTGGATTCAAGCTGGTGGAGTTTACGACCAGACTCAAAACAAGAGCTTGCTTGCCATGCCACAGGCTTGGAAGACCCTTGCCATTGGCGGCGAAATGACCAGCGCCCATTCCATGGAAGACCTGATGGGGTCACGACTCCAGGAAGTCTTGAAGCATGTTAAAGCCTCACATATGACCTTTATTGGGCCAAAGGCGCCTAAAGCTGATTTAGGTCAGGCAGCCTATAAGCAAATTCTGAGTCAACTTGGTTATCAAATCTATGTCTCTCAGGCTCAGCTAGCGCAAAAAGGGCAAGAGCAGACTATGACCTTGACCTTTGAAAATAAAGGAGCAGCGCCTTTCTACTATGACTGGCCGCTATACCTCTATCTTCAAGATGGCCAGGGAAAAGAGCTTAAAAAGATTGAAGTGCCACTGACCTTGTCTCAGCTAGTGCCCGGGCGCCAAGAAACGGTGAGTGTGGCCTTAAATCTCTCGTCTCAAGAAAGTTCTCAGGCAGGGCATTATCAATACAGTCTAGGCATTGTGGACCCTATGACCGGCAAGGATGCCCTACGTTTGGCCATGCCGGGCTACGATGATCAGACGGGTCGGACGATTCTTTTTCCTGCCCAATAGGATTAAGCAAGTCGCTTGGCTGCGACTGATGCCTGAGCTATAATAGAGGGGTATTTGCTAGACTATCAGGAGGAAACGTCATGTCAGCCAAGATTACCATGCCCTTGGATAAAGCCAGGGTGATTGTCAAGAGAATCCAAGCCCTATATCCGGATGCCCACTGCGAACTCATCCATGACAATGTCTTTCAATTATTGATTGCGGTCATGTTGAGTGCTCAAGCCACTGACGTCTCAGTCAATAAGGTGACGCCGGCCTTGTTTGAACGCTTTCCCACACCGGAAGCCTTCTTGCAGGCTTCGCCTAAGGAAATAGAACCCTATATCCAGACCATTGGCCTATACCGCAACAAGGCCAAGTTTATCTATCAATGCTGCGAGCAGTTGATGCAACGTTATGGTGGGGAAGTACCTAGAACCCGCAAGGAGCTCATGGACTTGGCAGGGGTTGGTCGTAAGACTGCCAATGTAGTCTTGGCCGTAGGTTTTGGCATTCCGGCCTTGGCGGTAGATACCCATGTGGATCGGGTAGCCAAACGCTTAGGTTTTGTGCCAGCCAATGCCACACCTTTGGAGGTAGAAGAAGCCTTGATGGAAATTATCCCCAAGGAAGATTGGGCTCAGGCTCACCATGCTATTCTCTTTTTCGGCCGCTACTACAGTACCGCTAAGAATCCTAAGCCCATAGACTTTCTCTTTGAAGGCTTAGAATGATGAATGAAATAAGTAAAGACCCTGGCAGTTGGAAGTCCCTCTAACTGTCAGGGTCTTTTGGGTAAAAAAACTCCCATTATATCATATATGATATAATGG
>NZ_KV822195.1:368995-497930 GCF_001815865.1 Abiotrophia sp. HMSC24B09
CCATTATATCATATATGATATAATGGGAGTGGATGAGCTTATTTTTTGCGTGGTTGGTAGTGATAGTTAGGATCTAGTTGATGATCTAATTTGGCAAATTCTTCAGCCAATTGGGCATCAATTTGAGCTAGCTTGTCCTTGTCGTACTTGACGCCTTCTTGATAAGGAATTGGGGCGCCAAAGGCAATTTTACAGCGACGACGCAAGAAGAATTGCTTGAAGCCGATAGGTGGTTGGATGGCACAAGGCACGATGGCTTGCTTGCTGAGTTTTTGGATGAAGGCTGTCCCGCCCTTAATCTCAGTAGTATGACGAGAGCCTGAAGGGAAGATTCCTAGAATCTTGCCATCTTCATTCATAATCTTAACCGCATGTTTGATAGTGCTGGTTGAGGGTTTGTCGCGATTGACGGGGAAGACGTTGACCTTACGGAAGAGCCAGCCCAGTGGCTTGAACTTGAAGAGACTTTCCTTGGCCATAAAGGCAATCTGATGAGGATAGGTCTCGAAGGCAACAAACAAGGGGTCAGTCAAAGATCGGTGGGTTGCAGCAATAATATAGGGTTGATCTTTAGGAAGATTTTCCAAGCCTTGCACGACTTCACGGCCATTGATTAGGCGGAAAATGAAGCGGATAAAAGTTAATAAGAAATTATATAGCATAAGTGGCTCCTTCACTCAATATATGATACTATCATCATATCAAGTCATGGAGCGAAACTCAAGTGAGGAAGTGAGTGAGATGAAAAAATACCCTCTAGTTTTGGGGCTCTTGGCCCTAATTTCTCTAGGTGCATCTAATCAGCTGGTGCAGGCAGCCCCCCAGGCTGACTATGAAGTACTAGCCCAATATGAGCGAGATGACCGTTGGTTTACACAAGGTTTGGAAGTAAGTCCTGAGGGCCAATTGCTTATGTCGACGGGCCAGTATGGAGATTCCGTTGTAGGTGTCTTGAATTTAGAAACTGGCCAGCTGGAAATTAAGGATCGGCTTGACCGACAAGTCTTTGGTGAGGGGCTGACCCAGACGCCGGATGCGGTCTGGCAGATTAGCTACAAGGAAGGACTAGCCTATAAACGGGACCCTAAGACCCTGGCCATTTTGGAGACCTTCCACTATGAGGGGGAAGGCTGGGGCTTGGCCTATGATGCTAGCCGCGACAGTCTCTGGATGACCAATGGCTCTACTAAGTTACAGGAACGGGATGCTAAAAACTTTGAGCTCAAGCGCGAGGTGACTGTGACGGACCAGGGTAAGCCCATTAAATGGCTCAATGAATTAGAATTCGTCGATGGCAAGCTCTATGGCAATATTTGGCAGAGTCCTTTTATAGTGAAATTGGACCCTGAGACAGGCGTCATTGAGAGCCAGTACGACTTCACCACACTGATTAAGGAACATAAGCTGGAAGCTCAGTTGACACCAGGTGGTAAGCCTGATGTGCTCAATGGGATTGCCCATATTGAAGGGGACCGCTTCTATGTGACCGGCAAGTACTATCCCTATGTTTTTGAAGTGCGCTTAAAATAAGGAGGCCTCCTATGACCAACGTGACAGATTTAAAAACTAGCCTGCGACAAACCACCCTAGCCGCCCTTAAGTCTATGCCTGCTACTAGTCGCCAGCAATTAACGGATGATTTATGGCAACAATTTGTGGCTTTATTGGTGGAAGAAGGCTATCAGCGTATTGGACTTTATTATGGTGTAGGAGAAGAAGTGCCAACGGCCCAGTGGCTAGATTCTTTGGTAGACTTAGGCTATCAAGTTTTCTTGCCGCGCATGATGCCTAAGCGAGGCTTGGATTTCTGTCTATATCATGGGCAAGAGAGCTTGGAAGAAGTTTTCCGTGGCATCTACCAACCCAGTCAGGCGGAGCCAGCAGTGGCTATGGCTAGCTTAGACCTCTTGGTTGTGCCGGGCCTAGCCTTCCGGGAGGATGGCCAGCGTATTGGCTTTGGTGGCGGTTATTATGATCGCCTCTTGGCTCAGATTGAGACGCCAACGTTGAGTCTGGTCTTGCCTTGTCAATATTATGACCAGACGGCTTGGCAGGCGGAGGGTCATGACCAGGCAGTGGGGCGTTTATTGTTAGCGCGCTCATTGAATCAGCTCTAGGCGAAAAGCAAAAAATAAGGTATAATAATTGGGAACGATTTAGAGGACGGAGGGTATTATGGAAATAAAACGAACCTGGCGCCGAATTCAACGCGGTCCCTGGGTGACCTACCTCTTTTTATTGGTGTGTGTCGCCATGTTTATTGGCACCTTTGGGTTAACCCGAACTGGACTGAACTGGTACCAAGCCTTGATTCTACTGGGAGCCAAATATAATGTTAGGATTGTTCTTGGGAATGAATGGTGGCGGCTGATAACGGCTGTTTTCTTGCACGCTGACTTGCAACATATCGCATTGAATAGTGTGTCTTTCTATTTCTTAGGTCAAGAATTAGAGCCTCTGATGGGCAAATGGCGCTTCTTGCTACTAAGTTTAGGGGCGGGGATTGGCGGCAACATCGTCTCCTTTGCCTTTTCTAATAGTGTCTCGATCGGGGCTAGTGGGGCTGTCTTTGGACTCTTTGCTAGTTATCTGGCCTTATCTTATCTCTATCCAGACTCTTACAGTCTGAGTGCAAGAGCCCAGAACTATGCGGCCTTAATCGTGATTAACTTAGTCTTTTCCTTCCTGTCACCAGGCATTGACTTTTTTGGCCACTTGGGTGGCGCCTTCTATGGGGTAGGCTTGACCTATGTCTTGCAGCTGCCACATTCTTTCCGCCGTACTTGGTGGCATCGCCTCTTGGTTCTGCTAGTCATCCTGGCTATCAGCGCCGGCCTGATTTATTTTGGAATTGTTAAATTCAATAATAGCCTTATCTATCGCTAGGAGTGAGATTTATGTCAAAGAAAATTTTAGGTATTGATTTAGGCGGGACTTCCGTCAAGTTTGCGATTATTTCCTCAGAAGGGGAAATTCAGGAAAAATGGACCATTGGAACCAACATCCTAGAGGATGGTAAGCACATCGTGCCTTCTATTATCCAGTCCATTCAAGAACATATGGAACGTTATGGCCTTACCAAAGATGATTTCTTAGGGATTGGCATGGGCTCACCAGGTAAGGTGGATGCGCAAGCGGGGACGGTAATCGGGGCTTTCAACCTTAACTGGCGGACCCTACAACGCCTGAAAGATGCCTTTGAAGCAGCCCTGGATATGCCTTTCTTCCTTGATAATGATGCCAACGTGGCAGCCTTAGGGGAACAATGGAAAGGGGCCGGTAATGGCGAAGCCAATGTGGTTATGTTTACCCTAGGAACAGGTGTTGGGGGCGGTATCGTCTCTGGCGGCCAAATGGTGCGCGGTGCCAACGGAGCAGCTGGGGAAGTCGGCCATATTACGGTCGAAACGACGGACCCAATTCCATGTACCTGCGGTAAGCCAGGTTGCTTGGAGACAGTCGCTTCAGCCACTGGTATTGTCAACCTAGCCCGTAAGTTTGCCGAAGAATACGCCGGTGACTCACCAATTAAGGCAGCCGTTGATAATGGCGACGAGCTCTCTTCTAAATTAATTTTCGACGCAGCCAAGGATGGCGATTTCTTCGCTAACCACATTGTGGATATGTTCGCGCGCTATTTAGGTTTGGCATGTTCTCATGTGGCCAATACCCTTAACCCTTCTAAGATTGTGGTGGGTGGCGGGGTATCCGCAGCCGGGACCTTCCTTTTGGACAAAATTCAAGTATTTTTCAATCAATATGTTTTCCCACCAATTAAAGACACCACTCAGCTTGTCTTGGCAGAGTTAGGGAACGATGCTGGGGTCATCGGGGCAGCCCAATTAGTACGTCTTGCCCTAAATAAGGACTAGGAGTAGAAGCATGCAAATTCTGAATTTTATTACCGTTGTTTTATTAAGTATTATTGTGATTTACACCCTCTATTATGGGATCTTGTGGGGCATGGGCCGTTATGCCGCCAAAGCCATTAAGCAAGAAGACCTGATTGCAGCAGGGCGTAAGGGACAATTAATCGATGTTCGTGAAGCGGCTGAGTTTGAGGCTCGTCATATCTTAGGGGCGCGTAATATCCCAAGTTCTCAATTCAAGATGCGCTTCAAGGAAATCCGTAAGGACCAAGCTATTTACCTAGTAGACGAGGCTTTCGGGACCGCCCAACGTGCGGCTTTCCGTCTCAAACGCAATGGCTATAATGACATTTACATCCTTAAGGGTGGTATGACTGAGTGGACGGGTAAGGTTAAGACTGCCAAAGGAAAGTAGGCGACTAGCATGCGGATTCTTTGTTTTGGTGACAGCAATACCTGGGGCCTCAATCCCCTTAATGCCAGTCGTCATCCCAAGCGCTGGACCCGTGTCTTGGCAGCTTTGCGGCCAGAGGATGAAATTATCGAAGAAGGGCTCAATGGCCGAACGGTCAATAGCCCCGACCATAAGAATCCTGAGCGACACGGCATGACGGCCTTGCCAATGGTCATGCAATCCCATGCTCCGCTGGATCAGGTAGTCATCATGTTGGGGACCAATGAGTTCAAGCGTCATTTTGGCAAATGCGCCAATCAGATTGCCTTAGGTATTGGGGAAATGATTAAATACATTCAGAATCCTGCTAACTGGGCCCATTAGGTTCCACCCCAAATTTTGGTGGTATCGCCTATCGTGGTGGGGCGTGGCCTTATGAATCATCCCGAATTCCTATACCAGGAAATTGATGAGTATGGCATTATGCAATCAGAATACCTAGCCAATATCTTGGAAAGAATTTGTGACCAGTACGGCGTGGCCTTCTTAGATGCTAAAACCGTGGCCCAACCTTCCAATATAGACTTCGTTCACATGGACGAGGCAAATCATCAAGCTTTAGGACAAGCGATTGTAGCCAAATTGGCGACATTATAAAGAAGAGAGAAGCTTCTTCCCTAGATTTAGGGAAGAGGCTTTTTCTATTTCATAGGGTGCAAGTTCATTGACAAAACGAACATACGTTCGTATACTTAAGATGAGGTGAATACAATGGCAATGAATACAAATTATCATGACCGCGGCATGAAGAAGTGGCAGCCGTTTTTCTCCAGCCCTCATTTGAAGGCCAGTGTTCTGGCTAATCGAGAGGAAGTTTTGGCGACTTATCAGGCGCCAGAGGTCATGACCGAGTCCGAAATTGATGCTCAACTCCAGCGGGCTTTCCAAGAAAGACTGAGGGTTAAGGTGACCCTCAATGTCCAGGTAGCAGAGCGCCATGCTTACTATATGGGGCAGGTCATTGGACGGGCGGATCAGTTTGTCCTCATCGACAACTCACCGGTTGAATATGAGACCATCCGCCACGTCCAAGTCTATGAGCCAACCAAGTGGTGGGACCATGCTTGAGCGTGACCCTGACCTCTTCCCCAAACAGGACATTCTCTGCATTGACTGCAAGTCCTTCTTCGCCAGTATTGAATGCGTAGAAAGGGGACTGGACCCGCTGACGGCCAAGCTTTGCGTGGTCTCCAGGCCCCATCTCAAAGGAGGCTTGGTCCTGGCCAGCAGTCCCCGTATGAAGGCAGAATACGGCATCGGCACTGGCAGTCGAGTTTATGATTTACCTAAGCGGGATTCGGATATCGTCTTGGCGCCGGCGCGAATGAATCTTTATGTTCAGCGTAACCATGATATCAACCGAATTTTCCTTCAGTATGTGGCTTGGGAGGATTTGCATGTTTATTCGATTGACGAGGCTTTTCTGGATGTGGGGCGCAGTCACGCGCTCTTTGGCTCTAGCTATCAAATTGCCTGGCAGATTCAGCATGAAATTTACAAGCGCTATGGCCTGCCGACCTGTGTGGGCATAGGGGACAATCTGCTACTGGCCAAGCTTTGTTTGGATAATGTGGCCAAGTACCGGCCGCCTTATCTGGCTTATTGGTCCTACGCTAGGATTCCAGAGACTGTCTGGAAGATTGAAAAGCTGAGTGATTTCTGGGGGATTGGCCGTCGCACCCAGAGGTCATTAGAGGACATGGGGATTTACACCGTAAGGGATTTGGCTCATGCTGATTTGGGCAAACTCAAGGCCCGCTTTGGGGTCAAGGGGGCAGAACTCTATTATCACGCCAATGGTTTAGATGCCAGCGTCATACGTGAGGCTTATAGTCCTCAGAGCCAGGTCTATAGTGCTTCCCAGATTTTGGAAAGGAACTATCTGGACTATAGGCAAATCGCCTTGGTGGTCCGAGAAATGGCTGATAACCTAGCTAGCCGCCTGCGACGAGAGGGGCGGATGACATCTTGTTTAGGCTTGGGTATAGGCTATGGCAAGGACATCGTCCCCAAGCGTTCGGGTGGTCAAATGACCTTTGAATTGACATCTAGTAGCAAGCAACTCATGGCCCACAGCCAGACCTTGCTCAAGCGTCACTATTTCCGCCTACCTGTTAAGAGCCTGCATCTGACCGTCAGCCATCTGCAGGCAGCCGGCCCAACCCAGCTCTCTCTCTTCCAAGATCCAGAGCAGTCTGCCCAAGAAGAAAGGGCAGAACGTGTGGTGGATGCTGTTAGGGAGCGCTATGGCTATGGCAGTTTAGTCCGCGCCAGCAGTCTCTTGCCGGGAGCTACGGCGATCCAAAGATCGGATTTGATTGGGGGCCACTAGTTACCAAAAAGTACCTAATTGTTTTTTCCTGGCAAGCGAGCTAAACTAGGATTATAGCAAGAATGAAATGAGGGATTAACATGACACAACATTATCAAAATATCGTGATTGGCTTTGGTAAAGGGGGCAAAACCCTAGCGAAAACCTTGGCTAGTCGTCAAGAACAAGTGCTCTTAATTGAAGCTTCTCCTAAGATGTACGGGGGGACCTGTATCAACATCGGCTGTATTCCATCTAAGACTTTGATTGAAGCAGCAGGCCAAGGCTTAGACTTCGAAGCAGCGGCTGCTCGTAAAGCTAAGTTAATTGCTGCTTTAAACGACAAAAACTATCACATGATTGCAGATGAAGCAAGTGCCGAAGTTTGGACTGGTTGGGCTCGTTTTACTGGCAACCACAGTCTTGAAGTCACCTTGACTGACGGTCAAACTCGTCAAGTGACAGGGGACCGCATCTTCATTAACACTGGGGCTAAGACCGCCTTACCAGCTATTCCTGGCTTAGAAGGCAATGATTTTGTCTTAACTTCAACAGAAGCCTTGGATTTACAAAAGTTGCCAAAACGTTTAGTTGTGGTAGGGGCAGGGTATATCGGTTTGGAAATGGCTGATATGTTCCGGACCTTCGGTTCTGAAGTGACCGTCTTGGATATTTTTGACCGCTTCATGCCACGTGAAGAACCAGAAATTGCCGCTCAAATTAAGGCAGATATGGAAGCTGCTGGTTTGACCTTCTACTTAGGCATTCAAGATTTGGCCTTTGAGGGTGGGACTGTGACCTATAACTACCAAGGGCAAAGTCAACGCCTAGAAGCTGATGCCATCCTGGTGGCGGCTGGTCGCCGTCCAAATACCGCGCAATTAGGCTTAGAAAATACGGATATTGAATTGGATGCTCAAGGTGCGGTTGTGGTGAATGAACACTTAGAAACAGCAGTTCCTGGCGTTTACGCTTTGGGTGATGTCAAAGGTGGGCCACAATTTACCTATGTATCTCTAGATGATTTCCGCATTGTCAAAGACCAACTCTGGGGCGACAAGTCTCGCAAGGTGTCTGACCGTAATCTCATTCCTTACACCGTCTTCCTCCAAACGCCATTATCACATGTGGGCTTGACGGAAGCGCAAGCGGTGGAAGCAGGTCATGAGGTCTTAGTCTTCGGCTTACCAATGGCGGCTGTGCCTAAAGCCAAAGTCATCGGCAATGACCGCGGTAGCTTCAAGATTATTGTCAACAAGGCAGATCAAACCATTCTGGGTGCCACTCACTATGGGGTTATGTCACCAGAAGTCATTAACTTCTTAGCATTAGCTATCAAGACCAAGGTGCCTTACACTGAAATTCGCGACTTCCTCTTCACCCATCCAACCATTGCGGAAGCCTTGAACGATGTCTTAAAACAACCAAAATAAGTATGAGCGGCGAGGCCTAGGTCTCGCTGCTTTTTGTCTAATCCGACCGCGGCAAAAGTGGTGGTTTTGACAGGCAAAATTTGCTATAATGGGAGAGCACTGAACAGATAAAGGAGTCGATGACATGACCAAACCAGCAGTCTGGTATGAACTCATCAAAGAAGAAAAACATACTGGCGCCCGCCTGGGAATCTTACATACCCCGCATGGATCCTTCCCGACCCCCATGTATATGCCGGTCGGTACCTTGGCAACCATCAAGGGCCTGTCGCCTGAAGAACTCAAGGGGATGGGGGCAGACGTTGTCCTAGCCAACACCTACCACCTCTGGTTACGACCAGGTGAAGACTTGGTAGCGGAAGCCGGTGGCCTACATAAATTTATGAACTGGGACAAGGGGATTCTGACTGACTCGGGCGGTTTCCAAGTCTTCTCCCTCAGCGACATGCGTAAAATCACGGAGGAAGGGGTCCACTTCCGCAACCATATTAATGGAGAGAAACTCTTCCTGTCGCCTGAAAAGGCCATTCACATTGAAAACCAATTAGGTGCCGACATTATCATGAGTTTTGACGAGTGTCCACCATTTGACCAGTCTTATGACTATGTCAAACGCTCAATCGAACGGACGACGCGTTGGGCTGAGCGAGGCTTACGGGCCCACCAACGTCCACAGGATCAAGCCCTCTTTGGTATCTTGCAAGGGGCAGGCTACAAGGATTTACGCCTAGCCCATGCTCAAGATATGATTGCCATGGACTTCCCAGGTTATTCGATTGGAGGCCTGTCAGTTGGGGAATCTAAGGAAGAGATGAATGAAGTCCTGGATTATTTGACGCCTGTCATGCCTAAGCACAAGCCACGTTATCTAATGGGAGTTGGTTCACCTGACTCGCTGATTGATGGCGTCATTCGTGGGGTGGATATGTTTGACTGTGTTTTGGCCACACGGATTGCCCGCAATGGGACCTGTATGACGAGTCAAGGACGTCTGGTCGTTAAGAATGCTCAGTATGCCCGCGACTTCCGTCCAATCGACGAGAAGTGCGATTGCTACACCTGCAAGCACTACAGTCGAGCTTACATTCGCCACTTGATTAAGTGTGACGAAATTTTCGGCCTACGTCTGGCTTCCATTCATAACGTCTACTTCTTGCTCAATCTCATGAAGCAAGTTCGTTACCACATTGAAAATGACTCGCTGCTAGACTTCCGCCAAGCCTTCTTCGAAGAATACGGTTATAGCAAGGCCAATGCGCGTAATTTCTAGAAACTGCTAGCAATTTATAGCAGAGTCTGATAAAGTATAGATTATAGAACACAATAAGGAGTGACAAAATGGATTTACTAGTTAGTGTATTACCCTTTGTCTTAATCATGGGGGTTATGTACTTCTTCATGATTCGCCCACAACAACGCCAAGCTCAAGAAAAGCAACAAATGTTGCAGGCCCTCAAAAAAGGGGATGCCATTGTAACAATCGGTGGCTTACACGGGGTTGTTGAAGAAGTCGACTTGGCTAACCGTCTGGTTGTCTTAGACTGCGAAGGCATTTACTTAACCTACGAATTAAGCGCTGTTGCCACTGTTAAACAAGGCGAACGCGTACGTCCTTCAGTAGCTGACTTAGAACCAAAAGAAGAAGTAAGCAATGAAGAAGCCTAGGTCCTAGGCTCAAGCTGAGACTCTGTCTCAGCTTTTTTTGTGTCGATCATCAGAAAGGTAGGGGAGAAGTGACTAGAATGTTCGTCTTTTTGCTGACTTTATCAACAAGACAAAAAGCCTAGTAGAATAAGGATTTTGCTGCTCTTTTTTGAGCCAAAGCATAACATTCAAATGGAATTTTGATTTTTTAGAGCAAGTGACTAGAGCACAAGGAGCAGATAGGCTATAATATAAGAGATACTAGACCCCTAAGACACCAATCAAGGGGACAAAGGATGTGACCTATGAAAGCCTTTATTCGTTATATGGTCAAGCGCCTAGCCTACATGCTCTTGACGCTTTTTATTATTGTAACTGTCACTTTCTTCTTAATGAAACTCCTGCCAGGGACGCCATTTTCCAATGAAGATCAGTTGACTGCTGCCCAAATTCAAACCCTCAACGCTAAGTATGGCCTGGACCAGCCAATTTGGGTTCAATATGGGCGTTACTTGCTCAATATTCTCAAGGGAGACCTAGGGGTGTCCTTCCAATTTAACAATACGCCAGTTTCACAGCTTATTATTGACCGGGCGGGTCCCTCTATGCAATTGGGCTTGCAGGCCATGTTGCTGGGGACTATACTGGGGACTTTCCTAGGTGTCATTTCGGCAGTCTACCAAAACACCTGGATTGACCGTTTTACTTCGGTCTTTGCCATTGCGGGCCGTTCAGTTCCAAGCTTTGTCTTCGCCGTTGTCTTGCAATTTCTCTTTGCCGTGGTCTTAGCTTGGTTCCCGATTGCCTTCTGGCGTGATGGCTTTGCCTCAACCGTCTTACCAACCATTGCCTTGTCCCTGTCACCGATGGCGGATGCGGCCCGTTTCGTCCGGACGGAAATGATTGAAGTCCTCAATGCGGATTATATTGAACTAGCTCGGGCTAAAGGCTTCAGCCGCTTCTATGTGGTGATGCGCCATGCCTTACGCAATGCTATCATCCCACTCCTATCTATTATTGGGCCTATGACGGCTGGCTTGATGACAGGTTCCCTGGTAGTGGAAAATATCTTCTCCATTCCAGGTATCGGTGAACAATTCACCAAGTCGATTATGGTGAACGACTTCCCAACCATTATGGGGGTTACCATTCTCTATTCCACCTTGTTAGTGGTCATGATTTTAATTTCTGACATAGTCAATGGGTTAATTGATCCACGACTCCGTCTGACCGGAGGTGCCTAAGATGCAACATGAATTAGCTAAGTCTTCCTATAATGAGGCTTTACTAGCTCAAGCAGGGGACCTAACCGCGCAAAAATTGCAACTGGCTAAGCGTGACTGTGGTCGCCAAGATGCCATGAGTGATGTGCCAGCCTTGAGTTTCTGGCAGGATTCCTGGCGCCGTTTGCGACGCAATAAAGCGGCTATGGTTTCCTTGATTATTATTCTGGCCTTTATTATCTTGGCCATTCTGGCGCCTTGGATTGCGCCTTACTCACCAACGGCTCAGAATCCATCCTATGCCAATTTGCCACCTAAGATTCCAGGACTAGAAGGTTTATCCTGGTTTAATGGCTATGGGGCCAACCGGGCGGGCAACTTAGTTGACCGCTATGCTGCTGCCAAAGTACCGGCAGGTACCTACTATTATTTAGGAACTGACGCTCTAGGCCGTGACTTGCTGTCGCGTATCCTCTATGGAACACGCATTTCCCTCTTGATTGCCTTTGTAGCAGCAGCCATTAACCTAGTCTTTGGTGTCATTTATGGCTTGGTTTCTGGGTGGTTTGGGGGTAAAATCGATACCCTCATGCAACGGATTTTAGAAATCCTATCAGGGATTCCTAACCTAGTCATCGTCATCCTCATGCTCTTGGTGCTCCAACCAGGGATTGTGTCTATTATTATCACCATTGCCTTGACCAGCTGGATTTCCATGTCTCGTGTGGTACGGGCTCAAACTATTCGTATCAAGCAGCAAGAATATGTGCTAGCAGCTCGTGTGCTGGGGCAATCAACCCTTAAAATTATGTTCCGTCACATTCTGCCTAATATGCTGGGCCTGATTATTGTCCAAGTCATGTTTGCTTTGCCGGCAGCCATCTTCTTCGAAGCCTTCCTAAGCTTCATTGGGATTGGGATTCCAGCGCCAGCAGCTAGTCTGGGGACCTTAATTAATGATGGTTACAAGACCTTCCGTTTCTTGCCACACTTAATGTGGTATCCAGCGGGTGTCATTTCGATCCTAATGCTAGCCTTTAACCTTCTGGCGGATGGCCTGCGTGACGCCTTCGACCCTAAAATGAAAGAGTAGGTGACTTTATGACAGAACGTGTCTTAAGCATCGAGAATTTACAGGTTCAATTCAAAACCTATGCGGGAACTGTCCAAGCCATTCGAGGTGTGGACTTCCAGCTACACAAAGGTGAAACTTTAGCCATTGTAGGGGAATCAGGTTCTGGTAAAACGGTGACCTCCCGTGCCATTATGCGTCTATTGAGCCAGAGTGCCACCATTAACGAGGGCAAGATTGATTTTATGGGTCAAGACCTCCGCAACTTAAGCGATAAGCAAATGGAAAAAATCCGTGGCTCGCAAATTGCCATGATTTTCCAGGATCCCATGACTTCGCTTAACCCAACCCTAACCATTGGACGTCAATTGGTGGAAGTCATCATCAAACATCGCAAGTTTTCGCGTGCAGAAGCAGTCGCGGAAGCCTGCAACTTACTCAGTCTCTGCGGAATTAAGGATCCTGAGCAACGCCTTAAGGATTACCCAAGTCAATTCTCAGGTGGTCAACGCCAACGGATTGTCATTGCCATCGCCTTGGCAGGGGACCCAGAAATCTTGATTGCCGATGAACCAACGACCGCCTTAGACGTTACAGTTCAAGCACAAATTATTGAGCTCTTGCAAGATATTCAGCGTCAGAAGGGCATGGCCATTATCTTCATTACCCACGATTTAGGCGTGGTAGCCAATATTGCAGACCGCGTGGCGGTGATGTATGCGGGTCGACTAGTCGAAATTGGGCCTGTGGATGAAGTTTACTATAATCCGCAGCATCCTTACACCTGGGGGCTTTTGTCAGCGACACCGACCTTGACCTCGTCAGGTCCACTATATGCCATTCCGGGAACCCCGCCTAACTTGCTCAATCCACCAAAGGGCGATGCCTTTGCCTGCCGTAATGAGTATGCCTTGGATATTGATTTTGAACTGCAGCCTCCAATGTTTGAGGTCAATCCGGGCCACTATGCCGCGACTTGGCTTTTGCATCCAGAGGCTCCTAAAGTGACACCACCGGCTAGCATTCAAGAACGCTATGCCTACTATCAAGCTAAGAAGGAGGCTGAATCGCATGACACAAGCTCTAATTGAAGTGCGCAACCTCAAGCAGTATTATCATCAGGACCATACGGTCGTTAAGGCCGTAGACGATGTTAGCTTCACCGTTCAAGCTGGTGAGACCTTTGGTTTAGTAGGGGAATCGGGTAGTGGTAAATCAACCATTGGCCGTGCCATTGTCAACCTCTATCAGCCAACTGATGGCCAGATTCTTTACCAGGGGAAGGCTTTAAGCGACTTATCAAAGGGAGAGCGACTGGATTATAACAAGGACGTTCAAATGATTTTCCAAGATCCTTATGCTTCCTTAAATCCTCGTATGAAGGTCCAAGATATTGTGGCTGAGGGGATGGAAGTCCATGGTCTGGTAGCCTCCAAATCAGAGCGGGATGCCAAAGTGGCCGAGCTTCTGGCTTCAGTCGGTTTGTCACCTGAACATGCCTTGCGCTATCCGCATGAATTTTCGGGCGGCCAACGCCAACGGATTGGGATTGCGCGTGCCTTGGCGGTTGAACCTAAGTTTATTGTCTGCGATGAACCTATCTCAGCCTTGGATGTCTCCATCCAAGCCCAAATCATTAACCTATTGCAAGGCTTGCAAGAAGAGCGAGGCTTGACCTATCTCTTTATCGCCCATAACTTGGCCATGGTTAAATACTTTAGTGACCGTATTGGCATGATGTATCGAGGTCGCATGGTGGAATTAGCAACTGCTGAAGCGCTCTATGAGCAACCGCTACATCCTTATACGCAGAGCTTGCTATCAGCCATTCCACTGCCAGATCCAGATCAGGACCGTCAGCGTCAACGGATTGTCTATCAGCCAAGTCAAGCTGAACTAGAGGCGCCTCATGATTGGGTGCAAGCGCAAGAACAGCATTGGGTCATGAAAGCCAAAGCCTAATAAACTAAGCATAAACCTTCTTCCTGTATCAGGGAGGAGGTCTTTTTTGTGCTTCAATTAGATTGTGAAGAGCAACCCCAAAAGCGCGTGATTTTAATAAGTCCATGTGAAGTAAAATTCACTAACTGAAATATTAGACTGAAAGACACCAGAAATAACAAGCTGTTTTGTCATTATATGGCGATTTTGAAACAGATATTTAAGTGTAGTATTACAATTCAACCCTTAATGTATCCACTTTCCGGTGAAAAGTAACCGTTTTTCTTGGATAAAAGCCCCTTATATTGTATCATTCACAAAAACGGACGATAGGGGCTAAAGTGACTATTATCAAGCCTTAGCGCTTGCATTTGCTAGCCAAGAGTGGTAAATTTATAAGGTACAGTCTACCAGTAATACAGAAATTAAGTCTGTCTTGCTCGGTAGTAGTTAAATAAAGAGAGGAAAGTGTACAAGTATGGCAAAAAAAGTTAAGATTGAAGACTTATTGCGTCCAGATAACTTTAACTTCGACATGGTCCAAGTCTTGAGCCCAGAAGGTAAAGTTGTCAACAAAGATTTATTACCAGATTTATCTGATGAAGAATTGGTTCAATTGATGGAAGATATGGTATGGTCCCGTATCTTACACGAACGTTCAACTGCTTTGAACCGTCAAGGACGTTTAGGCTTCTACGCTCCAACTTTTGGTCAAGAAGCATCACAATTAGGCTCTGTTGCAGCCCTCAAACCTGAAGACTACATCTTACCTGGTTACCGTGATGTGCCTCAGCTCATCAAACACGGTTTACCACTCCACAAGGCTTTCTTATGGTCCCGTGGTCACGTAGAAGGGAACAACTACCCAGCTGACTTCAATGCTTATCCACCACAAATCATCATCGGGGCACAATACGTGCAAGCCATGGGGGTTGCTTTAGGTCTTAAGAAGAACGGTAAAGACGCAGTTGCTGCGACTTGGACTGGTGACGGTGGTTCTTCACAAGGGGACTTCTACGAAGGGATTAACTTCGCCGGCGCTTACAAAGCACCAGCAATCTTCTTCATCCAAAACAACGGTTGGGCGATTTCTACGCCACGTTCACTCCAATCTGCTGCGCCTACTTTGGCTCAAAAAGCAGTTGCTGCTGGGATCCCAGGGATTCAAGTAGACGGGATGGACATCTTAGCAGTTTATGCTGTAACCAAGGCTGCGCGTGACTACGCTGTAGCAGGCAATGGTCCAGTCCTCATCGAAACAATGTGCTACCGCTTCGGTCCACATACCTTATCAGGTGATGACCCAACCCGTTACCAACCAGACGGTGTTCAAGAAGAATGGCGTGCAAAAGATCCACTTATTCGTTTCCGTACTTACTTAGAATCAAAAGGCCTCTGGTCCCAAGAAAAAGAAGAAGCGGTGATCGAACGTACTAAGGAAGAAGTCAAGGAAGCCATCAAGTTAGCTGACCAAGCACCTAAACAAAAGATTTCTGACTTCTTGAAGAACATGTACGAAACACCAGACTTCATCACAGCAGAACAAATCAAGAAATTCGAAGCAAAGGAGAATAACTAATAATGGCTCAAAAAACGATGATTGAGGCTATCACAGAAGCGTTAGCCATTGAATTACGCAATGACGACCGTACCCTTATTTTTGGGGAAGACGTCGGCTTGAACGGGGGGGTATTCCGTGCCACTCAAGGTTTACAAGCAGAATTTGGTGAAGACCGCGTCTTCAACACTCCTTTAGCAGAATCTGGTATCGGTGGTATGGCCATCGGTTTGGCTTTGGAAGGTTTCCGTCCAATCCCTGAAATCCAATTCTTAGGCTTCGTCTTCGAAGTAATGGACTCTGTTGTTGCTCAAGCAGCACGTACTCGTTACCGTCTTGGCGGTAGCCGTAACATGCCAATCACTTTCCGCGCACCATTCGGTGGTGGGGTTCACACGCCAGAATTGCACGCTGATAACTTGGAAGGTCTATTAGCTCAATCTCCAGGTATCAAGGTAGTTATTCCTTCTGGTCCATACGATGCCAAAGGCTTGCTCTTGTCATCTATCCGTGACAACGATCCAGTTATCTTCTTAGAGCACATGAAACTCTACCGTTCTTTCCGTGAGGAAGTGCCAGAAGCTGAATACACCATTCCTTTAGGCAAAGCTAATGTCGTGAAGGAAGGGAACCACGTTTCCATCATCACTTACGGGGCAATGGTTCGTGAAGCGGTTAAAGCGGCTGAAAAACTTGAAAAAGACGGGATCTCTGTTGAAATCCTTGACTTACGTACTGTGCAACCACTTGACATCGAAGCGATTGTCGCAACCACTGAGAAAACTGGTCGCGTAGTTGTGGTTCAAGAAGCACAACGTCAAGCAGGGGTTGGCGCTCGCGTAATGGCTGAAATCACTGAACGTGCGGTTCTTTCCTTAGAAGCACCAGTTGGTTTCGTTGCAGCACCTGACACCATCTTCCCATTCGGTCAAGCCGAACATGACTGGTTGCCAAACGCAACAGACATCGAAGAAAAAGTACGCGAAGTATACAACTTCTAATATTCAGTTGAGGAAAGGAAGTAAATAACATGGCTTTTAAATTCAGATTGCCTGATATCGGTGAAGGGATTGCCGAAGGCGAAATCGTAAAATGGGACGTCAAAGAAGGCGACACCATTCAAGAAGACGATACATTAGTGGAAATCCAAAACGACAAATCGGTTGAGGAAATTCCATCTCCAGTTACTGGTAAAATTTTAAAAATCTTGGTTCCAGAAGGAACTGTTGCGCGCGTAGGGGACGTTTTAGTTGAAATCGACGCTCCTGGCCACGAAGACGATGGCGATGCAGCACCAGCTTCCGCAGCTGCACCAGAAGCGGCTCCAGCTGCGGAAGCTGCACCTGCAGCACCAGCAGGCCCAGGTGCCCCAACAGGCGCTCCTGCAGGTGAAGGTAAGCGTGTCTTAGCAATGCCATCAGTTCGTAAATTAGCTCGTGACAAGGGTGTTGACATTCGTTTAGTAACGCCTTCTGGTAAGGGTGGTCGCGTTGTGGCGGCTGACGTCTTGGCCTTCAACGGCGAAGCAGCACCAGTTGCGGCGGCAGAAGTAGCAGCACCAGCTGAAGTAGCAAGCCCAGCGGCAGCACCAGCAGCACCAGCACAACCATATGTATCTGGTAAGGGTGAAGCTGAAACTCGTGAACCATTATCTCCAATGCGTAAAGCAATTTCTAAGGCAATGGTTAACTCTAAACACACTGCTCCTCACGTAACCCTCTTCGATGAAGTAGAAGTATCTGCTTTATGGGATCACCGTAAGAAGTTCAAAGACATTGCCGCTAACCGTGGTACTAAGTTAACCTTCTTGCCATACGTGGTAAAAGCTTTAGTAGCAACTGTTAAGAAGTTCCCAGTCCTCAATGCTTCTATTGACGACGCTAGCCAAGAAATTGTCTACAAGAACTACTACAACATCGGTATTGCAACTGACACTGAACGTGGCCTCTTCGTACCAAACGTCAAGGACGCTAACACTAAGTCAGTATTTGACATTGCAGATGAAATCAACGGCAAGGCAGCTTTAGCTCACGAAGGTAAGTTAACTGCTCAAGACATGAGCCAAGGGACTATTACAATCTCTAACATTGGTTCTGCACGTGGTCAATGGTTCACACCAATCATTAACTACCCAGAAGTTGCTATCTTAGGGATGGGGACAATCAACGTTCAACCAGTGGTTAACGCTGAAGGCGAAATCGCTGTTGGCCGTATGTTGAAATTGTCCTTGAGTTTCGACCACCGTATCGTCGATGGTGCCACTGCACAAAATGCAATGAACGAATTGAAACGTTTATTGGCTGACCCAGAATTATTATTGATGGAAGGTTAAGGTGAAATAGATTATGGTAGTAGGAGATTTCGCAATTGAACTCGACACAGTCGTGATTGGTTCTGGCCCTGGTGGGTATGTAGCAGCTATTCGTGCTGCTCAACTCGGCCAAAAAGTTGCCATCATTGAAAAAGACTACATCGGGGGGACCTGCTTGAACGTAGGCTGTATCCCTTCTAAGGCTTTGATCAACGCTGGCCACACCTACCACAATGCTAAACACGGTGACCACTTTGGGGTTATTGCCAAAGATATCACTGTGGACTTCAAACGTACCCAAGAATGGAAAGACAAAGAAGTTGTTGCTAAGTTAACCGGCGGGATTCGCATGTTGCTTAAGAAGAACAAGGTAGAGATTATCGAAGGGGAAGCTTTCTTCGTAGATGACCATACTTTACGTGTTGTCAAAGAAGATTCAGCTCAAACTTACAGCTTCAACAATGCCATCGTGGCAACTGGTAGCCGCCCAATCGAAATCAAAGGCTTCAAGTACAGCGACCGCGTGATTGACTCTACTGGTGCTTTGGCCCTAGACCACATTCCATCTTCTATGGTGGTAATCGGTGGGGGTTACATCGGTTCAGAATTAGCAGGTGCTTTCGCTAACTTCGGGACTAAGATTACAATCTTGGAAGGTTCTAACCAAATCATCCCAACTTTTGAAAAAGACATGGTTAAATTAGTGGAAAATGAATTCGCTAAGAAGGGTGTAGACATCATCACCAACGCTATGGCTTTGAACTCAGAAGTAAAAGACAAGTCTGTTGTAGTTACTTATGAAGTAGGGGGCAAACAACACACCGTTGAAGCTGAATACTGCTTAGTAACAGTTGGTCGCCGTCCTAACACCGATAACTGCGGCTTGGAAGTTGCTGGGGTTATCGTGGGCGAACGTGGTTTGATCAACGTTGACAAACAAGGTCGCACTAACAAACCAAACATCTTCGCCATCGGTGACGCTGTTCCAGGTGCAGCCTTAGCCCACAAAGCAAGCTACGAAGCTAAGGTTGCTGCTGAAGCAATCGCTGGGCAAGCATCTGAAGTTGACTACGTGGCAATGCCAGCAGTCTGCTTCACTGACCCAGAATTATCTTCTGTAGGCTACACTGTAGACCAAGCTAAAGAAGCTGGTTTGAATGCTAAAGCTGTTAAATTCCCATTAGCTGGGAACGGTCGTGCCTTGTCCTTGAATGCAACTGAAGGGTTTGTACGTTTAGTTGTTGATAAGGAAGACAACACCATCTTAGGGGCACAAGTCGCAGGGGTTAACGCTTCTGACATCATTGCTGAATTGACCTTGGCAGTTGAAGGCGGCTTGAACGCTGAAGACATCGCCTTGACAATCCACTCACACCCATCCTTAGCTGAAACAGTTATGGATGCTGCTGAGTTGGCTTTAGGTCACCCAATTCACGTCTAATTAAGTTCCCAATATATCATATATGATATATTGGTCAGAGCCGGGGGAATCCTCGGCTCTTTTCTTAAATGGTTGTGAAAGGGCTTATCTGCTTGGAATAGCGCCTTTTTTATGCAAAAAAGTAGCGGATTCATAGCCTAAAAGCTTGTAATTGATTTGTAATAGATGTATAATGAGTGTAACGAGATTCGAGAATCCACTCAAGGGGGAAACGATGATGAGATCATTCAAAAAAATAATCGCGACCTTACTATTATTTGCGACTATTCTAGTGCCGTCTTTTGCGGCTCACGCAGAGAGCTTGAACGCTATCTTAAAATACAGTATCTACGATTTATATAGTGGACAGTTTATTCAAGAAGTTAACTTCTTGACCCATTCATCTAAAGATGCTTCCATCATTCAAACGGTGGAGTGGTTTAATGAACGGGGCATTATGATGGACCCAAAACGCTTCAACCTCAAGGTATCCAGTTATTTAACAGAATACTCAACTTCTAAAGGTAACCTGTCAGCCTATACAGCAGATATTATGGTTTACACAACAGAAGCTGAAGTTCTGAAGAACTTGGGGATTAAGGCTGAGACAGAACCGGGTGTTCGCAATGTCATTGAATTGCCTCTTTATGAGCCAGAACGCCAAATGCGTGAAGCCTGGGAAAATGCGAACAATTCTGTACCAACAGCTATTACTCCAAATGCTCCAGCTCTTGAAACAAGTAGTGAGAGTAGTGCAGCACCTAGTGCTAACACCACGACTCCTAGCCAAAATAGTGCCTCTAGCACTAGTCAAGCCGGCACTAATGAAATTAACAAGCCTGTAGCGGTTGATAAAGCAAGTAGCAACGAAACAAGTGCTAAGCCAAATGAAAATAGCCGCGGCAATACGACAAGCCAAAATCCTACCTCAAGTGTTGCATCGACAGCAAAACCTGATGAAAGCAACAAACCAGCTAACAATCAGAATGCGACTGATAATAAAGTAGCAGCTAATCAACAAAATAATAATGCTAATCAAGCTGCTAACAAGCCGGCTGCCAATAATCAACAGGTAACAGTTAATAAAACAGCAAACAATAACAGCCAGTCTGAATCCCGCTCAGAAGCTTCTCAAGCACCTGTTGTTCAGAAGAAAGCCTTACCTAAGACAGGGGAAGAATCCAACTTTGGTTGGTTACTAGCTCTAGTCTTGGTAATTGCTGGTGTAGCTCTTCTGTTCGGTTACAAGAAAACACGAAAGCAATAGAAAGAAAGCTCCCTTTTTAGGGGGCTTTTTCACTTATTTAATTGACACTGGCTGGCTTTAAGGGTATACTAGTAGCAATTTAGGGGCAAAATCCGAATTTTTAAGGAAATCCCGTGAGGTTTCCAAGGTGCTCAGGCCAGCTTAGACTTGGCCATGTCGACGATTTTGTCTAGATGGAGAAGTGACTATGAAACGACGTGTTTTATTTGATGCTAGCCAAATCAATCGCATGCTGACCCGCATGGCTCATGAAATCAATGAGCGGACCGATATTCATCAAGTGGTCTTGGTTGGTATTAAGACTCGAGGGGCTAATCTGGCGGATCGCCTACAGGTAAAGTTAGCCGCCATCACCCAGGTTCAAGTGGGTGTAGAACACATCGATATTCAATTCTATCGGGATGATTTGGTTAAGAATCATGCTGATCCACAAATAAAACATCTTTCTTTTACTCACAATTTAACTGACAAGACTGTGGTCATTGTTGATGATGTCCTCTATACAGGCCGTACTGTGCGTGCCGCTATGGATGCCATCCTCGACGTTAGCCGTCCCCAGGTCATTCGTTTGGCCATTATGGTGGACCGCGGCCACCGCGAGCTTCCCATTCGGGCAGACTTTATTGGTAAGAACATTCCCACTGCGCAAGAGGAGAATGTCCATGTCTGTTTGCAAGAAGTGGATGGGACTGAAGAAATTCTACTCACTTAAGATTTGACTTTTTAAGCTAGTCCAGAGAGGCTATCAAGAGGAAAACTTAAGGGTCTTGTTAGGCGATAATAAGACGCTCATAAGTCAACCACCTGATAGCTCGGACTATTAGGTGGTTTTTTCTTATAGTTTGATAGCATGATAAGGAGGAGACGTATGCGAAACTTAGTAAAGATGTCAGATTTAAGCAATGAGGAGGTCTATGGCCTGATTGAGAGAGCCTTAGAGCTCAAGGCAGGAGCCAGTCCCATTCATCGGCCGGATTTAATTGCCGCCAATCTTTTCTTCGAAAACTCAACGCGGACCAAGCACAGTTTTGAGGTGGCTCAAATGAAGTTAGGCTTGCAGGTCCTGAATTTTGATGCGTCTACATCCTCTCTTAACAAGGGTGAGACCCTCTATGATACCTGTAAGACGCTTGAAGCGATTGGCTGCAACATCTTGGTCATTCGCCATAGCCAAGAAGCTTACTATCAGGAACTAGAAGGCTTGGCCATTCCGGTCATCAGTGGCGGCGATGGCAGTGGGGAACATCCTAGCCAGTGCTTGCTGGATTTGATGACCCTCTATGAAGAATTTGGTCCTATAGAAGGGCTGGAGCTAGTGATAGCAGGTGATATCAAGAATTCGCGGGTGGCCCGAAGCAACTATCACATGCTGACCCGATTGGGGGCCAAGGTTCAATTTGTGGGACCTCAAGTCTTTGCAGACCCGACCTTGGGGCAAATGGTCGACTTCGACCAGGTCATTGGCCATGTTGATGCCTGCATGCTATTACGCGTCCAATTTGAACGCCATCAGGAGCAAGTGGCCTTAAGCCAGGCCGACTATCATGCCCGTTATGGCCTAACGCCAGCTCGCTACCGAGCCCTCAAGCCACAGGCCATTGTCATGCATCCAGCACCAGTCAACCGGGACATGGAGATTGCCTCTGAGTTGGTGGAAGCTCCTCAATCTCGCATTTTCACCCAGATGACCAATGGCCGTTATATGCGCCAAGCCATTCTGGAGAAAACAATTGCCGATAACGCCCTCTAACAAGATAGAAAGGAAGTCACATCATGCTATTACTCAAAAATGGTCGTCGTCTGGTCAAGGGGCATTTAGAGCCTGTCGAAATTCTGATTGATGGGGATAAGATTTTAGCCATGGACAAGGAGCTCAATGCCAGTGCGGATCAAACATTTGACCTTAAAAGTAAACTCCTAGCACCGGGCTTTATTGATGTCCATGTCCACTGGCGGGAACCAGGATTTGAATACAAGGAAAATATCTACCATGCTTCCAGAGCGGCTGCACGCGGTGGCTTCACTACGGCTATGCCCATGCCCAACCTCAATCCAGTTCCCGATTCCTATGACCACCTTAAGCCCCAGCTAGACATTATTGCACGCGAATCGGTTATTCGGGCTATTCCTTACGGTGCCATTACCAAAGGGGAGCTAGGGGAGGACTATGCTCAGTTTGACGAGTTAGCTCAACATGTTTTTGCCTTCAGTGATGATGGGCGTGGGGTCCAAAATGCTAATATGATGTATGAATCCATGTGTGTTGCCGCCCGCCTCAACAAAGCCATTGTGGCCCATTGCGAGGACAATTCCCTAATTCGGGGTGGCTGTATGCACTGTGGCTGTCGCAGTCGGGAACTAGGTCTGCCAGGTATTCCATCTGTATGCGAATCGGTTCAGATTGCCCGCGACATTCTCCTAGCTGAAGCGGCAGGCTGTCACTATCATGTCTGCCATGTGTCGACCAAGGAATCCGTTCGCCTGGTTCGTGAGGCAAAGGCCAACGGTATTAAGGTGACTTGTGAAGTCTGCCCCCATCATTTACTGAGTGACGAGGGTAATATTCCCCACAACCATGGCTTCTGGAAAATGAATCCACCCCTGCGAGCAGCGGAGGATCGCCGAGCATTAATTGCTGGACTCTTAGATGGTACCATCGATATTATCGCCACTGACCATGCGCCTCATGCTCTGTCAGAAAAAGACCTGCCAATGCAGGAGGCGGCCTTTGGTATTGTAGGGTCTGAGACAGCCTTTAGCCAGCTCTATACCCACTTTGTCAAGCCAGGCATTATGTCCCTAGATTTTCTCTTGGACAAGATGTCGACTAATGTGGCTAAAATTTTTGACCTACCTTATGGAACCCTAGCCGTCGGGCAGCCTGCTGATCTAGTCGTTATCGATTTAGACAAGGTAGCAAGTATCCAACCTGAGAATTTCTTGTCCAAAGGGCGTAACACGCCATACGCCGGTCAAGAAGTCTATGGCTGGCCTATCCTGACTATTAGCCAAGGCCGCATCGCCTATCAAGATGCCACATTTTTTGCCTAAGAGCTTAGTAAGACAAGGAGCGAGCATATGTATAGATATGATAAACAGCTGATTCTAGAAGATGGAACCATCTACAAGGGCTATGGCTTTGGTGCTGACCGGGCTATGTTAGGGGAAGTCGTCTTCAATACCGCCATGACCGGCTACCAAGAAACACTATCAGACCCTTCCTATAACGGTCAAATTGTCATCTTTACCTATCCCTTAATTGGTAATTATGGCATTAACCGAGATGACTTTGAGACCATTAATCCCTCTATCAAGGGCCTAGTAGTCCGAGAAGTTTGTCAAAAGCCTTCCAACTTCCGTAGCCAAATGTCCTTAGATCAAGCGCTCAAAGAACTAGATATCCCAGGAATTTGGGGCATTGATACCCGCAGTCTGACACGAAAGATTCGTCAATATGGGACGATTAAGGGGATTATTACTGACTTATCCGAAGATTCAGCACAAGTGCTAGAAAAACTTAGAGAGACTGAACTGGCTAGGGACCAAATTGCCCAAGTGTCGACTTCTAAGGCCTTCCTGTCGTCAGGAACGGGCTATCGAGTAGTTCTGGTTGATTTAGGCATGAAGTCAGGTATTCTGCGTGAGCTTAATGAGCGTAACTGCGACATTGTCGTGGTGCCTCATAATATTAGCGCTCAGGAAGTTTTACGGCTTCAACCTGATGGCGTCATGCTCTCTAATGGACCTGGCGACCCTGAGGATGTGCCAGAGACTATTGCCATGATTGGCCAAATCATGGACAAGCTACCAATTTTTGGTATTTGCATGGGTCATCAACTGATTAGTTTGGCAGCAGGAGCCAAGACCTATAAGCTCAAATTTGGCCATCGTGGGGCCAACCATCCAGTCAAAAATCTATTGACAGGCAAGGTAGACTTGACTTCGCAAAACCATGGTTACAGTGTAGATATTGACTCATTGGCAGATACAGACCTAGAATTAACTCATTTATCAGTCAATGACTCCACCTGCGAAGGCGTTCGACATAAATTCTACCCAGTTTTCTCAGTTCAATATCATCCCGAAGCATCGCCAGGGCCACATGATCCTAATTATCTCTTTGATCAGTTTATTGAAAATATGAAAGCCTTCCAAGCTCAGTCTCGTCACCACAAGTAAAGGAGTCGAATTATGCCAAAACGTCAAGATATTCAAACAATTCTGGTTATTGGGTCGGGTCCCATTACAATTGGGCAGGCTGCAGAATTCGATTATGCCGGGACTCAGGCTTGCCTATCCTTGAAGGAAGAGGGCTACCAAGTTATCCTAGTTAACTCCAATCCGGCCACCATTATGACCGACCGTCAGATTGCCGACAAGGTTTATATGGAGCCACTCACATTAGAATTTGTCAGCAAAATCATCCGTAAGGAACGACCAGATGCCTTGCTGCCAACCCTCGGCGGCCAAGTTGGGCTTAACCTAGCCGTTCAATTGCATCGCCAGGGAGTCTTGGACCAATACGGTGTCGAATTACTAGGCACCAAACTAGCCTCTATCGAACAAGCGGAAGACCGCCAGCTCTTCCGTCAGCTCATGCAGGAATTGGGAGAGCCGGTGCCTGAATCAGAAATTGTTACCAACTTAGATCAAGCTCGAGATTTTGTAGCGCAAATTGGCTATCCAGTCATTGTCCGTCCAGCCTTTACCATGGGGGGGACAGGTGGTGGTATTTGTTATAACGACCAGGATTTAGATGAAATAGTTTCTTCAGGTCTCCATTATTCGCCCGTAACCCAATGTTTGCTAGAAAAATCCATCGCAGGTTACAAGGAAATCGAGTATGAAGTCATGCGTGATGCCAATGATACTGCCATTGTCGTCTGCAACATGGAAAACATTGACCCCGTAGGGATTCATACCGGGGATTCAGTCGTGGTGGCCCCATCGCAAACTCTGACTGACCGCGAGTATCACATGTTGCGCGATGTGTCCCTTAAGATTATTCGCGCCCTCAAGATAGAAGGGGGCTGTAATGTCCAATTAGCCTTGGACCCAGATTCCTTTAACTACTATATCATTGAAGTGAACCCGCGCGTGTCCCGCTCTTCGGCCTTAGCGTCTAAGGCGACTGGTTACCCAATTGCTAAGATTGCCGCTAAAATTGCGGTCGGCTTAAGACTTGATGAAATCCTAAATCCTGTCACCCAGAATTCTTATGCCTGCTTCGAACCCAGCCTAGACTATGTGGTCAGCAAGATTCCACGTTTCCCTTTTGATAAATTCGAACGTGCCGACCGTAAGTTAGGCACTCAAATGAAGGCAACGGGTGAGGTTATGGCCATGGGGCGGACCTATGAGGAATCTTTACTGAAGGCCATCCGCTCACTTGAATACGGCGTCCACCATTTGGGCCTGCCTAATGGTGATAGCTTTAGTTTGGAAGAAATCATGGAAAAGGTCCAAGCTGCTAGCGATGAACGTCTCTTCTTTATTGGCGAAGCCCTGAGACGAGGCGTCAGCATTGATCAGATTCATGACATGACCAAAATAGACCGCTTTTTCCTTGATAAGATGCAACATATTATTGATTTGGAACATGAGCTAAAGGCCCATCCGCATGACCTCAATCTCTTAGCTTATGCCAAACGATATGGTTTCTCTGACAAAATCATTGCCCACCGTTGGCAGACTACTGAGGCAGCAGTTTATCAGTTACGTCAAGAAGCTGGCATCACACCTGTCTTCAAGATGGTGGATACCTGTGCGGCAGAATTCGAGTCTTCAACCCCTTATTTCTATTCCAGCTATGAGGCAGAGAATGAATCTATCGTGACGGACAAACCTAAAATCGTGGTGCTGGGTTCTGGTCCGATTCGTATCGGGCAAGGGGTGGAATTTGATTACGCGACTGTCCATGCTGTTCTAGCTATTAAGGCAGCAGGTTACGAAGCCATTATTATCAACAACAACCCAGAAACCGTCTCAACCGACTTCACCATTTCTGACAAACTCTACTTTGAACCGCTAACTGAAGAAGATGTCATGGCTATCTTGAATCACGAGCAGCCTTTGGGTGTGGTCGTGCAATTTGGCGGTCAGACGGCCATTAACCTAGCCGATAAACTACAAAGACATGGGGTCAAAATCCTTGGAACTAGTCTGGAAGAAATTGACAAGGCTGAAAACCGCGATAAGTTTGAGCAACTCTTGCATGAATTAGGTATTCCACAACCTTTAGGTAAGACAGCCTCAGATACGGAAACAGCCGTTGCTAATGCGGCGTCCATTGGCTATCCAGTCTTAGTACGACCTTCCTATGTCTTGGGCGGTCGCGCCATGGAAATCGTCTATGAAGAAGCTGATTTACGACGCTATATGGAAACAGCCGTGCGGGTGTCACCAGAACATCCTGTCCTAACAGACCGTTATCTCATCGGTCAAGAAATCGAAGTCGATGCCATTTGTGATGGTCAAACCGTGGTTATTCCAGGCATTATGGAACATATTGAGCGTGCAGGGGTCCATTCAGGTGACTCCATCGCCGTTTACCCACCTCAGACCTTAAGTCAGGCTCAGCAGGAGCAGCTAGTCGACTATACCATTCGTCTGGCTAAGGGCCTTAAGATCGTGGGCTTACTTAATATCCAGTATGTACTTAGCAAGGGCGAACTCTACGTCTTGGAAGTGAACCCGCGCAGTTCACGCACTGTCCCATTCCTCAGCAAGATTACAGGCGTCCCCATGGCACAATTAGCCATGCAAGCTATTTTAGGCCAATCCTTAAGTGACCTAGGCTACCAGACTGGTTTGCTGCCTGAACCTTCTGCTGTTTACACCAAAGTACCAGTCTTTAGTTTCCAAAAACTCAAGGATGTAGACACCGCCTTAGGGCCTGAAATGAAGTCAACCGGAGAAGTCATGGGTAGCGACTTAACTCTGGAAAAATCTCTCTACAAAGGGCTAGTAGCCGCCGGTATTCAGGTCAAGGATCAAGGGACCATACTCTTCACAGTGGCTAACGAAGACAAGGCCGAAGCCTTGGAGTTGGCACGTCGCTTTAGTGATTTGGGCTTCAATCTCTTGGCCACCCCAGGCACCGCTGATTACCTAAGTCAGGCAGGACTTAAAGTAGCTTCTGTTGGCAAAATCGGTAGTCAGGATCACAATGTCCTGGATGCCATCTATCAAGGTCAAGTGGACCTAGTCATTAACACTACTTCTAAGGATAAAGATGTCACCAAGGATGGCTTCAAGATTCGCCGGGTAGCCAGTGAACAAGAAATCGTCTGCTTCACCTCTTTAGATACGAGTATGGCCCTCTTGAAGGTTCTAGAATCCACCTCTTTCCATATCACGCCTTTAGCTTAGTCGAACTTGATCCATAAGGAGGAACTATGAATCAAAGATATTCTGGCGATGTCATCGTCGCACTAGACTTCAAAAATTTAGAAGAAACCCTGGCATTTTTAACGCCCTTTAGTGGCCACGACCAGCTCTATGTTAAGGTTGGAATGGAACTCTATCTACAAAATGGGCCACAAGTCTTATCTGCTCTCAAGGAAAGAGGGCACCGCATCTTCCTTGACCTCAAGCTACATGACATTCCCAATACAGTTTATGGAGCAAGCAAGGGTTTGGCCCAGTTCAAAGTGGACATGCTCAATTTTCATGCCGCGGGGGGCAAGGAAATGCTGGAGGCTGCCAAGCAAGGCTTAATTGATGGAGGCAGCCCTGAAACTTTAGCCATCGCTGTAACCCAGTTAACCTCTACCTCTCAAGAACAAATGCAGGCCGAACAATTGATTCCAGTAGACCTAGTGACCAGTGTCCGTCATTACGCGCAGTTGACCAAGGAAGCGGGGTTGGATGGAGTCGTTGCCTCGGTTCATGAGGCAGCCGTTATTCGTGAGGATTGTGGCCAGGACTTTGCCATTGTCACGCCGGGCATACGCTTGATTGGTGGGCCAAGTCAGGATCAAAAGCGCATCGCCACACCGGAAGTCGCCCGTCAACTAGGCTCAAGCCATATTGTAGTCGGACGCCCAATTACCCTGGCTAATGACCCGGTCGCCGTATATGATAGCATTTGTCAGAGCTTTTTGAAGTAAGAATAGGAGGATTTTCATGTCCAGTGCAAAAGAAATTGCCCAGGAATTATTAGCCATTAAAGCTGTCGCCTTACAGCCCCACCAGTACTTTACATGGACATCAGGTATTCAATCGCCAATCTACTGTGACAATCGCCTGACCATGTCCTATCCGTCAGTCCGTCGTAAGATTGCCCAGTCTTTAAGTCTGGTGATTAAGGAACATTATCCTCAGGTCCAAGTAGTAGCGGGGACAGCAACTGCTGGTATTCCCCACGCGGCTTGGGTCAGCGATTTGCTGGATTTGCCTATGGTTTATGTACGGGACTCTGCTAAAAAGCACGGTAAGACCAACCAGATTGAAGGGCACCTGGAGCCGGGAGCCAAGGTGGTCATAGTGGAAGATTTGATTTCGACTGGCTTATCCTCGCTTAAGGTGGCTCAAGCCCTAAAAGATGCAGGCTGTCAAGTGCTAGGTGTTGTTGCCATCTTCTCTTATGAGTTGACCAAGGCTCAGCAGGCCTTTGCTGAAGCTGGAGTAAGCTACCATACCCTAACCAATTATGACGCCTTAATCGAGGCGGCCCTGGAAGCTCAATATATCGAACAAGAAGACGTGGCTTCGCTCCTTGAATGGCGCCACACATTAGGAAATTAAACTTACATAAAAAAGTAGGGTTGCAAAGCAACTCTGCTTTTTGCTTTGCCGAGGGGAAACTATATAAAATTCGTATATTAAGCCTTTAATATTCTAGTGACTAGACAAATTGAAGATAAATTATAGTCTGTAAGCGTTGACGATGAAGTTTACCTTTTATTTTTTGGCCAAAATAGGGTATGATAATAGTTAGAGTGTTTTGAATGGAGGAACGTGTATGACACAGTTTGAATACCCCCTGAACCCGGATTGGACGACAGAGGAAATTATCACGGTCGTCGACTTTCTATCAGGGGTAGAGGCGGTCTACCAAAGTGGGGTCAAACTCAATTCTCTGTGGCCACGTTATCAAGCATTCAAGCAAATAGTGACCAGTATTGGCGAAGAAAAGCGACTAGATCGAGCTTTCCAGTCAGCTAGTGGTTATTCTATCTACCAGGTCGTTCGGCAAATGAAGTCTCTCAAGGATTCCTCAGCGAACAACCCCGTAGTGCGTATCAACATAGGAGGTTCAAATGGAAGATTTTAAGACAGTTCATGCCCATGTCTTGGTCTGGCTAGAAGAAGCCGCTGAGAATTTACGGCAATCACTCAAACGATCCCTTCAAGTGGATCAGAAAACAGGCGCCAGCGACTTAGTTACGGAGATGGATAAGGCGACAGAGGCATACTTTGTCGATAAGATTACCAGCCACTTCCCAGACCATCGCATTATTGGTGAGGAAGGCATGAGTCAAGGGACGGAAGATTTGGCCGGCATTGTTTGGGTCATTGACCCAATCGATGGGACCCTTAACTTCGTTAAGCAGAAAAATAACTTTGGCATTTTGATTGGGATATTCCAAGATGGTAAGCCATTAGCTGGCTACATTTACGATGTCATGAAACATGACCTTTATGCGGGGATTGTAGGCCAAGGTGCTACCCTCAACGGCCAGCCACTGGTGCCACTTAAGATTGACCGCCTGCAAGATTCTCTAGCAGTAGGGAACGTGGCCATGTTTACCCAAAACC
Source organism: Abiotrophia sp. HMSC24B09 (assembly GCF_001815865.1). GTDB lineage: Bacteria > Bacillota > Bacilli > Lactobacillales > Aerococcaceae > Abiotrophia. The sequence continues at coordinate 399,261 of NZ_KV822195.1, forward strand.
GTTGCAATAGCCAACGCCTCTTAGAAAATGTCTTAGGCGTTCGGGCGCACGGTTCTGCTGCTCTTGAAGTTATCGAAGTCATTCGTGGTGAAGCGGCAGTTTACCTAAGTTTCAAATTAAGTCCTTGGGACTTTGCTGCTGGTTGGGCCATTTGTGAGGCCATGGGCTTCAAGGCAACTAAGCCAGACGGATCGGCCTTATCCATTTTATCAGCCAGTCCTATTATTTTCGCGCATGACACTGTCCATGAAGAAGTCATCCGCGTTTTAGCAGAAGAAAAAGATCAGTTAGGAGAAATTAATGAATACGCGTAAGGATATCCGAAATATTGCTATTATTGCCCACGTCGACCACGGTAAAACCACACTGGTTGACGAGTTGCTTAAACAGTCCAACACCCTCGATGAGCGTGCTAAATTAGATGAGCGTGCCATGGACTCTAACGACATTGAAAAAGAACGTGGGATTACCATCTTAGCCAAAAACACTGCCGTTGATTATAAGGGGACTCGTATCAACATCTTGGACACCCCAGGTCACGCGGACTTCGGTGGCGAAGTAGAACGTATCATGAAAATGGTTGATGGGGTTATTCTGGTGGTGGATGCCTATGAAGGGACCATGCCACAAACTCGCTTTGTCTTGAAGAAAGCCTTAGAACAACACTTAGTACCGATTGTCGTAGTCAACAAGATTGATAAGCCTTCTGCTCGTCCAGAAGAAGTAGTAGATGAAGTCTTAGAGCTCTTCATCGAATTAGGGGCCGACGATGATCAATTGGAATTCCCAGTGGTCTATGCTTCAGCCCTTAACGGGACGTCTAGTCTATCTGACAATCCAGCAGACCAAGAGCCATCCATGGATGCTATCTTTGACTCAGTTATTGAACATGTACCTGCTCCAGTTGATAACTCCAACCAACCATTACAATTCCAAGTTTCCCTGTTGGACTATAATGAATACGTGGGGCGTATTGGGATTGGCCGTATCTTCCGTGGGAAGATGAAAGTCGGCGACAACGTGACCCTTATGAAGGTTGACGGCACTAGCAAGAACTTCCGTATTACTAAGATGTTTGGTTTCTTCGGCTTGGACCGCGTGGAAATTAACGAAGCTAAGGCAGGGGACTTAATTGCCTTATCAGGTATGGAAGATATCTTCGTTGGAGAAACCGTAGCAGATGCTGCAAATCCTGAAGCTCTACCTATTCTTCACATTGATGAGCCTACCTTACAAATGACCTTCTTAACCAACAACTCGCCATTTGCTGGTAAAGAAGGCAAGTACGTGACTTCCCGTAACCTCCAAGATCGTCTTATGCAAGAATTGCAAACAGACGTATCCTTGCGCGTGGATCCAACCGACTCACCAGATGCCTTTATCGTTTCTGGTCGTGGGGAATTACACTTGGCTATCTTAATTGAGAACATGCGTCGTCAAGGTTATGAGTTCCAAGTTTCACGTCCTAAGGTGATTCTTAAGGAAATCGATGGCAAGACCTGTGAACCTTTCGAACGCGTACAAATTGACACACCAGAAGAATACATGGGGGCGATTATTGAAGCCTTAGGTCAACGTAAGGCTGAAATGGCGGACATGGTGACCACAGGTAATGGCCAAATCCGTATGGTCTTCTCTGTGCCAGCTCGTGGCTTGATTGGGTTCTCAACTGAGTTCTTATCTATGACCCGTGGTTATGGGATTATGAACCATAGCTTCGATGACTATCAACCAGTTATTGATTCCAATATTGGGAACCGTCGTAACGGTGCCTTGGTTGCCCTTGAGGCAGGACAAGCCACCACTTATGGGATTATGAACTTAGAAGATCGTGGGACTATCTTTGTTAACCCAGGGACTGAAGTCTACGGTGGGATGATTATTGGGGAACATAACCGTGAGAACGACTTAACTGTTAATATCACCAAGGCTAAACAATTAACTAACATTCGTTCAGCAACCAAGGACCAAACCGCAGTGATTAAACGCCCACGTATTCTAACTCTAGAAGAATCCTTAGAGTTCATGGATGATGATGAATACTGTGAAGTAACACCTGAGAGCGTTCGTTTACGTAAGCAAATCCTTGACAAGGGTGCGCGTGAACGCGAAACCAAGAAAGCTAAGAAGGCCTAAGAGCTAAGTGCTTCAAGGGCAGCCTCCTAATCTGAGGAAGCTGCCCTGTGCCAATAGAAAAACTAGACTGAGAAGGGGGAGCATCATGTATAATTGGTACCAAGAAGGCTTTGTAGTCTTGCCGCAGGTCTTACTCAGCCATTATCAAGACTTAGGCTTGAGTCCAGAAACCTTTCTCCTAGTGACCACGATATTAGGTCAGAAGGATGGGGATTTGAGTCCTATGGCTGTTGTAGAACTGTGCTCGCAACATTACGGTTGGCAGTCTCATCAAGCCATGTCTCAACTATCTCTCTTAGCAGATCAGGGTTATCTCGTCTTTGAAATGGATACTTCGGGCCAAGACCGTTTGAGTCTAGCGCCACTTTTTGAACGACTAGACTCCTTTAATCCAGCAGCTAGTCAAAAACAGACGACTTCTAGTAATGAGACAGACCCAACAAGTAATCAGAAAGAGACCATGACGGCTAGTCAACTCATTCCTCTGGTGGAAGGGGAGTTTGGCCGTTCCCTGTCAGCACTCGAATATGAGACCTTGAATGGCTGGCTCAAGCAAGATGGCTATGCGCCTGATTTAATTCGTCTAGCAGTTAAGGAAGCCGTTTTGCGTCAAGCCCTCAGCCTTAAGTATATTGATCGCATTCTGATTAATTGGGAGCGCCATGGCTTGACCACTGCTACTCAGGTTCAAGCCTATCTAGAAAGCCGCGATAAGGACCAGCCCAACAATCAAGAGGCGGTTTATGATCAGATTGATATTCCACTACTCTAAAGCATTGTAGAAGGAGAGAGAAGTATGGTTGAATCTTTGAATAGCCGGGCAGACTTTGTGACAACTGCCAACTGGATGTCTGGTGGTGTTATGGGCCGCCATGGCCGTATTCTAGTTGGTAACAAGGCATTCGAATTCTATAACGACCGTAATCCTGCTGATTTCGTTCAGATTCCTTGGGGCGAAATTCGTCAGGTTCGTGCCATCATGCTGATGAAACGGGGCTTCATTCGTGGCTTTTTCATTGATACTAAGTCTGCTGGCACCTATCACTTTGTCGTCTCTAAGGCCGGCCAGACCCTTAAGGCCATGCGAAACTATCTGGCGGAAGAACAACTGGTCAGAAATAAGCCAATCTTCTCCCTGGCCAAGCTTTGGAAAGAATGGCGCCATAAAAAAGCAAAGAAACAATAGGACCTCTAGCCCTCAGCTAAATGCTGAGGGTTTTGTTCATTATTTGAACTTTTTAAGCTGAAACCCTAGACATAAGAGAATAAGTGGTTTATACTAGACTAAAGTTCAAAAAATGAACACAGAAAGAAGGGCTAAGATGAATGACTTAATGACCTTGCTGTATTACTTGAACCGAGAAGAAGCGGGCAGTCAACGTGATATGGCACAAGCGACTAACCTATCCCTAGGCAAAATTAATCTGATTCTCAAGCGACTTGATGAACAAGGATACATTGAGATTGAGCGTCAGGGGACGCGTAACCACTATCAAGTGACGGACAAGGGCTTGGCTTTGCTAGAGACCGGCTTGAAAGATGCAAATGCCCGTAAGATTCAGTTGGCTCAGGCCAAGGAGAAAATTCATCAGGCAGTCATTCTTGCTGCAGGCCAACCTCGTCATCTGGACCAACCCGTGCCACTCCTATCATTAGGGGACCATACCTTATTGGATCGGACCCTTCAAGTCTTACGAGATCAAGGAGTAGAGCGTTTTGTCTTGGTTGCTGGCTTCCAAGCTGACCTCTTGGCTCAACATGTTGCTGACATGCCTGATGTGACTCTAGTAGTCAATGAGGCTTATGCCCACACAGGGACAATGGCTTCTCTGGCCACGGCAGCTCCTCATATTGATGGCGACTTCTTCCTGATTGAGGGGGATTTACTCTTTGAAGTCCGTGGGATTAAGGGGCTGAATAAGGTCGCTAATGACTCCGCGATGTTGATTACCAGTGTGCGTGAGCAACATGATGAGGCCATGGTGGAATTGCGTGATGGCTATGTTTATAAGATGGGGAAGGATATTCACCAATTCAACCGTATTGACGGTGAAATGATTGGTCTATCAAAATTGTCCTATCCTTTCTACCTTAAGATGTTGGCCATTTATGCTGACAACCTTAATCCTTATGTTAACTATGAATATATTATGTTGGATGTTGCGCAAGACTACCGCTTGGGGTACCTTAAACTGGATGACTTCTTCTGGGGTGAAATTGACGATGCTAGTCAGGTTCATCATGTTCTTAAGCGTGTTTACCCACGTTTGGTTCGCAAGGAAGAACGAGCAGCTAAGCAAGAAGTGGAGCAGTTCTTGGCCGACCAGATGGATGCTAGCCCTGAGGAAATTGCGACCTTAGAAAGTGCCGGTGGTATGACTAACAAGAACTACAAGGTCACCCTCAAAGGCCAACCTTACATCATTCGGATTGCCGGCAACGGGACGGAGAAGTTTATTAATCGCCCAGCTGAGAAATCCAATAGCCTATTAGCTCATATTCTGGGCTTAGATGCTGAGACCCTTTACTTTGACGAAGTGACAGGGACCAAGGTGTCAGCTTTCATTCCAGAGGCTGAGACCCTAAATGCTAATACGGCGACTTATCTTAACAATATGCGAATGACAACGGGACTCCTCAGACACTTGCATCAATCAGGATTAGACTTTGATAACCGTTTTGATGTCTTCGAGGAGATTGCTAAGTATGAGAGTTTTGTGGATGAAGTAGGGGCAGACTATTTTGACGGCTATCAGGCGACACGTCAGGAAGTTTTCCAACTACAGGAAGATTTGGCTGACTTACCAGTTCAAATAGTGCCATGTCACATTGACACAGTTCCAGAGAACTTTGTCAAAGGTGGAGACGGCAAATCCTATCTCATTGACTGGGAATACTCAGGTATGAACGACTTGGCTTGGGATTTAGCGGCCCATAGTCTAGAATGTGGCTTCAGCCAAGAGCAGGAAGACCGCTTCTTAAGTCTCTACTGTCAAGATCAAGAGGTGCCAGTAAGCTTGAAGACTAAACTCTTAATCTATCAAATTTGCCAAGACTTCCTCTGGTCAGTTTGGACCATCTTCAAGGAAAGCCGGGGCGATGATTTCGGAGACTATGGGATTGAACGTTACCGTCGTGCGCAAGCTAACCTAGCACGCTACCATGCTCTAAAAAAGGAAGGATGAACTTAGATGAAAAATAAGGAAACAAGTGGCATTATTGCCGGTCTATTGTCAGGCCTTTTGTGGGGGGCAGATACCCATTATAATGGCGTTATTCTGATGATGTTACCCTTCACGCTAGTGGATCCAAGACTGGCTGGAGCCGCTCTCTTATTGGCCCTCTTCCATGATGGTTTTTCTGCCTTAATGATGACGGGGGAGTTGGTTCGTCAAGGGCAACTCAAGCAAACTTTCAAACAATTGACCAGCAAGAGTTCCTTTGTGGTCATGTTAGCAGCTGTTTTAGGTGGTCCTATGGGTATGCGGGCCTATCTCTATGCGGTAGATGCGATTGGGGCAGGCTTAACAGCAAGTATTTCCTCTATGTATCCAGTGGTTGCTGCTTTTTTAGGTATGTTAATTCTTAAGGAAAAGATAACTAAGCCAGTTTGGATTGGCTTGGGCTTGGCCGTGTTAGCGGTCTTAGGCGTGAGTCTGTCTGGTGATATGATGCAATCTAATGCCCAACTGATTGGCTTCTTAGTGGCCTTTCTCAGCGTAGTCGGCTGGTCTTTGGAGAGTGTGATTTGTTCCATTGGGATGAAGGAAGATTTGAATCCTAAGCAAGCTCTTTGGATTCGTCAATGCGTCTCTACTTTAGTTTATTTGGGCTTTATTACCTTCGAATCTGACTTGGTCTTTAGCGTGACGGCTGTTATTAGTCAGCCAGTTCTTTGGTTAATCTTGGGTGTTGCTGTCTTAGGCACATTGTCTTATTTGAATTTTTATCGCGCAATTGATACAATTGGTCCTGTAAAGGCTACTGCACTCAATATATCATACGCTATTTGGGCCATTGTCTTCTCCATCTTGCTAGGAGGAGCTGAATTTAACCCAATTCTCTTGCTATCGGCGGCTTTGATGATTGTAAGCAGTGTCTTAGTTTCACAACACGAAGGAGCCTAAGCTATGAAAGCAATAATTCTCGCCGCTGGTATGGGAACTCGCTTGCGGCCAATCACCCTTACAACCCCTAAGTCCTTAATTGAAGTCGCTGGTACAAGCTTAATTGAGCGCCAGATTGAATTCTTGCGGGCTAAAGGGATTGAAGACATTATTGTTGTGACAGGGTACTTGGCTGAAAAATTCGATTTTCTGAAGGACCAGTATGGCGTGACCTTGATTCACAATGCCCAATATGAAAGCTACAATAACTTCTACACCATGTACTTGGTCCGTCACTACTTGAGTGATGCCTATGTTATTGATGCTGATAACTTCCTAGTTGATAATTTCTTGTTATCGGCACCAGAAAGCTCCCTTTACTTTGGGGTAGCGAAAGAAGGCTTCAAGGATGAATGGGTCTTGCATTACCAGCAAGATGACCTTCGCGTAACGGCCATTACGGTAGAAAGTGGTCAAGGGCGGATTCTGTCTGGCGTCTCTTACTGGAGTGCCAAAGACGGCCAACATCTACAGCAACTGATTGAGCGCTACTACCAAGAAGCAGATTATGCCAATCTCTACTGGGATGATGTGGTCAAGGATAACCTAGCTGATTTAGATGTTCATGTTTATCCAATTGAAGGCCATCGGACCTTTGAAATTGATAGCCTAGAGGATTTAGAAGCGCTACGTTCGCAAATGGAAGCAAAAAAATAGCGAGAAGCCAGACAAGTGTCTGGCTTTTTTGTTTTGGATGTGTGATCATTTCTTAATAAAATGCTTAAGCTAACGACTTTTCCATGCGTGTCGATATAAGATGTGCTATAATAATTAGGATAGAAAGACACTTTACGATAGTGAGAAGGAGAGAGAGGCATGATTTATGCAGGTATTCTAGCAGGGGGCATTGGATCCAGAATGGGGATTCAAGATATGCCTAAGCAATTCCTCATGTTAGGCAATAAGCCCATTATTATTCATACCATCGAAAAATTCTTAGTAGTACCAGACATTGACCAAGTCTATGTAGCCGTACATCCTAACTGGTTAGTCTACTTCAATGATTTAGTAAATAAGCACTTGCCAGGCCATGAGTCTAAGATTAAAGGCGTTGATGGGGGTGGGGATCGGAATGATAGTATCCTTAATATCATCGCAGATATTAAGGCGGCCGGTCCTGTCTCTGACCAAGCTATTTTAATTACTCATGATGCGGTACGTCCTTTTGTCTCTTACCGTATGATTCAAGACAACATCAAGGTCATGGCTGACTATGATGCGACCGATACAGTGGTCATGGCTAACGATACCATTGTGGAATCCCAAGACGGTAAGTCCATTAGTTCTATTCCTAATCGGGCTCACATGTTCCAAGGTCAGACACCTCAAACCTTCCGTATCAATCAGTTTGATAGCCTCTTCGCTAGCCTCAGTCAAGACGAGCGTGAGATTTTAACCGATGCCTGCAAGGTCTTTGTCCTCAAAGGGAAAAGTGTTGGCCTAGTAAAAGGGGAATACTCTAACTTGAAGATTACGACCGTGACCGATTTGAAAATTGCAGAAGCTATGTTGGGAGAGATCTAAAGTGATTAATCGCGTCTATCAATTACTTCGCCCATACTTCTTCTCAGTTAAGTATGAAGATGTGTCGACAGACTTGGCTAAGCCAGTCGTGGTGCGTCCTAATTATATGGCCCTCTGCCATGCAGATCAACGCTATTACCAAGGTAAGCGTGCAGCCAAAGTACTTAAGCAAAAACTACCAATGGCCTTGATTCATGAGTGTTGCGGCATCGTCGTACGTGACGAAACCGGCACCTATCAAGTAGGGGACAAGGTCGTCATGATTCCCAATCAGCCACCGCAAGGTTTTGACCATTCGGGTGAGTTCTATGAGAACTATGTGGAAGGAACTCACTTCCTATCCAGTGGTTACGATGGTTTCATGCAGGAATTTGTGCATTTACCATTAGACCGCGTTGTGGGCTATCATAGCATTCCAGATGTGGTAGCGGCGATGACCGAGTTTGTCTCGGTGGCGGCGCACGGGGCCCGTCGTTTTGACTCTATGGCCTTATCCAAGCGTGACCGAATCGTGGTCTGGGGATCAGGTTCGCTAGCCTTTGTCCAAGCTACCGTCTTAAGAGCTAAGTTTCCAGATGCTACGATTATTGTAGTAGGTAAAAACCACGATAAATTAAGACTTTTCAGCTTTGTAGATGAAGTCTATGAATTGCAAGATATTCCGGAAGATTTCAGCTTCGACCATGCTTTTGAGTGTGTGGGTGGCGATGCCAGTCAGGAAGCCATTCGTGACATTATTAAGTATATTAAACCTCAAGGAACGCTGATTTTAATGGGGGTTTCCGAGACGGAAGTGCCAGTCAATACCCGTGATGTCTTAGAAAAAGGGCTGACCTTAGTAGGTTCTTCTCGCTCAGGGCGTGAGGACTTCCAATTAGCTGTGGCCTTGATGGAAAACCCACAAGTCTCCTCAAGACTGCGGATGATTATCCACCAAGTAGGGGATTTAGAGGATGTCAAGGATATCTATCAATTCTTCGAAGAAGACCGTAAGACACCATTTAAAACGGTGGCTAAGTGGAATATCTAATGTTCAATTAAAAGAAGGAGGGGTTAGATGGAACCCATTCAAGCCAAAAGCCTAGAAATGGCCCAATACTTTGTTGCCTTCTGCCAGAAGCATAATCTTTTATGCTACTTGTGTGGTGGTGGAGCGATTGGGGCTTTGCGTCATCAGGGCTTTATTCCATGGGATGATGATTTAGACTTTTTTATGCCAAGGGAAGACTATGAACGTTTGGCAGAACTCTGGCCCAAAGAGGCAGATTCGCGTTATTTTCTGTCGCGGTCTCATGAGGGCTATGTCGACCGTAACCTCTTCATCACGATTCGTGACCGCCAGACAACTTGCCTCAAGCCTTATCAAGCTGACTTAGACTTGCCACATGGTCTGGCCTTAGATGTACTGCCTTTGGACTATGCACCGGCCTCAGCCTGGAAACGTAAGACCCAGAAGGTCTGGGCCTTAATCTATTCGCTCTTTTGCGCTCAAACCGTGCCTGAAAAGCATGGGGGCCTTTTGGCCTGGGGCAGTCGAGTGCTGCTAGGTCTAGTCCCAAGTTCTAAACTCCGTTATAAGATCTGGTCACTCGCTCATAAAAAGATGACTAAGATCACTCGCCAAGAGGCGGCTTACCGTATTGAGTTGTGTTCCGGTCCTTACTATATGAGCAAACTCTATCCAATCGAGGCCTTTGATCAAGCTGTCTTCAAGCCTTTTGAAGGGACGGAAATGCCCATTCCAGCAGGTTATGATGCCTATTTGAGTGAGGCATTTGGCGACTATATGACGCCACCGCCTAGTCAGAATCAAAAGCCACATCACGATGCTTTATTGCTGGATTTGGAGCGACCTTATACTGATTATGACCTCAAGACCGGTCAGCTGAAGTAGGGGGAACTCTCTAACTTAGCTATAGATTAACAGTTTTTAGCCAAATCAAGGCTGGCCAGAGGGTCAGCCTTTTTATGAGAAAGGATGATGTGAGTGTTACGCGATTTTTTTGCCTATTATAAGCCTTATAAGAAGCTCTTCATGATTGACTTTGGCTGCGCCGTAATTTCGGCTATGTTAGAGTTAACTTTTCCATTTGTTGTCAATCGGGTCATTGACACCATCTTACCAACAGGCCATTATCAGACGGTTATTTGGGTCTGCCTCTTGTTACTTGCCTTTTATCTCTTCAACATGGTGATGAAGTACATTGTAGTCTATCTGGGGCATAAGTTGGGTATTACCATTGAGACCGATATGCGACGTCAGCTTTTCCAATACTTCCAAAGTCAGTCCTTTGAGTATTTTGATAATAAGCAGACGGGGGAGCTCATGTCGCGACTAACCAGTGACTTGTTCGAAATCGGGGAGCTAGCCCATCATGGGCCTGAAGATTTATTCATTACCCTGATGAGTTTGGTGGGGGCTTTTTGGCTTATGCTGCAGGTCCATGAGCAATTAGCCATTGGGACAGTGATTCTGGTGCCAATCTTGGGAGTTGCGCTGGCTATCTTTAATAAGAAGATGGGACGTATTAATAGCCAAGTCTATCGTCAATTGGGAGAATTTAATGCCGGCTTATCCAACAGCCTCAGTGGCATCCGAGTTGTCAAGGCATTCGCCAATGAAGCCCATGAAGAAGAACGTTTTGAAGGACTTATTCAAGACTATCGCGAGAATAAACTTAAATTCTATCGAACCATGGCGGCTTCTAGTGCCTTTAACTATGTCTTAATGCGTATTATCACCTTAATTGCCTTGGTATCCGGGGCTTATTTCACCCTCAAAGGGGAGCTAACGACAGGCCAATTGGTAGGTTTTGTTCTTTTAGCTAATACCTTTGTTAAGCCGATTGAAAGTATTAATATCATGATTGAAACCTATCCCAAGGGTTTTGCCGGCTTCAAACGTTTCAGACAAGAGCTAGCTAAACCGGTGGCGGTTCAGGACCTGCCTGATGCCCAGCCAGCCCCACACTTCCAAGGACAAATTGATTATCGTAATGTAGAACTTGCCTATGAAGAGGGGCGTCCCGTTATTTCTCAATTAAACCTGTCCATTGCGCCCGGGGAGAGCGTGGCTTTAGTCGGTCCAAGTGGAGCAGGTAAGTCCAGTATGGTCAATCTCCTGCCGCGTTTTTATGATGTCACGTCGGGTCAAGTCTTGATAGATGGCAAGGACATTCGGGAATACACCTTGTCATCGCTCAGACAGCAGATAGGGATTGTTCAACAGGATGTTTTCTTGTTCGATGGGACTATTCGGGAGAATGTCCTCTATGGTCGTTTAGATGCTAGTGAGGCTGAGGTGGAAGAGGCCATTCGTGCGGCTAAACTAGATCAAGTCATCGAGCAATTACCTGATGGCTTGGATACTGCCATTGGGGAACGAGGTGTTCGCTTATCTGGTGGGCAAAAACAACGTTTGTCGATTGCGAGAATCTTCCTCAAGAATCCTTCCATACTAATCTTAGATGAGGCAACTAGCGCCTTAGATACGAAAACCGAGCAGTATATCCAACAGTCCTTTGATCAATTAGCCAAAGGTCGGACCAGTCTCGTGATTGCCCATCGCTTAGCTACCATTCAGCATGTAGATCGTATTGTGGTGGTGACTGAGGAGGGCGTGGTAGAATCCGGTAGCCACCAAGAACTATTGGCTTTAGATGGTCATTATGCGGCCCTTTATCGGGCCCAGTTCGCCTAAATAATAGGGCTTAGACTTAGTCAGCCAAATTTGCTATAATAAACAGAGTTACAATGAGGGAATGATGACATGAAGACCTTAGCAGTCACAGGATTAGAGAAAACCTATGGGACCAAAACCTTGTTGGCAGGCATCGACTTTGCCATTCGGACAGGGGATAGAATTGGCTTGATTGGACCTAACGGGACCGGTAAAAGTTCCTTCTTGAAGGTGCTAGCTGACCAAACCGACTATGACCAAGGGACGATTGACAAGCCAAAGGGTTATCACATAGCTTATTTGGCGCAGAATCCAGATTTAGATCCCAACCAGACTATTTTAGATACGGTCTTTGCGGGAGATACGCCAGAATTGAAACTCTTGCATGACTATGAGGTGGCCAATCTAGCCTTGTTGTCAGATCCTGACAATAGCCAGCTACAGGAAGCCTTTCAAACCATTACAGAAGCCATGAACCAAGCAGATGCTTGGCAGATTGAAGTCAAAGCTAAGACCGTCCTGACTCAATTAGGCCTTGTCAATCTCAATAAACGAGTGGGAGATTGTTCGGGCGGGGAGCAGAAAAGAATTGGGATTGCCCAGGTCCTCATTGCTGAACCCGATTTGCTTATCTTAGATGAGCCGACTAACCATCTGGATATCAATTCTGTGCAGTGGTTAGAAAAATACCTTGCTTCCTACAAAGGCGCACTACTCTTAGTCACCCATGATCGTTATTTCTTGGAACGAACCGTTAATAAGATTGTCGAGTTAAGACACGGGCGTTTCCGCGAATATAGTGGCAACTACCAAGCTTATTTAGAGAAAAAGGCAACTGAACTCGCGCTTGAAGAAAGAATGCAAGACAAGCAAGACAAGCTCTATCAAGCCGAACTGGCTTGGATGCGAAAGGGCGCCAAGGCTAGAACGACTAAACAGCAAGCCCGAATCGAGCGATTCGACCAATTAAAGGGAGAAATTGCTTCTCGCCAAGATAGCCAAGAGACCTCTGGCTTTGAATTTGATCAACAACGAATTGGCAATCAGGTTATAGAGTTGGAACAGGCGCGTATTGAAGTGGGGCAGCAAGTTGTCGTTCAAGACTATACTAAGCACTTCACCAAAGGCGAACGTATTGGGCTGATTGGTGCTAATGGGGTCGGCAAGACCACTTTCCTTAATACTTTGGCAGGCTATCATAACTTAGCGGCCGGGACTTTGAAGCTAGGCCAGACGGTTCGGCTAGCCTACTATCGCCAATTAGATCAAGATTTGCCGGGAGATATGCGGATTTTAGCCTATCTGACACAAATCGCCGATAACTTTGTCAGTCCTGATGGACGCACCAAAAGTGCAGCTCAGATGTTAGAGCAATTCAATTTCCCTCGGGTTAGTCATGGCTCTAGCATTTCCAGCCTGTCAGGGGGAGAAAAACGTCGGTTATATTTACTATCGCTCTTGATTCAGGAACCCAACGTCCTCTTCTTAGACGAGCCGACTAACGACCTAGATATTGATACCCTAACTGTCCTAGATGATTACTTAGCTCAATTTGAAGGGCTTGTCGTCGTGGTGTCTCACGACCGTTATTTCTTAGATAAGACAGTAGACCAGTACCTGATTTTAGAGGGGCAAGGGGCATATACCACCTATTGGGGCAGTTATTCTGACTACCTTGCCAAGGAGCAGACAGCCCCTGAAAAAGAAAAGGTAGCGCCCGCTCCAAGCATTAAACCAAAACGTGAACAGAAAAAGTTAAGCTATGAAGAGAAGAAGGAATGGGCAGGTATTGAAGCGGCAATTGAAACCGCTGAGAACCGTCTCAATCAGATTCAGGAAGACATGGAGGCCAACAGTCAAGATGCTGGCCAATTAATGAGTCTTCAAGAAGAATTGGAAGCGACCGAAGCCCATCTCTATCATCTTTATGAGCGATATGACTATTTAAGTGAATTGGCGCCATAAGACGCCGTAAGAGAAAAGGCAAGCAAAGGAGAAGCATATGCAACAATATCAAGAATTAGTCAAAAAAATCCTAGCAGAGGGTCATGTTAAAACTGACCGTACTGGGGTTGGGACCAAAAGTATTTTTGGTTATCAGATGCGTTTTGATTTGAGCCAAGGCTTTCCCATGGTGACGACTAAACGTGTACCCTTTGGCTTGATTAAGAGCGAATTACTCTGGTTTTTACGTGGTGATACCAATGTCCGCTACTTACTAGAACACAATAATCACATTTGGGACGAGTGGGCCTTCAAACGCTATGTGGAGTCTCCTGACTATCATGGCCCTGATATGACTGATTTTGGTTTGCGTGCAGTCGCTGATCCAGACTTTAATGAAATCTACCAGCAGGAATTAGCAGCCTTTAATGAGCGAGTTTTGACTGATGATGACTTTGCTGAACGCTACGGCAATTTAGGCAATGTCTACGGTGCTCAATGGCGCTCTTGGCCTCTCCGAAATGGTGAGACTTTGGACCAAATTAGCCAGCTCATTGACATGATTAAGCATTCTCCTGATTCTAGACGCCTAATTGTGTCAGCCTGGAACCCTGAGGATGTGCCTAGTATGGCTTTGCCACCTTGTCACACACTCTTCCAGTTTTATGTGCATGATGGCAAGTTATCCTGCCAGCTCTACCAACGTAGTGCTGATGTTTTCTTAGGTGTGCCTTTTAACATTGCTTCCTATGCGCTCTTAACCCATTTGATTGCCAAAGAATGTGGTCTAGAGGTGGGGGACTTTGTGCATACCTTGGGGGATGCTCATCTCTATCTCAATCATTTGGAGGCGGCGGAGACCCTCTTGAGCCGAGAGCCTAAACTACTGCCACAATTGGAAATTGACGATTTCGAGCAATTTGATCAAGTCTCTACTGACCAAATTCGACTACAAGGCTATGAGCCTTGGCCAACCATTAAGGCGCCGATTGCCGTCTAAAACATCCTTACATAGAAAGGAAGAAAAACACCATGCTGACTCTTGTATATGCCCAAGACCAAGCGGGCGGGATTGGTTATCAAAATCAACTGCCTTGGCACTTGCCCAATGACCTCAAGTTTTTTAAGCAAGTGACACTCGGTCATGCTATTTTGATGGGGCGCAGGACCTTTGAATCCATGGGCTGCCGTCTCTTACCAGGGCGAACTAGTTATGTCTTGACTCGCCAAGAAGACTATAAGTCCGAAATTGAAGGCCTACACCGTGTTCATGACTTAGAAGAAATCAAAAGCTTGGCGCAAGATCAAGAAGTCATGGTCATCGGGGGCGCAGAAATTTTTGCTGCCATATTGCCTTTAGCAGACCGAGTTATTCGTACGCAGATTAAGGCAACTTTTCCGGCAGATACCTTCGTCGCTGACCTAGATCAAGACCAGTGGCAATGTGTAGAAATTCAAGAAGGACTCGTTGATGATAAAAATCAATATGCTCACCAATTTGAATGGTGGGTCCGTCGCTCCAAGGAGGGAAAATCATGCTAGGTTATCTTAATACACCAGTTTTTGCCAGCCATCATATTCCGGTTGGTTGTGGACATACCTTATATGTGGAAGAAGCAGGCAACCCTCAAGGTTGTCCAGTAGTCTTCTTGCACGGTGGTCCTGGTGGGCAGGTTGGGGAGTCGTCCCGGCGTTTCTTCGATCCTGAATTTTACCGGATTGTGCTAGTTGATCAACGTGGTTGTGGCAAAAGTCAGCCCTTCCTATCCCTTGAGGCGAATACAGTCTTGGATAGTGTGGCTGACTTGGAGATTATTCGACAGACACTCGACATTGAGGACTGGCATGTATTTGGAGGTAGCTATGGCTCGACCTTGGCTTTGACCTATGCCATTCATCATGCAGAGCGGGTTAAGAGCTTGATACTGCGCGGAATTTTCTTGGGGCGCCAAGAAGATTCTGATTGGCTCTTCCAGTTTGGCGCTAGCGAGTTCTACCCTGAAGCCTTTGCCTTGTTTAGAGATTTTATCCCCCAAGAGGAACAAGGTGATTTAGTAGCAGCCTACTATCGCCGGATGATTGGGGGTGATCAGGACCTAGCAGAAGAAGCCATGAAACGTTGGAGTGCCTGGGAAGGTTCCGTTATTACACTCCGACCAAATTTCCCTGCTCCAGATGCAGAGCTAGCGCCAGTTGACCGCTCTCTCGGCCTGCTAGAAGCCCATTATTTTGCTAACAAAATGTTCTGGGGTGAAGATAACTACATCCTTAATCGTGCTCATCTACTCAAGGAGATTCCTATGTCAATTTTCCATGGCCGTTATGATGTCGATTGCCGTCCGAGTGGGGCCTATGCCTTAGCACAGGCTTGTCCTCATGCTAAGTTCCAAATTGTCGAAGAAGCAGGCCATTCGCCTCAGGATGCGCCACTCTTTGAGGCCTTACTAGGGGCAATGGAAGCTATTAAACAAGTCCAAATGTCATAGAGAGCTAAACGACCTTATAACAGGTCGTTTTTTTGTATTAGTAGATCGTTCGTTCGGCATTATAATAAGTAATTCCTTAGTAGAACTAATTCTCTTTTATTTAGAAAGGGTATTCTTTCTTACTACAATAGGGTATGATAGTCTTATCAAGAAATCTATCGACAAAGGCGGGAAAGTAAATGAAGAAGAATTGGAAGAAGTTAGCAGTCCTCACTCTACTAGGAGCTCAAGTAGCCACTGTTTCATTAACTAGCTATTCTGTATTAGCTGAGGAGTCAAGCTCTGCTTAATCAGTAGATTTAAGTGCTGAGACTGAGGCTTACAAGAAGTTTGTTAGTGCAGAAATTGACCAGCTTCTAAAAGATACTGAAAACTTTGCTAAGCTAATTCAAGAGGGTAAGTTGGATGAAGCTAAGAAAGTTTATCCATTGATTCGTAAGGCCTATGAGCGGTCAGAACCTATCGCTGAGCTTTTTGCAGAATCTGATGTTAAAATTGACTACCGTCTAGCAGACTATGTAGAGGATAATCAAACTGAAGAAGGTTGGTCTGGATTCCACAAAATTGAACAAATCCTGTGGGAAGAGGGCAAGACTGAGCCTGCAGTGTCCTATGCAAAGCAGCTAGTAGATGATATTAAGGAGCTTAAGGCCAAAGTCGCGACAGTTGAGGTAACACCTGAAAACATGCTGACAGGCGCCGTGGACTTACTAAATGAGGTGGCTACTAGCAAGATCACCGGCGAAGAAGAAATCTATTCTCATACAGATCTCTATGATTTTGAAGCTAATATTGCGGGAGCCGAAAAGATTTTTAACATCTTTAAAGACAAAATTTCTGCTAAGGATTCTGAATTGGCCAAGAACCTAACTGAAAAATTCAAGGCAGTCAATAATCTCTTGGCTAGCCACAAAGTGGATGCTGACCACTACAAACTCTATACAGAATTAAACGAGAAAGAAACCAAGGCCCTAGCTGAGGCAGTCACTAAGTTAGGGGAACCCCTATCGCAAATGGCCGTTATCTTGGAGGCTGATGAGAGTGGTCGCTAAAGCAGACGAAAAATGGTATGACAAACCTATTTCCCGTCGCGATTTTATTAAGAAGGCGGGCATGATGGGGGCAGGAGCCATGATGGCTCCGAGCATCATGAAATTACTTTTTGGTGGGGCATCACCCAAGGATGCTATAGCCCAAGAAGACGCCAACCAAGCCATTCCATTTTATGGTACGCGTCAGTCAGGCATCACCACCCCCATCCAACGTCAGGTCTATTTTGCCGTTTTGGATTTGGCGACGGAAGATTTGGAGACAATACGTAGTATTTTCAAGTCTTGGACAACTTATATTGCTCGCATGATGCAGGGTAAGCTGGTTGAGGCTTATAAATCGAATACCATGCTACCGCCTACCGATACCGGTGAGGCGGTCGGCATGGGGACTGAACGCCTTACCATTACAGTAGGGGTCAGCCCTAGTTTCTTAGAAAAACTAAATTTAACTGGCAAAAAATTGCCTGAGCTTGAGGATCTACCTAAGTTCGCACGTGACCAATTGCAGGAAGCTTTTACAGGCGGAGATATTTGTATCCAGGCTTGTGCTGAAGATGCCCAGGTGGCCTTTCATGCGGTTCGCAACTTGCTTCGCAAGGGGCGCGAACATTTAACCCTTAAATGGAGCCAGACAGGCTACGCCGCGATTACTAGCCAGGGTTCTATCCCTCGTAATCTCTTTGGCTTTAAGGACGGAACCGCTAATGTAACCAGTCAAGATGATTTTGACCGTGTGATTTGGTGTGACCAAGACAATTGGATGAAAAATGGGACCTATCTGATTGTGCGGCGTGTGCAGATGCATCTTGAAACTTGGGATCGGACCAGCCTTAAGGAACAAGAGAATACTTTTGGACGTCATCGCGACAGTGGGGCGCCTCTTGGGGCAGTTGATGAATTTGATCCGGTAGATCTGGAACTCAAAGATGACAAGGGCAACCTTGTGATTCCAGAAGATTGTCATGTGCGTCTAGCCAAAGAAGTTGGGGAAGAAATATACCGCAGGGCATTTTCTTATGCTAACGGTATTGATCCACGTACGGGGCAATTTGATGCGGGTTTGCTCTTTATTTCCTTCCAAAAGGATCCCCAACAATTTATTAAAGTTCAGAAGAATCTAGGGACCAAAGACAAATTAAATGAATACATTACCCATGTAGGGAGTGGCCTCTTTGCTATCCTCCCGGGAGTAGAAGAGGGTGGCTATCTTGGTCAAAGCTTATTTGAATAGATTCGTTAGCTGCCTAGCCTTGATGGCGATTTTGTTTTTTAGTCCTTTAGTTAGTGCTAAGACGGATTTGCAGCCCTATTTTATTCAAGTGACAGAAGCGACTCAGGCGCTAGAAGAGGGTGACTCCAGTCTGGCTCAGCAAAAACTAGAGGCTTTAGACAGCTCTTTTGCCAAGGAAAGTCAGGCGACTAGCCCGGCGGGTCAAGCAACTAAGTCAGCCATTGAGGCAGCTAAAGCAGATTTGACTCATGAAAATCTTGTGACCATTTCGCGTGCACTCTTGGCTTTCGACAAGGAACAGAATCCAGTGGATGAGTCTGCTGCTAAGACTAAGCTTGAGAAAAGAATGACGCCTCTGTTCAATCAATTAGAGAGTGCCATTGCCAAGCAAGATATTGAAGCAGTTAAACTGGCTTATAAGCAAGTCAATAGTGGTTGGACCGCAAATGAAAGCATTGTTCGGTCAACTTCTAGCGCCCATTACAATCGAATTGAAACAGCCTTGGCCTTGCTACGGGCTGCGATAGAGTTGGAGCCGGTCGATTACCAAGTTATTGAGGTGAATAGTGGTAGCTTGAAGCAAGCCATTCAAGACTTTCTGACAGGCACTGAGGCTAGTGCAGTTTCAACCACAAATGGGGCTAGCTTGAAAGATGGTTTGCAACTTTTAGATAGAGCCAAAGACGCCTTTACTAAAGGACAGACCAACCAAGCCAAGCAACTCATGCAATCCTTCATTGAACTCTGGCCTAGCATTGAAGGCGAGGTCTCGACTCGAAATTATAGACTCTACACCCGAGTTGAGCAAGAAACGCCCGTCATTATGGTTAAGGGACAGGATCCGACTTACCAAGCCAAGCTACAATCTCTAATAGATGAACTTAAGCAGATCAATAAGTCTAGCCAGTATTCCTACTGGGATGTTACGCTGATTGTCTTGCGTGAAGGGTTAGAGGCCATGTTGATTGTACTTGCTTTAGTTGCAAGTCTGAAGTCACTTAAGGCCAAACGACCCCTAGCTTATGTATATGCTGGGACAGGCACTGGACTCTTAGCAAGTATTGCCTTGGCTTTGGCTTTAACGGCGCTCCTACCCACTATTTTTTCTGGTGTGGCGCGAGAGCTCATTGAAGCAGTCACTGGCTTCTTTGCGGTGGTGACCTTAACCCTAGTAGGGATTTGGCTACATCGGAGCTCAAGCCTAGCTTCATGGCAAGCCTATATTGATCGCCAACTGGCAGCTTATCAAAGAACTGGACGCCTTTGGACCCTATTTGGGGTCAGTTTCTTAGCTGTTTTCCGCGAAGGGGCAGAGACGATTCTCTTCCTAGTGGGTATACTGTCTAAGATTTCCTTCTGGGAGATGCTGCTAGGGATTAGCCTAGCTACGCTGATTTTAGCGCTTGTCTGGTTGGTACTCAAGTACCTAGCCAATCGCTTATCACTTCCTTGGCTCTTTAAGATACTCACTATTGGGATTTATGTCTTGGCCTTCAAGATTTTGGGAGTCAGCATCCATACGCTTATTGTCACCCAGTATTTGCCTGCCAATCCAATTGTATGGGGCAACTTACAGGCCATCGAATGGCTAGGATTTTACCCAACTTGGTGGACGGTGGCTAGCCAGGCTCTATACCTTTTGGGCTTGGTGCTCATCTTCTTCCTAGTGTCGAAAGGGGAGAAGGCAGATGGCTGATAGCAAGCATCTCAGTCTAGTAGGCCATTTGGCAGAATTTAGGTCTCGCTTGATTGCTTCCCTCATCTGGTTTGTTCTCTGGTTTTGCCTGGGGATTTTCTTGGTAGATCCTTTCTATCATTTAGTGACGCAATTTTTGGACCAACCACTCTTGGCCTTGGGACCTAATGAAATTCTCTGGCTCTATGTAAAAGTAGCTAGTTTAGTAGCCTTAAGCGCTAATCTGCCTTTTGTTAGCTATCAGATTTGGGCCTATGTCAAGCCGGCTCTCAAACAAGAGGAGTTGCGTGCCATTTATTGGTACTTGCCAGCTGTCTTTCTTTGCTTTATTATGGGATTAGCTTTTGGCTTTTACTTGGTGGCTCCTGCCTTGTTACAGGTGCTCTTGAATTGGAGTCAAGAGCTCTTCGAAACGCGGCTTACAGTGGGAAACTATTTGGATTTCATCTTTGGCGTGACCTTGCCATTAGGTTTTCTATTTGAGATGCCAGTCTTAGTCGCTTTTTTGACCCATATAGGCTTGCTATCACCTAAGTGGTTGAGCGCTTATCGTCGCTATGCTTACTTTGTGCTCTTGGTATTGGCTGTTGTCTTAACGCCAGCTGATTTTGTCAGCGACCTGGCCATGTTAGTACCTCTGGTGGGACTCTATGAGATTAGTATTTTAATTAGCCATTGGATTTTGTATCGTAAGAGAAGAGGAGGAAAGCAAGATGGGATTACTTCGTGATATTGGGGCGCCAGGTTTAATTTTAATTGTCTTAGGTGCGCTCTTGATTTTTGGTCCTAAGCGATTACCAGAACTTGGAGAGTCGATTGGTAAAATGTTTGTGTCGTTCAAACGTACCGTCCATGAACTGACGGATGACGATAAAAAGCAAGAAAAAGATCAATAGTTTGTGATAAGAAAAGAGGAGCCAAGCTCCTCTTTTGTTTTGATACAGATAGTAAAACTGTTTTATTTTATGTGTGGAACAGCCTAGTTTGTCGATATTTGTTGAGCAGAACAGTTGAAAGTAACTGTTCTAGATGCTAGAATGAAATCAAATCTTAAAACCTAGGAGGTTTATTATGGTGAATGTGAAATGGAAGAAACTTGTGGCTGCTGCTAGCCTGATTACTTTAGGGGGAGCTTTATTGGCGCCAGTGCACCAAGTAAGCGCAGCGGATGAGTCTTGGGATCGCATCCAAAAATCAGGTAAAATTGTTGTAGCAACTTCAGGGGCTTACTACCCATCAACTTTCCACTCAGAAGTAGAGGGTAAAGATGTCTTAACAGGTTATGATATTGAAATCTTGCGTAAGGTTGCTGAAAAATTGAACCTTGAACTCGAATTTAAGGAAATGAACACAGATGGCATGTTAACAGCCATTAAGTCAGGTCAAGCGGATATTGTAGCCAACGACTACGACATCACACCTAAACGTGAAAAAGAATTCCTTTTCTCAACACCAATTAAATATAGCTTCGGTTCTATTGTAGTTCGTGAGTCCGACGATTCTGGCATTAAATCCTTAGATGATTTCAAAGGCAAGAAGGCAGCTGGGGAAGCGACCACCAAGTACATGGCCATTGCTGAAGCAAAAGGTGCGGAAGCTGTAACCTATGACAACGGGACCTTGGAACAATACATTGCGGACATTCACAATGGTCGGACTGACTTTATTCCAAATGATTACTATGTCCAAACCATTGCCATTAAGAATGCCAACAAGCTCTTCCCAGACTTCAAGACTAAGGTAGGGAATGTCTTCTATAACCCAAGTAAGGCAGCCTTCGTACTTAACAAGGAATCTGTAACCTTACAAGAAAAAATCAACCAAGTATTAGAAGAAATGCGTAAAGACGGTTCCTTGGCAGAACTTTCTAAGAAGTTCTATGAAGGGGAAGATGTTTCAACTGAGAAGGAAGAAATCGGGGGCAAGAAGCTTAAAGATCTTCCTGTAGTGGAAGTGGATCGTTAAGATGACCCATTGGCTCTTGACTATCAAGTGGCACTATATCTTTAATCCAGAATTGGCGCTCAAAGGACTGCCAACAGTACTACAAGGTCTGGGCAATACGTTGACTTTGTCTTTAGCTAGCTTTCTTTTAGCCACGCTTGGAGGACTTTGCCTAGCACTCTTGCGTTTAGCACCTTTGCGTGGCTTACGCGCTATTGCAATTGCCTATATTTCCTTTTTCCGTGGTGTGCCACTTCTAGTTACTTTGTTCTTTATCTATTATGGCTTACCACTAATGGGGATTGTCATGTCGGCCTTCACGGCTGCCATTTTGGGTCTGTCCATTACGGCTTCTGCCTACACGGCTGAAATTATTCGTGCCGGTATTGAAGGCGTGGAAAAAGGTCAATGGGAAGCAGCCTTTGCTGTCGGCCTGAGCTATCGACAGTCACTTCGCTATGTGGTGATACCTCAGGCTACACGTCTAGCCATTCCACCACTATCCAATGTCA
Organism: Abiotrophia sp. HMSC24B09; assembly: GCF_001815865.1. Taxonomy (GTDB): domain Bacteria; phylum Bacillota; class Bacilli; order Lactobacillales; family Aerococcaceae; genus Abiotrophia. The sequence goes on from NZ_KV822195.1 coordinate 421,631, forward strand.
TGCTAGATTTGGTTAAATCCTCTTCGATTGCCGCCATTATTAGTGTGCCGGAGATATTCCAGAAGGCTAAAGTGGTGGGAGCCTCAGAACATGACTTCATGACCATGTATATCTTGGTAGCAGTCATCTATTGGTTAATTTGTACGGCATATTCCTTGCTTCAAGCCAAGTTAGAACGTCGATTTGCCCTAGATATTTAATGAAATGTAGAGAAAGAGTCCCTTAGTTTTAAGGGGCTCTTTTCTATAGATGATGAGGGGGTTGCTTGAATTGAAAAGTCTGATTGAAAGTGCTAGACTTAAAGTAAAGAGGAAAGAGGTAAAGGCAGCTATGGGCAATAAGCAGCAAAAAAAGGCAGTAAGGTTTGGTTGGCCTGTAGACCGCAAAATTCCTCGTAATTCCAGAGAATGGGCGATGTTTTGGTTATCAATTGCCTTGACACTGATCATAAGTTGGGCTTTCTATCTCAGTCGTTGGCCCGTTCCAGTCAGGAAGGTACATTTCATTTTCCATGATGATGTAAACCGCCTAATGGACTTAAAGATGCTTGAGTCAGAATCTTTCAGTTATCTATTGACTCTTATAGCGGTCCTAATTGTTATTTTCATTTTTTATATGGTGACATCCCATCTAATCTATTTAGCCTTTGATATATGGCAGACAATTAAGGGAAAAACTAGAAAGGAGGGCAAGGCATGGTAAAACGACCCAACCACAGAAAAAATAAGAATAAAAAGAAGCGAACCCGAATTCCTAGTCGCGAGCGACACTATCTGAGCTTTAAGGAAAAGTCTATCCTCCAAATCATCGCCTTATCGATTGTCATAGGTTTTATTGCCATCGCATACATGATGGATATTCGGTTGATGGCCTCTGCTAGCTTCCCTGGACTTAGCCTTAGAAGAACCTTGTCTTGGGAAAGCATCCAAGTACTTACTAACTTTTCAGATTTTAAGACTTGGCTCTTTGGTATTCAGGTTTTAATTGTGATCTTACTTATCTTTGCTTTTTTCGTGACAGTTTGCAACTTCTGGGTTCAATGGACCTGGCATGAGTTACGCACCCTCTTTTTCTCCCAAGACCAAGGTCAGGAAGAGGTGGAAGCATAACCTTGATTGTCACAACGGCTATTGACAAAGAGCCAGGCTTAGTAAAGCGCGCCCAGGAGTTGGCCCAACTATACGGTGGAATCTATCAAGACCGTGGTAAGCGTACCATGAAGCAAATCTATTGCCAGGCAGAGGGTGCCTTAGTCCTTAACAAGAATGAGTTAATCTACTATGATGCGGAGGGTCAGAAACTCTTCTTCCATCCCAATACAGCCTGGCTCAGGGTACTTAACGGCCGCGACCCTTTGTTGGAAGCCCTAGCTTGTCCAACTGGTGCTAGTGTCCTGGATTCCACCATGGGGATGGCCAGTGATAGTCTAGTGATGCAGTATTTTGGCTACCAGGTCACTGCCTTAGAGTTTAATCCCTTGGTGCATTTGATTGTTAGCGATGGCTTGTCTCGTTTTGTTATGGAAGATAGTCGTTTTACTCAGGCTATGAGAGGCTTGGTGACTTACTGTCAGGATTATCAAACCTATCTTGCTCAAGCAAAAGATAAGAGTATAGACTGTGTCTACTTTGATCCAATGTTTAAGGTGGGCATTGAAGAATCCAAGAACTTAGATGGTATTCGCCTCTTAGCTAATCGGCAACCCTTGACTGAAGAAACCTTGGAACAGGCCAAGCGGGTAGCAAGACACCGCGTCGTTGTCAAAGCCCACTATCAAGACCCTATTTTTGAAGACTTAGGTCTGACACGTATCAAACGACCTAATACCAAATTCCATTATGGCTACTACCAATGTTAGGAGGAGATTTTATGAAACAATTAGTTTTAATTCGTCATGGCGAAAGTGAGTGGAACCGGCTTAACCTCTTTACAGGTTGGACCGATGTAGAACTGACCGACAAAGGTTTGGCTGAAGCACATGAAGCAGGGCGCCAGCTCAAGGCAGCAGGCTTTGACTTTGATTTAGCCTATACAAGCTATCTTAAACGGGCCATTCACACTTTGGATGCTGTTCTGAATGAGCTAGACCGGTCTTGGCTGCCAGTCCATAAGGCTTGGCAGTTAAATGAGCGCCATTATGGCGCCCTACAAGGCTTGAATAAGGTTGAGACGGCAGAAAAATATGGCGAAGAGCAGGTTAAAATCTGGCGCCGTTCCTTTGATGTATTACCACCAAGCCTAGAAGCTAGTGATAATCGTAATCCACGTTTGCAAGACCAATACCGACGTGTGCCTACAGAGGAAAGTCTGCCGTTGGCGGAAAGTCTTGCAACTACCATCGAGCGGGTTGTCCCTTACTTTGAAACAGTGATTCGGCCACAAATGGCAGAAGGACAGCGCATCATTATTGCCGCACACGGTAACTCACTTCGTGCGCTCGTTAAGTATTTTGATAAACTAAGCGCAGATCAGATTATGGAAGTGAATATTCCGACAGGTGTACCACTTGTTTATGAATTTGATGATAACTTCCAAGCCATTAAACATTATTACCTAGGTGACCAAGAGGCCTTGGCAGCTAAAATGTCTGCCGTAGCTAACCAAGGTAAGCTCGCCCATTAAGCAGGTGAAGGATTGGACTTAAGTGCCAATCCTTTTTTGGCTTGCAATCTGGCTGAAAAAGGGTAAACTTGTATTGTGAGAAGAGGGGGATTCATTGTGAAACTTTATGTCCAGTTCATGATTATTGTCTTATTAGCCTTTATAGGGGAGGGGATTTCGACTTATTTTCAATTACCAATCCCCGGCTCTATTATAGGCTTAATCCTCCTATTTTTAGCCCTTGAATTTAAGCTCCTGCGTTTGCGTCATGTCAATGCAGTGGGTAACTTTCTCTTGGCTAATATGACCATTCTCTTTCTACCGGCTGCTGTCGGGATTATGGACCGTTATGAGGTCATTGCGCCTTTTCTAGGACCAATTGTGCTCATCATAGTAGGTGCTATTGTACTTAATATTGTGGTCATTGCCTTAGTGGTTAATTATGTTAAGAACCGCTATGAAGGCAACTACGAGGATCGTTTTGTGGACGACTTTACTGAGGAGGTAAACTAGGTGACTGCTAATTTTTGGGAAAATCCCTTATTTGGTCTTGGACTATCAATTCTAGCTTACTATCTTGGTATGCGACTCAATCGACGTTGGCCTCACCCATTGACGACGCCACTTCTGATTGCAACTATCTTAATTATTGTAGTACTCAAGCTAACCGGCATTCCTTATCACGCTTATTACGTGGGAGGCAGTTATCTTAACACTCTGATTGTGCCTTCGACAGTAGCTTTGGGTATTCCGCTTTATAAAACCTTCCACTTGATGAAACACCATATACGCAGTATTCTCTTAGGGACTTCAATTGCGGTGTTAATTAATACGACATTTACTGCACTCCTTGCTAAGCTTTTTGGTATGGATTTCTTCCTGGCAATTTCGCTTTTCCCTAAATCAGTTACAACCGCTATGGCGGTGGGGATTATCGACAAGATGCAAGGCATAACAACAGTGACCTTAGTGGTTGTAGTGGCTACTGGGATTTTGACAAGCGTTCTGGGGCCTGTTGTCTTAAAAGTTTTGAAGATTGAAGATCATGTAGCAGTTGGGCTAGCCTTAGGCGGAACGGGACACGCAGTGGGGACCGGGACAGCTTTCAAATATGGTCAAGTCGCAGGCGCCATGGCCGGTCTGGCAATTGGTGTGACGGGTTTGCTCTATGTCTTTATTAGCCCATTGATTGCGGCACTTATCTTGTCAAACTAATAGAGTGATTTAAATTCTAGTGCTACAAGTACTAGGATTTAATTGTTATGAGAGAGGATTATGATTGACAAGCTAGATTTTCTATTATAGAATATGAATGAATACAAAATATATTCACTCATGTATATAAAAGGAGGCAGGATAGCAGTGGATAAAAAACAAGCCCTAAAGTTAGCCGCTTATGAAGTTTTTTCTAAAAAGGGCTACAAAGCGACAGGAATTTCAGAAATTGCCAAGCAGGCCAGTATGGCAGTCGGCTCTTTTTATAACTATTATGACAGTAAAGAAGCCATTTTTTTGGATATCTACATCGATGAGAACAATCGCGCTCGTCAAGCTATGATTGAAGAAATTGATTGGCAAATGGACATGGTTGAACTAGTTAGCCAAATTTTTGGCCGATCACGTTCCTTGGTTTCTTCCAATAAAATCCTTAAGGAGTGGTATAATCCTGCAATCGCAGATGAATTACATGGATATTATTCCTCCCAAGAAGGCAAAGTCTCAAATCCTTTCCACAATTTTTTAGTCGAAACTTTTACCAGTCGAATGTTAGCAGAAGGTTACTCGCAAGATAAAATTCAGGATATTTTACGTGTCTACAACTTATTCTATTACATGGATATGCAAATTACAGAACAAGATGTGCCAGATTTAAGTAGAACGCTTGAAATATTGGCAACTAATTTCGTTAAAGGAGTCTTGAAATAAAGAGTAGCTCTTTATTTCGCCGCAAAATGAATGAATATAATATATATTCATTCTGGCGTTAGGAGGATAAAGTCATGAAAAAACAAGAAATGAAAAGAGGTAAAACGATGTTAATCACTATCCTAGCAGTCATTGTAAGTTTAAGCATTATCGCTTGGGGCATTATCGCTTATCTTGGGCGTGGTCAAACGCTATCTGTCCTTTCTATTGATAAACTAGAAGGGGATTTAAGCCTCATCCACTTGGCTAAACCTGACAACATGCAATGGAAAGCAGGTGCTCACGCTAAGATCTCTTTACCAAATAGTATAGATAATCATCAAACCTCTAGCGAGGTTGTAACGGGGGCAAGCAAAAGCCAAGCTAAAGATGGGGAAAGTAGCCGTTGGCTAACGATTGCTTCAAGTTCAAATGAAGATGAAATTTTAATTTTGACTCATAATAATGGCAGTCCATACAAAAAAAATCTAACTAATTTGCCGGCGGGAAGCAAAGTAGAGTTAAGTTGGTTGGACTCAACCTTATCCACGGCGGATAGCAATAAAGCCTTCGTATGTTTTGCCTCAGATGTCGGCATTGCGGCCATTCGCCCAATTATCAAAGAAGAGCTAGGTAAACGCGAATTGGTCTTGAGTCATTTTAGTAAAGGGGTGATGGTCTTTAACAATGAACTGGAAGATTCAGCTAAAAATCATGCAAATCTAAGCTATGAGAGCAGCTCGAGTCTTTCTCAAAGTCAGGACTATTTAAGTGACGCAGTTGAGCGCTATGGTAATGATGCGACTTATCTATTAGCGGGGCAGGCCAATGATGTGAATGCTATGACCAAATTCCTTGAGGATAAGGGAATTGATAAGAAGAAGATAAAAACTAGTCGATTTAGGGGCTTAAAATAGTCTGTAAATTAAAGACTAGACTTTAATGGCTCTTGAGAGTGAAAAAGGGATGAAAAAAATCCAATGGTTGCCTGACCATTGGATTTTGTTTTTACACATAGTATAGAATGCTATAAAACATGAAGACGGCGCCGCCTAATACGAAAAGGTGCCAAATGATATGCATCCATTTGTTGTCTTTCATACGATAAAAAATCGTTCCTAGTGAGTAAGTGACACCGCCCAAAGCCAAGAGCAGAATCCCGGTCAAGGGAATGGATTGAGCTAAGGGATAGATGATAAAGACACTAAGCCAGCCTAATCCAAGGTAGAGGAAGGTGCTGAGTTTTGGCCATCGGCCGATAGCAGAGACTTCGAAGATAATGCCTCCAATAGCCAAGGCCCAGACAAGCGCTAGGAAACCATAGCCCACAAGTCCCCCGATTGAAACCATGAGGTAGGGAGTGTAAGTCCCCGCGATTAAAAGGTAGATAGAAGAATGGTCAATCTTTTGGAAGACATCTTTATAGCGAGTCAGGCTAAAGGAATGATAAAGGGTTGAATTTAAGAATAATAAGAAGAGGCTAGCTCCATAGATCGCATAGGAGACAATCTCTAAGTGTGAGCCATGTTGGACGCCTTTGAGTATGAGCGCAACCGTGGCAATAATGCTTAAGAGGGCGCCAATACCATGAGTTGCAGCATTGAGAACTTCAATGAGGACCTGTTTAGTATAGGATAATTTGAGTGTTTCTTTCATGTTTTCCCTCCTTTTCTATCATTGTACCCTAAATATACTGAGAAAGAAAGTTAAAGCCTTAGGGACTATGTTTTGCATCTTGTGGCCTTTTTTTGGTAGAATGGGTATATACAGACACGAAGGAGGGCCTAATGGCAAAGAGTTTTTACGATTATATTTCTCGTTCAGTGGACTATGGAGCCAAGGACCCCATGAGTCGCTTGGCGAATGCTATCCACTCAGATCAAGGGTTTCCTAAGCGTAGCGACGAATTTGACGAAATCTCACGTTACATGGAAGACAGCCCTCATTATTCACGTCTATTGTCCATCTTTGATGATGCGTGGCAACAGTATCTTTACCACAAATAGAAAGGATTGAATTTTATGTCGATTCATATTGCAGCCCAAGAAGGCCAAATCGCTGAAGTAGTTTTATTCCCGGGGGATCCATTGCGGGCCCAATATATTGCTGAAACCTTCCTGGAGAATGTGACGCGTTATAATACGGTACGCAACATGTTCGGTTTTACTGGGACCTACAAGGGGGTTCCAGTTTCTGTTCAAGGTTCTGGTATGGGGATTCCTTCAGCCATGATTTACGCTGAAGAACTCTACCAAAGCTATGGTGTTAAGACGATTATCCGCATTGGGACCGCTGGTGGGATGAAAGAATCTGTCAAAGTTCGGGATATCGTCTTTGGCCAAGGGGCGACGACTGACTCTAGCTGCTTAACCAATATCTTTAATGGGCAAGTCTCCTTTGCAGCCTTAGCTGATTTCAAGGTTCTAGATACTGCTTATCATCTAGCAGCAGAAAAATTACCTAAGGAAAATATCCATGTCGGTAATATTTTATCTAGCGATCGTTTCTATAATGAAGAGATGGACAAGGGCAAACTAGCTCGTTATGGGGTTTTAGCTGTGGAAATGGAAGCAGCGGGGCTCTATGCCGTGGCAGCTAAACACAACCGTCAAGCCTTGGCTATGTGTACGATTAGTGACCACTTAATTACAGGTGAAGAAACAACGGCTGAAGAACGCCAAACAACTTTCACACAAATGATGGAAGTTGCCTTAGAAACAGCTTACGCGCTTCAAAGCAAATAAACTCAATATTCTTGGAAAGAAGGGATTCGATGAAGTTAAGCAAAGGATTGAAATGGTTCTCTGCCTTACTAGTAACAACCAGTGTACTTTCAACAACTGTTCCAGTGACAGCTGCACCATTTAGCCTCTTTGGCTCAAAAGAACAGCTTTCAGATGAAGACATTCAGAAAATTCAGGAAGTCTATCGTTCTATTCGTGAAGGCTACATTGAAGAAATTGACAAAGAGAAGATTTTAGAAGGTGCCCTGAAAGGTATGGTGTCTGCCACAGAAGACCCCTATTCAGAGTATTTTAACAAGGAAGAATCAACCGCCTTCGATAATGCCATGAGTGATTCCTTTGAAGGGATTGGGGTTCAATTCCAAGTCAAAGGTGGCGAAATGGTTGTTATTAGTGCCCTTGATGATACACCTGCCTCTAAAGCAGGTTTGCAGCCAAATGACGTCATTGTCAGTGTAGATGGGACAGAGCTTAAGGACAAGACGACCCAAGAAGTCATGAAACTTATCCGTGGCCCTAAGGGTTCTGAAGTTAAACTAGTCATTCGTCGCGGCGGGTCAAATTTTGATGTCAAGTTGACTCGCGACACTATTCCAAATTATTCCGTTACTAGCAATTTGGATGAGCAAGACAAGACCATTGCCCACATCAAAATTATCCAATTTGGTGAAAATACCGCCAAGGAATTGGAAAATGCCGTTAAGAAAGCCCGTGAAGACGGTGCTAAGAGCTTTATCTTTGACTTGCGTAATGACCCAGGTGGCCTCTTAAGTCAGGCGCTGGCTATTGGGAATATGTTCTTAAAAGATGGCGATGTCATCCTCCAAACCCAAGAACGTGGCAGTGATCCGACCGTCTTTTCTGCTGATACCAAGCTTTATGGAGACTTTAAAATCACAGAACCTTACGTCTTCTTGGTAGATGGTGGTTCAGCATCTGCTAGTGAAATTTTAGCTGCTGCAATTAAGGAAAACACCAAACATGATTTAGTAGGCGAGAAGACCTTTGGTAAGGGGACGGTTCAACAAGTTCTTAATCAATCAGATCTTGGCGAATTGAAGTTAACGATTGCTAAATGGCTAACGCCAAAAGGTGATTGGATTCATAAACAAGGGATTGAGCCGACAGTTGCTGTCGAACAAGAACCGGTGGCTAAGGCAGTTAGCCTCAGCTATGATGATACCCTTGCCAAAGGCCAATCTAATGACGGAGTAAAAAATCTGGCCTTAATTCTTAAAGCTTTAGGCTATGAATTAGAGTCTACTGAATACTTTGATGACAAGATGGAAGCTGCTGTCAAGGCCTTCCAAAAGGATAAGGGATTGACTGAAGATGGGCAAGTAACTGGTAAGACAGCAGATGCCCTCAACGAGGCAACCCGTGATTATCTCAAGACTCATGATGCGCAGTACGACAAGGCCAAAGAAGTACTTAAGCAAGGAAATAACTCATGAGATCACTAAGAAAATTAGGCCGTGACTTGGTCAATGTGGTCTTCTATCTCATGATTGCCGTCTTAATCCTAACAGGTATTCGGCAGTATATTCTGCAGCCTTTTCAGGTTGATGGCCATTCTATGGAGGCAACCCTCCATCATGGAGAGCACATGTTGCTCTTTCCTAGTGCTAAGATTAATCGCTTTGATGTAGTGGTATTTCCTGATCCGAAAGGGTCAGGAAATTCCTATGTTAAGCGGGTTATTGGTTTGCCTGGTGATCATTTGCAGGTGAAGAATGACCAACTCTATCTCAATGACTTGCCAGTACCGGAGCCATACCTGGAACCAAATAAATCTCAAGCTGATAGCCATCCATTTACTCAAGACTTTTCCTTGTGGGATACCTTGGGAATCGAGTCTATTCCTGAAGGATATTATTTTGTTATGGGGGATAACCGACCAGGATCAGGGGATAGTCGTCAGTTTGGTCTAGTCCCAATTGCTTCGGTTCAGGGCAAAGCTGACCTAGTTTATTGGCCTTTCAATCAAATGCGACGCATGGCGCAATATCAGCTACAAGCAGATGGCTCCTTGTCTATTAGCGCACCCTAAACTATGTCCTAGGAGGAAAGTTCGTGTCACAACCCATTCAATGGTTTCCTGGCCATATGGCCAAGGCTAAACGTGAAGCCAAGGAAAAACTCAATTTAGTCGATATTGTTATTGAACTAGTTGACGCTCGTATCCCTGAATCCAGTCGTAATCCCTTGATTGACGAAATTGTAGGTAATAAGCCTCGTATTATGGTCCTCAACAAGGCCGATTTAGCAGATCCTGCTAAGACTCAGGCTTGGATTAATTACTATCAAAGTCAAGATATTCATGCTTTATCTATCGATGCTCAGCATGGTAAAGGACTCAAACAACTTGAGAAGCAATGTCAGCTACTTATGTCAGATTACTTTGCCAAACAAGCTGCTAAAGGTGTCAAGCCGCGTGCTATTCGCCTGATGATTCTGGGGATTCCTAACGTAGGTAAATCAACCTTAATCAATCGCTTTGTGGGTAAGAATCAGGCCATTACCGGGAATAAACCCGGGGTTACCAAGGCGCAACGTTGGCTAAAAGTAGGGCGCAATTTTGAATTACTGGATACGCCGGGGATTCTGTGGCCTAAATTTGATGATCCTTTGGTGGGCAAAAAATTAGCCCTAACCGGTGCCATCAAAGACCAACTGGTTCATATGGATGATTTGGCTCTTTACCTATTAGATTTAGTATTAGGCAATAATCTGGATGTGCTTAAACAGCGTTACCGTCTGACTGAACAAGAGTGCCAACTGCCCCTAGTAGAGTTACTTTTAGTTATCACTAAGCGACTGGGCTTTAAGGATGATTATGATCAGGCATCTACAAAATTAGTCATTGACTATCGTCAGCACCAATTAGGTAGTTTGACCTTGGATCAAGTGCCTTTAGAAGCCTCATTAGTAGGTGAAAATTAATGTCTAAGTTAACTGTAAGTCAAATTAAGGATGCTTTGCTAGAAGTAGAGGATGAGTCTCATGAATTATTAGCGATACTAGAAAAAGATGAGCGTAAAAGTGTCCAAAAATTGCTTGAACAATGCCATAAACGCCTACTAAATCAACAAATCATGTTTCACGACCACCAAAAAAGGCTTATACATGAAATTGCAGCCTATAATGCTGGATATCAAGTGATTGCCGGATTAGATGAGGTAGGGCGTGGGCCTTTAGCTGGTCCAGTGGTGGTGGCAGCAGTTGTTCTGCCTAGAGACTGCCAGCATTTACTGGTTGGGGTGACAGACTCTAAGCAACTCTCACACGCAAAACGTCTAGAGTTTGCTCGACAAATTCGTGAGGTCGCCCTTGATCTTAAAATTGTTGCCATTCCTCCAGCTATTATTGACCGGGAGAATATCTATCAAGCTACGCGACAAGGGATGAAGGCTGCAGTTGAGGCTCTAAGTCTAAGACCTGATTATTTGCTACTGGATGCCATCAATATTGATGCTGATTTGCCACAAGAGTCCTTGGTCAAAGGCGATCAGCGTTCCTTATCCATTGCGGCTGCTTCTATTGTTGCCAAGGTTTATCGGGATGAATTGATGGTCCAATACAGCCAGACCTACCCAGAGTTTGGCTTTGAGCGGAATATGGGCTATGGGACCAAGGAACATTTAGAGGCCTTGGATAGAGTAGGTTATACTCCTATTCATCGTCGGAGCTTTGAACCGGTTAAGTCCATGTACAAAACATATGAATCATAAATTCAATCGGTTCCGCTACGGAGCCGATTTTTCTATAGTGAAGGCAAGGTAAGCTTGACAAAACCCTTAGACATTTGTAGAATTAAGGTGAGAAAGATTGATTCATTAAACGAAAGGAGATTCTTATGGTAGCAAAAATTAAGCGTCTAGCGGATGGCGAATTCACTATCTTGAAGGCCATCTGGCAATTGCCACAGCCTACAACTTCTGCTCAGATTATTGAATATCTAGGTGAAGACAATCATTGGAAGCCACAAACCTTGCTTACGGTCTTGGCTCGTCTTACTGAAAAAGGATATCTCAATAGCGAGCGAGTGGGGCGGGAACGTCACTATACAGCACTAGTTTCAGAAGCAGATTATCTGGAGGTTGAGGCCTCTGACTTCTTGAATCGCTACAAGGGTCACTCTCTCAGTGGCTTTATTAATAACTTATTCCGTTCAAATTCCTTATCTGATTCTGATATGGATGAATTGCGTGACTTGCTGAATCAGCATAAGTCCTAGTGAGGAGGGGGCTAAATGCAAGACATACTCTTTAACTTCTTTTTGACTAGCTTATCAGTTTCTTGCTTAATCCCATTTGTCAGTATTTGTTTTATGCTTTTCAAGAATCGACTGTCAGTCCGGAGTAAATACTATATCTGGATTGGGGTTATCCTGAGCCTCTTGTTACCATTCAGACCAGCCTTTAGTCTGGGCTTAATTGAGGTGCAACCACCCGCACCATTACTCCCGACCTCAGCTCCGGCTCATATGGGGTCGACACCAATAGAAGCTTCAGGAGCAACAGTTCCGACTCCTACATGGTCCTTTAACATTTTACATGCTATCTTGTTGGTCTGGCTATTAGGTGTCTTGATATATCTTGGACGTCAGCTCTATAGTTACATCAAGTTCCAGACCATGCTCAAGCGATGGGGCGACCCTGTTGAAGATTTAGCCATCTGGGAAACCTTAGCTGAGATGCAAGCGCTTGTGGGTGTAAAACGCGAAATTGGCCTAATTTATTGCCCGTTGGTTCACAGTCCTCTCTTATTTGGCTTCAGAAAACCAACCATTGTACTTCCTGAGCTTGACTATACAGAGGAAGAATTTAGTTTGATCTTCCATCATGAATTAGTCCACTATAAGCACGGAGATGTTTATGTTAGTCTCTTAGCCATGTTTATTAAGAGTCTCTACTGGTACAACCCATTGGTTCGTTTTGCCAGCAAAGAGTTATTGGAAGCAGGGGAAATGTACTGTGATGCTACCGTATTAGCTCAACAAGATGTTAGTTATCGCATCTTCTATGGTGAGACAATCCTGACCATGATTGACCGAAGCAAGAAAAACCAGGTAGCTTTAACCACTTGCTTCTATTCCAATCGTTTCAATTTGAAGCGACGCATATTAGCCATTATGGATAATCGTTATCCAATTCGCTTCTTATCCGTTCTTGCCATTCTAGGAGTGGCTACTTTAGTCTTACTATCGCGTTCTGTCTTTGTCATGGCACAACCACCTGCTAATCAGGTGGCAGATAGTCAGATAAGTGAGCTCGGAGTTTCTAGCAATCAAGCCAGAGATTATGCCTTAGCAGAGGCGGGCTTGACATTGGATCAAGTCCAAGCCTTAGAAATAGAATTGTCTCAGGACCGCTATTTTGTCGCTTTCCAATATCAAAATACCATTTATCAGTACCAAATTAGTTTGATAGATGGGCAAATTTTACGAGTTCATGAGACCAACCAAATTTTAGTCTCGAATTCTCAACCAAGTGAGAGCGTCGCAGGTTCTGAACATGTAGCTAGCCAAACTTCTAATGCAGAGTCGTCACAGGCACCGTCAGTATTTAGACCTTTACTCAATGTGCAGTCCATCTTGAAAGATAGCGATGACGATGAATCTGATGACAAAGATGACATGGATGATCCAGATGATCCAGACGACCCAGATGTAGATGATTAATAAACAAATATAGATTTGAAGTCTAACGAGAGACGATAGAGCTCTCGTTAGGCTTTTTGTATGTGGTTTTGCAAATATAACAATCTCATGACACATGTAGAATTGACTTGAATTATAAAAACTACAAGTGTAGAATATAATTATAAACGACAAATGTAGTATATTCATTAGCTCCTAGAGAGCTTATCTTTTATCACCTAAATACTACATATGTAGAATTAGGAGGAGTAAAAATGAAAGAGCATAAAGTTCAAAAGAATTTCCAACGTTTCGAGAGTAAATATTTAGTGGATGCTAAGACCATGACGGCACTGAATAAGGAGTTTAGTCAATACTTAGTGCCAGATGACTACCCTGTCTCGACGATTAGTAACTTGTATTTTGATAATGCAGACTATGACTTAGTGGAAGATTCATTAGCTAGATTGCATGGACGCGAGAAAGTCCGAATGAGAACCTATGATGCTAAGCCTAAGGCTGATAGTTTTGCCTTCTTAGAGATTAAGAAGAAGATTTTAGAAGTAGGGCATAAGTACCGTTTTGTAGCAGATATGGCAGATATTATTCGCTATGTGGCCCATCCTACCAAAGCTCATCCAGATGCTAACCCAGAGTTGCAATTAACCTTATTAGAGCTACAACGTCGCTACGTAGCACTTAAGCCAATGATGTTTATTGGTTATAATCGCGACTCCTATCGTGGAATTGAAGATCCTAAGGTTCGTGTAACCATTGACCGCGAAGTTGTTTACCGAAACTACGACTTAGATTTAACAGCTGGGCGGCATGGAGAACCATTAATCGAGGAAAATCAAGTTATTCTAGAAATTAAGGTTAATGGTGATCAACCCGACTGGATGGTTGAAATCTTGAACCGTCATCAAGTTGAAGAAATTTCTTTCTCTAAATATGGGAGAGCCTATTCTAAAACTTTAGAAGCTTCAGAAGTTCGCTTGGCTTTATAATAGGGAGGTAGGTTTATGAACCAATTATTCAATTCAGTTTATGTGGCAAATGAAGCCAATGCTAAGCCTGAAATGTTAATGATGTCACTGCTAGTTGCCTTACTAACTGGTCTCTGGTTGGCTTGGGTCTATAAGTATAAGACGCTCTATACGAAGGATTTCGTTATTACTTTGGCTCTCTTGCCAACCATTATTGCCATGATTATCTTTTTAGTCAACGGTAATTTGGGCACCAGTGTGGCTGTAGCCGGGACCTTTAGCCTCATTCGTTTTCGTTCAGCGGCAGGGGGCGCCAAGGAGATGCTAGTTATTTTTATGGCGACTGCCATCGGTTTAGCCTGTGGGATGGGATATATCTTCCTAGCCCTTGGCTTTACCCTTGTTTTGACCTGTCTGCTCTTGATTTTGGAACATGTCAATTTTGCTAATACAAGCCAATCACGGCGCTATCTGACAGTGAAAATTTCAGCTGATCAAGATTATGATTTGCTCTTTGAGGGTATTTTTGAAGCGCTTTGTCAGTCTGTAGAACTGGCCTCCATATCTTTTGAAGATGGCGATGCCTTGCTTAAGTTAGACTATATCGTAGACCTTAAACGTGAGGTTAGCGATCATGCCTTTATTAATCAATTTCAGGCCTACAATACTTTAGCTAAAGTTAGCTTGAGTAAGGTAGCCAAGAAGAAGAAGACACTTTAGATAACTCCTAAGCCAGTAGATTTATTTAGTCTGCTAGCTTATTTATACTTACTTGACAGCTGATTGAAAACGCTTTATGATAGTTATATACTCTATTTTAAAGCAAGGATTCATTTTGTGAAGAAATGCATAAGTTAACAAAACGAGTGGTATCATGCCTGGTTTATTCATCAGAAAGGGAGAGTGTTATGAGACCAAGAAAATCTCTAGTGAGGGACTTACTTTTAGCGCTTGATCGTCAGCTGCCCGTTCATTTCGAATTGGAAAACCTATTAGACTTTGTAGAGTCACATTCTTACAGCCAGGACCAAGTGATTTCAGCTTTAGAATACCTTAAGCACGAAGGCTATTTGTCAGGTCTTATTCTCTATGATGACCAAGGGCAGCCATATCACTTCATTATTGATGGTATGTCCCGCCAAGGGCTTGACTTGCTAGATAGCTTATCTAAAGAAAGTACCCTATAGGAACTTTAACTACAATAAGGGAGACTGGGAATCAATTCCAGTCTCCCTTATATATGCTTTTCTTACTATTTATATAGCCTTGTAACTTTTTATCTTTTTTAGACGTGTTTTATTCTCCTTTTTGCCTATATATAGTATGAAAGGGGAAATCTTGATGGATTTGACGATGAAGGAGCAACTCATTCTTTTGAGCCTAGAAGGCGCTAATTACCGTGAGATTTGGTATTACCTCAAGCATGCTATCAAAAGTGCTTGTCATCGCGACGCACTTCAGCTCGCAGACTGTCAGTCTATGTTAAGGGAAGTACAGAAAGAAGAAGGCGTCTTAGTTAATCCAAGTTTTCATTTCTATTTGGATGACCAAAACTATGAAAGAATTAAGGAATTAGCCAACTATAGTCTGATGATTGGTGAAAGACTGTATCCTAGCACCTGGTTAGAGATTCCTAAGCCGCCTTTATTGGTATATTTTCAAGGACATATTGAATGGTTGCAAGAGCCGCTAATTTCGATAGTTGGAACTCGAGCTATTAGCTCACAAGGTCAGCGAGATGCTAGCTCGCTAACACAAGCTTTGTGCCAAGCAGGCTATGTCTGTGTCTCGGGGATGGCTTTGGGAGTAGATGCCATGGTCCATCGAACGGCTCTAGGCTGCTCAGGTGGCAAAACCATTGCTATCTTGCCGGCTGGCTTTGGGACCTGTTATCCACGAAGTCATACAAGCCTTATGGCTGAATTAGGGCAATCCCACTTGCTCTTGTCAGAGTATTTGCCTCATATAGGAATCAAAAAACATCATTTTATTATGCGTAATCGATTGGTAGCGGGGATTGCACCAGCACTGGTTGTTGTGGAAGCAGCCTTGAAGAGCGGGAGTCTCATCACGGCTAATTTTGCCCTGCAGTATAATCGCGAGATTTATGTCTGTCCAGGACATTTGAGTGAGACTAATTCAGCCGGATGTAATCAGTTAATTGAAGCGGGAGCTAATGCCATTTATAGTCTGCCAGACTTCTTGGGAGACCTGGAGACTCTCTATCGTCTCCAAGCAATAAAGAATTAAAAGTGTTGACAAGCGATCCGGTTTCGTCTAAGATTGATACGATTTACATTGAAGCAAGCCCCCTTGCTCGAGAAAGGGATGTGTCGATCAGGTGACTTATAAATATCTGGTGATTGTCGAATCACCAACAAAAGCAAAAACTATTGATAAATACTTGGGTAAGAACTATAAAGTAGTAGCCAGCAAAGGACACTTGCGTGATTTGCCTAAGAGCAAAATGGGTGTGGATATCGATAACCATTTTGAACCTAGCTACATTAACATTCGCGGCCGTGGTGATACCATTAAAGAACTTCGTAAATACGCCAAAAAAGCTGAAAAAGTCTATTTGGCAGCCGACCCGGACCGTGAAGGGGAAGCAATCGCTTGGCATCTGTCCTATATATTAGGTTTGGATCCAAACGACAAGAACCGCGTGGTCTTTAACGAAATTACCAAAGATTCTGTTAAAGAGGCCTTCAAGCATCCGCGTGCTATTGACCAAGAACTAGTTGATGCCCAACAGGCGCGTCGTATCTTAGACCGTGTAGTGGGTTATTCCATTTCGCCTATACTATGGAAGAAAGTTAAAAAAGGCTTGTCTGCTGGTCGGGTGCAGTCCACGGCATTGAAACTGATTATTGACCGCGAACTAGAAATCCGAAACTTCAAACCAGAAGAGTATTGGGATATTCCGACTACCTTCCTTAAGGGCAAAAGCAAGTTCCAGGCTGATTTTTATGCACTAGATGGCAAAAAGCGTGAGCTTAAGAGTCATGAGGATGTCCAAACGGTGATGGCTCGAATTGATCAAAAGGCCCCATTCAAGGTAGATGAGATTGAGGAGAAGGAGCGCCGTCGTAAATCGCAGGCGCCATTTACTACCTCAACCCTACAACAAGAAGCGTCTAATCGTCTGGGCTTCCGTACCAGCAAAACCATGATGGTCGCCCAACAGCTCTATGAAGGGATTAGCCTTGGCCGCAACACGGTTGGTTTGATTACCTATATGCGTACAGACTCTACCCGAATTGCGCCGAGTGCCCGTCAGGCAGCTCTCGATTATATTGATGAGACTTTTGGATCTGAATATCTTGGCCCCGGCAAGGTAGTCCGTAATGGTCAAAGCGCTCAAGATGCCCATGAAGCGATTCGTCCATCTAATGTGACACTTACTCCAGAGTCCATCCAAGCCTCTTTAACTAAGGACCAATATCGACTCTATAATTTGATTTGGTCCCGTTTTGTGGCTAGTCAGATGGCAGATGCGGTCTACGATACCATTCGTTGCGACTTAAGTCAGAATGGTGCAACCTTCCGTGCAAATGGCTCTAAGATTAAATTCCCTGGTTTCCTTAAGGTTTATCCATCTCAAGGGGCTAAGGATAACTTCCTGCCAGACTTAAAAGTTGGAGAGGCAGTGAAGGTGGCGGATATGAATCCAAGTCAGCACTTCACCCAACCACCTGCTCGTTACAACGAAGCTTCCTTGGTTAAGGTCTTAGAAGAAAAGGGGATTGGCCGTCCATCTACCTATTCACCTACCATTGAAACCCTGCGCAAGCGTTACTATGTCAAAATGGTGGCTAAGCGTTTTGAACCAACTGAACTAGGCGAGATTGTCAATAATCTGATGACTAGTTATTTCCCTAATATCGTGAATACCGAGTTTACGGCTGGTTTAGAAACGGAACTAGATGCCATTGAAGAAGGCAAGTTCCAGTGGGTTCAAGTCCTAGAGTCCTTCTATGAAGGCTTTAAAGGCAATTTAACCAAGGCCGAAGAAGAAGTAGCTAAGATTGATATCAAGGATGAGCCAGCTGGTTTCGCCTGTCCTGAGTGTGGCCATGATATGGTCATTAAGATTGGCCGTTTTGGTAAGTTCTATGCCTGCAGCAATTTCCCAGATTGTCGACATACAGAAGCGATCGTCAAAACCATTGGCGTGACCTGTCCGCAGTGTCATCAGGGCCAAGTGGTCGAACGCCAATCCAAGAAGAATCGGCTCTTCTTTGGCTGTAATCGATATCCTGACTGTGACTTTGTCTCATGGGACAAACCAGTTGGACGCGACTGCCCAGTCTGCCAACACTATCTAGTAGAAAAAACAAGTCGCAAGGGCAAACAAGTTGCTTGCAGTCACTGTGACTATCAAGAAGATATTCAAAAATAAGCAAGTTCCTTGCCAGCATAAAAGAGATTAAACCGAGGTTTAATCTCTTTTTGTTTATCAATCCTTAACAAATGAGAGCAAATGAGGCGGAGCAGTCGCTTCAAAAGCAAAAAAGTGATACACTAAAAGACATAGAAAGAATGAAAGTAGGTGGTCTTATGCAAGAAGCTATTGCGCGTTTTCTCCAATACATTAGTGTTGAAAGACGCTATTCCCAGAAGACCCTAGCTGCCTATCAACAAGACTTAGCGGCCTTTCAGTCTTTTATTGAGACTAGCGGTGGCGGCGATTTGAAGCAAATTGCCTATCAAGATGTTAGACTCTATCTGGCTTATCTCAATGAACAAGCCTACGCAAAAACGAGTATCCGCCGTAAATTATCCAGTCTACGATCATTTTTTTCTTACTGCCTAAGCCAGGGATGGATTGAGACTAATCCCATGGAATTGGTTCAGTATCAAGTGAAGAAAAAGACCTTGCCACAATTCTTCTATGAAGAAGAACTGAGTCAACTCTTTGACGCCCTTTATAAGCGGGAAGATGATGCGGCTTGGCGTGACCGAATGCTCTTAGAAGTTCTCTATGCAACCGGTATGCGGGTCAGCGAACTAAGCGAATTGAGCCTAAATCGCCTTAACCTAGAGGTACAGCTTATTCGTGTGCTAGGTAAAGGAAACAAGGAGCGCATCGTACCATTGGGAGATTCAGCGACCCAAGCCATTCGGGATTACTTAAGTCATTTAAGACCGAAAATTGATAGAAATAACAGCCCATACCTGCTACTGACTGACAAGGGGGCGCCAATGAGTCCCCGACAGATTCGGACTCGACTCAAGAGCTTGGTTGAGGAGCAGGCCATGAATTTAAAAATCTATCCCCACAAATTGCGGCATTCTTTTGCTACGCATTTGCTCAATAAGGGGGCAGATCTGAGAACAGTTCAAGAACTCTTAGGCCACGCCAACCTCAGTTCAACCCAAATTTATACCCATGTAACTAAAGACCAATTGCGCAGCCAATACCTTAAAGCCCATCCTAGGGCTAAACAAGCTAAGCAAGACAAATAATCAAGCTAAAAGGAAGTGACCATCATGACAACAATTTGTGCTGTAAAAAAAAATAATCAACTGGCCATGGCTGGTGATGGCCAAATTACCATGGGCCAACAAGTCATTATGAAAGGCTCTGCCCGTAAGATTCGCCGTATTTATCATAACCAAGTCCTGGTTGGTTTTGCGGGTGGGGTAGCGGATGCTATTACTCTATCAGAAATGTTCGAGGCCAAGCTCAGTGAGCACCAAGGACAGTTAACCCGGGCAGCCGTCGAACTAGCCAAGTCTTGGCGTTCTGACCGGACTTTACAGAAGCTAGAAGCCCTACTGATTGTCATGGATAAGAACAATCTCCTCATGGTCAGTGGGACGGGGGAAGTCATTGAGCCAGATGATGGCATTTTGACCATTGGCTCTGGGGGTAACTATGCCTTAGCAGCAGCCCGTGCTCTCAAGCGTAACGCGCCTGAATTGAGTGCCGTAGACATTGCCAAGCAAGCCTTACAAATTGCTAGTGAGATTGATGTCTTCACCAATGACCAAATTCGTGTGGAAGAAGCCTAAGAGGGCTGACTTGCCACTATAATAGAAGGGATGAATTGATTATGAGTCAATTAACACCACGTTATGTTGTCAATGAATTAAATAAGTACATTATCGGCCAAGATGAAGCTAAACGCGCCATTGCCATTGCCTTGCGCAATCGTCTGCGCCGTCTCAAGTTAGATCCTGCTATGCAGGCTGAAGTCAAACCAAAGAACATCTTAATGATTGGACCAACTGGGGTCGGTAAGACTGAGATTGCGCGACGCTTGGCTGAAATCGCCAATGCGCCTTTTGTCAAAGTAGAAGCGACCAAGTATACCGAAATCGGTTATGTTGGTCGTGACGTAGAGGCCATGGTACGTGACTTGGTGGAAGCCAGCATTCGCATGGTCAAGAAGATTAAACATCAAGAAGTGAGAGAAGAGGCCTATGAGCGTGCCTTGACCCGCCTAGCTAAGGCCCTCAAACCGGGTATTAAGCAAGAGAAGAAGCAACAAGCCCAGCCTAATGATTTTATGGCCATGTTGCAACAAATGACTCAAAGCCAGGAGGAACCTCAGGAAGTGGTGACAGATGACATTAAGGTAAGTCGCCGCCAAATCAAGGAACAATTGCGCCAAGGCTTACTTAATGATAAGGAAGTCACCATTGAGTTAGAAGAGAAGAAACTGCAACTCAATAACTTAAACCCTATGATGGAACAAATGATGGATGTCCAATCCGAATTCCAAAACTTACGACCTAAGAAAAAAATCAAACGCAGTGTGACCGTCAAGGAAGCGCTGGAATTGCTGACAGAAGAAGAGTCAGATCATCTGGTTAATCAGGATGATATTAACCAACAGGCCTTAGAACTGGCTCAAAACAGCGGGATTATTTTTATCGACGAAATCGATAAGATTGCAACTTCATCCAATCATGGTGGAGAAGTCAGTCGCCAAGGGGTCCAACGTGACATTCTTCCGATTGTCGAAGGAAGTGACGTCCAGACTAAGTATGGTATCATTTCAACTGATCATATTCTCTTTATTGGGTCAGGTGCCTTCCATGTAGCCAAGCCTTCGGATTTAATCCCAGAGCTGCAGGGGCGCTTTCCAATTCGTGTTCAGTTGACTGACCTTAAGGTAGATGATTTCCGCCGAATCTTACAAGAGCCTGCACATGCTATTTTGCATCAATACCAGGCCATGCTGGCTACAGAAGGGGTACAGGTCATTTTCACGGACTCTGCTATCGATAAAATGGCGGAGTATGCGGTGCTATTGAATGAGTCAACCGATAATATTGGGGCTCGTCGTCTCCATACTATCGTCGAGACAGTCCTAGAAGAATTACTCTATGAAGCCGCGGATATGAATATGGGCCGTATTGAGATTAATGGGGCTTATGTAAGTCAACGATTAGATAAAATAGTAGAAAGTCCTGATTTGAGCCACTATATCTTATAGGCAACTCATAGAGGAAGATTTGAGGAGGTAAATCCATGATACGACTTGAGAATGAACAAGTAATTGTAAAAATTAAGGAGATGGGGGCTGAACTGACCTCTGTCTTGAATCGCGCGTCAGGTTATGAATTCATCTGGCAAGGGGATCCCAACTACTGGGGACGTCAGGCGCCCATTCTCTTTCCGATTGTGGGTAGCTTAAAGGAAGGATGCGTCTCTTATCAGGGGCAGGATTACCGCCTACCACGTCATGGTTTTGCCAGAGACAGTTATTTCCGGGTCATTGCTCAGTCACAACAAGCGGTCACCTTTGAACTGACATCAAATGATGAGACCAAAGCACTGTATCCTTTTGACTTTGTGTTGCAAGTCTCCTATATTTTGTCTGGCCCACGCTTGACTGTTTCTTATACGGTCCATAATCCTAATGCTAGCCAGGTATTATACTATAACATTGGGGGCCATCCAGCTTTTAATGTCTGCCAAAATGATAAGGACGAGTTTGATGGGGTATACCTTAGCTTCCAACCACAAGAGATGTTACGCCATATTCCGCTAGACCTAGCTAGTGGCTTAATTGAGCTTAATAAGGCGCGCTATCAAGAGCTGAGTCGAATGGAGCTTAGCCACAAGACATTTAAAAAGGATGCGCTAATCTATCAAATCAAGCCAGAGACTGAGCTGCTTCTAGAAGATGCCCAGGCAAGCATCGGACTCAGCCATCATGGCATGAGCTTTGTGGGGATTTGGTCACCGTATCCTGCTAAAGCGCCATTTGTCTGCCTAGAACCATGGGCGGGCATTGCGGATAGCAGTGAGGCAAGTGGCCAGTGGCCAGAAAAATACCAGGTCATTGAAGTGGGTCCTTCCAATGTTTCCACCCATGACTACACCCTGACTTTTACTAAAAAAAACTAAGACAAGAAATTTAGGAATTAGCAGAAAGCGAGGCTAGACATATGCATTCCCTTCAAGTGGCGCCCCAAACCAAATTAGGGGTTCTAGAAGCCTATTATGGGTATGACAGCTTTCGCCCAGGCCAAGAGGCCATTATTGATGCCATTCTATCCGGACGGGACGCTATGGCCATCATGCCAACTTCGGCTGGTAAGTCTCTTTGCTTTCAAGTGCCAGCCTTGTTATTGCCAGGGGTAACCTTAGTGATTTCGCCACTTATTTCGCTAATGCAAGACCAGGTTTCTAGCTTGGAAGCCATGGGCATACCTGCAGTTTTGATTAATAGTGGCCAAAGCTTGGAAGAAAACCGTCAAGCAGTGACGGCCTTAAGAAGTGGGCGAGTCAAATTAGCCTATATTGCGCCAGAGCGCCTGTCAAATGACTATTTTTTGAACTTGGTCAGCCAATTAGAGGTTAGTTTAGTGGCAGTGGATGAAGCTCATTGTATTTCCCAATGGGGTAATGACTTTCGGCCTTCTTATCAAGCCATTCCTCATTTGCTGGACTATCTAGCCAAACGACCGGTTATGGCGGCTTTTACGGCGACAGCCACCCACCAGGTTCGGCAAGATATTGTCCATTATTTAGGGCTACAAAAGCCCTTTGAAATGGTGACAGGCTTTGATCGACCTAATCTTTTCTTTGCCTTGGAAGAACCAAGCGATAAGATAAGAAGGCTAAAGGAACTTTTGGCCAGTGGCGAGCCTAGCATTGTCTATTGTGCCACACGCAAAGACGTGGAGTCTGTAGCTAGTAAACTAAATCAGTCCGGTATTAAAGCCAGACCCTACCATGCTGGAATGGACATGTTAGATCGACACGCTGCTCAACGCGCCTTTCAATTTGATGAGATTCAGGTGGTGGTGGCAACTAATGCCTTTGGTATGGGGATTGATAAATCCAATGTGCGTCAGGTCATTCATTATGCTATGCCTAAGGATTTGGAATCCTATTATCAGGAAGCAGGCCGTGCTGGTCGTGATGGCGAAGACTCTCGTTGTACCTTGTTCTATTCAGACCGCGACATTATGACCAATGTCTACCTGATTGAACAAGGTGGCGATCCAATCGGACGCCAGAAACTCAATGAAATGATTGACTATTGCCGAACTACTCAGTGTTTGCGGGGCTTTATGTTACGTTACTTTGGTGAATCGCCACATGAAAGGAACTGTCAGTCCTGTACCAATTGCACGACGACAGTGGAACAGGTTGATATTACGGTGCCTGCACAAAAGATTCTAGCCTGTGTCTATCGTATGGGCCAACGCTATGGTTTGACTAAGGTGGCCGAGGTCCTTAAGGGCAGTCAGAAGGCAGACATCAAAGGAACATATCTGGCTGATCTGCCCACTTATGGTCTCATGAAAGACATACCAGAAGCTCAAATCAAGCGTTATATTAGTGCCTTGGTGGTAGAAGGTTATCTTAAGATGGTAGGCCAAGACTATCCCATTCTCAACCTAACTTCTAAGGCTAAGCCGGTGCTAAAGGGGCAGGAACAAGTAAGTATTAAGCATACTTTGGCAATGAGTATTGCTAAGATGAGTCAAGTCAAGGCTCGTGGTAATGAGAGCCAAGATGCCTATGATCAAGTGCTTTTTGAGCGTTTACGGCAAGTTCGTTATGATTTAGCTCAAAAGCATCAGGTACCACCTTTTATTATTTTTTCCGATGCTACCTTGCGCGCCTTGTGTCGTCATTTCCCGACGACGGAGACAGCCTTCCTGACTATCTCTGGTGTGGGGCAGAAGAAATTATCACAGTATGGCTATGACTTTATGCAAGCCATTGAGGCCTATCTGGCTGAAAAAGATAAGTAGAAAAACACGCTTAACTCTCAGGGGAGCTAAGCGTGTTTGCTTTTATTTTGCTTGTGATGAATCCTTGGATCCATGCTGATTGAGCCAGAGACCGAGCCCAAAGCTGATAGTCTTTTCTTCATGGCGTAGTAGGCGCTCAATGTTCTGCCGGTGACGATATATCATGAAGAGGGCGATAAGGATAAAGGTCACGCCGTAGATTTTATTAGGCTGAGTCAAGAAGAGGTAGCAGGCGGTCAAGCTATAAGAGACCATGGCCGAGAAGCTAACAGTACTGGTTAGATAGAGTAGGGTAAAGAAGCTAATCACCATGACCAAGGCAATCCAGAAATGGAAGCCTAGCAAGACACCGATAGAAGTAGCAACAATCTTGCCGCCCTTGAAGTTGGCCCAGATGGGATAGGCATGGCCAATTAAGGCTGCAAGTGCGACAGCTGAGATCACCCAGGCATTATCTGTGAAGAGCCATTTGGCCAAGTGAACTGGAATCCAGCCTTTTAAGACATCAATCATGGCAACTAAGACGGCTGACTGAAAGCCGTAGGTACGTCCAATGTTAGTCGCGCCACTGTTACCAGAGCCTGTTTGGCGCACGTCTTGACGATAGCGTAGACGTGAATACCAAACCCCAGTAGGGATGGAGCCTAGTAAGTAGGTGGCAATAATCAATAGGATTTTGAGATGCATAGAGAGCCTCCTTTAAATTCCCCTTTAGTGTATCACGAATTCCTACTAAAAAAAAGGCCAGGGGACATCTTTCAGTTGCTATTTAGCGGATGATGCGCTAGAATGGGCCAGATGAAAGATTTAATTGAAATCTAGACCTAGTATTTGGTATGATAGAACAGTTGAAACAAAAAGTTGAGGTGACAATAATGGCTGATAAGCAGCAATTATTAACAAATTATGGTGATGATGCCATCCAAATCCTAGAGGGTTTAGAAGCTGTACGTAAGCGTCCGGGTATGTATATCGGCTCTACTGATCAACGTGGCTTGCATCACCTTTTATATGAAATTGTGGACAATGCTGTCGATGAAGCTTTGTCAGGTTTTGCGGACCATATTAAGGTAACCATCTGTCAAGATGGTAGTGTTAAAGTTCAAGATAATGGTCGTGGTTTGCCAGTCGGCTTGCATGCTTCAGGTAAGCCAACCATTGAAGTGGTCTTTACTGTCCTCCATGCCGGCGGTAAATTTGGTCAAGGTGGTTATAAGTCGGCTGGTGGTCTTCACGGGGTAGGGGCTTCAGTGGTCAATGCGCTCTCTACTTGGGTGCAGGTTGAGGTGGACCGTGATGGCTATACCTATCAAATGCGTTTTGAGAATGGGGGCGTGCCGGTTACTAAACTCATTAAGACTAAGAACTCCAACAAGTCTAAACATGGAACTACCGTGCATTTTATGCCGGATAGCAAGATTTTTGGCCATGCTAGCATAAACAGTGAGACGATTGCAGAACGTTTGCGTGAGTCTGCCTTTCTGCTTAAGGACCTAACGATTGAACTAATCGATGAGCGTATTGATTATCATGAGGTCTTCCACTTCAGCCAAGGTCTGATTGACTTCATTACTTATTTAAATGAAGAGAAAGATACCCTTGGAGATATCGCTGGTTTTGCTGGTGAGGTTGAGGGCTTTGAAATTGATTTTGCCTTTCAATATAATGATGGCTATTCTGAGACCATTCTATCCTTCGCCAATAATGTTCGCACAGGTGGCGGGGGGACCCATGAAGTTGGGATGAAGACCGGCATGACTAAAGCCTTCAATGACTATGCACGTAAGGTGGGACTGCTCAAAGATAAGGATAAGAACTTAGAAGGTTCAGATGTCAGAGAAGGGCTAACGGCGGTTATTTCGCTACGTATTCCTGAGGAATACCTGCAATTCGAAGGTCAAACCAAGGAAAAACTTGGAACGCCTAAGGCGCGCCCACTGGTAGAAAACTTCGTTAACGAAAAAATGACGGCCTATCTCAATGAGAATGGCAACTTCTCTCAGATGATTCTGCGTAAGGCCATTAAGGCCAGAGAAACGCGCGAAGCGGCGCGTAAGGCTCGTGACGCGGCGCGATCTGGTTCTAAGAAGCAGGCCCAAGAACGAGCAATTTCCGGTAAATTAACTAAGGCTCAATCAAAGGATTCCAGCAAGAACGAACTCTACCTAGTCGAAGGTGACTCTGCTGGTGGTTCAGCTAAGCTTGGCCGAAATCGCCAGTATCAAGCCATCCTGCCACTTCGCGGTAAGGTCATCAACACCGAAAAAGCGTCTATGCAAGATATCCTTAAAAACGAGGAAATCAATACCATGATTTATACCATCGGGGCTGGAGTAGGGGCAGATTTTGACCTAGAGTCGGTTAACTACAACAAAGTCATTATCATGACCGACGCGGACACGGATGGTGCCCACATTCAAGTCTTACTCTTAACTTTCTTCTACCGTTATATGAAGCCCTTGTTAGAAGCGGGCAAGGTCTATTTAGCTATGCCGCCACTCTTCAAAATATCTAAAGGATCAGGTAAGAAGCAAGTGGTGGAATATGCCTGGACAGATGAAGAATTAGCCAGCAAAATTGCCAAAGTTGGCAAAGGCTATGTTCTACAACGCTATAAAGGTCTTGGGGAAATGAATGCCGACCAGCTATGGGATACTACCATGAACCCAGAAACCCGTCTATTGATTCGTGTCACGATTGATGATGGGGCACGCGCGGAACGCCGATTGACTACCTTGATGGGTAATAAGGTAGAACCACGACGTAAGTGGATTGAGCGTCATGTCAGCTTTACGCTAGATACAGAAGACTCAATTCTGGAAATGTCGCAAGGGCAAGAATCCAGTCATGCCCATCATGAAAGTTTAGTCAAACAACAAGATGCGCGTCAAGAAGCCCAAGGGCCTGAGTTAATTGCTCAGGATTCCGGTGAATTTTCACTCTTTAATGATGAGGAGGTCTAAGCATGAGCCAAGAAATGATTCAAGAATTAAGCTTTGCAGATGTGATTGGTGATCGCTTTGGTCGTTATTCCAAGTACATCATTCAAGACCGGGCCTTGCCAGATATTCGAGACGGTCTCAAACCGGTTCAACGCCGGATTCTATACGCTATGTATCGTGACCGGAATACAGCCGACAATCCTTACCGTAAGTCCGCTAAGACGGTCGGTAATGTCATCGGTAACTATCACCCTCATGGGGACTCTTCTGTCTATGAAGCCATGGTCCGCATGAGTCAAGACTGGAAGTTGCGCAATCCTCTGATTGATATGCACGGGAATAATGGTTCCATGGATGGGGACCCAGCCGCGGCTATGCGTTATACCGAAGCCCGCCTGTCACCTATTGCGGCTCAGTTACTGCGTGATATTAAGCAAGAAACTGTTGATTTTATCCTTAACTTCGATGATACGGAAGAGGAGCCAACGGTTCTACCAGCACGTTTCCCAAATCTCCTAGTCAATGGGGCAACAGGGATTTCAGCTGGTTACGCCACTGAAATTCCCCCTCATAATCTAGGTGAAATTATTGATGCCGTCATCTATCTCTTAACCCACAAGCGTCCTAAGTTAGAGGAATTGTTGGAGTTGGTGCCGGGCCCTGACTTCCCTACGGGAGCCATTATTCAAGGTATAGATGCCATTCAACAGGCCTATAAGACAGGCCAAGGTAAGATTACCTTAGTTTCGCAAACTGACATTGAAAGTCTAAAAGGTGGGAAAAGTCAGATTGTGGTGACTGAGCTACCATACGAGGTCAATAAGAGTAAACTCATTCAACGTTTGGACGAAATTCGCATTCAGCGTAAGGTAGAGGGTATCGCAGATGTTCGCGATGAATCTGACCGTAATGGAGTGCGTCTGGTAGTCGAACTTAAGCGTGACGTTGACGCCAAAGGGATTCTGACCTATCTTCTGAAACATACTGACTTGCAAGTGAACTACCATTTTAACATGGTCGCGATTAACAAAAGACGACCTGAACTGGTTAACTTACAAACCATGTTGGAAGCCTATATCAGTCACCAGCAGGAAGTACTAACCCGTCGCACTCAGTATGATTTGGCTAATGACCAAAAACGTCTACATATTGTAGATGGTTTGATTCGGGTAGTCTCCATTCTGGATGAAGTCATTGCCACTATTCGTCGCTCTGATAATAAGCAGGATGCTAAGGAAAACTTAGTAGCTGAGTTTGATTTTTCTTTAGAACAAGCCGAAGCCATTGTGTCCTTACAACTCTATCGTTTGACAAATACCGATATTACGGCCTTGCAACAGGAACGTTTGGAATTGAATGAGCGGATTCTGATGTATCAAAATATCCTATCCAATCCTGAAATCCTCAATAAGGTTCTGATTAATGAACTTAAAGCTATCAAAAAAGACTTTGCGACACCGCGTCGTAGCCAAATACAAGCAGAGGTTCAAAGCCTAGAAATCGATACTCATATTCTGATTCCAGACGAGCAAGTTATGGTTTCTTTGACCAAGGAAGGCTATATGAAGCGTACTAGTATGCGTTCCTTTGCCTCATCTGATCTAAATAGTTTAGGCTTACGTGACTTTGACTATCCAATTTTTGTCGAGGAACTCAGTACACATCAAGAATTAGTCATTATCACTTCAAAGGGGAATTATATCCATATTCCGGTGCATGAACTGCCTGAAATTAAATGGAAGGATCTTGGGGTCCATCTGTCCCAAAACTATCAACTTCAAGATGGTGAACGCTTTGTTAAGGCTTTTGTGGCAAGCCAGGAGGACCATAAACTAATCTTGGCTACTAAGGCGGGTATGATTAAGCAGACGCCATTATCGGCCTTCACGACTTACCGGTCTTATAAAACGCGGACGGCAAAGGCTATGAATCTGCTAGACGATCAAGATGAAGTAGTAGCAGCGGAATGCCTTAAAGCTGGTCAAAATTATGAGGTCGTCTTATTGACCAAACGCTCTTATTGCTTACGTTACTCAGCTGACTTGGTATCAGAAATGGGCCTGAAAGCCAAAGGGGTAACAGCAATTAAGTTGAAAAAAGAAGACCAGGTGGTTGCCTGCTTAGTGGTTAACCAAGAAGCAAAACGGCCACAACTCTTTGCCTTGACTCAGCGAGGAAATGTGAAACGCAGTGATTTAACTGTCATACCTGAACTGGGGCGTGGCTCGCGTGGCGTCCTCTTACTAAAAGAATTAAAAACCAATCCGCATCAATTATTGAAAGTCCTAGCCCTTGATAAAGCGCAGCACCAAGTCTGTCTTTTAGGGGATACAGGACAAAGTGTGGTCTTTCCAGCTAGTGAGATTCCACTGTCGGATCGCCTTGCTAACGGCTCGCAAGCGCCTGATTTAGCCAAATTGGGTAATGTCTTAGACTGTTATTTAGTCTTGGACATCCAATCTCAGGCTTCAGAAGCAAATTAGTTTTTTTAACCATCGTCTGATTGGACGATGGTTATTTTTTTGCTTTGACTTTGTGCAAGACAATGAGGGTAGGGTAATAAAGTTTGTTCATTTTACTTGTAGAAGGACATAGATCTGCATCAGACTTACTTGTTATAGATTTTTTGTAAGAAAAAGAAAACGTGTAGGACTAGGGTTAGAGGCAAATGTACTAATACAGATGACAAATTATGGGCAAACAGGATTAGTACAGGATAGATATTTCACAAACTTTTACACAAGCTGCGCGACTTTGTGAAACCGGTGTAAACCTTGATATAACAAGGTATTTTACTTGGTGTTTCTGAACTAAAGGGCTTGCATTTTAAAATATGAGTGTTATAATGAACATATAAAAGTTGTTGTACTAGATAGTTTACAATTCAGTTAAGGAGGATATCTATGGAACAATGGCAAGGCTTTAAAGGTAAAAAATGGCAGGAAGAAATCGACGTGCGCGATTTCATCCAACAAAACTATACGCTCTATGAAGGAGACGATAGTTTCTTAGCAGGTCCTACTCAAGCTACCAAAGACTTATGGGCACAAGTAATGGACTTGAACAAGCAAGAACGTGAAGCGGGTGGTGTCTTAGACACTGATACTTCTGTTGTATCTACCATCACTTCTCACGGTCCTGGTTACTTAGATAAAGACAAGGAACAAGTGGTTGGTTTCCAAACTGACAAACCATTCAAACGTGGTTTACAACCATTTGGTGGGATTCGTATGTCTGAAAAGTCTGCAGAGGCTTATGGCTTCCATGTAGACCCAGAAGTTTCTCACATCTTTACTGAATACCGTAAAACCCATAACCAAGGGGTATTTGATGTTTATACACCAGAAATGCGTGCAGCTCGTAAGTCGGGGATCATCACTGGTCTACCAGATGCTTATGGTCGTGGCCGTATCATCGGTGACTACCGTCGTGTTGCCCTCTACGGTGTTGACCGTTTGATGGAAGAAAAACTCAAAGACTACAACAACATCGGTTGCGATGTTATGACTAATGACATCTTACAATTACGTGAAGAATTGTCAGAGCAATATCGTTCATTGAAAGACCTTAAGAAATTAGGGGAAATCTACGGTTTCGATATTTCTAAACCAGCAACTACCGCTAAAGAAGCTTTCCAATGGCTCTACTTAGCATACTTAGCTGCTATCAAAGAACAAAACGGGGCAGCAATGTCCTTGGGTCGTACTTCTACCTTCTTAGACATCTACGTAGAACGTGACTTACGCAATGGTACTTTGACAGAAGAAGAAGCGCAAGAATTGGTTGACCACTTCATCATGAAGTTACGTTTAGTTAAATTCATGCGTACACCTGAATATAACGAACTCTTCTCTGGGGACCCAACCTGGGTAACTGAATCCATTGCAGGGGTTGGTTTAGATGGTCGTCCATTGGTAACTAAGAACTCCTTCCGTTACCTCCACACCTTATCTAACTTAGGTCCAGCACCAGAACCAAACTTAACGGTTCTCTGGTCACCACAGTTAACTGATGGCTTCAAGACCTTTGCGGCTAAGATGTCTATCGAATCTTCAGCTATTCAATACGAAAACGACGAAGTAATGCGTCCACAATATGGTGATGACTATGCCATTGCTTGCTGTGTATCTGCAATGCGTGTAGGTAAACAAATGCAATTCTTCGGCGCTCGTGCTAACTTAGCTAAGTGCTTGCTCTATGCAATCAACGGTGGTATTGACGAAAAATCTAAGGCTCAAGTAGGTCCTAAGTTCCAACCAGTCACTTCTGAATACCTAGACTTCGAAGAAGTAATGGAAAAATATGATGATATGATGGAATGGTTGGCAGGTCTTTATGTCAATGCCCTCAACTGTATCCACTACATGCACGACAAGTACAGCTATGAACGCATTCAAATGGCGGTTCAAGATACCTACATTCACCGTACTATGGCGACAGGTATCGCTGGTTTCTCTGTTGCGGCTGACTCCTTGTCTGCTATCAAATACGGTAAAGTTAAGACTGTCCGTGACGAAAACGGCGTTGTAGTTGACTTCGAAGTAGAAGGCGACTTCCCTAAATATGGGAACAACGATGACCGCGTAGATACATTAGCGGTTGATCTCTTGAAACGCTTCATGACCAAAGTTAAGAAGCACCCAACCTACCGCAATGCGCAACACACTACTTCTATCTTAACCATCACTTCTAACGTTGTATATGGTAAGAAGACTGGTAACACACCTGATGGTCGTCGTGCAGGTCAACCATTTGCACCAGGTGCTAACCCAATGCACGGTCGTGACACTCACGGGGCTTTGGCTTCCTTATCATCTGTTGCGAAAGTACCATACTCTTACGCATTAGACGGTATTTCTAACACCTTCTCCATCATCCCACGTGCCTTAGGGAAGGAAGAAGATGTGCAACAAGAAAACTTATCCAACATGTTGGATGGTTACTCTAAAAAAGGTGGTCACCACCTCAACATCAACGTATTCAATCGTGACACCTTAGTGGATGCGATGGAACACCCAGAGAACTACCCACAATTAACCATTCGGGTATCTGGTTACGCCGTTAACTTCATTAAGTTGACCCGTGAACAACAATTAGACGTTATCAACCGGACTATGCATAGCCAAATGTAATAGTCGAGTCTTGACTGGGAAAAGTGACGGGGCAACTCGTCGCTTTTGCCCTTTATATAGAGATAGGTAAGGAGATAAATGTAATGCAATTTGGGAACACAGCCACAACACAAGTAATTGGTCATGTCCATTCAACCGAAAGTTTTGGGTCCGTGGATGGCCCAGGCATTCGATTTATTACCTTCATGCAGGGCTGCCGCCTACGTTGCGAATTTTGCCACAACCCTGATACTTGGGCGACGCGTGGGGGACATGACTATACGCCGCAACAACTCTTTGACGAGGCCGTTCAATACCAAGATTTCTGGGGTAAGAAGGGTGGCGTTACGGTCAGTGGGGGAGAGCCTCTCTTGCAGATTGACTTTGTTATTGAGTATTTCAAAATCTGTAAAGCCAATGGGGTCCACACTACTTTAGATTCTTGTGGGGGGCCATTCACCCGCAAGGAGCCATTCTTTAGTAAATTTAATGAATTGCTTAAGTATACAGATTTAATTCTCTTGGATCTTAAGCACATTGATTCAGATGGCCACCGTAAGTTAACTGGTCAGCCTAACGAGAACATTCTGGATTTGGCTCACTATTTATCGGATATTGGTCAACCAGTATGGATTCGCCATGTCTTGGTACCTGAACGGACTGACTTTGATGAATATTTAATTCGGCTCAGCGCCTTCGTTAAGACGCTTAAAAACGTCTTGAAATTTGAAGTCTTACCTTATCATAAGCTAGGGGTTTACAAGTACGAAGCCCTGGGGATTAAGTACCGGTTGGCGGGGATTGAGCCGCCGACACCTGATCGGGTAGAGAACGCCAAGCGTATTCTAGAAACCGCCTCTTATCGCGGTTATCTAACAGCCTAAGGATTAAAATAGCCTTTAGTGATTTTCTATCACTAAAGGCTATTTATTTTTGTGCACAAGTCATAGGCGGGAAAGTTGCCAATCAGTGTGTGAAAGCGTAAAATAAAAGGGTATGAGGGACTTTGCCTAGACCTCTTTGGGGCTATAATTTTTCCCAGCTACATGTTAAAATAAGGGCAGTAATTATCTTATAGGAGGATCCACTGACATGACCCAATACTTAGTTTTCGGACATAAAAACCCAGACACTGACACCATTGCATCTGCTATTGCTTTTGCCTACTATCTCAACCAAAAAGGCCACCAAGCTGAGACGGTGGCACTAGGTACACCTAATGAAGAAACGGCTTTTGCCCTTGAATACTTCAAGGCTCATGCACCTCGTGTGATTGAATCTGCAGCTGGGACGGGCGCCCATGTGGCTTTGGTTGACCATAATGAAGCTAGCCAGTCCATCGATGATTTAGCTGATTTAACAGTAGACTATGTCATTGACCACCACCGGATTGGCTTTGAGTCTGCACAGCCTTTGTACTATCGTTGTGAGCCAATCGGCTGTACTGCTACTGTCCTTTACAAGATGTTTGGCGAAGCAGGAATTGAAATACCTGCCCAAATTGCCGGTCTTATGTTGTCTGCCATCATCTCTGATAGCTTACTCTTCAAATCACCAACTTGCACGCCTGAAGACGTGGATGCTGCTCAAGCATTGGCAAAACTGGCGGGTGTTGACGCACAAGTCTATGGTTTGGATTTATTGAAGGCGGGGACTAACTTAGCAAGCAAATCGGAAGAGTCTTTACTCAACTTAGATGCTAAGAGCTTTGACATGAATGGCCACCAAGTAAGGATTGCCCAAGTCAATGCCATTGGTTTTGCTGATCTCTTGGCTCGTAAAGAAGCCTTATTAAAGGCTATGCAAGCGGAAGTTGAGGCAAAAGGCTATGAACTCTTCTTGCTGGTTGCGACAGATGTCTTAGATAGCAATTCCTTTGGTTTAGTTGTAGGCCAAGATGTATCTGCTTTGGAAGCCGCTTTTGGTCAGAAGGTGGTGGACCAACAACTAGAACTGCCAGGAGTAGTATCACGTAAAAAACAAATTGTACCACCATTAACTGATAGCTACGCAGCCCGTTAGTTATCTGCCGAAAGGGAGCTTTTATGAACAAAATTAAGAAATTACTTTATCCAGTATTACTTGTTTTAGGTTTAATAGTGATTGGGACTAGTATCTGGCTAGCCAACCAATCGAATCAGGAACCTGCTTCAGTAGCCGTGTCTACTAACTCATCTGAGGAATCCAGCTCACAAGTTGCTAAGGCGGATTCTTCCTCTAGTGAGGCTGCTAGTTCTGCGACTTCTAGTAGTCAAGCTGTGCGTGGAGTAAATAAACCTGAACGTAAGGGACCATCTGCCCCTGATACTAAGTTGTTAGATGAACTAGGCAATACCATTGCTTTGTCATCAAAATTTGGCAAACCAACTATTATCAATATTTGGGCTTCTTGGTGTCCACCTTGTCGCGAGGAGATGCCCTATTTTCTAGAAGCCTACCGTCAATACGGCGATAAAGTAAATTTCGTTATGATTAATGCAACCGGTAGTCATCCGGACGAAACAGCAGAGAAGGCGCAAGCCTATCTGAAAGAAGCCGGCCTGACCGACTTACCAATTTATTATGACGATCAACGTCAGAACCAAATTGCTTTTAATGCTGTCAGCCTACCAACAACCTATATTCTCAACTCCAAAGGCGAAATTATCAAGCGCGGGCAAGGTTCTGTTCCTCGCGAAGAACTCTTCAAGGTGCTAGAGCAAATGGTGGCTGAGCAGTAGTTCAAGTAACTAAAAGTAAGAACAGTGCCTAGGGCGCTGTTCTTTTATTCAAGATTTAAGGAAGGATGTGATTGAATGAGTTTTGATGGTTTTTTGACTCATGCCTTAGTTAAGGAGCTAGGTGCTCACTTGATAGGAGGGAAAGTTGCTAAAATCTATCAACCTTTTGAGCAAGAGCTGCAGCTAGTCATTCGATCACAACGCCAAAATTTCCGCCTACTCATCTCCATTCATCCTCAATACTATCGACTTCATCTGACAGACGAACGTCCTTCTAACCCTGAACACGCGCCAATGTTCTGCATGCTCTTGCGTAAACATCTGGAGCAAGCCGTTCTACTAGATATTCAACAGGTTGAGAATGATCGGATTGTTGAGCTGCATTTTACGGGACGAGATGAGTTGGGGGATAGCCAGGTCTATCGCTTGATTATTGAACTAATGGGGCGAC
Organism: Abiotrophia sp. HMSC24B09; assembly: GCF_001815865.1. GTDB lineage: Bacteria > Bacillota > Bacilli > Lactobacillales > Aerococcaceae > Abiotrophia. The sequence continues at coordinate 456,959 of NZ_KV822195.1, forward strand.
ATTCTAATGTGATTCTGGTTAATGGGCAGGGTCGTATCATTGACTGTCTTAAGCATGTCCCAATGGCCTTAAATTCCTATCGTTTGTTGCAGCCCGGCGCTGACTATCGTCGGCCACCACAAGATGAGCATCAAGTTAACTTGTTTAAGCTAAGCCAGGTGGATAGAGCAGAACTAGCTGAGCGATTAGCTAGTGCGACTAGCCCAGGTCAGGTTCAAGCCCACATTCAGGGCCTAGGCCGACTAGCCAGTCAATCCTTCTTGGCCCAAGTTCAAGAAGGGGCAAGTTGGGATAAGCTACTAGCTGATTTCTGCCAGGCTGTGGATGCCGGTGGCGCCTATTTCTTAGAGGCCGACAAACCTGATTTTTATATGACGCCTTTGGCAGCTGTTGCTGGCCAATGGACTGCCTATGAGTCATTGTCAGGCTTGATTGCTTTCTATTATGCAGAGCGTGTTCGGCTGGACCGTATTAAACAAATGACGGGAGATTTAAACCAGCGTTTGCAGCATTTAATTGAGCGTAACCAACTTAAGCTAGCCAATTTGGATCAAGATCAAGCTGTGGCTTCTCAATCAGAAAGCTATCGAATCAAAGGTGAATTGCTCTCTGCCTACGCCTATCAAATCCAAAAGGGGCAGAGTCAAGTTTCTTTACCAAATTATTATGACAATGACCAAATGATAGAGATTGACTTGGACCCGCGTAAGACGGCAATTGAAAATAGCCAAGCTTATTTCAAGCGCTATACCAAGTACCGCGATGCCCTCAAGCATATCGAACTCCAAAGGCAGCTTGCACAAGAAGAAATTGCTTATTTGGAGTCTGTCCAAGTACAACTTAGTCGGGCTGACCTTCAGGATGTGGCCCAAATTCGCCTAGAACTAGCGGAGCAAGGCTACTTGGGTGCCAAGCAACAAAATCTCAAAAAACGCCGCCAGGAAAAGGGCTTAGGCCCTCGGCTTTATCAAGCAAGTGATGGGACACGAATCTTAGTAGGGCGTAATAATCTCCAGAATGATCAGCTCAGCCTTAAACAGGCCAATAAGAACTTCTGGTGGCTACATGCTAAGAATATTCCTGGTTCACATGTCATTATTGAATCTGACCAGCCTTCAGATACAACCCTGACAGAAGCGGCTATGCTAGCAGCTTATTATTCTAAATTTCAGCAGTCAGCCAATGTTCCAGTAGACTATTTACAGGTTAAGTTTCTAAGAAAACCAAACGGGGCCAAACCTGGCTATGTTATCTACGAAGGACAGAAAACGCTAAGTGTAACGCCAAGTCCGGAGCTTATCGAAGCCATGGAAGTTAAAAAATAAGAATTTTCCACATTAGTCTTGACACTGCTTGTAAACAAGGTTAAACTAGGATTATAAAATAATGAAAGGTTGAGGCAAATGTTTCAAAGTCAAACACAAGCAACAAAATACTGGCAATTCTGGCATAGATAGGTTGTAGACTTGGAACATTTCCAATGGATACAGCCCAGTTTAACATACTGCTGTATCTATGTAGCCTAACACCTCTGTTTACTGCATAGACACTGAGTCAAGACTATGCGTAGATGATCCAGAGGTTTTTAGATAGGACTTCTTATCCGACGCATAGCTGGCGTCGGATTTTTTGTTGCTAACTAATTCTTATCAGAAAAAAGGAGATTTATTATGAAAAAAGTAGTTAAATTTGTCGTACTATTCTTTGCTTTAATTCTTATTGCAGGCCAAGGCCTAGTGGCGCATGCAGCACCTGCCAAATTAAAAGTTGCCATCGTCCAACTTGTGACTCATCCATCCTTGGATGAAATTACCAGTGGGATTAAGGAATCCCTTGCTAGCCATGGCTACAAAGAAGGGGATAACCTAGAAATTGATTTCCAAAATGCGGAAGGGGATATGAATCTACTTCATAACATTTCAGAAGAAGTAGTAGCTAAAGAGCCGGATTTAATCTTTGCCATCACCACTCCAGTGGCACAATCTTTACAACAGGCCACCACAAAAATCCCAATCGTTCTTGCTGGTATCACGGATCCTGTCAGCGCCAAATTAGTGACAGCCTTAGACAAGACAGACGCTAATATCACTGGGGTTAGTGACTTTGCACCTTTAGAAGATCTCTTCAAGCAATTTAAGGCCCTTGACTTAGATGTTAAAACCATCGGGATGATGTACACCACTAGCGAAGACAATGCTAAAGCTGAAGTTGAAAAAGCTAAAGCTATTGCTGAAAAATTAGGTTACAAGGTGGAAGTTAAGACCATTGACTCAACCAATGATATGGCTTTAGTTGCTGAGGAATTGGCAAGCAAGAGCCAAGCCATCTTCATTCCAACGGATAACACCATTGCGAGTTCGATTAGCACTCTTTTAGATGTTACCGACAAGGCCAAGATTCCAGTTCTTCCAACTTACGAGAAGGCAGTCAAAGAAGGGGCCCTCTTGTCAGTCGCTATCAGCCAAACTAATATTGGTAAGCAGTCAGCAGATTTAGGTCTCAAAATTATTGATGGCACCAAAATTTCTGATTTACCAATCGAATTTGCCAAAGAAACAGTCAAAGTCTATAACGGACAAACAGCAGAGAAGCTAGGCATTAAATTACCAAGCGACCTAAGCTCTCAATTTAAGGACTTAAGTAAGGAGTAATTTCTATATGGGAATTTATTATAGTGCCATCGCTCAGGGGTTGCTTTACAGCCTCATGGGGATTGGGCTCTACATTACCTTTCGTATTCTGAACTTTGCCGATCTGACCAGTGAAGCTTCCTTCTCGGTTGGGGCGGCAGTCGCAGTCAAAACCTTAACCCTAGGCTTGCACCCTGTCTTGTCCCTGATTACTGCTTTTGTGGCAGGGATGCTGACAGGCTTGGTCACTGGGCTTTTGATGACCTATTTCGAAATCCCGTCTCTCTTAGCGGGAATTATTACCTTAACGGCCTTTTATTCTATCAACCTACGTATTATGGAGCGGGCCAACTTGAGTTTGCGCCAGGTTAAGACTCTCTATGATTTATTAACTAACCTATTAGCAGATTCTACCATTCGAATTTTCCTGGTGGGTATTATTCTGACCTTGATTGTTATTCTATTGCTGGGCTACTTCTTTAAGACTGATTTGGGCCAATCAATGGTTGCCTCCGGCGATAATGAAGTCATGGCTCATAGTTTAGGGATCTCGGTTAAGTTAATGAAATGCTTAGCCCTCATGGCTTCCAACGGAATTATTGCGATGAGTGGAGCGTTGATTGCCCAACAGAATGGGTATGCTGATGTGGACATGGGGACCGGGACCGTGATTATCGCACTTTCTTCCATTATTATTGGGGAGATGCTCTTCAAGCAGCTGACCCTCACCATGCGCCTTGGTGCCATTGTTTTGGGTTCTGTCCTATATCGCTTGCTCTTGGTGGCCGTACTCAAGCTAGGCTTCTTGCCATCTGACTTCCGCTTGATATCTGCTTTAGTTTTAGCCATCTTCTTGGCTTTGCCAGCTATGCGTAAGAAAATTCAAGCTAAAAAATTAAGATAGGAGGATAGGATAATGACCATACAACTGGATGTACAATCTATTAGCAAGACCTTCTATCGTATGCAGGATAGTCCCTTACAGGTACTAAGTGATATTTCTTTCCAAGTCCAAAAGGGTGAAATTCTGGGGATTATTGGAACTAACGGGGCAGGGAAATCTACCTTGCTCAACTGCTTGACTGGCCATACGCCTGTGACCTCAGGCAGTATTCTACTAAATGGGCAAGTTATTAGTAACCAAGCTGAAAGCAAGAATGCAGCCCTCATTAGCCGCATTTTCCAGGATCCGCGCATGGGGACCGCCCCACGTATGACGGTCTTTGAAAATCTTATGTTGGCCTCTAGACGGGGCCAAAAACCTGGCTTTAAGCGATCACTTACTAGGGATAACTATGAGGCCATGAGAAATTTATTGAGTCAGTTCCATTTGGAATTGGAAGATCGCTTAAATGTGCCGATTGAAGCCCTGTCTGGTGGCCAACGCCAAGCTATTGCTTTAATCATGGCAACACTTAAAAGACCAGAACTCTTACTCTTAGATGAGCATACTGCCGCTTTAGATCCGCGTACTTCTCGTCAGGTTATGCAAATGACCTCTGACCTGATTAAGAAAGAAGGGCTGACGGCGCTCATGATTACTCACCAGTTGCCAGATGCCATTGAATATTGCGACCGTATTTTGCTTATGCATAAGGGGCAGATTCAGCATATCTATGACCAGGATGAAGTCAAGAACTTGTCGGCTCCTGTCCTTTATCGCCATCTGGAAGACTTGATTGAAGCTGAAGCCCAAGCGCCATTGTAATGAAAGGAGTCGCATATGACACTTTTACAAGCTAGCCATGTCGTGCTACTAGGGTGCTCAAATGGCAAGACCAAGACCACTCAAGCTCAAGATAATCTGGATGCTTTGGTGAAGCTCCTGACCAGTCAATATGGTGCCAAGGTTACGATTAAGCCTAGTATTTGGCTAAATCAGGAAACGGGTGGTCACTGTCCAGCCGAGCTTAGGGCAGACTATTTGGCAAAGGCCTTAGCTGATTCTGAGGTCGACTGGATAATGGATTTGACAGGTGGAGACCTGGCTAATCAAACCTTAGCAGCCTTACCGCAAAAATTCTTCCAGCAGCTAAATCGTCAAAAGCCCGTCTACTATATGGGTTACAGTGATAATAGTGTGATTCTTAATGCCTGTTTGGCTCATGACATGATTATACCGGTGAATTTCTTTCCCATGGCCTTGGTCTTAGATCCTACTTCGCGTGCTAAATTTGAGGCTTTCTTGCAAAATAAGCCTGAAAACGATTTGGGAGCTTTTGGCGGAAACATTCGTTGTTTTCTCAAACTAGCTGGCACTAGTTTCTGGCCACAAGATATAGTAGGGCGTCGCTTATACCTAGAAGCTAGTTCGGGTTCCTTAGAGCGAATTCAGTCCATGCTAGTCCAGCTTAGTCAGTTAATTACTTTAGATAATTTAAGCGAAATTTGTCTGGGACAATTCAATGAATTAGACGATAAGGGACAGCGACCAATTTTAGTGGACTATCTTAGTAGTTTGACGGAGACAGCCATCACTGAAAATTTCTATTTGGGGCATCGTTTCCCCCTTGCGCCCTTTATTTATCATAGTATTAGTGATGCAACTCTTCCGGAAAACTAAAAAAGACAGAAAACTCATCTGAAAAATAGTGAACTTTGGCTAGAGAGAAGTAACTTAACGTTCGTGAAGTGGCACTATATGTAGTAGGTAAAATTTGTTAAACCAAAAATTTTTACTATATATAGATTGCCTTTTCCTTCGAAACAGGGTATGATAGTAAAGTAAATTCGAAGGAGGGATTCGAACGATGAAGAAAATAACGGTATACTCAAAACCAAACTGTATGCAGTGTGATTTTACTAAGCGTTTCTTAGATCAGCACAATCTGGAATATACAGCTGTAGACGTTATGCAAGATAGCGATGCCCTAGCTCGTGTACAAGCTCTAGGCTTCCAATCGCTACCTGTTGTCGTAGCGGACGGTGTTGAACCATTTTTTGGTTTCCGTCCAGATATGCTTGAACAATTAGCATAAAAAGAAAAAACCCGGTTTACGCCTTATAGAGTAAACCGGGCTCTTTTATTTTAGAAGTTGCTTTGCATAGTGTGAAGGACTCATGCCGTATTCTTGGGTGAAGACTCGTGAAAAGTACTGTAGGGACCCGTATCCCAAGGTTTCAGCAATCTCAGATAGGGTTAATTTAGATTCTTTGATTAGAAGCTTACTACGCTTTAGGCGAAGTTGGTTGATATAGTTTTTAGGTGTCGTGTTGGCATATTTCTTAAATAACAACTGTAGGGTTGAGCGCGATAAACTGAAGTGATTAACCAAATCATTTACCTGATTCTCAGCTTCCACATGATGATGTAGATAATCGACAATGGACTGGAAGAGTTCGTTCTCGTAATTTTCTCGCATAGAAGTACTTGGTTCATCATAGAAGGCTTGATCACTCTTAAGCATCTGGATAATGACCGATTTGAAGAGTGTAATCATTTCATCAGCGTAAAAGGGTGCACTGGGACGATTAGATAATTCTACCATTTTTTCGATAACTTGGGTGTAGTGATTGCTGAGATGTACAATTTTATTTTTAAGTTCGGGGCTAATACCACTTGCTTGGAACATAATGGATAGATAGGTAGATACGCCTTCTTTCTTAACCATTTGGCTGTGTCGCTGATTAGGATAATAGAGCATGCAATCATGCCGCTTGGCAACATGCTTCAGGCCTTCTACTTCATGAACAAGTTCACCTTGGTCAACAATGGTCATTTCAAAGTAGTCATGTTGATCGTTGACGAAACGGTAAGGAGCAGTCTTGACTTGATAGAAGAAACCATAGACTTTTTCAATTTTGATTTCTTCTACAAAGTCTCTGACTTTAAGGGCTTGCTTAGCAGCCACTAATTCTGGACGATGGTTAAAGCGGGGTTCTAAAAGAATGCTACATTCATCTGTAATAGATAAGATGTTAAAGCAAATATTAGCATGTAACTCAATCGAGCCTTGCAAAACAAACTCTTGGTAAGTGTCCACTAGATAGGGATTGTGGGTCATAATGATCAGCGCAATACCACTGTGAGCGGTGATCGTAACAGTATCAGGAAATTTCAGAAAACTATCTGACTTCTGGCGATTGATGGTGAGGGCTTTTTTTGTATGCTTATGACTATCAAATTCAAAATTAGTGAGGGTATCAAAATAGTCAGCATGAGCAAAAGCGGATGTCTTAATGTACATGGGATCACCCCTAATATTTATAACATATTTACCTTTTTAGTATACCTCAATTTTGGATAATAATCACTAAAAATGTCCTGAAAGTTAAAAAGGATAAATTAAAAATGTCTAAGATTCCATCAATACAGTTGTATCTAGCCTTAAATAGCATTATACTATTGTTTGTAGAAAGTATTTAGTCATGAGAGGAAGGAAATCTCAATGCCAACAATCGAAATGGCCAGAGTTGATAATCGACTCATTCATGGCCAGATTTCAGTTCGATGGTGCAGTAAACTCGAAATCAATACAATCATTGTCGTCAACGATGCGGTTGCACAAAACAAGGTACAACAAGGCTTGCTAGATATGGCTGTTCCAGATGACTACCATACACGCTACTACACCTTACAACAAGCCATTGACAAGCTACCTAATCTGTCTTCAGACAAAAAAATGTTACTCATTTTTGAGAATATCCAAGACCTACGTAGCTTGGTAGCTGCGGGAGTTAAAATCCCATACATCAATATCGGCAACTTGGATATGTCACCTGGCAAACGTCATATTGCAGCCTCAACTTCCTTAAGCCAAGAGGAAATGGATTGGCTGGATAGTCAGGCTCAAGCAGGGACTAAGGTTGAAGTAAGACGAATTCCGTCCGAAGAAGCAACCTATGTATTTTAAGCTTTAGAACAAGTCCAGGCCCTTGGTTTGGGCTTGTTTTTCAATTTTTGTAAATGTTAGGAAGTGCCCTATGATACGCCCAGCCCAGGCCAGTGATGTGCCTGCTCTCTATGATTTGATGGTCATAATCTGGCAGGATATGGAGTTTGAACCATTTGTGACTTTAGATTCTCAGACTTTTAAAGAGGCTATGATTCAACATCTCTTAGATACTAAGCAAAAGTATAATTACCAAAATTGTTGGGTCTATCAAGCTAGACATACAGGCCAGATTCAGGGTCTAGTCTTAGGTTACCCTGGTAACTTAGAATCCACTTATGACCGTCTCATAGAGCAACATTTCGGTGATCACACAGAGTTAGGAGATTTCTCTTTGACTCGTGAAAGTCGAGACGATGAATGGTACATTGATATGCTAGTCGTAGCTCCTCAAGCTCGAGGATTTGGCATTGCGAGCTCCCTTATCAAGCATCTAGAAACTATTCACAAACCAGGAACTGTTTTGGGCCTTAATTGCGACTTAGTCAATCCCAGAGCCAAGGCCCTTTACCGTCGCTTGGGCTTTGAGGTCAGAGACCGAGTCACTTTCTCAGGCCATGACTACCACCATATGCAAAAAATCGTAAGCCCCTAGGAGGATGTATGAACTTTAAAGACTACACAGCTAAAGATTGGATTCGCTTAGTCATTGGTCTCTTAATTCTGGTGCTAATCTGGTATTTCCGTCCGGGTGGCCAGGATAGCCCTAAGGACAAGAATCACAACCCTGAGTCTAGCCAACGAGCGCAAAATTCAGGCTCTACTAGTGAGCAGATTGATATCAAGGCTTTTACTGGGACCAACTATCAAGTCCTACCAAAAGGCCAGAAAATACCAGTTAACTTTGTTCGCATTGTAGATGGGGATACGGTCGTTCTTTCATTAAATGGCCACGAATTTCGGACCCGTTATCTGATGATTGATACGCCAGAATCGGTTAAGGAAGGTCTCAAGCCTCAGCCATATGGTAAAGATGCGGCCCATCGCAACCAAGAATTACTGACCAATGCTAAGCAGGTCAGCCTTGAGTTCGACAAGGGGCCTTATGCCGATGATTATGACCGGGCGCTTGCCTATGTCTATGCCGATGACAAATTAGTTTCCCTAGAATTAGTCAAGGAAGGTTTGGCTTCAGTTTCCTATGTCAATCCTCCTAACAACAGTCAAGAAAAGACCCTGAGACAGGCCCAAAAGCAAGCTAAGAATGCCAAAAAGGGTATCTGGTCCATCCCCAACTACGTCAATGATAAGGGGAAATTTACTATCCAAGAATAAGAGAGGAATCGCCTATGCAGCTAATAAATAAGCAAGCCCAGCAAGTAATCAAATTCAAGTTGAAGTGCAAACTTCTTTTAGTTATGAGTCTATTGACTTTATGGACGCCTCTGTCATTGGTTCATGCTCAAATGACCATTGATAAAAATGAGTCAGCCATGCAGTCCGTAGGCCAAAGCAGTGAGTCGAGCCATGAGGGCTCAACAGTCCGCGTGCGTGTTATTGGCGATATTCTCTTGCATGACTTTGTCTATGAACGGGCGCGAACTGTCAATGGTTATAATTTTGATAGCATGTTAGCGCCAGTCAAATCCTATTTAGAAAATGCCGATATTACCGTCGCTAATATGGAAACCATTGTAGCAGGGGAGTCTGTTGGCTTAGGGACCTATCCCTTCTTCAATGCACCGTCACAGATTGTTGACACCCTTAAAAATGTTGGGGTAGATATCGTCAACAATGTGTCCAACCATACCATGGATATGGGGGCACAAGGGGTATTAGCTTCCATTAAAGCCCTCAAACAAAGGGACATGATGTACGTGGGTTCTTATGAGAGCTGGGAGGACTATAATACGCCTCGCATCATTGAACGAAACGGCATTAAGGTTGGTTTTCTGGCCTATGCTTATGGCCTCAATGGCTTGGAGCGCCCTCAGAATCAACAGTATCTGGCAACACTGATTGACAAGCAGCTCATTCCACTTGAGATTAAAGACTTGAATAGCAAGGTCGATGTTTCCGTAGTTATTATTCAAAATGGTGAAGAGTATGAGACCATGCCGACGGCAGACCAAATAGCTACTCATCAAATGGCTCGTGATGCTGGTGCTAACTTCGTTTTAGGTGGTCATCCACACGTTTTAGAGCCTTTTATCTACTATAATGAATCTCAAGCGGGACTCTTCTCACATGGTAACTTCCTGACTGGTCAATATGAGACAGCAACCAAGGTAGGGGGGATCACAGAATTTACCTACCGTAAGCTAAATGATGGTAAGGTTATTCTGGATAGCATGCGTTTTATGCCAACTTATAATATTGGCCTACCAGAGTCTAATGAATACCTGGTTGTGCCACTGGCTGACTGGCAGAAATACAATATTGCCAATGGACAAGCCCTTATGGACGAAATCCGTCAGCGTATGACGCGCTTTACTAACAAGGTTCAAGTCGTTGACTACCTGGATTAATCATACATATTTTATATAAAAGAAAAGCCTGATGGGATGGGCTTTTCTTTTTTTATGGTGATTTTTCGGATATATTTAGCCTATTTTGGGTATTTATATAAGAAGGAGGGGAGTAGTATGAAAGTAAAATTTAAGGGCATCTTGACAACTGGCTCCATACTAGTTGTCATGGTGGCTAGTCAGGTGGGGGCACAATCAGCCTATGTTTTATCTCAGTCTGTTAATAAGATACCAGTTGAGGCCCCAACTTGTGTCAGCCTTATTCGACAAATGACCCAAGCAGATGCAAACGACACTAGCAGTTCCCAGGACTTAGCTAGTCAGATGCGGGAGCAAGAAGCTAGTCTAGCCAGCCTAGAAGAGCAAGCCAAGCAAGTACAAGCTGAGCTAGCTAGCTTAGACGATAAAATTAAATCCCTACACGACCAGTTAGATCAAGCCCTAGATAGTGCTTATCAAGCCTTAGTAAAAGAAAATCCTGAATTAGCTCAAGCTAGTGAAGACCAGCAGGCCGCAGCTTTAGCCAATCAGCCTCAAGTGGCTAGTCTGCAAGAAGCCTTAACGAGTGCCCAGACTGAGCAACAAGAAAAGCAGGCCGCCCTAGAGCAAATCAAATCAGAGATGGCCAATTTGGATTATGATCACCACCATAAAGAAGACCAATTGGAACAATCCAAATCCAACAAGACGGCACTTAATGCCTGTTTGCTTTATCCTTACTCTAGTCACTATCTCAGTGCCGACAGTCTACCACTCAATCCTGCTAGTGAGACCTTGGCTGACTATTTGGTTGAGGTCAATCAAGTGCTCAAGCAGATTGTACCCTTAGCCTATCAAAAGCTTAAGTACCAAGAAATTGAGACGCTATTTTCACCGGAAACTAGCAATATGGACGAGGTTAACAAGCTATTGGAGGGCAAACAGGACTTGCAACTGTCGCCAGAAGGGGAGACCTATTATCAGTATGCGCAGGAACTATCGCTCTTTGACGTAGAAATTTTGGCTAATCTAGCCCTGCGTCACTACTACCAATCAGGTGATAAGGCGACTTTGCAAGCAAAGTTCGATCAGGTCTACCAACTCAAAATCGGCCAGTATCGTTATCTGATATCCATTAACAAAGAGGTTTTTCAAGCCCTTAAACAAGGTTTAGCCGACTATCTTAATGCCCACCACTATGGTCCTGAAGCCCAAGGAAAATTGCAAGCCCTGGTCGATCGTTATCAATTACATTTGGTGAATTATAATGAGACTAATCAAAAGTGGCAAGTAGTTGAAGAAGAGGAGGAAAGCTTCCTGACGGTACCGGATTTGATGTCAGAGGATCCTGAGACTAACAGTTCAAATAGTGAGTTGGGTGATAGCAACCATCATCATTCTACTAGAGATTGGACACCGTCCGACCAAGATAGACAGACAAGAGACTCTAGCAGTCAAGGGCATCAAGAAACTTCAAGCTCGAGTCAAAACCAGACAGAGTCTAGCTCTGAATCGTCAGCGGATAATAATCCCGAGACTCTAAAGCGACTTAAGGAACGACTCAATAAACGGCAAGCTAAGAACTCGCATCATCAGAGTAAGTCCAAGCATCAAAGCACGTCTGGCCAATCTAAAAAGGAAGCCAAAGCAAAAGCCAATTCAGATCAAGCCAATGAGAGCAGTCAAGAGAAGGGCAAGGGCAGTGTCAAATTACCTGATACAGGCGAGCAAGCCTTTTACATGACATTAGCCTTGGCGCTTTGTGGCTTAGCAGCTGTTATTGTAGCAATCTATCTCTACCGGCGTTACCGTGAACGCAAGAAACTCAAAGACATTCATTTTGACTAAGCAAAGCATTTTGTGATAGGCCGGAAAAATCGTATAATAAAAGGGTAAAATGCAAAGGAGTGATTAATTCATGAATGAAGTAGCAAACTACCTAGAACAAGTCAAAGTATTCCAAGCTGTCAGCCCTGAAGAAGCCAAGGCATTGATGGACGCCAAAGATGGTGGCATCCTCTTTATTGGCCGTGAAAGCTGCCCATACTGCCGCCGTTTTGTGGCTAAACTTAGCCCATTGGCACAAGAAGCTGGCTTAAAAGTGGCTTATCTGCACTCTCAAAATCCAGAAACTCTGAGCCAAGTGCAACAATTACGCGATCAATGGCAAGTTCCAACTGTGCCAGGTTTCCTCTTTTCAGACAAAGAAGGGGTTCATGTTAAGTGTGACAGCTCCCTAAGCCCAGAAGAGATTCTAGCCTTTGTTAAGCGCTAGTTACTAAAATATTCTTGATTCCTCTTAGCTGATTCTGCTATACTGAGACTAAGCAAAAAGGAGGAAGAAGATGTCTAAATTACCAAATTGCCCGCAATGTGATTCTGAATATACCTACGAAGATGGCCAGCTCTTTGTCTGCCCAATGTGTGCCCATGAATGGACCCAGGAAGACGAAGTGGCTCGTGCTGAAGCTGGGATTATTCGCGATGCTAATGGCAATCAACTTGAGAATGGTGACAGTGTCACGGTCATTAAGGACCTTAAGTTGAATGCGACGACAACGATTAAACAAGGGACTAAGGCTAAAAACATCCGTTTAATTGATGAGCCTGTTGATGGTCACGACATTGCATGTAAGATTGATGGCATTGGTAGCCTTTATCTCAAATCAATTTACGTCAAGAAATAACTAGCGTCTTAGGACCCGTTCTTACGTCAAGAACGGGTTTTTTGCCGATTAAATCGGCCTGTGGACTGATGGGTTTAGGCTGATTCTAGGTTACAATAGGAAGTGCATAAGGAATCATGGAGAGGAGGGAAGAATATGCAGCAGACCATGCGACACTCATTGAAACAATTGTTCTTGCTTTTATTTCGTCATTTGTTGAGTTTTGTCACGATTGCAGCTATTCTCCAAATTACCATTAGCTACCTAGGTGGTTACCTTCTAAAATTGATTTTCCGTCTAGCCCTTCTCTTGGGCAATCAGACTCATTTGGATTTAAATAATATTTCTTACCTAATGAGGCAGCCAGATAGTCTATTAGCTTTTCTTCTCTTTGCGCTCTGCTTTGCAGCCCTCTTTTTTATTGAGTTGTCGGTTTTGATTTACGTCATTTATGCTCGCCAACTTAAAAAGGAAATCTCCTACGGAGCGGTCATTCGCCAAGCACTAGGCCGTTTGCGCCATTTATTTGGGCTGAGCTTCTTCTATTTTCTTGGCTATATCGCCATCACGATTCCCATATCCGGCCTAGTCATGCAGTCTTCACTGACCAATGGCCTCAGGATACCTGATTTCATCACAGGTGAGTTTCTTAAAACTTGGCAGGGGACAATCCTTGTGGTGCTCCTAGCGATTCTGCTCTTCTATCTCAACCTTCGCTTGATTTACGCTATGCCCCTTATGATGATTAAGGACCAAAGTTTTGTCATATCGCTAAGGGAAAGTTGGCGAATGACTCAAGTTAAGAAGTGGAAACTTTTATTGACTTTCGCTATTTTCGGTTTTGTCCTGGGTTTAATTAGTGTAGGCTTGATTAGCGTATTTATAGAAGCGGCCATGGCCTTTGATCCATCCGGTAATAGTTTTATAGTCCAAGCGCTGCTCTTGTCAATTCTTAAGTTTATTGCCTTCACGGTGATTATCCTATCCAAAGTCGGTACCTTAATCATTTTAGTGGATCAGGTAGTGGCGCCTGAAGTGACCAATTCGCTGCTCTTAATTGAGCCGAGTCATCGTCGCCACCGTCGACGCATCTTCCTACTAGTCTTCAGTCTCATATTCTTCAAAATAGGGGAGAATGCCTTTTTACTAGCTGGCCAAACCTATCAAACTCAGCAAGCCATTATTGGCCACCGCGGCTATGTAGAAAAGGGCGTAGAAAATACCATCCAATCTCTTGAAGCAGCCGCTGAAAATGGCGCCACCATGGTAGAACTAGATGTCCAAATGACTAAGGATCAAAGGCTGGTTGTTATGCACGACAGCAACTTACAGCGTTTAGCGGGCATGAATAGAGAAGTTTGGGATATGACTTATGATGAATTAGTGGGACTGACGCTCAGTCAGGGAGACTATCAAAGTCAGCTGCCATCCTTTGAGGAATTTGTTAAGCGAGCTCAGGAGCTAGATATTGATCTTCTAATTGAGCTCAAACCCCATGGCAAGGAGCCAGATAATTATGCTCAACTGATCGTTGATAAACTCCAAGAACTAGGTATTACTAACCGCTATCCAGTCATGTCTCTCAATCATGAAGTTATTGACGCCATTGAGTCTCTCAATTCTGATATTAGAACTGGCTATGTGATTCCATTGCAATTTGGTGCTTTTGCCAAAAATGAGGTTGATTTCTATGTCTTAGAGGCATTCTCCTATACTAGTGAGCTAGCCAATCAAGCTCATAAAGAGGGCAAAGAAATCTATGTCTGGACCATTAATGATGAAGAGGAAATCCAAAGCTTTCTCTATCGACCTGTTGATGGTATTATTACCGACAAATTGGAAACACTCAAGGAAATCCAATACGGCATCTCAGACAATCAAACTTACTTCGAACGTGTAGGACAACTTATGGCGCCACAGTTCTGAAAGAATCGAAATGGTTAAGCTGATAGATTGAAATGTAGGTGGGAAATTATGAGTCGAAAAAAAGCAATTTTCCTTTATCTATTAGGATCCTTAGGGCAAATATGGATTATATCTATGATCGTTTTTATATTGCGTAATTTGGGGGTGAGTGTAGATTACACGACGCCAATAGGAATGCTTGCTATTGGATTAGGGGGCGTTTCGTCCGCTCTATGGGGAATGATTATTGCAGTCAACTACAAAAAGTACAGTGGGAAGAGAATCTTAAAGGATTTTTTCTCTATCAAGCAAAAGACTAGTAGCTATTTATGGGTCCTATCCTTCTTGTTTTTGGATTTTTGCTATCTTGCCTTTGATGGAAAGTTGGTCTTGGATGCCTGGTATCTTCCGATTATCTTATTTCTTAAAGCAATCCTTTTCGGTGGGATTGAGGAAGTAGGGTGGAGATATGTTTTTCAACCCATAATCATGGAGCGTCGTAGCTATCTTAGTTCAACTTTAATGACTTTTGTACTATGGGGAATATGGCATTTTGCTTATTTCTACATTGAAGGAACCTTGTCACAAGTATGGACAGGCGGATTTTTGCTTGGATTGTTGACTAATTGTTTTATTTTATCTGCATTATTTATAAAGACAAAGAGTTTGTGGATATGTGTTATGACGCATTCCTTAATAAATGTTTTCTCTCAAATAGCAGTAGGTGGTAATGAAAATATCTCTTATGCAAGCAAGGTAATCATTATTGTATTGGCGATTCTTCTTGCACTTAGAGCGCAAAATAATAAAGCAAGAGATTTGTCGGTTATTTAAAAATCGACAAATCGGAAGAATCAAGAAAATCCAATAGACTATCTCAGACAATCAAACTTATATGGCAACTTAGGCACCACACTTCTGAAAGGATCAGATTATGACATTTCTCTTTTTACTACTACTTGTCTTGGTCAGCTCGCCATTCTTTTGGGTTTACTGGCATGATAAGCGAACCTTATGGTTGGGATTTTGGTTCCTAGTGTCGGGCTCATTAGCTGGTATTATTGGAATCTACTTGACCTTTGTACTAGAATGGCAATTCTTTGCTGTCATTATGGTTGTCCTGGGTGTCCTCTTCATTTTGACATTGATGTTGGCGCCTTTGATCAGCCTAATAGCTCTCTTGTATTCAGGCCTTACCTTGATTCGGCGGGAAGGCTTCAATCTGGTTAATTCACTAGCGCTCATGCTAGCATTTGGCATGATTGGTTATATGGTCATCTGGCCTGTTCTAGCAAGTCGTTTATCACTCAATTGGCCAATCTTTAATGTCATCTATGGGCTCATGGGAAGCACTATTTTCTATTTTGCCGTCTTAGTCGGCATCTTTTTCGTTACCAACATTCTCAACTTTATCCATTTCGTACGGCCGCGCTATTCTTATATTGTGGTGCTAGGGGCTGGCTTAAATGGGACAGAAGTGACGCCCTTGCTTGCCAGTCGAATTGATAAGGCCATCAAACTCTGGCGCCGTCGCCCTCAAGAAGTGACCTTGATTATGTCGGGTGGCCAAGGTCCAGATGAAGTCATCTCAGAAGGGGAGGCGATGAAAGCTTACGCCCTTCGACAAGGCGTGCCTCAATCCGCCATTCTGGTCGACAATCAGTCTCGTAATACCCATGAAAATCTTCAATTCTCCTATAAGCTAATGGAAAAGGGGAAAGAGGACTTTGTCATTGTCACTAACTATTATCATTTATTACGTGCCCTTATTCTGGCCCGGCGCCTAGGACTTAAGTGTCAAGGTTATGGCGCCAAGACTAAGCTCTATTTTTCGATTAATGCCTTTTTACGTGAGTTTATTGGCTATCTGACCTTAGCCTGGGGCCTACATCTGGCCTTGATAGGGGGCTTGTGGGTGCTTACTCTGGTTTTATCTCTATGAAATGGCTTACTTAACTAAGAAAGGAAGTCCCTATGCAAAAGAAGAAGTTGATTTATCTCATACTTGCCTGTATCTTAATCTTGCAGGCTTCATTAGCTGTGCAGGCTAAAACAAGCTACAAATTGCCTAGTTTAGAAGAAATACAAACAATTAACAAAGATTTGAAAGTGGATGCTTTAATTGAAAAACTACCCGTGACCGCACATAGTGATGATCCACTGCTTAAGCTAGTTAATAAGAATAATCCTAATGCTGATAAAAAAGAACCAGAACTGGCTTGGGATAGCTACGGTAATATCTATCATCAAGACTTAGTCAAGCCCTTAGAAGACTTAATGGAAGCTGCTGCCAAGGATGGTTTCTATTATCGGGTTGTATCAGGTTATCGGTCTGTTGAAGAACAAGAAAATAACCGTAACCTTAGCATTCAAAACTATCTAGCTCAAGGCTTAAGTCAAGCCGATGCAGAGTCCGTTACCAATCAATATTTCGCGCCAGCAGATGCCTCAGAGCATACGACGGGCTTGGCTATTGATCTTCTAGGTACTGAATGGCTAGATAATGGTGGTGAACTGGAGGCAAGCTATTCAGAGACAGATTCAGCCAAATGGTTGGCTAATAATGCGCATCGTTTTGGTTTTATCCTAAGGTATCAGCAAAAGAAAGAGTCCATTACAGGATATAACTTTGAACCCTGGCATTTTCGTTATGTCGGTAAGGTCCATGCGGGCTTTATCTATGAGAATGAGTTAACCTTAGAAGAATATCTGGCTTTATTGGCTAAGAAGGAGTCTAACTAGATTCCTTAAACGATTATCCTATAATGTATATTATGTTAACTCATGGATATCAGAAAATATCTAAGTCTCTACTGACCCATTTCCCTTCCACTAGAAAGGATTTCTAATATGAATTTTGAATTTACCAATCAAGCAATCGAATTTATCCAACAAGCGCTGTCTCAGCATGATAGCAAATCTTACCGCATCCTTATGGATTATGTGGATGGCAATAGCCCCTATAATGACGATCCAGTTGGCTGTCACTGTAATGTTATGGGCAAGTATCGTCTGCTCATAGTAGCTGACAATGACCCAAAAGTGCCATTTGACCTCTATTCAAGCAAGTTTGAGACTAATTTTGAGTCCATCTATCTCAACCCTCTCTATGACATGATGTTTGATCATCAACATAAGATTGGCTTTGATCCGGCTTATCCAGCCTTGACATTATCAAGTGATGCAGGTCAGATTACACCTAAATTACCTTTAATACTTGCCCTGCCGGATTCGTGAAAACGATGACAAGTGTCCTATATCATGCTATAATAGAGTCACTTATAAGCGCAATATTTAGGAGGTTTCCTCTATGGATATTCAGTTATTTATTCAACGGCGCAAGTCATTAGGAATTTCACAGTCTGAATTGTGCCAAGGAATCTGTACCCAAGCCACCCTGAGTCGTTTTGAAAACCAAGGACAAGTTCCTTCTGTTAAGATTTTACTGGATTTGTGTCAACGATTAGATATGAGTTTGGGCGAGCTCTTCCCACGTCAAGATGTCCAATCGACTGAGCTTTATCAACATATTGAAGCGGCTGAAAATGCCTTTGTAAGAGCTGATTATAAGTTGGCCAATCAGGAATTAGCTGCTGTGGATGCCAAGCAAGTCAGCCCCCTTTCGCTCAAGAAACGCTACCTTTACCTTAAGGGTTTCCTGGCGGCCTTGACCAAGGCTTCAATCAATGATAGTTTTTTCTACTTAAATCAACTAATGACCGATTTACATGCCGATTTCGAGCCACTCTACAGTTCTTTAGCTGCAGCTGGCTTAGGGCTAGCCTATGCCAATGCAGGTGAATCCGAACGGGTCCATCACTACTTTGAAAAAGCTCAAGACGGGCTGCTAGATTATGAACCGGCTAATAGCCAGGAATTATGGCGTATACTTAATATTGTTTTGCATTCAGCTAATTTCTATGCGACAGCCCAGGAGTATGACCAGTCTGACCGCCTCTTGCTACATGGCATTAATCTTTCTAGCCAAGCAGCGGTATCCCATTACGTGGATCGACTCTATTTCCGACTTGCTCAGAATGCAGAAGCTCAGGGCTTAGAAGCGGACCAAATCAAGCAATATAGTGCAGACGCTTTGGCCTTTGCTAAATTTAATGGCAATAGTCAGTTGCTAGCGCGTATTAAGCAATTCCAATCTCATATCTAAAGCAAAAATCCCATTATATCATATATGATATAATGGGATTTTTTGTGGTCATAAGTTTTTACTGAAGGCTTTTTGGGTTTTGTAACAATCATAGCCAATGGACTGATAAAAGGCGTGTGCCCCAGTGCGATGGCTACCAGAATTGAGGCGAATGTGGTGGATGCCCTTTGAAATAGCTTGGGCTTCCAAGGCTTGCATCAAAAGTCGCCCTATTCCTTGGTGATGATAGGTCTGGTCGACTGCTAGCGCCATAACATTATAGGCAGGATCGCCATAAAAGGAATAATAGTAACTGGCGTGGACAATGCCCAAGACCTGTTTAGGAGCTTCTTGACTGCAAGCCACTAGAAGAATCTGCTGGTCATCCGCTAAGAGAGCCTGTAGGCGTTTCTGGCAGGCTTCTAGGGGATAATCATATCCTAATTCTTGGCAGGCTAGCTTTTGAAGGGCCGCCGCGTCCTCAAGTTGGGCTGGTCGAATTTCAATAGTTCTGGTCATCTTATTACCCTTCTTGACTTGCTAAATTTTCAGCTGGTGATAAGGCTTGATCGGCCCAGGACAATTTGATATGGCAGTAGCCACTAGGATGTTTATCTAGGTAATCTTGGTGATAGTCTTCAGCTGGCACAAAATGAGCCAAAGGCATGACTTCAACAGCCGTTGGCCGCCCTGCTCTTTGCTCAAAAGTAGCCACTAGGGCCTTAACAGCCGCTTCTTGACTGGCACTAGTGGTGTAGATTCCTGTGCGGTATTGACGACCAACGTCACCGCCCTGCTTATTGAGGCTAAAAGGATCAATAACACGGAAGAAATGGCTAATTAAAGTCGCCAAATCGACCTGGTTAGGATCATAATGAATGGCTAGGGTTTCTGCATGATCTGAGCTTTTAAGACCTTGATAGGTGGCCTGTGGGCTTTTGCCGTTAGCATAGCCAACTTCCGTATCCACCACACCTGTCAGGCGCTTGTAATAGCCTTCCATGCCCCAAAAGCAGCCTCCTGCTAAATAAAGTGTTTCTGTCATCGTCATACCCCTCTCTCTCGACTCTTGATACTTCTATTATAACATAAGCCCAAAATAGACGTCCTCAAAAAAGCACCAAGTGCCAGGCACCTGGTGCTAGAATCGTTAGCTACTTGCTATTATTTGATACGTCCTGGACGTTCCTTGTAACCATAGTAAGCGTCTTGGAGGATTTCTACCATGTCAGCTACCATTGGTAAGCGAGGGTTAGCTGGTGAACATTGGTCTTCGTATGCTAAGTAAGCAATCTCTTCAACTGTGTCCATGTATTCCTTCTCATCCACGCCTTGTCCCTTAATACTCATGTCGATTCCGACACGAACACCTAGGTCATAGACTGCTTTTGCTAAAGCATCAACTGCTTCTTCAGGCGTTGAAGCTGGCAAGCCTAACATCTTAGCAATGTCTTGGAATTTAACATCGGCCTTGTAGTAGTTGTATTTTGGCCAAGTTGCAGCCTTAGCTGGACGAGTCCCGTTGTAACGGATAACGTATGGTAAGAGGATGGCGTTGGTACGGCCGTGAACGGTATGGAAGAAACCACCGATCTTATGAGCCATAGAGTGAGACATCCCTAAGAAGGCGTTGGCAAAGGCCATACCTGCCATGGTTGAGGCGTTATGCATCTTCTCACGTGACTCAAAGTCAGCATTCTTAACAGAGCTTTCTAAGTTTTCGAAGACTAACTTGATAGCTTGTAGAGCCAAACCATCTGTATAGTCGTTAGCCAAGGTAGAAGTATAAGCTTCCACTGCGTGAGTCAAGACGTCCATACCAGTATCAGCTGTAACTGATGCAGGAACTGTCAAGACAAAGGCTGGGTCCACGATGGCGATGGTTGGTGTCAAGGAGTAGTCAGCCAATGGATATTTACGGTTATTCTTCTTATCAGAGATAACGGCAAATGGTGTTACTTCAGACCCGGTACCAGAAGTGGTTGGAATCCCAACGTATTTAGCCTTTTTACCTAATTCTGGGAAGCGGAAGGCACGTTTACGGATATCCATGAATTTCTGTACTAAATCACGGAAGTCAACTTGAGGTTGTTCGTAGAACATCCACATTACTTTAGCCGCGTCCATTACAGACCCCCCACCTAAAGCGATGATGGTATCTGGTTGGAATTCACGCATGAGGGCTGCCCCGCGTTCAACGGTTGTAATATCTGGATCTGGTTCAACATCTGAGAAGATGGTGTAGGTAACTTTCTTAGGACGGAGGGAGAGTTGTTCGATGACACGGTGAACGAAACCAAGTTTGAACATCGCATCGTCCGTAACGATCATAACTTTCTCTACATCCTTCATCTTTTGCAGATATTGGATGGAGTCACGTTCGAAGTAGATTTTTGAAGGTACTTTAAACCATTGCATATTATTTCTACGTCTCCCCACTTTTTTGATGTTTAACAAGTTAACGGCGCTGACGTTGTTGCCGACAGAGTTGCGACCATAAGTCCCACAACCCAAGGTTAAGGATGGCAAGAAGGCGTTATATACGTCACCAATCCCCCCGAAAGTAGATGGTGCATTCCAGATAACACGAATTGCCTTAACTTCACGACCAAAGTCTTTAGCCAGTTGCTCGTTACGTGTATGGATAGCAGCAGAGTGACCCAAACCATGGAATTCAACCATTTGACGAGACTTCGCAATCCCATCTTCAGTATTTTCTGATTTCAATACAGCAATGATTGGAGAGAGTTTCTCACGAGTTAATGGTTCTTTTGGCCCTACTTCAGCCACTTCGGCAGCTAGGATATTAGTGCCTTCAGGTACGCTGAAGCCAGCTTGTTCAGCAATCCAAGCAGCTGGTTTACCAACGATATCAGCGTTCAATTTACCTTCTGCGCAGTTCTTGCTGTTAGCTTTTACGCCGAAGCAGTAGTTTTCTAACAAGGCTTTTTCTTTCTTGTTAACGAAGTATACATGGTAAGACTCAAGTTCTTTCTTGAATTCATCGTAAACTTCTTTATCCACGATGGCAGCTTGCTCTGAAGCACAGACCATCCCGTTGTCGAAAGACTTAGACATGATAATGTCGTGTGCAGCTTGTTGGATGTTAGCTGTTTTTTCTACGTAAGCAGGTACGTTACCAGCCCCTACCCCTAAGGCAGGCTTACCACATGAGTAAGCGGCGCGAACCATGGCGTTACCACCAGTTGCTAAGATTGTTGCGATCCCTGGGTGATTCATAAGCGCAGAAGTTGCTTCCATCGATGGTAAAGTAATCCATTGGATACAGTTCTTAGGTGCCCCTGCTGCTACTGCCGCATCGTAAACCACTTTGGCTGCGTGAGCAGAAGATTCTTGTGCAGATGGGTGGAAGGCAAAGACGATTGGGTTACGTGTCTTTAATGAAATCAAAGATTTGAAAATCGCGGTAGAAGTTGGGTTGGTGGTTGGGGTAATCCCCGCTACAACCCCGACAGGTTCAGCAATCAAGGTTAAACCAGTCACATCGTCTTCTGAGATAATGCCAACTGTTTTAGTGTGACGCATGTTGTTAACCACGTGCTCGCAAGCGAAGAGGTTCTTAGTTGCCTTATCTTCGAATACCCCACGACCTGTTTCATCAAGCGCGTGCTTAGCCAAGACCCCGTGTTGGTCTAAGGCTGCAACTGAGGCTTTAGCCACAATGTAGTCTACTTGTTCTTGGTCTAAGAGACGGAACTCGTCAAGAGCGACTAAGCCTTTTTGGACAAGCTCATCAACATGGGCTTGAGCCTCTAACTTCTTATCTTCTTTTTCAACCATGGATGTTCCTCCTAAGTTCTTTTTATTTACATCTTCATCATACGCCTTTGTTTTCAAGAAGTAAAGCACTTGTTCAAGTTCAAACGATAAAAATTTTATATTGACGGTCTTTTTTTGTAAATGAGCATGTATGAAAACAAGGCACAATGTGAAGGTTATTTTCAAAACGTTTTCAAATATTGACATATCAGTATTTTAACTAAATGCTTATGTGAATAGAAAACCTTATCATTTTAAATAAAATACTCAGGTTATCTATATAATATATTATATATCCTCTATTCGTTTTTTAGGTTCACAAACACTTTGTGAAAATGAGTTTATAAAATAATCTTGATATATCGGCATTAATACATGAAAAAAAGCCAAAGTGAACAAACTTTGGCTTTGGCTTGTTAAAATTGATTGAAGTCCCAAATTTGGTCGACCCAACCTTGATAAAATTCAGGTTCGTGGCAAACCATGAGGATACTGCCCTTGTATTCTTTGAGGGCTCGAGCCAATTCTTCCTTGGCATCGACGTCCAAGTGGTTGGTCGGCTCGTCCAAGATCAAGACATTATGCGGAGCATTCATAAGTAGGCAAAGACGGACCTTGGCTTGCTCTCCCCCACTTAGGACTTGAATTTGGCTTTCGATGTGCTTAGAAGTCAGTCCACAACGTGCTAAGGCAGCGCGTACTTCAGCCTGGTTCATAGCTGGGAAAGCATTCCACACAACTTCTAATGGCGTCTGACGGTTACCTGAAGCGACTTCTTGTTCGAAGTAACCAATTTCCAAGTAATCTCCCTGCTCTACTTGGCCAGCTAAGGCCGGAATAAGCCCCATGAGGCTCTTGAGTAAAGTGGTCTTACCAATCCCGTTAGCCCCGATAATCGCAACCTTCTGGTTACGTTCAAAGACTAGATCCAGCGGCTTGGTCAGAGGCTGGCTATAACCAATTTCTAACTGATTAGCTTCGAAGATGAAACGGCCAGGGGTCCGAGCAGACTGGAAGTCAAATTTTGGCTTCGGTTTCTCGCCTTGTAGCTCGATGACTTCCATCTTATCTAGTTTCTTTTGACGGGACATGGCCATATTGCGTGTTGCTACTCGGGCCTTGTTGCGGTTGACGAAGTCCTTGAGGTCCGCTATTTCCTTCTGTTGGCGTTCATAGGCCGCTTCTAGTTGGGCACGCTTCATGGCGTGGACCGCTTGGAAGTTCTCATAGTCGCCAACATAACGGCTAAGCTTGAGGTTTTCCACGTGATAGATAATGTTAATGACACTATTAAGGAAGGGAATATCATGGGAAATTAAGATAAAGGCATTTTCGTAGTTTTGCAAGTAACGTTTAAGCCACTCGATATGCTCAGCATCCAAGTAGTTGGTCGGTTCGTCTAAGAGTAGAATATCGGGCTTTTCTAAGAGTAACTTAGCCAATAAGACCTTGGTCCGCTGTCCCCCACTCAGTGAGGTGACGTCTGTGTCTAAACCAAAGGCGGTAATACCAAGAGCACGAGCCACTTCTTCAATTTTAGCATCCAAGGTATAGAAATCGTGGACTTCCAAGCGCTCTTGTAACTCCCCTACTTCCTCTAATAGGTCTGCCATGGTTTGGTCATCAGCGGTCGCCATCTCTTCATAGGCCTCGCTAATGCGCGCTTCAATGGCAAATAAATCATCAAAGGCCATGCGCAAGACATCGCGAATGGTTTGACCAGGCTTAAGGACGCTGTGTTGGTCTAGGTAGCCAGTTGTAACATACTTGGCCCACTCTACCTTGCCTTCATCTGGCAATTGCTTACCTGTTACAATGTTCATGAAGGTTGATTTCCCTTCACCATTGGCCCCAATCAGGCCGATATGTTCCCCTTTGAGTAGGCGGAAGGAGACATCTTCGAAGATGGCCCGATCGCCGAATCCATGGGTAAGATTTGATACGCTTAAGATACTCATGTCTTTCCTCCAAATTGACAGTTCCTTCCTATTATAGTCTATTCTGTTAGCTTTGAATAGGGTTTATTGCTCTGGTAGCACTAATTGGCTGAAAACCTGCCCAATAGGAGCATGAATAACTAAATCTGCCCAGTCATCCTGAGGGATGGCCTGCTTATTGATGACCACCAAATGTTTACCCTTAAAATATTGCAGTAGACCTGCAGCCGGATAGACTACTAAAGAAGTGCCTCCTACAATCAAGGTATCGGCTTGCTGAATGGCTGAGATAGCCTGGTCAAAAACCTCCATATTAAGCGACTCTTCATAGAGGGTGACGTCTGGTTTGAGCACGCCGCCACAATGGGGACAGCGCGGGATGCCCTGACCATCATAAGCGTCAAGAAAGCTATTCAGGTCATAGACTCTACCACACTCCTGACAAATATTTCGGTCAACCGTCCCATGTAGTTTGAGAAGGCGTTGACTACCAGCGGCTTCATGTAGGGTGTCAATATTCTGGCTAATGACAGCGTCCAAGTGGCCACTGGCCTCTAACTGCGCTAGAAAGATATGGGCAGCATTTGGCTTAGCATGAGGATAAATCAAATGTTTACGGTAAAAATCATAGAAAAGGTGGGGATATTTACGATACATGCTATGGCTAATCAGTTGTTCGGCTGAAAAGTTTCTACCTAAATCTTGACTATAAACACCTTGGGCACTGCGAAAATCAGGGATACCCGATTCGGTTGAAACACCTGCCCCACCGAAAAATACCAGGTGTTGGTTGTTGTTAATGATGGTTTGTAGAGCCTGAATGTCTTCTTGCATAGGCTTCCCTCCTATCTTCGGTTGTTACATAAAAAAGTGACCGAGCCAGAGGCCCCGTCACTTAGGCTTAAATGCTATCCATTTTGCCCTAACTTTGTGGGCTAAGGTCATTTTCAATCAGGACCTTAATGGCATTATTCTTAGAAGCATCGCGGAAGACGTCATAAGCCTCTTCGATTTGAGACAATTTGAAGTAGTGGGTAACGAGCTCTTCAGGGTGAATCTTCTGAGCTTCTAGGGCTTGCAGCAGTTGTGGTGTGGTATTAGTTGATACTAAGCCAGTTGTTACGGTAATATTGCGAATCCAGAGTCTATCTAAGTCGAATTGCACAGGAACCCCATGGACACCCGCGTTAGCAATACGGCCATCAACCGCAATAATCTTTTGGCAGAAGTCAAAGGATGCTGGAATCCCAACCGCTTCAATGGCTACGTCAACCCCACGACCATCCGTTAAGTCAAAGATTTCCTTGATGGCTCTGTCAGTATCGGAATTATTAACCTTATGGGTAGCGCCGAACTTGAGGGCGGTATCTAGGCGGTGATCATCAATATCCACCATGATAATCTTAGCAGGAGAATAGAACTGAGCGGTTAAGAGTGAGCCCAAACCAACTGGTCCAGAACCAATAATGGCCACATTACAACCTGGCTCTACCCGACCTTTGAGGACCCCAATTTCATAACCCGTTGGTAGAATATCTGAAATCATAACCAGGGCTTCATCGCTAAGGCCTGCTGGTGGGTTATAGAGGGTATTGTCTGCATGTGGAACCCGGAGATATTCAGCCTGTGTGCCGTCGATTAAGTGGCCGAAAATCCAACCACCCTCGTCTTCACAGTGGGCATAAATCCCCTTCTTACAGTAATAACACTTACCGCAGGAGCAGACGCAAGAAACAATGACTTTATCGCCAGGCTTGAAGTTAGTCACGCTGGATCCAACTTCTTCGACAACCGCAATCCCCTCGTGTCCTAAAATCGTCCCATTTTGGACAGCTGGCACGTCACCCTTGATGATGTGTAGGTCTGTCCCACAGATGGTCGTTTTAAGCATACGAACAATTGCATCCGTTGGCTTCAAGATGACAGGCTTTGGCTTGTCAACGAACTTAGCTAGGCCAGGTTCAACATAGGTGTATGCTTTCATAGTAGACTCCTCCTTATTGTGAAATTTGTGAAATATACTACACTTATATTGTAAACCTTTTCTTAGATGATTGCAAGCGATTACTTAATTATTTTGACCTTCTGTTTATACAAAAAAAACTCCCACCATAGTGGCTGGGAGCTTGATAGATATTAATCTTCGTCCATTTGTAGGACAGCCATGAAGGCTTCTTGTGGGACTTCCACCGTCCCAATTTGTTTCATCCGCTTTTTCCCCTCTTTTTGTTTCTCGAGGAGCTTCTTACGACGGCTGACGTCCCCACCGTAGAGTTTAGCCGTTACGTCTTTACGCAAGGCTTTAATGGTGGTACGCGCTAGAATCTTATTACCGATAGCAGCCTGAACAGGTACTTCGAAGAGTTGACGCGGAATGATGCCGCGAAGTTTTTCTACTAATTCACGGCCACGACCGTAAGCAAAGTCCTTGTGGACAATCATGGAGAAGGCGTCAATCAGGTCGCCATTGAGCAGGATATCCATCTTAACTAGGTTAGATGGTTTGTAGCCAATTAATTCGTAGTCAAGGGATGCATAGCCTTTGGTATTGGATTTGAGCTTATCGAAGAAGTCATAGATGATTTCTGACAATGGTAACTCATAGACCACATTGACCCGGTAATCATCCAGATAATCCATGGTAATGAAGTTACCCCGCTTACGTTGGCCGATGTCCATGACTGCGCCAACATATTCATTAGGCACCATAATGGAGGCCTTAACGTAGGGCTCGTAGATTTCATCAATGACGGTTTGGTCTGGCATAGCGGACGGGTTATCCACGATGATTTCCTCGCCATTGGTCTTTTTGACCTTGTAAATAACCGAAGGTGCCGTGGTAATCAGGTTGATGTCGAACTCACGTTCCAGACGTTCCTGGATAACGTCCATGTGCAGTAAGCCTAAGAAACCTGTACGGAAGCCAAAGCCTAGGGCTTGCGAAGTTTCAGGCTCAAATTGCAAGGCCGCGTCATTGAGCTGGAGTTTTTCCAAGGCATCCCGCAAATCATTATAGTCGTTAGACTCGACTGGATAGAGACCGCAGTAAACCATGGGATTGAGCTTACGGTAACCGTCTAGGGGTTCTTGGGCCGGATTGTTGGCCAAGGTAATGGTATCCCCTACTCGCGTATCTTGAATGGTCTTAATGGAAGCCGTGATATAGCCCACATCCCCTACCATGAGATAGTCGCGTTGGACAGGTTTAGGACTGAAGACCCCTACTTCCACTACATCGAATTCTTTACCGTTGGACATCAAACGAATCTTGTCGCCAGGTTTCACGACCCCGTTAATGACCCGGATATTCAAGACAACACCACGGTAGGAATCATAAACAGAGTCGAAAATCAGGGCTTGAAGCGGCGCTTCTAGGTCGCCCGGAGGGGCCGGTACCTTGTGGACAATTTGCTCCAGGATTTGGTCAATCCCAATCCCGGATTTAGCTGAGGCGAAAACGGCCTCACTTGCGTCAATGCCAATGACATCTTCAATTTCAACTTGAACACGCTCAGGATCAGCGGCTGGTAAGTCAATCTTGTTAATGACCGGCAGAATTTCTAAGTCGTTATCTAAAGCCAAATAAACGTTGGCCAGAGTCTGAGCTTCAATCCCCTGGGCGGCATCGACGACCAAGATGGCCCCTTCACAGGCTGCCAGTGAACGTGACACTTCATAAGTAAAGTCCACGTGCCCTGGGGTATCAATTAGGTGGAAGATATACTCTTCCCCATCCTGAGCCTTATAGGTCAGTTCAACAGCGTTGAGTTTAATGGTAATGCCTCGTTCCCGCTCCAAGTCCATGGAGTCCAAGAGTTGGTCCTGCATTTCCCGGTCTGAAACCGTCTCTGTCAATTGCAGAATACGGTCAGCCAAGGTTGATTTACCATGGTCAATATGAGCGATAATGGAGAAGTTGCGAATTTTCTCCTGGCGGGCTCGGAGTGCTTGTAATTCTTGTGGATTCATAGGCTGCCTCTTTCGTACAAATTTATCTAGATAGGAGTGCCATCTGGCACTAATACACTGGTCTATTGTACCAAATTTTTGGCTCTAAGACTAGGGTTAAGCCAGGGAATGCTAACTAAAATTAAGAAGAAAAAAGGCTGGAATCTTCCAGCCTTTAGACTTATTTGCCTTCAAACATATCCTTCATCTTATCGAAGAAGCCACCTTCATGACCCTTGACAGATTCACCACTAGATTCAGCCAGTTGCTTGAAGAGATCCTTTTGACGATCTGTTAATCGCTTAGGCGTCACGACTTTGACGGACACGTGTTGATCCCCATTGCGGCCACCGCGAAGACTTGGCGCTCCCTTCTCACGTAGTCGGAAGGTGGTACCAGTTTGGGTTCCTGCCGGGATTTTAAGTTTGACGTTACCATGAACAGTTGGCACCTTGACTTCATCCCCTAGGGCTGCCTGGCTAAAGCTGATAGGAAGTTCGTAGAAGATTTCGGTGCCTTCACGTTCAAAGATATCACTCTCTTCGACCTGGAAGACCACATAGAGGTCGCCGTAAGGTCCGCCATTGGTTCCGGCTTCACCTTGACCAGATACTCGCATTTGTTGGTTGTCCTCTACCCCTGCAGGGACCGTGACTTTGACCGAATGCTGTTGGGTTTCTGTTCCAGCACCGTGACAGGTCGTACATTTTTCCTTGATTTCTTTACCCGTCCCGTGACAGACATCACAGGTTGCCTGAGACATCATGGCACCAAATGGGGTGTTGCGTTGAACGTTGATCACCCCAGAACCATGACACTTGTGACAGGTTACGGGTTCGGTCCCTTCCTTGGCACCTGAACCATGACAGGTATGACATTCTTGCTTACGATTATAGGTAATAGTGACTTCCTTACCAAAAATGGCTTCCTCAAATTTGAGTTTAACCCGGTATTGGAGATCATCACCCCGACGGGCTGCATTGGCTCTAGCAGAACCAGCACCGCCCATACCGCCACCGAAGAAGGACTCGAAGATATCTTCAAAGCCATTAAATCCTCCACCGCTGAAGCCACCAAAACCGCCACCACCGAAACCACCGGAACCATAGGAGCCGTCGGTGGCTGCGTGACCATATTGGTCGTACATAGAGCGCTTATCAGCGTCACTTAGGACCTCGTAAGCTTCGGTAATTTCTTTGAATTTATCGGCTGCGTCTGCTTCTTTGTTAATGTCTGGATGATATTGTTTGGATAGTTTACGATAGGCTTTCTTGATTTCGGCGTCACTAGCGTCTCGAGAGACCCCTAGGACGTCGTAGTAATCACGTTTATCTGCCATTTTCCCACTCCTTTTTTCAAGCCCTAGGGCTTATGACACAGTTAGATTAGAAAGGAAACGCCAAAGACAAGCTCTGGCGTTGTTCCTTACCTCATATATTAGTCGATTTCTTCGAACTCAGCGTCTACAACGTCATCGCCAGAGGCATTTGTATCAGCTTGAGCTTGCCCATCGCCTTGAGCTGCTTGAGCTTGTGCTGCGGCTTGCTCATAGAGTTTAACCGTTAAGTTTTGGACGATTTCATTGAGGGCGTCGCGTTTAGCCTTCATTTGATCTAAATCATTAGCTTCGATGGCTGCCTTGAGTTCGTCACGAGCTGCTTCAGCCTTCTTAACTTCTTCTTCAGAAACCTTGTCTTTAAGGTCAGCTAAAACTTTGTCAGTTTGGAAGACTAATTGGTCTACTTCGTTACGGAGATCAGCTTCTTCACGACGTTTCTTGTCGGCTTCAGCGTTAGCTTCCGCGTCTTTGACCATGCGGTCGATCTCTTCATCAGTCAGACCTGAGCTAGACTTGATAGTGATGGTTTGTTCTTTACCAGTCCCTAAGTCCTTAGCACTTACGTTAACGATCCCGTTCTTGTCGATGTCAAAGGTAACTTCGATTTGTGGGATACCACGTGGTGCAGGTGGAATATCGGTCAATTGGAAGCGTCCAAGAGTCTTGTTGTCAGCTGCCATTTGACGTTCCCCTTGGAGGACGTGTACGTCTACCGCTGGTTGGTTGTCAGCTGCAGTTGAGAAGACTTGTGACTTGCTAGTTGGGATGGTCGTGTTGCGGTCAATCAACTTGGTGAAGACGCCACCCATGGTTTCAATCCCTAATGACAATGGTGTTACGTCTAAGAGGACGATGTCTTTAACGTCACCGGAGATAACCCCACCTTGAATAGCAGCACCCATCGCCACTACTTCGTCAGGGTTAACAGATTTGTTAGGTTCTTTGCCAGTTTCCTTACGAACCGCTTCTACAACGGCTGGAATACGAGTAGAACCACCAACCAAGATTACTTCGTCGATATCGGATTGAGATAAGCCAGCATCTTTGAGGGCTTGACGAACAGGTTGTTTAGTACGTTCTACTAAATCGTGTGTTAATTCTTCGAACTTAGCACGCGTCAAGGTTAATTCCAAGTGAAGTGGGCCTTCAGCTGACGCAGTGATAAATGGTAAGCTGATTTGGGTAGTAGACACACCAGATAAGTCTTTCTTAGCTTTTTCAGCAGCGTCTTTGAGACGTTGAAGAGCCATCTTATCTTTAGAAAGGTCTACGCCATGTTCTTTCTTGAATTCAGCTACTAAGTAATCCATGATCTTTTGGTCGAAGTCGTCCCCACCTAAGTGGTTGTCCCCTGAAGTTGACAATACGTCGAAGACGCCATCACCTAATTCAAGGATGGATACGTCGAAGGTACCGCCCCCTAAGTCGAAGACGAGAACTTTTTCTTCTTTGTAAGTCTTATCTAAACCATAGGCCAAAGCAGCAGCTGTTGGTTCGTTGACAATACGCTCAACTTCTAAACCAGCGATCTTACCAGCATCTTTGGTTGCTTGACGTTGTGCGTCGTTGAAGTAAGCAGGTACGGTGATAACGGCCTTATCAACCTTCTCACCTAAGTAGTCTTCTGCATAAGACTTCAAGTATTGGAGAATCATCGCAGAGATTTCTTGTGGTGTGTAGTCTTTGCCGTCCATGTGGACCTTATAGCTGCCGTCACCCATGTGACGCTTGATAGAACTTACGGTTGATGGGTTGGTAACGGCTTGACGCTTAGCTACTTCCCCTACTTGGATTTCACCATTTTTGAAAGCCACAACAGATGGCGTTGTACGGTTACCTTCTGGGTTTGGGATAATTTTTGCTTCGCCGCCTTCTAAGACAGATACGGCAGAGTTTGTAGTCCCTAAGTCAATACCAATAATTTTTGCCATAATAGTTTCCTCTTTTCTTTTAGTTTGATTTTTTAGTCTGGAATATTCATTAAAATGTTACTGAGCGACAATGACCATGGCAGGTCTTAAAACCCGGTCTTGTAACAAGTAGCCTTTTTGCAAGACATTAATGACGGTATCAGCTTCCTGACCCTCGCCTGCAGGCATCATACTAACTGCCTGATGGAAATTAGGATCAAAGGCTTGGTTCAATGGGTCAATAACGCTAATGCCTTCTTTTTCAAAGGCTTGTTGGAACTGCTTGTAAACCATCTCGATGCCCTTATGGATGGCTTTGGCATCTTCAGACTCAGCTGGGGTTGCTAAGGCGCGTTCCAAGTTATCAGCTACATCTAAGAGATGGCTAGCCAAGCTTTGCGAGCGATATTTTGCTGCATCTTGGCGTTCACGTTGGTTAATGCGTCGCATGTTCTGGATTTCTGCTTGCAAGCGTAAGAGTTGGTCGGATAAAGCTTCTTTTTCAGCCTCTAACTGACTGACTTGGTCTTCCGCTTCTTCAATGGCTTGATCTAGGCTCTCGTTTGATTGATCAACTTGAACCTCTTCTTGATAAGCACTGTCTTGAATCTTATCAAGCTTTTCATCTTGAACAGGCGCGTCTTGCTTGAGCACTTCTTTTTCTGTGTTTGACACGTAATCGCCTCCTTTAAGGGTTTGGTAATTCTGGGTGTGGCTACTTAATAATGGGCCAGTTCATGCGTGATGTGATGCATCAAGCCCAGTACACGCTGATAAGGCATAGTAGCGGGACCAACTAGGCCGATGATGACCTGTTGTGCTTGATACTGATAGGATGAGGTCACTAGACTGACGTCTGCTAGGCCTCCCAATCCCAGTTCAACTGCTAAGCCTTGCTTGGCTTCAAGTAGTTGGAACATTTCTGCTGACCCATCGATTAGGTTGAAGAGTCGCTTGTAATCTGACACTTCTACTGAATCGAATAGGTTATTCTTACCACTGACATAGTAACTACGCCCCTTTAAATGGCGCATTAATTTGGTGATAACTGACGAAAAGTCGACTTGGAAGCCAACTAAGCGCTGCATCAAGAGTGGCAAGGTCAATTTAAGTCGTTGCTGTGCTTCTAGTAAGGATAAGCCAACAATTTCCTGGTTGATAGCTTGAGTCAAACGACCCAAGTCCTCTCGGCTTAAGGATCTTGGTAAATCTACTAGATCACTTTCAACGCTTCCCTTGTCAGTCAAGACGATGGCCACAATCCGACTCTCGCTGAGTTGTATCAAGCGGAACTCACTTAAATGATATTGTTCCTTGGATTCTCCCAAAACGACGGCCGTATAGCCAGTTAAGGAGACCAAGATATCAGCCGCCAATTGGGCGTGCTGCATAGCGTCAAAATGGCGATCTCGGAAGATAGATTGAATTACCTCACTATCTTGCTTGGCCATTTGAATATCTGCTTGATCCTCAATCAGTTGATCTACATAGTAGCGGTAGCCATCAAAGGATGGAATCCGTCCACTAGAAGAATGAGCCTTCTTGAGATAGCCAATGCGCTCAAGTGCCAACATATCGTTTCGTACGGTTGCCGGTGAGACATCCAATAGACTCTTCTGAAGCAGGGTCTTAGACCCAATCGGTTCTTCATACTGGCCATACAGCTGCACAATCAACTGTAAAATTTGTTGTTGCCTAGCTGTTAACATTGTTCTCACCTCTTTTTTAGCACTCCTTTACCTCAAGTGCTAATGTTAGTATACACCCTATTTTACCCCCTGTCAACCCTTTTTGCCATAAATTTTAGCACTCTTTTTATTCGAGTGCTAATTTTACCTAAAATAAAAACTCGCACTGGTCAAAAGCGCGAGTTTATAAGCTTTTTAGCGATGAGGAATCTGTTGACCCGTCTCAGCATCTAGATAGAATGAGAAGCCTTCCCCGTGTACTTGTTGGACATTGGAGATAATCATAAAGGCAGTTGGATCAATCTCAAGCACCGTCCGTTGCAGAGGCAGGATTTGGTTACGGCTAAGCACAATGAAGAGGACATCTTTCTCATTGCGGGTGTAGTAACCTTCCCCTTTGAGGATGGTAATCCCACGCTGAATGCGTTGGGAAATAGTTTGTGCCACTTTATCCGATTCCTTGGAGATAATGGTAACGGACTTCTTAGGGTTGAAACCTTCTAAGATGAAGTTCATGATGCGGGTGAAGACGACCAACATGGCTAAGGTCAAGACAGTCTTCTCTAAGCCGATAACAAAGGAAGTTGAAAGTACGACGACCGTATCAATCATGAGGAAACCAGCAGAGGTGTTAATCCCAAAGTATTTATTGAGAATCATCACGATAATATCAGCCCCAGCAGTGGTCCCGCCACCTAGGAAAACCAAACCAAGCCCTACCCCAATCATGGCACCCGCCATAAGAGGAATAATCATGGAATTTTCAGGGATAAAGCCAGTGGAAGGCAGAATCTTCTGGAAGACGGAAATACACATAACCGATACAATAGTCAGATAGAGGGTTTCCCGCTCTAGATAACGCCAACCAATAATTAAGAGGACCACGTTGATGATCCAGTAAGTGATGGCGTTATCCCAACCTAACGTATACTTGAGTAGCAAAGTGACCCCGGTCACGCCGCCCTCCCCCATATGGTTAGGCACGAGTAGCAAATTAATGGAATAGGCAAAGATCAAACTCCCTAAAACCACTAAAAAGAAATTTTTCAAAAATTTACGATTCATCAATTAATCCTCCTTATTCATTATTTGCGGTCTTTCCTTGAGCCAACCGATTAAGTCCCGGAAGACTAGATCGGCTAGAAAAAGACCCCTTGTGGTTAAATAAATACGGTCACTTTCTTC
Source organism: Abiotrophia sp. HMSC24B09 (assembly GCF_001815865.1). Taxonomy (GTDB): domain Bacteria; phylum Bacillota; class Bacilli; order Lactobacillales; family Aerococcaceae; genus Abiotrophia. Next base: position 491,430 of record NZ_KV822195.1, read on the forward strand.
TATTAAAAGTCCACGCTCAGCTTGCTGTCTGAAGAAATCAGCAAACAAGACTTCCGCCCGATAGCCAAAACGTGTTTGGAAGTCTGTCAGGCAGACCCCTTGCGTGGTCCGCAAGGCCAAGAAAAGAAATTCTTCCATCTGATCAACTAAGTCCAGGTGACTGGCGTCAATAATGGGCTTATTTCCTGCTCTTAATTGTTTAAGATAATGGTGAACGGGCCCGTGATTGTAATAACGCGTCCCATCTAAGAAACCATGGGCACCCGCACCAAAACCATAGTAAGGCGTATAACGCCAGTAACCTAGATTGTGTTGCGATTCATAGCCTGGTTTGGCGAAGTTGGAGACTTCGTACTGGTGGATGCCCGCTTCCTTAAGCCGGTCGATGGCCAATTGAAACATGTCAGCATCAACATCCTCGCTAGGTAGGGGCAACTTGCCCTGGCGCATAAGCTGCTGGAAGACCGTCTGATTCTCAATAATCAGAGAGTAGAGGGAATAATGAGGCAAATCCAATGATAAGGCCTTGGTCAAACTCTCATCGAAGTCTGCTAAAGTCTGTTCTGGTAAACGAAAAATCAAATCAATACTGAGATTTTCAAAGCCTACCTGGCGAAACCAGTCGATGGACTGGTAGATTTGCTTTTCCCGATGGTTACGTCCGATTTTACGCAGTAGTCGGTCATTGAAGGTCTGGACTCCCATACTAATACGGTTGACTCCTTGGTCTTTGAGTAGACGACATTTTTCTAGGCTAAGTTCACCCGGGTTAATCTCAAAAGAAAATTCAGTCTTGTCGGTCAGGGGCAAGCGCCGGTGAATAGAGGCCAGCAAATAGTCTAACTCAGATAAAGACAAGCAACTTGGGGTCCCGCCCCCAATATAGAGGGTATCCAGGGGCTGCGTCTGATCGAGGTCATAGGCAGCCATTTCCTGGTCCAAGGCGGCCAGATAATCCTCGACTGGTTGGCCATCATAGAAAAACTTATTAAAGGCACAATAATGGCAAATTTTCTTGCAGAAAGGAATATGTATATAGGCGGCCTTGGCTTGCATGCTAACCCTCCTTCTTAATTTGCTGAAAGTAAGCTTGCGAGGCTGCTTGGTCAGTCTGTAGTTGTTGAATTAGGCCCTGAACCGATTCAAATTTAACTTCGCCACGCAGATAGTGATGCCAACGAACCTTGACAGTCTCACCATAAATGAGCTGGTTAAAGTTAAAAATATGCACCTCACAGGTCAGACCTGTATCCGTCTCAAAGGTCACATTATAGCCAATCGAAGCCATGCCTTGATGCCAAATGCCATTGACTTGAATCTCGACTACATAGATACCCGGCCCTAGTTGGACTTGGCCAGCTTGGGGACGGATATTAGCCGTTGGAAAGCCGATGGTTCGTCCTCGCTTCTCACCATGAACGACCACACCGCTGGTCTCATAGACATAGCCTAGAGCCAAATTGGCCTCATCGATTTTTCCTTCTCGTAAGAGTTCGCGAATGGGTGTCGAGCCGATTTTTTCTTGATTAAGCACAAGTTCAGGCACTTCAATAATTTGGAAGCGACCAGCTGCGTGTTGCGGTAAGGTAGACATGTTGGCTTCTTCTTTAGGACCATAAGTATAGTCAAAGCCTGCTACCACCACCTGAGCCTTAAGGCCAACAATGTATTTTTCAACAAAAGCTTGAGGAGATTGGGAGCCAAAGGGATAGGTAAAATCGACTAAGAAGACCATATCCACCTGATTGGCTTCAAGCAATTCCATCTTACGGTCTAAGTCTGACAGGTAATCCATCTCAGCGGCTGTCAGTCGACTGTATACGATTTTAGGATGTTGGTTGAAGGTCATGACCGCCAAAGGCAGGCCTAAACGGTCGGCTTCGCGGCGTCCGGCTTGAATGACAGCCTGATGCCCCCGATGCAGGCCATCGAAGAATCCTAAAACCAAGACAATAGGCCCCTTAAGTTGCGGAAGATTTGGATGGTGTATACGAATAATTTCCATGTTGTCTATCGTGACTCCTCTTCATAGGTAAACATCTTCAAGGGCTTGACCATACCAGGTTTGCTTGGATGTGGCCCGTAAATGGCACGAACTTTGCCTTGGTAGTAGCAAGCGGTAGCCTCTTTGAGAGCTAGGTTGAAAGCAGTGCTTGGCACAACCTGCCCATTCTTGACTATGGTCCACTCTGAATCTTGCAAGTGGTAGTGTGGGCAGAAGTTGATTGCTTGATCCAGTGGGACTAGGATATGGCTAACTCGCCCTTGATCTGCCGCTTGGGCTACTTCTTCTAGGCTATGGGCCTGAGACAAGCTATAGCCCCCCGTCATATAACGGACCAGATGAGACATGTGACTTGGATAGCCTAGCTTAGCTCCTAAATCAACTGCTAGGGTTCTAACATAGGTTCCCTTGCCACATTGGACATCAAAAGACCAGCGTTGTAGGCCTTCATGTGGGTCGAATTCACTAGCCCCTAGTCGTTCAAAGCGGTCAATCCGAGCTATTCGGCGTGGACGTTCCACTTGCTGACCTGCACGCGCATATTCATAGAGACGCTTGCCGCCTACTTTAACGGCTGAGTAATAAGGCGGAATCTGAACAATCTCTCCTAGAAAAGTCGCCATGGCGGCATCAATTGCGGCATCAGACACTGGCTCTTTAAGTCGCTTATGTTCGACAGGCGCCCCATCGGCATCCTCCGTCTCGGTAGAAAATCCCAAGGTGATTTCACCCCGGTAACCCTTTTGGCCGTCCATGAGGTCTTCTACTAACTTCGTCGCTTGGCCAATACAACAGACTAAGACACCCGCCACGTTAGGATCCAAAGTACCGGTGTGACCAATGCGTTTGGTTCTGAGGATTTTGCGTAATTTAAAGACAACATCGTGACTGGTCATGCCAACTGGTTTATTGATTACCAAGATTCCGTGATACATAGTGTGCGACGCTCCTTTAAATTTCATAACGATTTATTATATCAGATTTAAGGCCAAAAGACTAACAAAGGGCTTAGATAAGGGCTTCAGAAGTGTCATCAACCAGAGTTACGCAAGCCAGTTGCAATCCCATTAATGGTAATGTGCAAAATCTTGCTAGCCAAAGGACTGAGCGGTTCTTGACGAGACCGTCTAATCAGTTCCACCTGTAAGTAATTAAGGGCATTGAAGTAAGGTAGACGCATGGCTAAGGAATCACGCAGGTAATTATTTTGTGCCAATAGTTGCACTTCCCCTTCTATTTGTAAGAGGAGATCCTTGGTGCGTTGCCACTCTGTCTCTAGGGTTTGGAAAATAGCTTGTCCCTCAGGATCCTCAACTAGTTGGCTATAGTAACGCGCCACTTCCATATCAGACTTAGCCAAGACCATGTCTACATTAGATAGTAAAGCCCGGAAGAATGGCCATTCTGCATACATTTCTTGTAATAAAGCTAGATGACTAGGGTCTTCTTCAATAAAACGTTGGAAGGCGGTTCCTACACCATACCAACCTGGGAACATCAAGCGACTCTGTGACCAAGAGAAGACCCAAGGTATAGCCCGCAGACCATCAATATCGGTCACTTTCTTACGTGAGGCTGGACGAGAGCCAATATTAAGCTGGCTAACTTCCTTAATTGGCGTTGCTTGGAAGAAGAATTCAGAGAAGCCAGGTGTCGCAAAAACAAGCTGACGATAGGCTCGATAGCTCCAATCAACCAAGCGATTCATAACTGCTTCATAAGGTTTGCTGTCTTGCACTTCGTGGGCTAACAAGACGTGAGACAAGGAGGCCACTAACATGTTTTCCAATTGATAGTAGGCTGTGTCAGGATTACCATACTTGGTCCCAATGACTTCCCCCTGCTCTGTCACCCGCATCAAACGGTTAATAGTCCCAATAGGTTGAGACATAATGGCCTCATAACTTGGACCACCGCCACGTCCGACGGTTCCCCCACGACCGTGGAAGAAGCTAATGGTAATGCCCTCTTCCCTACCTAAACGGGTTAATTTATTCTGTGCTAGATAGAGAGCCCAGCCAGAAGCAAGGTATCCCCCATCCTTGTTGGAATCCGAATAGCCTAGCATAATTTCCTGACACCAATCTTGACTTGCTAGCCATTTCTGAACAAGAGGTAGGCGCAAGTAAGTAGTCATGACCTCTAGGGCTTCTTCTAAGTCTTCAATGGTCTCAAATAGTGGCACTAATTGGACATGGGCAAAATTAGGTCCGACTAAACCCACTTCTTTAAAAAGTAAGGCCAATTCTAGCAAGTCTGAGACGGAAGTAGTATGAGAAATAATATGGCGTTTGATGATGCGATGGCCCAAACGATTTTGTAGGTCAGCGACGGCTTGATAAATAGCCATCTCACGATTCAGAATATCAGATGGTTGATTTAAGGCGCTCGATAAGCGACGAGGTTCTTGGCTTAACTGGTGTAAGAGGCACTGGATTTTGCTTGCTTCATCTAGCTGACTATAATTTTCCTCAACCTTGGATTGTGCCAATAATTCAGCCACACAAGCCTCATTGATACTGGAGTCTTGTCTTAGGTCGATACTGGCTAAATGGAAACCAAATATTTCTGCACAAACAATTAAGGATTCTAGAGGAGCTAAAGTGTGTGACTCCTTACCATCAGCCTTAAGTGCAGCAAGGACAATGTTTAAGTCAGCCTTGAAGGTCTCGGCATCTGGATAGGCTTGGACTTGAGGCTGAGAATCCTCCCCTAAAATTAAGGATTTGCTAGCGCAAAGGCGATTCTTAATGGTGTTTAAGGCCTTACGATAGGGTTCCTTCTGGCGGAAAATAGAGTAATCTCCAGAAACTTCTGCTAAAGCAGCCAATTCTGGGGTCACAGACACCAAATCACTGGAGAAAGAATAGCGGCGATAAAGCTGATCCAGGCTATGCAAGTAATAGTCTAAGATGACTTGTGATTGAATATGGGCAGTCATGCGTAAGGTTTCCGCAGTCACATAAGGGTTGCCATCTCGATCCCCACCAATCCACATGCCCATGGTAATGGGCAGGGCTTGATGAGACTCTATTTCCATTGAATCTAGGGCTTGGCGATAATTAAGGGTAATATCTGTAATACTTTCAATCAGAGATTTCTGATAATAGGTCATAACATTGGCGATTTCGTTTGCGACTTGTAGCTTCTGCTCGCGAATCAAATCTGTGCCTAAGATAATTTCAATGACGGCTTCAAGCTCGTGTTGCCAAGCTTGTCGGTCTAAAAATTCCGGTCTCGTGTTACGATAATCCCTTAAAAGGCCATAAAGCTTATCCATGAGATCTAACATGGACTTACGTTGAACCTGAGTTGGGTGAGCCGTTAAGACTGGCTCAATGGTCATGGGACGTTCAAGCACTTGTCCCTTGCCTGCTTGCTTGATGGCAGCCAATGTAGCCGGCAACTCCCCTTCTAAATCAGTGTGACGACAACGTTTCATTTTAATCTGACTAGCTAACTCCACGTCTTCTGCGATGTTAATCAGGAATGGCAAGGCCGAGAAGTAACGGGCTACTAGCGCTAAATCTTCTTCAGCCAGTGGCTGAATAGCTGCCACATAAGCCGAGTAGTCCCCTTGATCCGCTAAATTCTTAAGCTTGGCTAATAAGGCTTGCTGCTGGGGTGAGGTCATGGAAGTAAAGGCTCGCTCAAGAGCATCTGTAAGAAGCTGAGATAAATGCGTAACTTGACTCTGTTGAATCTGGTTTTCAATATTCACGGATGTCACCTTCTCTTTGGCAAAAATATCTAACTCTTATTATAGGTTAAATAGACTAGTTAAACAAGTCGCCCTCCTCATACTTGTGCTGACTAAGTCACATTTTAGCGCATAATCAAAACCGCCCGTGACAACGGGCGGTTTGCTCTGCGGCTGGAAGCCTCTGCTACCGGCCACGGCCTAAAGGCCTACTGAATCGGTTTCCCTCTTGCACCACTTTTCCTCGCTAGCTCTCAAAGAGCTCCACTTACTTTCTCCGATACTTTTCTCCTGTGAATGGATCTGTCGCTTCGAACAAACTCAGTTGTTCTGCTACCTGGTCCTCCCGAACTTGATTCCGAATGTATTCTTCTATCTTCTCCTTGTTTCGCCCTACTGTATCCACGAAGTAGCCCCGACACCAAAACTTGCGGTTCCCATAACGGTACTTTAAATTGGCGTATCGATCAAATATCATGAGACTACTTTTTCCTTTCAGATACCCCATAAAGCTTGAAACACTCAATTTGGGTGGGATACTGACCAACATATGAATGTGGTCTTTACAGGCATTTGCTTCATGGATAATGACGCCCTTGCGCTCGCATAATTCACGGATAATTCTGCCAATCGTTGCCTTGTACTTTCCATATATGATTTGGCGTCGATATTTGGGCGCGAACACGATATGGTACTTACAATTCCAACTTGTGTGTGCTAAACTATCATTGTCCTTTTTCATAAGGATACCTCCCTAGTTCTTTTTGTGTGGTCGGGAAACCTACACTAAGTTTAC
>NZ_KV822195.1:497950-521356 GCF_001815865.1 Abiotrophia sp. HMSC24B09
GTGGTCGGGAAACCTACACTAAGTTTACCACTTGGGAGGTCTTTTTGCTTACCTCGCTGTAAGCTATCCGGAACCACCAGCATTGCTGGTGGTTTTCTCTATACAAAAAAGAGACTAGGCTAACCTAGTCTCTTTGGCTTATTCTGCTTGATCTTGTTGATGAATTTGGTTGAGTAATTGATCAATGCGATTTCCGTAGTCTACAGAACGGTCACGTTCGAAACGGATTTCAGGTGTCTTGTAGAGCTTGAGAACCTTGCCCAGTTCGCTGCGAACCAGACCTGTTACTGCCTTGAGCCCTGCTTCCGTCTTCTGACGCTGACCAGCCTTATCGCTGAGTGTTGAGTAGAAGATGGTCGCCTGTTGGAAGTCGCCTGTTAAATCCACATCGGTAATGGTCACCCCTTCGATACGCGGATCTTTGGCTTCGCGTAGCAAAATGCGGTTGACTTCACGCATGATTTCTTGGCGTACACGGCCTACACGATAGTTTGCCATAGGCTTGCTCCCTCCTAGCTACGTTTGACTTCAACCATACGGTATGGTTCGATGATGTCGTCAATCTTAATGTCGTTATAGTTTTCAATCATAATCCCGCACTCAAAGCCCTTAGTAACTTCTTTGGCATCGTCTTTGAAGCGTTTGAGACTAGCTAGTTCGCCTTCATAGATGACAATGTTGTCACGAATAATCCGAACCTTGCTGTTACGTTGGATGAAACCATCCAAGACATAAGAACCTGCAATGGTCCCAACCTTAGAAACGACGAAGGTTTCACGAACAACCACTTGACCGGTAATTTCTTCCACGTATTCAGGATCTAGCATACCCTTCATGGCTGTTTCAATCTCCTCGATGACATTATAGATAATGCGGTGGAGACGAATATCGATTTCGTTATCGTTGGCCAAGGAACGCGCTTGTGGCGTAGGACGTACGTTGAAGCCGATAACAATGGCACCTGAAGCTTGAGCCAGGGTAATATCACTTTCGTTGATGGCCCCTACCGCTTGGTGGATAATGTCCACGCGGACGCCTTCAACATCAATCTTCTGAAGACTAGCGGACAAGGCTTCAACGGACCCTTGTACGTCCCCTTTGATGATGACATTAACAGATTTGAGCTCGCCTTCTTGCAGGCTCTCGAACAAGTTGTCCAAGGTCACCTTCTTCTTAAGGTCACGCATAGCCAACTGAGCACGTTTAGCACGTTCTTCACCTGCTGCACGAGCAGATTTTTCGTCTGGGAAGACTACAAAGAGGTCACCCGCTTGCGGCGCGTCATTTAAACCAGTAATTTCAACTGGTGTTGCTGGGCCTGCTTGGCGAATACGACGGCCAGCGTCGTTGACCATGGTCCGGACTTTACCGTAGGCATTCCCGACGACGATTGGATCGCCAACATGAAGGGTCCCTTGTTGTACCAAGAGGGTTGCAGTTGAACCTTGAGACTTGTCTAAACGGGCTTCGATAACGGTCCCGATAGCCAAGCGTTGAGGATCAGCCTTCAATTCTTCCACTTCAGAAACTAAGAGAATCATCTCTAATAGTTCTTCAATGTTTTGATTGAACTTAGCAGAAATTGGCACGAAGATGGTTTCCCCACCCCATGCTTCTGGAATCAAACCGTGCTCGGTTAATTCTTGCATGACACGATCAGGATTAGCCCCTGGCTTATCAATCTTGTTAATGGCAACGATGATTGGAACATCAGCCGCTTTGGCGTGGTTAATTGCTTCAACCGTTTGAGGCATAACCCCGTCATCCGCTGCCACCACGATGATGGTGATGTCAGTAACATCCGCACCACGGGCACGCATGGTGGTGAAGGCCTCGTGACCAGGCGTATCCAAGAAAGTAATTAACTTGTCGTTAATCTTAACTTGGTAGGCCCCGATGTGCTGAGTGATCCCGCCAGCTTCACCTTCGGAAACGTTGGTATTACGCAATTGGTCCAAGAGAGTGGTTTTACCATGGTCGACGTGACCCATAATGGTCACAACTGGTGGACGTGTGACTAAGTTTTCAGGCTTAATTTCTTCTTGGGCGAAGTGACGTTCCAAGTCAGCATTATCAATGACCACTTTTTCTTCCGCTTCTACCCCATATTCCATGGCAATTAATTCGATAACTTCCTTGGAAAGAGCCTGGTTTTGGTTGGCCATAACCCCTAACATAAGAAGTTTCTTGATGATTTCACTAGCGTCACGGTGGAAGAGCTTAGCAATCTCTTGGATATTCATACCTTCCGTGTAAACTAACTTTTCTGGCAATTCCTTATGCTTACGAGCAGTAATCCCCTTGGATTCGGTCACGTTAGCATTTTGACGGTTGTGACGGCCACGGTTCTTACGGCGACTACCACCACCTCGGCGGTTAGAGTCAAAGTCTGCTTGATTATGACGTTGACTTTGGTTGTTAGGCTGTTGGCCATTATGGCGGTTACCTTCAGGCTTAGCCTTGGCTTGGCCTTCATGTTTTTTAGCAGACTCTTGGCCATGTGGCTTCTTAGCTTGCTTGTTGCCTTGGTGGGCTTGATTTTGGCCTTTGCTTTCAGGCTGTTTGTGACCTTGCTTGGCTTCAGGCTTAGCCTTAGGCGCTGGCTTGTCTTGTTTTGGCTTTTGCGTAGCTTTCTCTGCTGGCGCAGCCTTTGGTTGACGCAGTAAGCGTTCCAATTCTTGAGTTTGTCCCTCGGTCATGGAGGACATATGGCTATTGAATTCAATACCATTTTTCTTTGCCAATTCTAATACAGCCTTGGAGCTCATATTATGTGCTTTGGCAAATTCATATACGCGACTAACTGTCATTGTCTCACCTTCCTATTCCTAAGAATTGGTCAGTAGGGCTAATAGGAAAGATAGGTCTTAGCCATCCCCTGGTTGGTGATGGCCACGATTGAACGAGTCTTTCCCACAGCGTGACTGATTTGTTCTCGGTTAAATGTCATTTCTAGTGGAACATGATAGCGCTGGGACCAATCCTGATAGCGTGCACGGGTAGCGTCGCTGACATCTTGAGCACAGATGACCAAGGCCACACGCCCGCGTTTAATGGCTTTCTCGACGAGTTCGTCACCACTAATCAGGTTACCCGACCGGTTGGCCAGGCCTAACATGTTCAGTTTCTTTTGTTCTGGTGTCATAGTAATTCTTTACGCGCCTGTTGATGATCAATATAGGCATAGAGTTCATCGTAGAAGGCGTCGTCCACTTTCATACTGAAAGCTCGGTCAAAGGTCCGTTTCTTCTTGGCTTCCAAGGCAAGATTGCGGTCTAGGCCAATATAGGCACCACGACCATTTTGACGACCACTTGGATCAATCGAAATCTGCCCTTCTTTGGATTTGACCACCCGGACAAGTTCCTTCTTAGGGAACATGGTCTGGGATACAATACATTTACGCATTGGCACCTTACGTGGTGCTTGCTGTTTCTTCGTTTGCATCGGGTCCCCTCCTTCGCTCAGCCCTATTCTTCGCCAGCAGGTTCAGATTCAAGCTTTACATCTTCTACTTCAACTGCTTGGTCCAGTGTTTCAGCTGGAAGTTCTTCTGCTAAATCCTCTTGACTAGCTTCAGCTGCAGCTTGAGCTTCTAAGGCTAAAGCCGCTTGCTCTTCTAAGTAGTCAGCATAAGAAGATTCTGACTTGATATCAATTTTATAGGTCGTCAAACGAGCAGCGAGGCGGGCATTTTGACCCCGTTTACCGATGGCCAAGGATAATTGGTTATCCGGTACTACCACGATGCAGGCATGCGCTTCTTCGTTGAAATCAACCTTGAGAACTTGAGCAGGGCTCAAAGCATTTTGAATGAAGACAACTGGATCTTCATTCCATTCGATGATGTCCATATTTTCGCCGTTGAGTTCGTTAACGATAGCTTGAACACGTTGACCACGTGGGCCCACACAGGTCCCAACAGGGTCAATATTCTTGTCGCGTGAACGCACTGCAACTTTGGCACGGTCACCTGCTTCACGAGCGATGGCCATGACTTCAACCGTACCATCGTAGATTTCTGGTACTTCCTGTTCGAAGAGGCGGCGCAAGAAATCATTGTGAGCACGGCTGACCACGATTTGCGGGCCCTTGCTTGTCTTATCAACCTTGGCTACATAAACCTTAATGCGTTGATCAGGTTCAAATTGTTCGCTAGGGATTTGTTCCCCAAGTGGCATAATAGCCTCCACACGGCCAATATTGACATAGATAAAGCGGTGATCTTGACGTTCTACCGTCCCAGTCATGATTTCATCTACATATTGGCTAAATTCCTCGAAGATGTTCTCCCGTTCAGCTTCACGAATACGTTGCATGATGACGTGCTTAGCAGTCTGAGTCGCAATACGACCGAAGTCCTTAGGTGTCACTTCGAATTTGATTTTATCGCCAATTTCGTAAGCGCGGTTAATCTTGAGCGCTTCTTCTAGGCTGATTTCTAAGGTCGAATCATAGTTGGTTTCTACAACTTCTTTGACCGAGTAAACCTTAATGGTGCCCTTATTCTCATCGAATTGGACCTCCACGTTTTGGGCTTGGTCATAGTTTTTCTTATATGCTAGAGCTAAGGCAGATTCCAGGGCTTCCTTAATGACTTGGCGAGAAATCCCCTTTTCTTCTTCTAAAACCTGCATTGCTTTAACAAGTTCCTTACTCATTGTCTATCCTCCAGTAGTCTATTAGAACTTAATAGCCAGACGCGCTTTGGCGATGGCTTGGCGTTCGATTTCTAGTTGTTTTTTGACAGTTTTAATTTGGACAGTCAGCGTAACTTTGTCATCTGTCACAGCTTCTAAAGTCCCTTCATGGCTCTTAGCACCGTGTTGTGGCGCATAGTAGTCTAAATGCACATACTCACCTATTGCCTCTCGCAAGGCTTGATCAGTTTTCAATGGCCGTTCCGCCCCTGGTGATGAGACCTCTAAGAAATAAGCCTCAGGAAATGGATCAGGCTTAATACTATCCAGATGTTCGCTGATTTGCTCACTGATGGCCGCACAGTCATCAATGTCAATCCGTCCTGGTTTATCCGCATAGATGCGAAGGAACCAAGACTTACCTTCCTTGACATATTCCATGTCAACCAAGTAGCAGCCGTTGGCTTCTACTATCTCGGTAATGGCTGGTGTCACCTTATCTAAAATTGCACTCATAGTTCACCTCATTCTCTCATGCAAAAAGAGCAAGCGTCACCGCTCACTCCTTTCCAACTTGATTTCGACTGTATTCATTATACCATAAAGAGCCTAAGTGTCAAGCCTTTGGGCTTAGTTACTAGGCGCGCACCCCAATTTGACGCTCCTTAACATGGATGAACTCCGTCACCATCTTGCAGTAAGGTGTATCAATGCCTAAGTCGGCCCCCATACGTGCAACAGCCCCATTGATGTAGTCAATTTCAGTTAGGCGTTTTTGTTGAACCAGATCTTGGTGCATAGATGGGTAGTGACCTGCTAACTTAACAGATAAGTCCATAAGGTACTGGTAGATTTTCTCTTCATCCAGGACAATGCCTTTGGCTTCGGCTACGGTGATGAACTCGTGCATGAGTTGACGAACAATTAAGCGCCCCTCTTCCGAAGAGAAGAATTCTGCGATAGTACAATCTGTTAAGGCACAAGTAGAGTTCATGGTCCCATTGACACAGGCCTTAGTCCAGATAGCCTTAAAGACTTCTTGGTCATATGTCGCATTAAGCCCAGCATGGTTAAGTAGAGCTTCTACCTCTAGACCAACTTCTTTACCGCTTGAGTCAAGCGCACAGAAATTAATGGTCCCGGAATCTTTGAGACGAACTTGCCCCGGACCAAGAAGGACAGCAGTCCAAACGGTTACCCCCATCATAATATTGTGTGGATCCACGTATCGTTTAATGACTTCTTCATGTCCTAAACCATTAAGTAAACAGAAAACCTTGGTGTGCTGATCACGTAAGTGAGCAGTTTCCTGCAAGGTTGTCTCCAATTGGTGGGCTTTGACGAAAAGAATCATGAGGTCACAGACAGGCGCATCCTGACCAAAAGGCCGAATATCTAAGGCTACCGTCTTGTCTTGGTCACCGGTAATAATTAGGCCTTTTTCTTTGATTGCTTGAATGTGGTCTTGCCAGCCATCGAACAAGACAACTTTTTGGCCAGCTTCAGCCATTTGGTAGCCGAAACGGCAACCCATTGCGCCGGCACCTACAATATAGGTTAACATAACAAGTCCCCTCCTATGTAAGTTTATTAACTAACTTCATTATAGCACTTTTTAGGTAAGAAAAAAAGACGCAAATCCTGCTATACAACAGAATCCACGTCAATAAAGTCTTATTTTTCTAAGATTTCTTTTTCTTTTTCAGCCGTTAATTTTTCGATTTCTTTGACGAAGTCGTCTGTTAACTTTTGAATGTCTTTTTCCAGACCTTTTAAATCATCTTCGGTGATTTCCTTGTTCTTCTCTGCCTTCTTAGCATGGTCAATGGCATCACGACGGATGTTACGAACACGGACCTTAGCCCCTTCTTGTTCCTTACCAACGGTTTTAGCCAATTCTTGACGACGCTCTTGAGTCAAGGCAGGAATGACCAAACGCACCACAGACCCATCGTTAGATGGCGTAATGCCCACATCACTCATTAAGATCGCTTTCTCGATATCCCCTAGGGTTCCTTTGTCATAAGGGGTAATCAAGAGCATACGCGCCTCTGGAATGGTGATGGATGCTAATTGGTTGAGGGGAGTTGGCACGCCATAGTATTCAACACTAATACGGTCTAAAATGCTGGCATTAGCACGCCCAGCCCGAATAGAACCTAACTCGCGTTGGTAGGCGTCAACGGTCTTTTGCATACGTTGCTTAGTATCTTTGATTAATTCAGTAGTCATTGAGACAGCCTCCTGCATATTTTGTACTAACTTATTATAGCATATTTAATCAAGCTTGAGTATAGCCTATTTTATCCAAAAAAGAGCGCCCTAGAGACTAGGAGACGCTCTTAAAAATCATTATTTGCCGCCAACGACCGTCCCGATGGATTCACCCAAAACTACCCGACGAATGTTACCAGGTTCATTCAAGTTGAAGACAACCAATGGAATATCGTTATCCATGCTGAGCGAGCTAGCGGTAGAGTCCATAACCTTTAGACCCTTAGCAATAACATCTAAGTGGGACAAGTTGTCGAACTTAGTTGCATTGGCATCCTGGCGTGGATCAGCATCGTAGACACCATCCACATTGTTCTTAGCCATCAAGATAACGTCTGCGTTCACTTCCGCAGCGCGCAAAGCGGCTAGAGTATCAGTTGAGAAGTAAGGGTTCCCGGTACCTGCTGCAAAGATAACCACGCGGCCCTTTTCTAAGTGGCGGATAGCACGACGACGGATAAATGGTTCCGCAATTTGGCGCATATCGATTGAGGTTTGAACCCGAGTTGGCACGCCATTGTTCTCCAGAACATCTTGTAGGGCTAAGGAGTTCATAACAGTCGCTAACATGCCCATGTAGTCAGCTTGCGCCCGTTCCATGCCCATCTCAGCCCCTGTAATCCCTCGCCAAATATTGCCACCACCGACAATAATAGCGATTTCTACGCCTAGGGCGTGAACTTCTTTAATTTCCTTGACCATTTCTTTGATGGTTGCTGGATCAATACCAAAGCCAGATTGTCCAGCCATGGCTTCGCCGCTTAATTTCAAGACGACACGTTTGTATTTCGGTTCTACCATTTTCCTTACTCCTTACCTTGATTTGCCTGAAGAGTCCGTTTTTCAGAAAAAGCCCCAATCACTTGGGGCTTAGTCAATTAGACGAGCTTATTTACCCATTTGGGCAGCCACTTCGTCTGCAAAGTTATCTTGACGTTTTTCCATACCTTCGCCGACTTCATAACGGACAAAAGTTTTCACTTTGCCGCCCTTAGAAGCTACGAATTCAGCAACTGTTTGGTCAGGATTCTTAACGAATGCTTGTTCAGTTAAGCTGATTTCAGCTAAGTATTTGTTCATACGACCTTTAATCATTTTCTCAACGATGTTAGCTGGTTTGCCTTCGTTGAGGGCGATTTCGGTTTGGATTTTTTCTTCGTGTTTGTAGTCTTCTTCAGATACATCTTCACGGCTTACGTAACGTGGGTTAATCGCTGCAACGTGCATGGCAACGTCTTTAGCAGCTACAGAATCGTCAGAACCTTCGATAACAGTTAAGACACCAATACGGCCACCCATGTGGAGGTATTCACCAAAAGCATCGCCATCAGCTTTAGATAATACTTCGAAACGACGAAGAGAAAGTTTTTCACCGATAACGGTTGTACCTTCTAAGATTAATTCTTCGATTGTCTTGTCGCCAACTTTAACAGCTAAAGCTTCTTCCATAGTAGCTGGTTTTGCTTCAGCAATAGCTTTAACAACAGTTGCTACTAAAGCTTGGAACTTGTCGTTCTTAGCCACGAAGTCAGTTTCAGAGTTCAATTCGATTAAGGCAGCAGTGTTGCCGTCTACATAAGTAGCAGTAACCCCTTCAGCTGCGATACGGTCAGCTTTTTTAGCAGCTTTAGCTAAACCTTTTTCACGCAAGAAGTCTACCGCTTTGTCGATGTCGCCTTCAACTTCAACTAAAGCTTTTTTAGCGTCCATCATACCGACACCAGTCATGTCGCGTAATTCTTTTACTAATTTTGCAGTAATGTTTGCCATTTTGTGTATTTCCTCCTCAGGTCTTATAAAAAACTGTCTCAACACAGGTCCCTAGCTTTGAGCCTATGGTTATCCTCCTGAATTAAGACAGTTCATGCTTATACTAAGTTAAGTAACGCTTAGGCTTCTTGGCCTTCGTTTGATTCAAACAAGTTGTCGAAGAAAGCTTTGTCAGTTGATTCTTCAGCGACAGCTTCTACAACCCCTTGGTTGCTTTCGATAACAGCGTCAGCCATAGCACCAGCGATTAAGCTGATAGCGCGGATAGCGTCATCGTTAGATGGGATTACTACGTCGATTTCGTCTGGGTCACAGTTAGTGTCGACCATAGCAACGATTGGAATGTTTAATTTTTGAGCTTCTTGAACCGCGATGCGCTCTTTACGTGGGTCCACGATGAAGATAACATCTGGAATTCTTGGCATGTCTTTAATCCCGCCTAAGAATTTCTCTAAACGCTCTTGTTCCTTACGGATTTCGATAACTTCTTTCTTAGGAAGTACTTCGAAGGTCCCGTCTTCAGCCATTTTTTCGATAGCTTTCAAACGACGGATACGGCCTTGGATAGTATCCCAGTTAGTCAAGAGACCACCCAACCAACGGTGGTTGATGTAGTATTGACCTGAACGTACTGCGTGTTCTTCAACAGCTTTTTGAGCTTGTTTCTTAGTACCTACGAAGAGTACTACACCGCCGTCAGCTGCTGCTTCACGCATGTAGTTGTATGCTTCGTCAACTAATTTAACGGTTTTTTGTAAGTCGATGATGTAGATACCGTTACGTTCTGTAAAGATGTAACGCTTCATCTTAGGGTTCCAACGACGAGTCTGGTGACCAAAGTGTACACCAGCTTCTAATAATTGCTTCATAGAAATTACTGACATTTCTATACCTCCATTTGGTTTAATATTTTCCTCCGAACGTGTCACCTAGCAAGGAAACTTGGTCATCCAAGCACCGTCCTCACTATCAACGAACGTGCGAATTGGTGCATCAGGTGATGCAACCTTATATAATATACACCATCCCATCAGAAAAAGCAAGGCCTAAGTTAGGTCAAACCTTGCTCTATATCTCGAATTGTTCAACTAAATATCTGTTGGCTAAGCGCTAGCCGTTGGACCTTCATGGTTGCGGTTCGTGGAATCTCTCCCCACTCCAAGATAATTGCTTGGTTGAGGTGAGGCATATCCGCAGTCAGATCCCACCACGCTTGCCAATCCATGGTCATGCCATCGTTGACTGCAATAACTGGCTGGGCATAGCCCTTTGGGTCTCTAATAATGACTGCTTCAGCCAAGAAGTCCAATTTATCCAATAGCACATCCTCTATTGCCAGTGTGCTAGGCACGGCCTCCACTAGGTCCACTTGGCGATCTTGAAGAAAGAGATGGCCCCGTGCATCTAGATAACCGTAGTCCCCACTATCCCACCAGTCACCATAAACATTTTCAGCAAAGCGTCTTTCTTCTTGATAGTAAGTCAGCGCTCTGCCCTTTGAATAAAGTTGGATGTGTCCTGGCAGACCTTGCTTGACTGGATTACCCTCAGCATCACATATTCTTGCCTTGGTTAAGTCGCCCAAGCCTAGTCCCATGTCTCTAGCTTCAAGATTCGCTAAAGTTCTTAAGCGATGACCTCTCAATATCATAGGCCCACATTCACTTTGTCCGTAGACCTGTAGGAAGACAGGATGATTGGCCTTAGCCACCTTCAAGAAGGACGCCATGGTATCGCCATTAATGGCGTCAAAGGTCGAATGAAAGTACTTAGTCTCCTTGAATAGTTCCGGTTTGTCTTGCGCTAGACCACGCCATTGGACAAAGTGATTAGGATGAGTTTCCACAGCATATGGTGGATGTGCTCTGAAAGCAACCTCCACTGAAGCTAGGTCAGGAGTCGATAACGGCATCATGGGAAAGCCCAAAGACATAAGGCTGGAAACTCCAATATTGAAGCGAGAATGAACCGGACTGACTAGGAAGCTACACAGCTTTCTCTCCTGAATTTGGTCTAGGACCCGCTTCTGCCAGAGGGTTCGCCAGCCCATGCTTAGGCAAGAGTGACAGATAAGCTTTGGAACTCCTGTTGTGCCCGAAGTATGCGTCATATAGGCAATGGCATTTAAATCCATCTTAGCTGGCTCGAGTACTTTCACAGTATCAGCCACTAGAATCGAGTCAAGACTTAGGTAGCTTGAGCTATCTGGAATGGCGAGCTGCGAAACAGTTTTCGCTGTTACCTTGTCGTAAATTAAAGCATGACCTGGTCCCAGTCTTTGACCAAAGACCTTTATAACGTCGGCACCTAAGTGATAGGACACCATAACCGGTACCGCACCAAGTTTAGTCAAGGCAAGAGCTAAAAGGTAGGTATCAAAAGCAGGCGCCTTATAGACCATGACCTTAGTGCCAGCCTTAATACCTAATCTTGCTAACTGCTTAGCACGTCGATCAATGGATTTTAAAGCATCCTGATAGCTAGTTTCAAGGCCTAATTCCGGGAAAGCAGCTAAAGTCTGATCAAAATAAATAGGAACATGAGGCCATTTGCGACTAGCAGTCGCAAAGTTATCATAGAGATTGAGAGGCTCATAATCAAATCGCGCCATGCTCTATTTCCTCACTTTTGGCTTGTGGGTCTCCTTCTTCTTCTACTTGCTTATCTTCAGATTTACCTGGCAATAGGGCGTCAGGAACTAGATTCTTGATGAAGCTTGTGGCACTATCTATCTTGCCTTGGACGACTTCCAAGAAGTTGGCATTTGTTTCATCCCCCTGCTCCTTATAGATGGCTTGGAGCTGAGAGAATCCTTCTTTTAGCAAGTCACTATCCTCTGTATCACGGATTTCACGTTGTAGAGAGATAAGAAACATGAGGAAATTGTCGCCTATCTCATTCAAGGTTTCAATACCTGTAGCCTCAAAAATGCCAAATATGGCACCGAAGAATTCTTCTAACTCTTGGGCAGAATGCTGGTCAACCCATTGACCAAGGGTAGCTTGAAGACGTTGACTCCCTGGGGTTACCGACTCTACTTCCTTGAAACTCACCTTATCAATTTGCCAGTTCTCTAGCAGGTGTTGCATCATGCTAATGCCTTTGCAGGCGACCACCTTGGCTTGAACTGTATGGAAGAGAATCTGACTGACCACCGCATCCTCTGGCTGGAAGGCATGAATCTTGGACTCAATGGCCAAATAGCCCTCTGTCTCTAGAAAATCCCTTTGGTAACCCGGCCCGTCATAAGCATAAATGGCTGACACTTGATTCTGTAGCATTTTATCAAGTTGACTAGCGGCATAAATTGCTAAGTTGGCCCCTTTGGAGTGACCGGCTATAATATATTGACCATCAAATTCAGTCATGACTTTGGTCAGGTATTCTCTAGCAGCATCCTGAGCCGGCACCTGGGTTTGGTGGCTCATATTGAAGTCTTCTTTCCAACCTACAATCGTTTCATCTGTCCCACGGAAGACTACCAAATAGGTATTAACTTCCGGAATATAGAAGGTTGCCGCCGCAAACTGCTTCTCTAACTTGAGGTCTAAGTCGGATTGAAAGCCGAAAATCTGAATATTACGATAGCGTGATGCTTGGGCTGCAGCCTTGGCTACCTCAAGCCGTCCCTTGGAAATTAAAAAAGGATTTTCCTCTTGAATTTCTTTTTTGTCTTGAGCAAACTGCTGGTAAAAATCCATCACAGAAATGGCTTTTGATTCGGATATAACATGACTGACATAATCATCTAACTTGAGATAGACCATTTCAACCATAACTGCAATATCTACCTCATTAAGAGGTTGGAGCTCAAAATCAACATGGCCGATATTCTTAATATACTGTTTAAAATCTGACATTTAGTCATCCCTCTTTTCTGGACATAGTAATCCTACTTTCATCCTAGCACTTTAAGCAATAAAAGCAAGTTTCCTGATTATTTTGTGTCTAACTATACACAAAAAGAGGCAGGAATCACTTCCTACCTCCATTCCATATCATTTAGATTGATGCTTTGGTTTGAGAATCTCACTATAAATAACCGCATCCTTAAGGTTCTTGCGATTGAGCTTGGTGAGTTTAGAACCACGCCCTGTATGGTGGTGATTAGAAGCACCTATACGTTCAAGTTGAATGGCATCTGCATCAGATTCGGCCAAGGACCAATCTTGGTCACTGTCACCCCACCGATCAGCCAAGGAAGCTTCCATTTGAGCTTGGGCCTGATCAAACTCAACCTCGTCCAACATAGACTGGTCAGCTTCGCCTTTTGCTTGTAAGAGATTATCCGCCTCAATTTCCTCAGCACCTAGAGCTTGGTCTAATTCTTGGTTAAGATAATCAATCTTATCTTCTAATGAGGCTCTCTCCTGATCAGTGAGATTAGGATCCTGAGCTGCAGCCATGAGCACATTCAATTGAGCTGACAGATTTCTTAGTGAATACTGAGGGTCTACTTGAGGCATTGGGTTCTGGCGGAATCTTGCTTGCTTGCCCGCCGCATTATCACGAATCATGTCCCGAATTTTAGGAATGAGGAAAGACGCAAGGAAAATCAGCAAAAAGATATAGCCTCTCATTGGTTAACTCCCCTTTCATCATGACTTAAGTGTCCTATTCAGAAATCACTGTGTCGCCGGCTGGTTTTTCATCCTTAGCAATGGATTCACGCATGGCAGTATCGGCTTGGATATTTTGTAATTGATAGTAATCATGAATGCCTAGGTTGCCTTTACGGAAAGCTTCGGCAATAGCTAATGGCACTTCAGATTCTGCTTCAACCACTTTAGCACGCATGCGTTGTACTTCGGCCAACATTTCTTGTTCTTGGGCAACCGCGAAGGCACGACGTTCTTCAGCCTTAGCTTGAGCAATCTTCTTGTCTGCTACAGCTTGGTCAGCTTGCAATTTAGCCCCGATGTTACGGCCCACATCAACGTCCGCAATATCAATGGATAGAATCTCAAAGGCAGTCCCTGAGTCTAAACCTTTACGTAAAACAGTTTGGGAAATAGAGTCTGGGTTCTCTAGGACAATGGAGTGCTTAGCGGCACTACCTACGGTCGTAACAATCCCTTCACCAACACGGGCAATGATGGTTTCTTCACCAGCACCCCCGACTAACCGTTCAATGTTGGCGCGAACGGTCACTTTGGCTTTGGCCTTAACTTCAATCCCGTCCATAGCGACACCCGCAATAATTGGGGTTTCAATTACCTTAGGGTTAACCGATACTTGAACGGCTTCAAAAACGTTACGCCCTGCCAAATCAATAGCAGCTGCTTGTTCGAATTCCAAGTCAATATTGGCACGTTGAGCCGCAATTAAGGCATCAATGACCATGTTGACATTCCCACCTGCTAAATAGTGGGCTTCAAGTTCATTTGTATTAATGACTAAGCCTGCTTTGGTTGCCTTAATCATTGGGTTAATAATCATTTTTGGCACAACCCGCCGCAAACGCATCCCGATTAAATTCCCAATCCCCACTTTAACACCAGAGAAGTAGGCGGTAATCCATAAACCTACTGGTACAAAGCGGAAGAAGAGGCTAATCAGTACTAATAAGACGATAATTAATAAACCTAATGGAATCCATCCATTCATTATGCTTCTCCTCCTTTTCTAACAACAAGTGTCCCTTGGCTGACAGCTTGAACCGCAACCGTCGCCCCTTGACTAATAAAGTTGTGGGCACTTCGCGCCTCATAGACTTGGCCATCCACTTCAACCTTACCAATCGGCTTCAAATCCGAAATAGCATGACCTGAGTGGCCAATGAGTGGGTGATCGGCGCTAGCTGCCTGGTCTCCTTGTCTTCCTCGAGCATGAGAGTTAATCTGCGCATCTAGAATTAAGGCTTCATTGACCTTAATAGACAGGCCAAACTTCAATAGGACGAAGAAGACGGTCACACTGACAAGTCCAATCCCGAAGAGTAAGAGCCAGGTCTCTTGCCAATTCTGTGTATGGTATTGGAGTACCAAGCCCATGACAACTGAGCCAATAAGGCCTGCAAAACCTGTTTGTGGTAAGTAGAACTCTAAGATGACCATGACTACCCCAACTGAGAAAATGATAAAGGGTAAGAGTCCATCAGACTGCCAAGCTTCAAAATACCAAGCAAAGGAAGCTAATGCTAAAAGTGCTGTCGGCAACTTCTGCTTGAAGAAGAGCGTGGCCGTCGCAAAAGCAACCCCCAACAAGATAAGTAGATACACGAGTTATTCCTCCTCTCAAGTTTCTAAGTCTATTATAGCACTTTCACTAAAGCTTGAAAACTATTTACACAAGGTTACGAATTCGATTCTTCAGAAGATGAGAGCTCTTCAATTGGTCTAGCATCTTTGGCCTCGCTAGGAAGCTCAAATTTCATATCTGAGACCTTATTATGGCGACTAAAGGAAATTTTAGCATGCTGGATTTGAGGGCTCCCTTCTATTTGGGTCTCTACCTTCAAATCAAGTGATTGGAGATAATGTTCCTTTTTAGAAACCTCTACAGTCAAACTAAACTTGCCTTGCCTTTCATTTGAGTCTGTCCCCGTCAAATCCATTAGCAAGTCTCTTGACAAATCACCAAGGAGGCCAAGGTCATGGCCTTGCAATTTCAGCAAGTAACTTGTTTCCGATTCTTCAACGGTCATTTTTTCAGTTAGCTTTTTGTCTGCTAAGACTGTCAGCAGGCGCTGGTATTCTGGTTTGATATCCTCTGTTTTAGCTGTCGATACCGTGTACCATTGGCTATTGAGACGCCCATAAAAGGTTTTGTCATTCAAGCTCTTTATGATTTCAACGAAACGTCCATCAGGATAGCCATGATCTAGAATACCAAAGTAATGAAGACCAATTATTTGCCCAACCTTATCATAGGCCATGTCACCTTCTAAGGCTGTGACATTGGTCTTGTCATCAGATAGGATAATTTTCTCGAAGGACATGAAAACCGAAGAAAGTAGCCGCTCTCGCCATGCTTCTTCCATAATTTGACTAGCCTTAGGAGAGGACTCACGACTTTGGCTGGAGTCAGTAGCGTCACTTGTTTCATCACTTGATTCAGTCCTATCAGAACTGCTGTCCTCTTCCAAGACAGCCTCTTGCGTCCATGGAGCCAAGGTCAGATCTTTCTCGGAGACTTGATTAATATCTGCTATCGATAGCTCTGCGGACCGCTGTTCTTGATCGTCTTGATAGTAATAGTTTAACCGCTTAAGATTAAAATCCTTCTGGTCGATGACAAGCTCAAGACTACTTTTTTCTTGGCCTACTTTATCACGCCCAATACTAAAGAGGAAAAGGTGGGTTAAGGACTGGTCCTTGTCACTAATGTAGACATGATAACTCGAATCTTTAAGTTCAACCTTAGCGTATGGGGCATCAAGTAAAATAATGGACGTAAGAATATCCTGGTAATTGACATAGGCAAAGGGAGAACTTATCTGCCTATAGCTAGCCTGATTAGCCTCTGATTTCGTATACAAAAGATAGTCATCTTGAGCTTTCTTAGTCAAAAAATACTCAAATTTAAGTATGCCAGCCAAATTGAATTCTTCATGATTAAAGGAAAGAATCGGCTCACTCTTCTGGTCATCACTGACTTCAAATTTATTCCAAGCTATATACGCATCTTCACTTGGCACAGAAAACTCCTTAGTTTTTCGAGAGGTCTTTGCGGTGAGTTTAACACTTAAAACCTTTTGTCGCGCTTGCTCTAGCTTATCCTGTAATTCAGGGAAGGTCATACGCTCAGTCTCTTCAGATATCAGTGAACTTCCCTCACTTGCTTTAGAACTTTCCTCAGAGGTAGCATCTAAAATTGGTGGGCGTGCAGCGACACTTTGGCCCATATAGTTGACAAGAAAACTTAATCCTAAACAGCCAACTAACAAATGCTTAGTCAAATGTTTCATCTTATTAACCTCCTTACCTACGAGTGCTTAAATCAAAGGATAAAATTGATAGTTCGATTATAACATAAAGCCTTTACAGTCACCAAATAATCCTATTAAAATAGCGAGAGCAGCCATGCTCTCGCTATCTGACTTATTCAAGAATAGTCAAGGTCTGACGTTTCTCACGCATGAGGACATCTCGACCCAATAATTTGTAGAGGGTCGCTGCTAAAGGAATCCCCAGAATCATGCCTGAAATACCCATTAAGCCACCACCGACTGTGAAGGCCACTAAGACCCAGAGACCTGGTAACCCAATAGAACCTCCCACCACACGTGGATAGATTAGGTTCCCTTCCAGTTGCATGATAATGATGACCATGACCAGATAAAAGAGCGCCTGGCTTGGTGAAACAGCCAATAGCATCAAAGTCCCTACTGCTGCAGAGATATAGCCACCAATAATAGGAATTAAGGCCATAACCCCAGCAATCACTCCTAACATACCCGCATATGGCAGATTGAAGATGCTGGCAGCAACAGTGACTAGGCTGCCCAGAATGATGCCTTCCAAGGTCATCCCCACGAAGAAATTGGTGAAGGATTCATTCATTAGGCGAATAATATCTAAGAGAGTCTGAGCGTGGCTAGGTTTCAAGTAGGCCATAATGAGCCGCTTACCTTGTAGTAAAAGACGTTCCTTAGACCCCAAAATATAGAGGGCAACCATCAAGGACAGGATGGAGTTAATAGTATTAGATGCCACCCCAGTAATTGTAGTAAAGGTAATGTTTAAGAAGTTAGAAGACAAGCTGTTAAGAACTGTTATGGATTGTTGAATCAGGCTGCCCCAGTTGATATTAAGCTGTGACATAAGGGTCTGCAGCTGAGGAAAATAAGCATCATACTCTTCAATCGCCTTCTGTAACCAAGTGCTGACACTTGGAATTACCTCAATAAAACGACTAATAGCGGTCGATAACTGCGGTAAGACTAGGACAAGAATCATAATAACCGCCAAGACAAAAGTCAAGAGGGATAAGAGCATAGATACTGGTCGCTTCAGTTCCTTAATCAACGGCATTTTTACCTGTAACTTAGACAAAAGCCTTTCGTAGCGAACCATAAGTAGATTCAAGATGTAGGCAAAAATAGCCCCGTTAATAATTGGTCCTAAAGTCTTATAGATTGAGCCGACTAAGCCCATAATGGAATTCCAGTTCCATACAACCAAGACAATGAGGGTGATTAAACCAATGTATTTCATAATATATTTATCGTAGCGTGCCATAGCGCTCCTCCTAGCAATCCTAATCAAGCAATAAGTCATTGGGAATGTCAAAATCACGAGAGATTAACTCTTTATGCTTAATTTTACCTTACGCTAGGCTAGAAAGAAAGTCAAGTAAATAAGAAGGCCTTGCACATTAAAAAAGATGACTAAGTTAACTTAGTCATCTTACTCGCCCTTATTCTTGATTAGGTTTTGATTCAAAGACCAGGTGGTCATCTTCTAAGTGCACCATCACATGCGAGTTAGCTTGTATGTCCCCGGCAATGATAGCCTTAGCTAATGGCGTTTCTAATTCACGCGTCATATAGCGCATGAGTGGACGTGCCCCGTAGACTGGATCATAGCCATTATGAGCTAACCAAGTGGCTGCTTGATCATCTAGCTCTAGACTAATATCTTGGTAAGCCAAACGTTCTTGCAGACTCTTCAAGAGTTTGAAGACAATCTTATTCATGTGGCTTTGTGCCAATGGTGTAAAGAGTACGGTGTCGTCAATCCGGTTGAGGAACTCTGGCTTGAAGTGTTGACGCAAGAGTTGTCGGACTTGAGCCGCTGTCTCTGGATTGATGCTGCCATCGTCCTCTACTCCTTCTAACAAGAGGCTTGAGCCAATATTAGAGGTCATAATCAGCACTGTATTCTTGAAGTCAACAGTCCGTCCTTTAGAGTCGGTCAAGCGACCGTCGTCAAGAACTTGGAGTAGAATATTGAAGACGTCTGGGTGGGCCTTTTCAATTTCATCTAATAAGACGATGGTATATGGTGTCCGTCGCACGGCCTCTGTTAATTGGCCCCCTTCTTCATAACCTACATAGCCTGGAGGAGCCCCTACCAGACGAGAGACATTGTGTTTCTCCATATACTCGGACATATCAATCCGGACCAGATGGCTTTCTGAATCAAAGAGGGTTTCTGCTAAGGCTTTGGCTAACTCTGTCTTCCCTACCCCAGTAGGTCCTAAGAAGAGGAAGGAACCGATTGGACGGTTAGGGTTTTGTAAGCCTGCACGAGAACGTAAAACTGCTTCCGCTACCTTATCAACTGCCTCGTCCTGGCCAATGACGCGTTCATGTAGGGTGTCGCTAAGCTTAAGTAACTTCTCACGTTCACCTTCCACCAGTCGATTAACCGGAATTCCTGTCAATCGCCCTACAACCTGCGCGATTTCTTCGTCAGTCACTGATTCTTGGGTCAGACGTTCATGACGTGGTACCGTTTCTTTGGCTTCAAGTTCTGCTAGTTCCTTCTCTAATTGCGGAATCTTACCATGGCGCAGGACGGCTGCTTGTTCCAAATCATAACTAGCTTCCGCTTCTTCGAGTTGGTGACGAGCCGCTTCTAACTCCAGGCGTTTGTCACGCATTTTGTTTGAAGCTTCTTTTTCGATTTCCCAACGCATTTTGAGCATGTTGGCTTGTTCGCGTAAATCAGCCAATTCTTCTTGTAAGTTCTCTAAGCGTTTCTTACTTGCTTCGTCGTGTTCTTTCTTAAGTGCCGCTTCTTCGATTTCAAGTTGCATGAGACGACGATTGACTTGGTCCATTTCTGTCGGCATAGAGTTAATTTCCACCCGAATGGTAGCACAGGCCTCGTCGACTAAGTCGATGGCCTTATCAGGTAAGAAACGATCGGTAATGTAGCGATTGGACAGGATAGCCGCCGCCACCAAGGCGTTGTCATGAATGTTAACCCCGTGGTGGATTTCGAAGCGTTCCTTGAGTCCCCGTAAGATAGAAATAGTATCTTCCACGGTCGGCTCTTGAACAAGTACCCTTTGGAAACGACGTTCCAAAGCCTTATCCTTTTCAATGTTCTCACGATATTCGTCTAAGGTAGTGGCACCAATACAGTGCAACTCCCCACGCGCCAACATCGGTTTGAGCAAGTTACCGGCGTCCATGGCACCGTCAGTCTTACCAGCCCCCACAATCAGGTGAATCTCATCAATGAAGAGCAAGACTCTGCCTTCTGACTGTTTCACTTCCTTAAGAACGGCCTTGAGACGTTCTTCAAATTCACCGCGATACTTGGCTCCGGCAATCAAGGCCCCCATGTCAAGGCTGTAGATTTCCTTGTCTTTGAGGTTTTCAGGTACATCGCGTCTTACAATACGATGGGCTAAACCTTCGACAATGGCAGTCTTACCAACACCTGGTTCCCCAATTAAGACTGGGTTATTCTTAGTCTTACGTGATAGGATTCGGATGACATCCCGAATTTCTTCGTCACGTCCGATGACTGGATCTAGTTTATTCTCTCTTACGGCTTGGACAAGGTTTGTGGCATACTTGGCCAAAGCTTCATAGGTTTCTTCTTGGTTTTGTGAAGTCACGCGTGATCCTCCTCTCAATTGATCGATACGTTCTTTTAATTTAGACTCACTGATATCATGTTGATTCAAGAATTGAGTCAAGGGATTGCCCTTTTGCTGATAGAGAGCAAGAAGAATGACCTCAGTTGATAAAAATTCATCCTTATTGTCCTTAGCAATCTGATTAGCTACTGCAAAAAGTTGGTTAAGTCGTTGACTAATGGCTTGGCCATACTGGACATTGCTTCCTGATACGACACTGATTGCGTCAATCTCCTTGTTGACTAGTTGGCGAAATTCTTCCATAGGAACGCCAATTTCTTCATAGAGACGTGCCGCAAATTCATTAGGTTGAATCAGAACATGCCAGAGATGAGGAATATCAATTTCCTGATGTTGCCGGGTGATGGCAATCTGTTGCGCTTGACCCAAAGCTTCTTGCATGGTTGTTGTCATTTTTTCAATCATCTTAGCACCTTCCTTTATAGTTGTTTGGTCAAAAATAGTCAGTGTTTTTAGTGTTTAATAATAGCCCAATCTTGGGCACATTCTTAGTATAGACCAAAAGTCAAAAAAGGTCAAGAGTTTTCTCTGACCTTTTTTGACTTTAAACTTTTCTTAACCTTTTAAGCCAGGTGTATAGTTGTAAATATTGCTGAAGCCCGCTGCTTCGAGACTTTGTGCCACACGGCGTGACTTAACACCTCGGTTACAGTAAACCGCAATTGGCAAAGTCTTGTCTCTATCAGCTAAATCCGTCAAGATAGTTTCCTCAGGATGATGAAGTGCTCCCTCCATATGACCTTCTTCATAATCCTCTTGAGACCGGACATCAATGACTAATCCCTCCGGATTTTGTGCTTTGAAATCCTCAACGGCCTGTAAATCTGCTAACTCACGCATAATATCCCTCCTATAATTTAACGCCTAAGGCGATACGGGCATAGCGACTCATACGACTTGGGTCCCAAGCTGGATACCAAACCAACTCAACCTTAACTTCTTTAATTTGGTCAATCTTAAGCAAAGCCTGTTTGACATCATTGATGATAACGTCTGCTAAAGGGCAACCAATTGTGGTCAAGGTCATCTGAACTTCACAGACCCCTTCTTCGCTTAAATCGACTTCATAAACCAAGCCAAGATTGACGATATCAATTCCCAGTTCTGGGTCAATCACTTCTTCCAAAGCGGTTTGAATCTGGGTCTGTAGTTTTTCTGTTAGTTCTTGACTCATGGTCACAAGCCCCTTTCCTTGGCAATTACTCTTTCATTGTAAGCTATTTAATAGAAAAATCAAGCATCTTGCCTGTCATTAGGAGTTGAAAGCCAAGGCAGAAATGGCTATACTAAGATGATAAGGAGGATTTCCATGCAAGCCTATCTCATCGCCATTGATTTAGATGGCACAACCTTAAATAATCAATCACAATTAAGTCCCTATACCATTCAAGTATTGCAACAAGTACGGGATATGGGACATCTCGTTGTCATCGCTACTGGGCGACCTTACCGCAACAGCCAACAATTTTACAAGGCAATTAACCCTCAGGCGCCCATTCTTAACCTTAATGGAGCTTATGGCCACTATCCTGGTCGTTCCAACTGGCAAGCACGCTATGAAGCAGAAGTCCCAAGAGAACTAGCCCTTAAAATTATGGATCAAAGTCGTGACTTGGGTGTTTCCTTGGTCTGTGCTGAAGGACCTGGCTATGTATTTGTTTCTAGCTACGATATTCCAGATAGCCCCTTCTTCCAAGTTGATCCGAATGATTTGACTTTGATGACACCAGAGAGTTTGACCTTTGGCCCGACATCACTCAGTGTCTTTTCTACTGCTGAGACCCAAGAGCCGATTAAGAAATTACTATTAAAAGAATACGGCCATACGGTGGATATCGACACTTGGGGTGGTAGCCTTCCTTTTTTAGAAGTTGTCCAAAAAGGAGTTAACAAAGCCTATGGGATTGATCGACTAGCAAAGTTCTACCATATTCCTAACTCTCATATTATGGCCTTTGGTGACCAACACAATGATTTGTCTATGATTGCTTATGCCGGCCATGGTGTAGCCATGGCAAACGCCATTGAGCCTCTTAAGGCAATCGCTAACGATATAACGACTTACACCAACGACCAAGACGGCTTAGCCCGTTACTTGGTTGATTTCTTCCAATTATAAGTATTTGTCTCTCCCTCAATTGGGGGAGCTTTTTTATAATCACAAACTAAAAAAACTCAGAGCTCAAGCTCTGAGTTTTTACGCATTTAGGGTTTGCGTCTATTGGTCGCACTAACTTAGTTACGACGACGTACTGGAGAGATGACATAAGTCGCTGCTAATAAGAGACTTAAGCCAGCCAAGCCAGTTAAAATTGTATCTTGTTCACCAGTCTTAGGTAATTCACGCTTACCAGAAGGAGTTGGTGGGGTTGGAGGTTTCTCATTGGCAGTGTTATAGTTAATAATCTTAGCTGAAGTGGCAGTAAGATCCTCAACCTTCCATTCATATCCGCCTTCATTAGATGGATCTAACTCATCAACAGTGTAGACACTTGGTGTAGTAGTCCCATCTTGATAGAGTGGTAAATCAGTCCAAACAACTTGACCGTCTTCTTTTGGCACATCACGAAGTTCACCATAAGCTTGGCCGTCACGTTTTAATTGGAACTTAGCATTTGGACGCTTCATATCAGCACCAAACCCACGCCATTGCTTGTTAACGGTAAAGTTGGTTGTTTTGTTTTGAAGTGTGTTAGTTACAGTCACAGTGCTTGCTGTTTGATCAGCATAGGTCGCTGCATATGGTGAATCCACTGCTTGTACTTCTTGAACAGTGTAGACACTTGCTTCATTCTTACCTTCTTGGTAGTAAGGTAAGTTAGTCCAAGCAACTTGACCATCAACTGTTGGAACAGCTTGCGGTTGGCCATAAGCTACCCCATCACGGTAGAGTTGGAATTGAGCTTGAGGGCGAACTGAAGAATCTTTATCGCCTTTCCAAACTTTACTTGCAACAAAACCGGTTGTCTTGAAGGTGTTAGTTACAGTCACACTACCATTAGCATCAGAAGTGTAGGTAACTTCATAGCCATTTGGTGTTTCAGTTAATTCTTCTACAGTGTAAACAGAAGCCTCAGTCTTACCATCTTGGTAGTATGGTAAGTTAGACCAAGTTACTTCACCGCCTGCTTGTGGTACGTCTTTGGCATCGCCATAGTTAGCA
>NZ_KV822195.1:521376-521687 GCF_001815865.1 Abiotrophia sp. HMSC24B09
TCTTACCATCTTGGTAGTATGGTAAGTTAGTCCAAGTCACTAAACCGCCTTCTTTTGGTACATCCTTAGCTTCACCATAGTTAGCACCATCACGTTTGAGTTGGAACTTGACAGACGGACGCTTACTTGCATCTTGATCGCCAGCCCATACCTTGGTTACTTTGAACTCGGTAGTACGATAAGTATTGGTTACAGTAGCGCTTGTTGCAGTTTGATTGCTATAGGCTACTTCATAGCCAGTACCTTCTATGCCAGTTTCTTCAACAGTGTAGACAGATGGATCAGTCTTACCATCTTGGTAGTATGGTAAG
>NZ_KV822195.1:521707-522254 GCF_001815865.1 Abiotrophia sp. HMSC24B09
TTTGGTCGCTTTAAATTCAGTGTTACGGTAAGTGTTGGTTACAGTTGCACTTGTAGCGGTCTGATCACTATAAGCTACTTCATAGCCAGTACCTTCTACGCCAGTTTCTTCAACCGTGTAGACAGAAGGCTCATTCTTGCCATCTTGGTAATATGGCAAGTTAGACCAGCTTACTTCCCCGCCTGCTTGAGGTACGTCTTTGGCATCGCCATAGTTAGCACCATCACGCTTAAGTTGGAACTTAGCTGCTGGACGCTTAGTAGCGTCTTGGTCGCCAGCCCATACTTTAGTCGCTTTAAATTCAGTGCTGCGGTAGGTGTTGGTTACAGTAGCGCTTGTTGCGGTTTGATCGCTATAAGCTACTTCATAGCCAGTACCTTCTACGCCAGTTTCTTCTACTGTGTAAACAGATGGGCCAGTCTTACCATCTTGGTAGTATGGCAAGTTAGACCAGCTTACTTCCCCGCCTGCTTGAGGTACGTCTTTGGCATCACCATAGTTAACACCATCACGTTTGAGTTGGAACTTAACAGCCGGACGCTTGCTT
>NZ_KV822195.1:522274-554391 GCF_001815865.1 Abiotrophia sp. HMSC24B09
TACGCCAGTTTCTTCAACCGTGTAGACAGATGGATCGGTCTTACCATCTTGATAGTATGGTAAGTTAGACCAAGTTACGACCCCACCGGCTTTTGGCACATCTTTAACATCGCCATAGTTAGCGCCATCACGCTTAAGTTGGAATTTGATAGACGGACGCTTAGAAGCATCTTGGTCACCTGCCCATACCTTAGTAGCCTTAAACCCTGTAGAACGTTTTTTGTTCTCAATTGTACGGATTACGCCTGTTTCAGTTACGGTTACTTCAGTCACATCATTGGATAACTCGTAGCCTGCTGGAGCTGTCTCTTCTTGAATTTTGAAGGTTCCTTTTGCAGCTAAAGTATCTTTAATTTTATCAGAAATGGTTGAACCATCCGTGCCAGTAGGCGCTAAGCGGAATTCATTCCCATCTGGGTCAGTTACTTTAAAGACAGCGCCCGCTAAAGGCTTCTTAGTTTCAGCATCTACCTTATTAATCACAATACGGTAGGCAACATTCAATTGAATAGCCCCGCCTTCCGTCAAACTGCTACGACGACGAACTTCCTCTTTCGTGCTATTGTTTACTGCGTTATTAGGGAGGGGTTTATCATCACCTTGAACAGAAATCACGTTCCCAACGGTACTCCCATCCCCAGGAGCGGTTGTTTTATAGTCCAAAATGAAAGGTTTACCAGATGGGTTGAAGATAGTCATTTTGAACTTAGTGTAGTTATCACTGAAGCTAATAGAGTAGTCACTACCTTCTTCTAATTCATAACCATCATCTAAACCCCAGTTCTGATTAATCTTTTTACCCGACAAGAGACGGAAGCTTTCAGGGATAAACTGCATGTCCCCACTACCCTGGGAAATTTCATCATAAACAACATATTTATTATATTTGCCTAGGCTTGCGTTAAGACGAACACGCCAAGGGTGAACATAATTACCTGTAGTGCCCAGAGCAACAGATTCCCAAGGATCTTCAATCATAACCCCCCATAACTTGTTAAAGTTCTCACCGCTTAGGTAAGGGCCGTTGTCAGTGACTGGGCCACGCGGATCTACTTTTAACACGATATTTACGCCTGCAGCGGAACCTTTATCTTTAAGGCGAATAGTAACTGGAGTTTTAATTGTATCAGATTTAAACTGTACAAAGAAACTTCCCCGTACACCATAAGCAGTATCCGCTTTTTTAGCTTCAAGGTATTTTTCTAAGTTTTGAATGCTGATATGAACTGAACCACCTTGACCAGGGCCGTTAGAAGTAACTTCCGCAACACCAACGGCAATGCCAGTCGGACCATCAATCAAGTCAAAACTCCCTGCTAGAACTGTTAGAGGTGCTGGAATTTCATATTCAAAGTAATCCCCATTGTTCAAGTTATAATCATAGTCTGCTAGGTCAAACTGCATTTCAAAACCAAAGAGCGACCCTTCTCTTAAAACGTAGTTACCGTCTTCATCCTTAGTTGCTTCACGAGCATTGTTATAGTCCCAAACAATGGCACTTCTAACTGCATTGTGTAAGGCTTTAGGTGTGCCGTTGATATTAGTATTAAGCGCTTGTGCTTGGGGGAAGCTTGTTTCCTCTTCAGATTCTGATGAAGCATTTTCATTTGCATCATCATTTGACGACGAATTTACAGACGAAGAGACAAGCTCCTCGACATCGGATGCGCTACTGACATCCTGAGCAAAAGCCTCTAACGGGCCTGATAAAACACTGAAGATGAGCATTAAGATGGCAAACAGTTTTGCCCATTTAACATTTTCCTTCATATATTTTCCTCCTCTTGATTAAGTCATCCTCACGGCAACAGAACACTCTATGACAACGGCCCTTGTGGGGCAAAGCCCTGCTTCAATCAGA
Source organism: Abiotrophia sp. HMSC24B09 (assembly GCF_001815865.1). GTDB lineage: Bacteria > Bacillota > Bacilli > Lactobacillales > Aerococcaceae > Abiotrophia. The sequence goes on from NZ_KV822195.1 coordinate 524,136, forward strand.
ATGAGTAGCCAAATCCTTAATCGCTATTCGTTCGACTAGTTAAGTCTAGGTTTCTTATATTTGCTAATTAACCAATAGTCCTATTCTTAATAAATTACTTTCTTATACAGACTTCCAATCTATCTTTATAAATGATAGTTTATTTACTACCTTTCGTCCCTACCTATCACTTACACTTGATATTTTTCATTTCACCAACCCCCTATATTCGTAAATATGAGTGATAGGACACGACTGAGATATTAATACATCAAGACATTGAGACAGTCTTATGACAATTGCACTAGAAAAACTATTTCATTTATATAACCAGTCACTGACATTATAACAAAAAGGTTACGTTCTGTAAATCGAAAAACGTTAATTAATGCCACATATTGTTTCTAATATTCGTATCACCATCTATATATAGAGGTTGATACACCCAAATATACATATTTATAGATGTATAGTTATATAATCAACACAAAAATACGAACATTGCGATTATATAGAAAAGTTATTGATATTAACTTGTCTATATAAAATGACATTCATTAATCCGCTTTAAAGTTATCTAGGCTTTATAACCTAGCATGAAATAGATACATCAAAATTTAACTTTTAATATTTTTTGCAAGCGCAACCAGTTTTGCAGTTAAATTTTTCGTACAAATATATTGGTTTGATTGAGATCTTAAAAGCACAAAAAAAGTAGTTAACTCACAGATTAACTACTTTTCTTTGCAAACGTTTTTGATATTAAATTCTAATTATCTCCGCAATCTAGCTGAGCAGCCTCAAGACTCATTGATTTAGCTTGTTGATAGCCACTCTCATAGGCCAAGCCCTCTTCAGTGACATGAGGTTGCTTAAAGACAATATGCCCCTGAACCTGAGCGCGGAAAGCCTCTCTTACCTCTTCAGGAACTTGAATTACCAAGGAATAGCCCGCTTCTTCCGCTACCATAACTTGACGCTGACGCTCATATTTTGCTGCTAAGCCATCCATAAAACCTTGATAATAGGCTCGACGTTGGCTTTGCTTCTGGGAGGAGGTCAAATCTTGGCTAACTAATTTAAGGTGTTGTCCAGCATGATACTTCATGGCCTTAGTCGCTAGTTGAAAGACATGATAGGCTAAATCCACGTCTGACTGATATCCCATATAGACGATCTTGCGCTGAGTTTTTGATTGATGAGGCAATCGCGTGCTCTGCACATAGAGCATAATGCGAAAATTATCTGCAATAGTTCGTGCCAATAGCTTCTCCCACCAAAAGAGGGTTTTGTAGACAGATAAGGAACGTGTGACAATGACATCTAGACTAGTGGCCGCATCTAGCTCATGCTGAGATATTTTATGCTTAAGCATGAGTTTTTGTGCCATCAAGAGAGCTGTCTGGCTCTCCTCATCCTGGTTACCGTCCTCTGCTAGCTCAAGCAAATTACGGATTTTATCCAAGATTTTATCATTTGGATTCATGAATACCCGACCTTTCTGTGGAAACGTTGGTCATAAATTCAAGCTAACTGACTTAAAACTTGCTCAAAATGACCTGGCAGTGGCGCCTTAAATTCTAACCACTCACCTGTTCTAGGATGTTGTAATTTAAGTGCATAGGCATGGAGTAGTTGGCCAGACATATCATGGACGAGTGACCCTTTGACATGGTCCAGCCCCTTGCGATATACTGGGTCACCAACTAGTGGATGTCCAATAAACTCTAGGTGGACACGAATCTGGTGAGTCCGACCGGTCTCTAGCTCCAAGTCTAATAAAGTAGCATTCTCATAACTTTCTAAGACTTGAAAACGAGTTAAAGCATATTTCCCGTCTTTAGCAACCGTCCAACGCAAGCGATTTGCTGGATCTCGTTGCAGTGGGGCTTCAATAGTACCTTGCGGAGCTTTGACGTGGCCATGCACGAGTGCCCTATATGAGCGACGCATATCATGATTGACTAGTTGGTCTGCTAGGGCTTGGTGAGCGGCATTATGTTTAGCTACTACTAAGAGGCCAGAAGTGTCCTTATCAATCCGATGTACGATACCAGGGCGGTATAAATCCGAGCCGCTGGACAGATTTCCGTTCAAGTAATGAAGTAAGCCATTGACCAGAGTTCCCTGTAGATGGCCTTTCGAAGGATGCACGACTAATCCTGCTGGTTTATTAATGACCAGGATATCCTCGTCTTCATATACAATATTTAGATCCATTGCCTCAGGTTCTGGTAGGGTGTCTTCTTCTACTATAAGGCTTCGACGCTCAACCAGGAGGCATTCATCTCCCTTTAGTTTAAAGTTGGCTTTTTGATGGTGCCCATCTACCCTAACAAGGCCGTCTTTGATAATCTTTTGAATAGTTGAGCGGCTTTCGCCAGGCATTAAGTCGGTTAAAATCTTATCCAGACGTCCCGATTGCCCTTTTAATTGAAATTCCTCTGCTGTCATAAGCAACTCCTTCTTTGCGACATTCTTTAAAATAAACTCAAATCTTGCTCTTTTGCGAGTACAAGTAAAATGATAACACCAATCGTCAAGGCTGAATCCGCTAGATTGAAAATTGGGAAGCTGATAAAATCCGTTTGTAGCATATCAACAACATAGCCATTGACAAGACGATCAATCAGATTGCCTAATGCACCGCCTACTAGACATCCATAGGCAAAATTGACCCAGGAAGAGCTAGCTTGTTTTTTATAAATTTTATAGCTGAAAAAAGTAACTGCTAAGACTGTAATAGCAATAAAGAGACCTTGAGCTCCGGGTAAGATGCCCCAAGATGCCCCCCTATTTTGTACGTGGGTTAAACTGAAAAATCCAGGAATAAGCTTAATTTGGGATCCTAGCGCAAGGTTTGAAACAACCCAAAACTTCAGACCCTGGTCGGCAATTATAAGGCCAACTATCGTAACCAATGCGACTAACATGTCGTTCTCCTTGTTAAATGCGTTTTCTTTTTGGTATAATAAAGATGTATAAGTTCTATTATACCTCAAAATGGTGAAGAAAACACCTAGGTGGCACCTAAAAACTAAAGTAAAGGAGTCTTTATGAAGCGATTCAAATATCTATTGATTTTGCTCTGTAGTTGCCTTTTTCTTGTGGCTTGCGACAATTCCTTAACTCGCGTAGATCGCGCTGTAGGCCTAATTCAAGAGGATACTATTGCCATTCTCAATGATTTAACCGAAATTCAAACACAAGAAAAGAATTTACAAGCAGCTTTTGAAACAGACTTAGGCCAAAATGATTTGGCGCTTTTCAACAAAAATGATAGCCAAGTTGAGAAAAACATTCAAGAACGAAAATCAAGAATTGATGATATCAATAAAAAGCGTACTCACCTTCAAGAGATGCTCAAGGAACTTAGTCAGGGAACTGATAATAAGAATCTTCCCACTGACAAATTCCAAGATATCAGTAATGCCATTAATCAACTAGACCAGGATTTAGCTACTTATGTAACGGACTATGCGGCGAATTTAGCCCTGGAATCTCAATCATTCAAATCCATTGCTAATCCAGAATCTAACTACCAGTCTTTCTTTGATGTCTTAAAAAACGTTAACACACTCTCTACAACAAATCTCATGAATCTAGACAAGGTTCTGCCCCATTTTGAGAAATTAAATGCTAATCTAGTCAATCTTAAAGTTGAACTAGTTAAATTGAAAGAACAGAAAAAATAGCTTCAGGAGGTAATGCATGAAATCAGTCAAACCAGGCGCTATCTTGCTGCTCTTGATGCTCATTCTGACCGCATGTCAGAAGCAAGAACCCGCCCAACCGACCTATCAGACTCTCCCTCAGGTACAGGCTAAGTACACTGCAGATGAGATAGCCGACTTCAATAATCGGCGGAGTCAAGGCAAAACCAACCGTTATGAGGGAATTAAGATTGAAGATGGTCGTATTCTCGTGACTCCAACCAATTTACCTAAGGCTTTATTCTACGATAGTGGGATAAATATTGCTTATCCTAAAAATGGCGTAAAAGGCATCTATCTTTCACCTGAGATTATCGCCGACCAGACCAAGTTCCAGAATGTCATTGCTATGATGAAACGAAACGGCCTTAATGCTGCTGTTATCGACTTCAAGGATGACTATGGTCAAATTGTCACCCAAATCGAAACCGATAATGCCATGGTTAAAGAAAACATAGTTCAAGTGGCCGATTTAAAATCCGCTCTCAAGACCTTAGAAGCTAACCAGATTTATCCAATTGCCCGTATTGTTACCTTCAAAGATAACATGATGTCGGATAAACACCCAGAACTCTCCTTCCACTCACGTGAGACAGGAAGTATCTGGTCGGATGGCAATGGCTCTCAGTTTATTAACCCCTACCTAGAAGAAGTATGGAAATACAATATCGAAGTTTCTATTGCGGCCGCTAAGATGGGCTTCAAGGAAATTCAGTATGACTATGTCCGCTTCCCAGAAGGATTTGAGACCTTTGCTGAAGATTTACGCTTCGACAAAGGCAACTACAGCAACTATGTCTCCGCAAGTGGTAATAAGATTGAAGGTGAAGACCGGGTTGCGGCTATTACTGACTTCTTGAAACTCGCCAAAGAACAACTTGCGCCATATGGTGTTAAAGTTGGTGCCGACGTCTTCGGTATTACGGCCGTTACTAGTGGTCAAACCGAAACAACCGGGATTGGTCAAGACTTCGCTAAAATGGCCGAGCAATTAGATGTTATCTCAAGTATGATTTATCCTTCTCACTGGGGGACAGCTTTCTTCGGTATTGAGCTACCTGACTTACACCCTTATGAATTAGTCGATGAGTATATGTTCTCGGAAGAACAGGTGCTTAAAAACGTCCAAAATAAGGTAATCAGTCGCCCTTGGATTCAAGACTTTACCGACTCAAGCAAACCAGTAGGCACCTACCAAGAATACGGCACCTTACAGGTTCAGGCACAAATTAATGCCCTAGCCAAGCACAATATTCACGAGTTCTTACTCTGGAATGCTAACGGTGATTATTCTGAAGGCATTGATGTCAGTGGTAACAACACCAATAACCCAACCACCAATCAAGGTTCTAACCATCAGATGCAGAATACACAACAGAATCAAAATAACGGCAATCACTAGATAGCAGAAAATCCCCGTCACTGATTAATTCAGTGACGGGGATTTTCTATTCTTGCTTAAGGTAAGAGCTTAACTTGAGCTGGTTCAGACGATACTTGCTGATAAATCGGGTTAGCTTGCCAATGATAGTGAGTGTTAGGTTCCATGAAATCTGCGCCATATAGTAAGGAAAGATAGCGATGGCAATCTTGCGGTACCATTACTTTATGTTCTTCAATATTGGCCCAAACAATCTCCATTAGTGGTAATTGATAACGATAAGCCATCAAGCGAGTTGGCTGGCCGATGGCATTAATCTTGAACTCAATAGTGACACTCGAAAATTGAGTCTCTGTAACCTCATAGAAGATAAAGTCAATGTTAAGCCCATTAAAATCATAGGCCCGTTCTACGACTTTCCCCTCATAGGTAAAGTCCTTGCGTTTTCGGAATCCATTAGCTAAGAGATGACCTTCATAGACATCAAAGGCCTCTAAGTCACTGACTTTGAGAGCAAAGTCCATATCAATATCATGCTCAATGCGCCCACCTTCACGGTAGTAACCTAGCAGACTACCAAAATCCAACCATAAATCAAAGTTTAAGTGGTCTTGATCATAGACAATCTCTAAAATCCGGTCGAAGTTAGCCCTTAATAGAGCTTGTCGCCCTTCATCTAACTCTTTATTAGCCTTTTGATTTAACTGCTTAATAATCGGCAATTTTTTAATGCTGTCCTTGTGTTTACCTAAGAGACTGGCCAAACTCCGTTTAGCCCATTGCATAAGTGACATTTAGGCTTCCTCCCTGTAAGCAGTAAATGGCGCGTGTTGAACACGGTCTTCTTCTGCAGGCAATTGCATATAATCTGCTCCATAGATAGCCGTCAGAACTTGATCGTAATCTGACAGAATTTGATAGCGACGATCTTCAAATTGAGCCTCTTGAACCTGTTCATGTGACATCTTAACAAAACTAGTATCGCGACGTTTCTTCTCCATCAAGTAATCAAGGCGATTAGAGTCGCTCCCCTTCTGTGCTAATTGGTCCATTTTTTGGTTCCAAATACGAGGTGGCAAGAGACGGAAGAAGAAATTCACGGCATAGCGAATAAGGTTACCTAAGCCTCCCTCTTCGTTACGAATGCCATTCCAAGAATAGGCCGAAAGTTGCCGCAACTGATCTAGGCGGTCCATTTTTGCTTGATCTCCCTTAGCATGGTCAAAGGGAAAGACATCCACACAAATGCCTAATTTACTTGGCCATGCCAAAGTATTATTTTCGTAGAAAGTACGTTTATCGACCACACGACAAAATGGGAAAGGATAATGCCAAGCATCTTGGAAGCCCGTCACCTGGTAAACTGGATGGCGGTCTGCCTTAATGGCTTGATAGAGACGCTCATACTCAGAACGAACTAAGGCAATATCCATATCATCATCCCATGGAATGAAGCCTTGATGGCGAACAGCTCCCAGTAAAGTACCATAAGCCAAGCTATATTGGATTTGCTCACGTTGGCAGATGGCATGGATATAGTCCATGATTTCAAGTTCAACTTGTCGAACTTCTTGATCATTCAACTGACGATAACCGGCATAATCCTTCGCTATAACAGCTTCGTAATAGCCCAAGATAGCGAATAAAATGACCCCTAAGAAGGAAATCCCGTATAAGGTCGAACTCAAGAACAAGTTAGAAGTAAAGATAACTGCCATCATAGCTAGAATCATATCTAAATCCTGGCGGCTAACGCCTTTCTTGTTGAGGGCCCACCATTTGACCAAGAGTCGCTTGGTAGACGCCAAGATAAAGAATCCTAAAGTGATAAAGCCTAAGATACCATTGTAGAATAGGACTTCAATATAACCATTATGAGTGAGATAGTGCTGCTTAACCACATAACTATTGGCATCATAAGACTTAGCTACACTGTGCCAGTTACCTGAAGAAAAACCTAAGATTGGACGGTAAGGAACTAGAGCCAAGGTTGACTTCCAAATATCGAAACGGTTGTTAGAGATATTAGTTTCTTCAGTATCTGACCGTTTTAAAGTCCCTTCACCAGTGATAACCTTTTGATTACCTGTCACGCTGGCTTCATCGTTGAGGATGTGGACACCACCTGATTGTTGTAGGTAAAACTCCCCTACTGTGTTAACACTGTAGACACCTACACCAATAGCAGCAAAGACCACACAGATAGTTAAGAAACGTTTCTTTAATTGCCAGCCAGAAATGTTGACCATGCTGTAGATTAGGGTAGCAGCAAGCAAGCATAATAAGGCTGTTCTAGAACCTGATAAGACTATGTAAACGAAGTTAATAACAATAGACGAGACGATTGCCACTTTCATCCAAGTCACCTGACTCTTACGCCATTGACTTAAGAGGAAGAGGACTACTAATAGCGATATAATGGCCAAGTAGTTAGGGCTAGCCAAAATCCCAAATAAACGGGACTCAATAAAACCTTGACGAATAATTAAACCTTTATAGTCGCTGACGTGATAACCAATCAAGGCAACGAATTGGCCAATGGAAATCAAATCACCGATAGTATTCACGATGACAACTAACCAGAACATGTTACTCAGCAAACGCTTAGCTTGTCCTTGACCCAAATTAATAAAGATTGGGTAAATGGCAAAGAAGTAAAGGAAGAATATGACCATATTCTTGAAGTTTGCCATATAACCAAAGTTAACCACCAAGAGACTTGTCACAATATTCAAGAGGAAGAAAGCAACTAGCCAAGGTAGTAAACTGAGTTTGAGATGAACCTTCTTGGATAATAAGTTATAGAGCCCTAATAAGCACCCCATTAAGGTGATGGTACCATATACTAAAGGATGGGCACTGAGAAATTGTAAGGGAACAATAAGCCCCGCCATACAATACATAATCAACGCTAATAAAAAGCAAGTATTGATTTGGTAGTAATGTTTCTCAATCCAATCAAATCGTATCATTTATCCATGCAACTCCTTTTTGTATTTCTTACTAATGATTTGCTTATAGAGAGCAGGACTAATCTGTAAAGCAAGCATACTAAGTTTACGCCCCTTGGTGAAAAGCGGATCACGCATAATCTGCCAAAAGTGGTCTGTTAGATAAGACCGTAGGCGTTTTTTAAGACTGTCATCTTGATAGTCTGAATCTAGCAACAAACGATCATAGACATAGAAATGCGCCCAATAGAGCCGTGTCATAGCTACTGGCAACAAATCTGGGTAGTCCCGTTTAATAATTTCATAGTTTTGTTGATAAGCCTCAATCACATTGAGGTACTTGTGTGAGAATTTCTGGGTGGTAATGCTATTTGGACGGTGCATATAGTAATAGAGCTTGGCATCCGTCGCTACCACTCGCTGACACTTGGCTAACAAGCGAATCATGATAAAGGCATCTTCAGCAATCTTCCCTAACTCAAATTTTAAGTCATCGAAGAGTGAACGCTTATAGAGTTTAGTTGGGGCCATGACTGTAAAGCCTTTAGCCGCCATCACATGACCAATCGCCTCTTTGGCTGTATAGACCCAAGTCTGTGCTTCTGTTTCTGTGCCACTAGGAATCTGGTCATCATAGATATCATAGTGTGAGCACATGGCCAAGTCTGCTTGGGCAGAGACCATCTCTTGATAAAGAGTCTTCATCATATCCAAAGAAATAACATCATCACTATCAATAAAGGCAATGTACTGCCCTTTTGCTTGAGCAATGCCCGTATTTCTTGCAGCCGATAAACCACCATTAGCCTGCGAAATCAGGCGAATACGTTGATCTTCTTGCTCTAAACGCTGACAGATTTCTAAACTCTTATCAGTAGAGCCATCATTGACTAGCAAGATTTCAAGGTTAGTATGACTTTGCTTGCGAATGCTGGTCACACACCGCTCCAGATATGATTCCACATTGTAGACAGGAACTACAACCGTAATTAAGTCTGACATGGTCTATCCCCTTCTTCTTAATTTATTGCCAACTGCTTCTACCATACCGGTCAGCACAGGATCTTTAAGTAACCAGAGGGCCGCGAGGTAGTATAGACCACATAGGGTCATTAAAATGGCAAGATTTACTAAGACAGCTAAGTTTAAATGTGTCATTCGCACTGGAGATAGTGCGTTAACCACTATGCTGATTGGGATAAACCCTGCAGCAATCAGCCCATAGCGTAAGAAACTGCCAATCACAGGTTTTAACTTAATTAAGCCATGGCGTTTGATAAAGTAGATTTCGAGGGCAATTAGGACTCCTTCTGACAACCAAGTGGTTAAGATATAGATTTCTGAAGATGAGAAATGCATATTAAGGAGTAGGAACTTGAAAGCTAGGTTGAGTAAGCCACAGGCGAAATAATAAAGGGTCAAACTCCGTTCATAGCCATGAATGAAGATAATCTGATTAGCGAAAAGGGTCTCAATAGACCAAGTAATACTCCGAATCCCAAAGATGGCTGTTACAGTCGCGGCTCCCATATAGGCTCCCCCACCATAAAGCAAGACAGCATAATTGCCTGTTATGAAGAGCCCTAAACTAATTGGCGCAATCAAGAAGGCAAAGAGACGTGCCCCTTTGTAGACTAGGTTGTCATAGGCTTCGCGGTTATTCTGGCCAAGATAGTATCCCAAACGTGGAATACTCACCGAAATCGGACTACTAATTAGAGTCGCAATCATAGTTGAAATTTTTTGGCCTTGGCTATAAAGGCTGACGGCATCCTCTGAATCTGTATAGGATAGGAACAGCTTATCCAAAGCCGTATAAAGGGTCACTGCACTGGACATAAGTAGCAAACTAATCAAAGGCAGAATCATGGACAGCATATCTTTAACCTTGACCTTGACTAGCTTGACTTGACGCTTAATCCAGACAAAACCGAAGAGATAGTTGAGAATTTGAGCGCCAGACATGACCATTGCATAAATGATAATATCCTCGGCCGTTTTAACAAAGCCAAAGAGCGCCACAATCATAATAATGCGCAAGATGATGGTCTTAATTAAGATAAAGCGATAATTCTCGAAGGCCTCCACCATCCACTCAATATAGAGGAAGCTAGATAGAATCTGACTTCCCAAAACTAAGTAAATTGCCAACTGACTCTTCTGGTGAACAGTCGCATAGACATAGCCCACATAGAATAGCGTCGTTAGGATGGATGAAATAACCGTAATGTAGAACAGGCTCGAGAAGAAGTAATTGACCTGATCTCGGTCATGCTTAACCTTACTTATTTGCCGGACACCAAAATAATAAACCCCTAAAGAGGCAAATGGTAAGAAAATGTTCATCAGCGTGTCGCCAGCATTAAAGTAGTTATATTCTACCGAGTTTTGAAAGACCCGGTTAATATAGGTTCCTGTGAGGACAGGCACCACCACGTTCGCAAATCGCACTAAGAAATTCGCGAGGGCATTGGTTTTGATGTTTTTCATGGAACCTCCCATAGCTATTTTGCTAATTGAAATTTGTCTCCACCTATTTTACCACGAAAAGGCGAATTATTCACCTGATTTCCAAATTCTTAATCTTTTAGGGCTTAGCCAATAGTCTAGCATGTCAGTAAGTTGTTAGCTATTCATCACCAATTAAGCGACGAAAAAGCTTAAACTAAGTACTTGACCAGTCTAATTGCGTAATCTGATCCAAATAGGACTTACTCTTGAGACGAATACCGACATATTCTTGATAGATAGCATCCATGAGCAGTCGCAGGTCCTTAAGAGTCTGATCACTTAAGTTAATGTTTTGGATTTGTTTTAAATCCACTTGGGACAGACGTCGGGCTAGGTGCACTGCTCGACTAGAAACTGGTAGGCAATGAATATCCAAAGAGGCATGGCGGTCACACAAGACGGATTGACGCTTGAGACTAAATCTTAAGGGGCGATCACTGACCTGGCAAGCTGCACAAGAAGCCCATTGAATATGAATGCCAAAGACTGGCAAGAGATGAATTTCTAGATAAGCCACAATGACTTGAGGAGCTAAGCCTTGATTTAAGGCTTCAAGCACTTGTAATAGAAGCTGATAGAGCTTAGGGTTAGCTTGATTATCCTCTAGAGCAGCATCCAGGAGTTGTAAGACATAGATGCCATAGGCCTGAAGTAAGATATCAGCCTGCAATCTTTGGAAAAGTTGGATTGACTGGCTTTCCTTTAGAAAAGAGAGGCCGTCGTCTTGAATATCACCAATATAGGCATGATGGGTCATAGGAAGGCAGGCGCTTGTCAGCCGATGATGGCCCCGATAAAGACCGCGCACAAAGAACATCTTAGTCCCAAATTCTTGGGTAAAAATCTTGACCAAGCCATCATGTTCGCGGTGAGGACGCTTGAAGAGGACAATGCCCTCAAATCGTTCATTCATGCCCCCTGCTCCCTTCTATCACCATCTCTTAGTAGTTATCTGGACGATAGCCAAAGTCACTGAGATTGGTTTGACGATCGCGCCAATTCTTTTGAACCTTGACCCACAAATCTAAATAAACCTTGTCATCCAGTAATTGCTCAATATCACGCCGAGCAAGTTGGCCGATTTTCTTAATCATTTGACCTCCAGCCCCAATGATAATCCCCTTCTGGCTCTTGCGTTCCACAATAATGGAAGCTTGAACTTCAATCTTGCCATTCTCATTGCGCTGCATACTTTGCACTTGAACGGCAACGGAATGGGGAATCTCTTCCTGCGTCAGGAGTAAGATTTTTTCACGGATGAATTCGGCCACTACAAAATATTCGGGATGGTCCATAATTTGACTATCTGGATAGTACTTAGGTCCTTCCGGAAGTGCTTCTTGCAACTTAGCCACCAATTCCGGCACATTGTTACCTTGCGTAGCCGAAATCGGAAAGACTTGGTCAAAACCTCTGACTTCTTGGTAGCCTTCAATAATAGGCAAAAGATCATCCGGTTTAACTAAGTCAATCTTATTAATGACTAAAAAGACAGGTACCTTAACATTCTGGATACGTTCCATAATCAAACGATCGCCGGGCCCCATCTTTTCTGCAGCATTGACCACAAATAAGACGGCATCTACCCCTTTGAGGGCGCTATAAGCCGTATTAACCATGAAGTCACCCAAGGCATGTTTCGGCTTATGAATACCCGGTGTATCAATAAAAACAATTTGGGCTTGGTCATTGGTCAAGACCCCTTGGATTCGATTTCGTGTGGTCTGGGCTTTATCAGACATAATAGCAATCTTCTGCCCTACAAAACGATTAAGTAAGGTTGATTTACCAACATTAGGGCGTCCTATAATGGCTACGAAACCAGATTTAAATGCTTGATTACTCACGTTTCACGCTCTCTTTCTCTAAGACTTAAGCAAGACCCAACAGAATGGCTAGCACATGCCAGACTTTAGGGCCTAGAACCAGGAATCCCACTCCTACTGCCACCAAAGCCGCCACAACAACTGCAGCTGCTGCTACATCCTTGGCAACCTTGGCCAAGGGATGTAATTGTTCTCCAACTACCAAGTCAACTGTGGCCTCCACGGCGCTATTGACCAGTTCCATGCACCAAACCAATCCTGTCACAAGTAGCAAGAGACTTGCCTCAATGGCATTGACGCCTAGCAAGCCCACTATGATTAAAACCAAGACGGTCACCCCCGCGTGAACCTTGAGGTTACGCTCATTAGCTAAGGCATAGCCCAAACCGGACAATGAAGCCCGGAAGGAAGCCAAGATACTTGGATTGGCATGATGCTTGTAGGGCTGTTTATCGCGTGAGACCATAAGTCGTCAACACCTCTTCTTGGATTCTAAACATTTCCTGCGCTTCTTCTTCTGTCTGGTGGTCATAACCATTGAGATGAAGGAAGCCATGAACTGCTAGAAAAGCCAGTTCACGGTCTAGACTGTGACCATAGTCCTGAGCCTGTTCTTGGGCACGAGGGTAGGAAATGATGATATCTCCCAAGTGTTGAGGTATAGCTTCTTCATCCTCAAACTCTGTATCCTCTAAATCTTCTGTCTCTTCCGCTTCCTCAGTAAGGTCTAAATGAGCAAAGTCCACATCAAACTCACTGGTTACTTCGGTCAAGGCGAAGCTCAAAACATCCGTCGGTTTGTCCAAACCACGGTAGTCTCGGTTAAGCACTTGGATTTCTTCATTAGACACGATGGAAAGATCTAATTCAATTCCCTCAGGCAAGTTCAGATACTTTGCAGCTGCTTCAATGACTTCATGAAGCAATTTTTCTTGACCAGATGCCAGGTAGGCTTGGTCATCAATAATATCAACTAACATAAATGTCCTTTCTAATCCTAAATGGCCTACTTAGGATATTCTATACGGGTGTGATACATACTTGCGACTCCACGAATTAGAGAGGCTTGTACGATTTTTAATTCATTAACGGTTAAGTCACAGTCAGAAAACTGGTCATCCGCCACTTTACCTTGGATAATACCACCTACAAGTCCTTCTATGCTTGCTTGACTATACTCCTTAAGGGTCCGGCTAGCAGCCTCAACCGAATCAGAAATCATGATGACAGCAGCTTCCTTAGTCCGTGGCTTAGGACCAGGATATCGAAAATCTGCCTGATTGACAGGATGCCCTTCCTGTTGGGCCTGATAGTAGAAGTATTTTACCAGTGTAGTCCCATGGTGTTGCCAACAAATATCCTGAATGGAAGTAGGCAAATCATGAGCCTCCATAATTTTTACACCAGCGGTCACGTGACCTGTGATAATCTGGGCACTTTCAATTGGCTTAATCATTTTATGTGGATTTTCAACGCCTGCAGGCAAATTCTCAACGAAAAAGAGTGGATGCAGTGTCTTCCCAACATCATGGTAATAGCTAGCGACCCGCGTTAGCAGGGAATCTCCGCCAATGGCTTCAACCGCATTGGCACTAAGGTTAGCTACCATCATGCTGTGGTGGTAGGTACCTGGTGCCTTCTCAATCAAGTCCTTAAGCAAAGGATGATTAAGGTTGGCTAGTTGCTGTAGGCTTAATTCTGCGCTTGGGTTAAAGATGCGCTCCCAGTAAGGAGACAAGGACAAGTAAAAAATGACCGTCATCAGGATATTAGCCAGCATTAGCCCTGCCATACGTCGACCTTGGAAGGTTGTTAAATCCATGTTAAAGCCCAGTAATAGAGGCAGAATGGTCAATAACTGTAGACCAATATAAGCAGGAACAAAACGTCGTTTACGCCCTAACCAAACCTTGGCATTTACCAAAATCATACCGATTAAACCAGTAAAACAATAAAAGACCAGAGGCATGAGACTTTCCAAAATATTAAAGACATCACTCAAGACGAAAAGTGCCATCACATTGAAAGATACCAAGCCAATTAAGCCATCTCGCATACTGGTTTTGGGTACTACAAGCAGTGGCCACAAACTAATTGGTAACAAGAGCGTTGCCCAGGCAAAGCCCCCTACTTGAAGTACTTCGAGAGCCTTCAAGACGGCGAATAGCCCCCCAAAGGCTAGCGCATAGATGGTCATAGCCATTTGACGCTTGGCACTTGGTGCTTGCTTGAAACGGAAGCCTTCGGTATTCAATCCTAAGAGCAAGAGGAAATGCGCAATAATCAAGGCGTAGAAGATATAAGCATTATAGCGCCCTACACTGGCATCCAAGTAACCAAAAAGCTTGAGTTGACGCAAGACAGTCGAATCAATGACATGCCCTTCTTGGACAATAATTTGACCTTGAAGAATATAAGCTGGCTGAACGGCAGCCGCCGCTTCTTCTTTCAAGCGGTTAGTTTCTTCTTGGTTATAAACCAGGGTTGGTACAATAAATGGTTGAATGAAGTCTACCAGGGCCGACTGATACTGACTATATTGCCCTGCTTCCCGAAGGCTAGCCCGTAGCTTGCTTAGGTTAGCCGCAGTATTAGCAGGCTCAATTTCCTGACTTAAGGTTTGACTCAGCAAATCAACCATATAAGTCGACATAGTTTCAAACTGCTTGTCATCGAGTGATAGCCAGAGATTACGGGCGTTATCTGGTAAGGATTCATTCAAACTCATGAGGGCAACTGACCCTTGTTTTAAACTTTGATTATAGAGCAAGAGTCGCTCTGCCTCCGTTAATTGAGTCCAATAGAGACGTTGACTGTTGCTAGTAAAGGATGCCTTAAGGGTCTCAAGGTCATTATCAGACCAGCCTTGAGCGCGGGCAGCCGACTCAAGGTCGCTGGCACGATAATCCTTCTGCCTTACGCCTTTGACAAATGAAAAATACTGATTCAACAAATCAACCTGTTGGTTTTTAACTTCGGGTGAGTAAAGTCGAACATCGGAAACACGACTGCGTGCATGTTGGCGTAATTCTTCTGTACGTTCAGTATCTTCTACTGTTTTAGGAGCCCGAACGGTAATATCAGCTACTCGGTTAAGGGCAAAATTATAGGTTCTAGGTTGAACACTGGAATAGCCCAAAAGCAAGAGCCAAAGTGCCAGAACTAGGCCCACTAGGATTTGATAACTCAAGCCCATTTTAGCTTGCAGACGCTCTAAACGTCGATTCATTCCTATCACCTACACTTCGCCCATGTTCTCATCGGGCAACTTGCGACTGTAAGCTTTGATAATATCTGCCACTACAGGGTGACGCACCACATCGAAGGCATCAAAGGTCACAAATTGGATGCGGTCAATTCCCTTAAGCTTACTTTGAGCATCAACCAAACCTGATTTTACCCCTTTTGGCAAGTCGATTTGCGTTCTATCCCCATTAATAATCATCTTAGAGCCGAAGCCTAAACGGGTGAGGAACATTTTCATTTGGGCAATGGTGGTATTTTGAGCCTCATCTAAGATAACAAAGGCATCATCCAAGGTACGGCCCCTCATATAAGCCAGAGGAGCAATCTCAATGACGCCACGTTCCATCAGGCGGTTGGTTTGTTCTGCCCCATAGATCGTATAGAGCGCATCATAGACTGGACGCAAATATGGGTCCACCTTTTCCTTAAGGTCACCTGGCAAGAAGCCCAGGCTCTCCCCTGCTTCTACTGCTGGCCGCGTTAAGATAATCTTCTTCACTCGCCCTTCCTTCAAGGCTTGAACCGCTAGCACCACGGCCAAGAAGGTCTTCCCTGTCCCCGCAGGCCCAATGCCGAAAACCACGTCCTGTTTGGCAATAGCGCGTGTATATTGTAACTGACCAAAGTTCTTGACCCGGATGGCCCGACCATCTGCTGCTCGACCAATGACTTCCTCATAGAGATTGAGGAAGTAATCCAAGGTATTATTCTGGGCCATCTTAATCGCCGTCACAATATCCATGGTGTGCGGTGTAATATGGCGTTCTAGCAATTGCACTAATTGGTTAACAACCTCTAGTGTCAACTCAACAGCTGCTTGACGACCAGTAATAGTTAGTTGCTCACCACGCGTCGTGATAAGCACTTCAAAGTGTTCTTCAAGTAATTGTATATGGTGATCTTGATTGCCCAAAATGGCTAAAAGCCAATCCGGATTGGAAATAATTAATGTCTGACTATATGGGTGTTGTTCCGTCATAAGCAATCCCTCTCTTCTTCACGTCTCAGACGACGTCAGGCTAGATACTAGTGGACACACTAGGCTGATTCTATTATACCTTGTCTTGGACTAAAAGTCATGATTTGTGACATTTTTGCGCCTTAAAACAAAAAAACAGGAGCACAGCTCCTGTTAACTAAAACTTAGCCTAAGAGACGTTTAACAGTCTCATTAATGGCTTTACCTTCTGCTTGGCCCTTAAGGCTGCTAGCAGCTAATCCCATGACCTTGCCGAAGTCTGCCTTGCTAGTAGCTCCAACTTGCGCCATAATCTCACGAATCTTGGCCTCTAAAGCCTCAGGGCTTAGCTGTTCTGGCAAGTATTTTTGGACAATAACAATTTCGTCCTGGGTAGCAGACACCAAATCCTCGCGATCCGCTTTCTTAAATTCAGCCAGGGAATCACGACGTTGCTTGAGTTCCCGAGAAATAATGGTAATCTCTTGGTCTTGACTAAGTGGCTCAGGCTGTTCTAGCGCCTCTTTCTGGAGAGCAGCTTTCAGCATGCGCAAGACCTTAAGGCTATCTTTGTCCTTGGCCTTCATGGCAGTTTTAATATCTTGATTAATCCGTTCTGTTAAAGTCATTAGACTTCCTCCTTATAGGCTACCAATTCGATTTCAATACCAGCATTGAGCGGAAGTTTCCCCACTTGAAAGGCTGATCGAGCTGGATAGTGGTCTTGGCTAAAGTATTGGCCATAGACCCCATTGACTGTTGCAAAGTCGGCAATGTCATTGAGGAAAACAGTCGTCTTAACCACATGGTCAAAGGTCATGCCCTTTTCAGCTAATAAGGCTTTAAGGTTGGCAAAGACTTGATGGGTTTGATCTCCGATAGTAGCTGGCATATTACCAGACACAGGATCGATTGGCAATTGGCCTGAGGCATAGAGCCAGCCCTTGACATAGCTAGCATGTGAATAAGGTCCTACTGCTTTGGGTAACTTATCTGAAATAATACGTTGGATAGACATAAGTAAACTCCTTTACTCTTGATTTAATCGCTTATTCAAAGCTGAAATGATGCGGTCTGCAGCCTCCGCCACAAAATCTGGATGGGTGGCGCAATTGAGACGAACGAAAGTGGCAGTTTGACGGCCAAAGGTCACCCCAAAGTTAACTGCCAGCCCCGCTTCATGAATCATGAAATCCTTAATCTGACTTGCTGGCAAATAGGCCCCAAAATCAATAAAGGTCACATAGGTAGCTTGACGGTCAGGTATGACCAAATCCGGGAAGGCAGCTAATAGGGTTCGGCGTAAGTAGTCATCATTGTAGTCTACTGTTGCATTAAGACCTTCTAACCACTGGCTACCTGATTCATAGGCAGCTTGTGTAGCTAATAATCCCATCAGGGAGTGGCTGGCTTGATGATAAGGTGCCACGCCTCGGTCGTATGCTTGTCCTAATTTTTCATCTGGAATGACCACATGCGAATTAAGCAAACCTGCTAAGTTAAAGGTCTTAGATGGTGAGTTTAAAACAATGACTAGGTCACGATAGACGCTTAAGCGGTCATCCAAGGCAGAAACAAAGTGATTGCCTGCCGCTACAAAGTCTTGATGGATTTCGTCAGAAATCAGATAGACTTGATGGCGACGGCAAATGGCTAGGAGCTGCTCCAACTCTTCTAGACTCCAGAGACGGCCTGTTGGATTGTGCGGTGAACAGTGAATGAGTAACTTGACCTCTTCCGCTACAATTTGCTTCTCCAAGGCATCGAAGTCAATTTCATAGCGGTTATTTCGCAATTGTAACTGATAATCCACTAATTTACGGCCCGTGTCTTTAACAGCGCCGTGGAAGGGTGGATAAACAGGCGTCATAATCATGACCCCTTGACCCGGTTGGGTCAAGATTTGAACCAACCAATAGAAGCTACTGACCACCCCAGGTGAAAAACGAACCCAGTCAGACTCAATCTGTACGCCAGCTCTTTCTTGCTGCCACTTGATATAGGCTTGATAGTATTCAGGGCAAGGATAGGAATAACCAAAGACACCATGGTCTACCCGCTCATGTAAAACCTTTTGGACTTCCTCAGGCACCTTAAATTCCATATCGGCAATCCACATCCCCAGTAAATCTGGTGCTCCGAAAAGTTCCTGACTTAAGTCCCATTTCTTACAGTTACTACCACGACGGTCTGTAAAATACCGTTGGCAAAAATCAGCTACATGTTGATTCATGGTCATCCCACCTTGTCCTAATGATGTTTTTATTATCCCCTTTTCAGGGC
The DNA here is from genome assembly GCF_001815865.1 of Abiotrophia sp. HMSC24B09. Taxonomy (GTDB): domain Bacteria; phylum Bacillota; class Bacilli; order Lactobacillales; family Aerococcaceae; genus Abiotrophia. The sequence goes on from NZ_KV822195.1 coordinate 542,984, forward strand.
AAATTTGCAAGTAAAGTAAAACACCCAATGACCTTGGCCACCGGGTGTTTTAAATCGCTATGTATCGCTATTTATAAGCTAGCGTAATGTTATTAAAACTTACGTTTACGAGCTGCTTCTGATTTCTTCTTACGACGTACAGATGGTTTTTCGTAAAACTCACGTTTACGTGCCTCTCTTAAAGTACCTGTTTTAGAAACGTTACGCTTAAAGCGACGAAGAGCGTCATCTAGAGATTCGTTTTCACGAACGACTGTTTTAGACATGGGTTTCCCTCCCTCCGAGCTTTTAGTAACCTTTCCTAGATAAAGCATCTAAATAAGATTCCTTGTCTATTATAGCCTACTTCTTACCTATTTTTCAATAGGCTTTTTTCATTTTTTAAGGTTTTATTACCATAATTTTCATGATTTACCTTTGCATTGCGCACACTTACCAAAGACATCAAAACGATGCCATTCGATTTCAACTTGCGATAGGTCTGTCTTAACCTGGTCCATAGGACATGCATCCAATGGGATGGTCCGGCCACACACTGTGCAGATAAAATGATGATGGTGGTGTCCATGGTCGCAGTTCCAGCAGTTAATACGGAACATTTGCTCACCATTGTACTCCGTGGCTTCTAAGAGGCCTTCGTCTACAAAATCATAAATATTGCGATAAGTCGTATTATAGCTCATCGTCGGATAGTCTTTGGCTAATTGTTGATGAATATACTTGGCGCTTAGATAGCGTTGATTTTCTGCAAATAAACGCAGAATCTCCTGACGCTTCTTGGTCATTTTATAGCCAGCTTCTTTTAACTGTGCCATGCCACGTTGTACAATTTCATCAACTGACATGTCTTCAGTCTCTTGATGGTCATGCGACTGACAGTGATGATGCCCATGGCAATCATGATGGTGATGATCAACCATATACAAGCCCCCTTCAAATATGCTATGATGTAAGTGATTAAGAATTGGAGGCGACTCACCATGGAAGACACATGTCCAACTTTACACTACTTTATTATTTCGGATGCGATTGGAGAAACTGCTCAAAAGGTTGCGCAGTCATCCCTTGTTCAATATCCGTCAGCACATAAAGTATGTCACAAATACAACTTTATTTCAAATATAAACGATTTGGATATTGCCCTAGAAGATGCAGCTGCCCATGATGGTTTAATCTTTATGACCATGATTAATAACGAGATGGCAGCCTATGCTGAACGCTTTTTCAATAAACACCAGCTGACTTACTATAACCTCATTCAACCCATTGTAGACGAAATTGGCTATCGGATTAACATGAAACCAACCAAGATTATTGGGGCCCAACACGAGCTATCTGACCGCTACTTCGACAAGATTCGGGCCATGGAATATTGTATGTCTTTTGATGACGGTAAGGACCCCAAAGGTTTCGAAGAAGCCGATATCATCCTACTGGGTGTCTCCCGTACAGGTAAGACCCCCCTCTCCATGTATCTGGCCATGTTAGGTTACAAGGCAGCTAACCTGCCACTGATTCCAGAAAACGAATTACCCGAAATCCTCTTCAAGTTAGACCCTAACAAGATTGTCGGGCTAACTAACCGTGTAGAAGTTATTAACCAACACCGGGATGCCCGTATGCGGGAATATGGCATCACCAGTCCAACTAAGTACGCCTCCTTCGATCGCATTCAGGAAGAATTTGACTTTGCCCAAGAAGTTTATAAACGCATTGGTTGCCAAACCCTAGACGTTTCCCAACGTAGCATTGAAGAATCTGCTGCCATTATCCTCAAGATGCTAGACCTACACAAGCATGAAAACTAAGGCAAAATGCCCTGACAGAACATTCTGTCAGGGCATTTTTATGCTTATTCTGCCTCTACTTGGAGATGTAACTCTTGTAATTGAGCACTCGCAACATCACTTGGAGCCTGGATAAAGGTATCCACCCCACGACCATTCTTAGGAAAGGCAATGACTTCCCGGATGTTTGGCTCTTTGGCTAAAAGCATAACCAAACGGTCTAGACCGAGCGCCAAACCACCGTGTGGCGGGAAGCCGTAGTCTAAGGCGTCCAAGAGGAAGCCAAATTGACTTTGTGCTTCTTCTGGTGTGAAACCAAGCAAGTCGAACATTTGCTCCTGCATGGCACGGGTGTGAATCCGGATGGAGCCCCCACCAATCTCATAGCCGTTAAGCACGATGTCATAGGCCTGCGCCAGGGCTTGATCTGGATTGGCCTTAAGGGCTTCTAAATCAAGGTTTTGTGGCGAAGTAAATGGGTGGTGGGCTGCGAAGTAGCGCCCTGCTTCTTCGTCATATTCGAAGAGCGGCCAGTCGGTAATCCAGACAAAGGCTAAGGCATCCTCGTCGAAGAGTTGATGAGCTTTGGCTAGGTTAACCCGTAACTCACCCAAAGCAGCAGCAACCACATGAGGTTTATCCGCTACGAAGAAGAGAATGTCACCAGGTTCCCCTTGGGTCAAGTCTAGAATAGCTTGCGTGTCAGCTGGTTCAGCAAAGAACTTGGCAATTGGACCGTTCAAGCCTTCTTCGGTTACTTTCAACCAAGCAAGGCCTTTGGCGCCATATGGTTTGACTACTTCTACTAAAGCATCCGCGGTCTTACGAGTGTAAGCATCGGCTTGCCCCTTAAGGTTAATAGCCTTAACCTGGCCACCCTCTTTGACCGTGTTAGCAAAGACAGAAAATTGACAGTTGGCAGCAAAGTCACTTAAATCCTTCAAGGTCATGTCAAAACGAATATCTGGTTTATCCACCCCATAATGAGCCATGGCGTGGGCATAAGTCATGCTTGGGAAGGCATCAGTCATATCCAGACCTCTGGTAGCTTTGACCACTTCTTTTAGCATTTGTTCCACGATTTCTTGAATGTCAGCTTGTTTTAAGAAGCTAGTTTCTAAGTCAATCTGGGTAAATTCTGGTTGGCGGTCACCCCGCAAGTCTTCATCACGGAAGCAACGCACGATTTGATAGTAACGGTCAAATCCTGCCCCCATCAACAATTGCTTGAATAATTGCGGGGATTGAGGTAAGGCGAAGAACTTACCTGCTTCACGGGTTGCAACCAAGTAGTCGCGCGCCCCTTCAGGTGTGGACTTAGTCAAATAAGGTGTCTCAACATCGATAAAGCCTAAATCATCCAAATAACGGCGGATGGCGCTAGTAACTTGGTGACGGAGGCGTAAGTTAGCTTGCATACGTGGACGACGAAGGTCTAAGAAGCGATGACGCATACGGAGATCATCTTGAATCTCAGCCTCATTGTCTAAGTAGATAGGTGGTGTCTTAGAAGTAGCTAAAATGGTCAACTTCTCAGCCATTAATTCATAATCACCAGTTGGTATTTTGGCGTTACGCTGTTTCTCATCACGGTATTGCAGCGTCCCCGTCACTTCTAGGACATACTCGCTACGAATACGCTCAGCGTCGGCCATGGCCTCCCCTAAGTGGTCGCCATTGAGCACAACCTGACAGAAACCTTCACGGTCTCTTAAGTCAATAAAGATTAAGCCCCCTAGGTCGCGTCGTTTTTGTACCCAACCTTTAAGTGTGATTGTTTGGCCCACTTGTTCTTGGCCGACTTGCCCACAGTACAAACGTTTCGTGGTCATTAAAATTCCCCCTTAAAATACTTATCAATGACTGAGGTATCCACCGTTAATTGGCGGTAAGTCCCCATAAAGTCTTCTAATACTTGATCAAGTGGCAGTGTAACTTGCTTGCCACTAGCTGGATGCTTGGCTTGTACGGTCCCGGCTGCTAACTCGTCTTCCCCGATTGTCAAAATCACTTGGGCTTTGAGCTTATCAGCCTGCTTAAATTGTGCCTTGAGGCCGCGATCCAGATAATCCCGCTCAGCCAACAAGCCTTCTTTACGGGCTGCTTGAACTAGACGCAAGGCCATGATATTGCTTGCCTGGCCTAGGCTCATAACGTAAACGTCGAAAGGTTCAGCTTCAGGTACTTCCACTTCCTGTTGCTTAAGGAGTAGCAAGAGACGTTCTACCCCAATCCCGAAGCCAAAACCAGGTGTAGCAGGTCCACCAAGAGCCTCTACCAGACCATCATAACGGCCACCACCACAGATGGTAGATTTAGCACCAATGGCTTGATCATCTACCATAATCTCAAAAATCGTATCTTGATAGTAATCCAAACCACGAACCACTGATGGATCAACTACATATGGAATCTCTAGGGCCTCTAACATGGCCTTTACGGTCTCGAAGTGTTCCTTGCTTTCTGGGCTGAGGTAGTCTGGAATCTTTGGCGCATTGGCAACTAGAGCCTTATCTTCTGGTGCCTTAGAATCTAAAATCCGCATAGGATTGTCAGACAGGCGACGTTGTGAGTCTGCACTTAACTGGTCAGCCAATGGTGTGAAATAGTCAACCAAGGCTTGACGGTAGCGTGCTCGATCTTGGGCTGAACCCAGGGAGTTAACATAGAGGGTTAAACCTTCAATGCCCAATTCCTGGAAGAAGTCCCATGCCAGAGCGATGGTTTCCGCATCTGTCGCCGGATTGGTCGAACCAAAAACTTCTACCCCAATCTGATTAAATTGACGTTGTCGGCCAGCTTGAGGGCGTTCATATCGGAACATAGACCCCATATAGTAGACTTTGTATGGTTTAGCATGTTCGGGGCCAAAAAGTTTGTTCTCAACAAAGGCCCGAACAACCCCTGCTGTCCCTTCCGGACGTAAGGCGCAATGGCGATCGCCCTTATCCTTAAAGTCATACATTTCCTTGGATACAATCTCCGAAGTATCCCCTGATGAGCGAGCAAATAGCTCATAGGCTTCAAATAAGGGAGTCCGGATTTCTTGGAAATTATAGGTTTCAAAAACTGCGCGGGCAGAATCTTCTATATACTGCCAGATTCGACTTTCTGCTGGCAAGATATCGACTGTGCCCTTCATTCTTTTCACTTGTGCCATGATAAGATCCTCCTAGTAAATATTGGTGATGGTTCCCTATAAAAGCAAACACGTCCTATAACCCCTGAGGATTATAGGACGTGTCAAAACGTGGTACCACCTATTCTTCGCATGATTTCAACATGCCTTTGGACCGTAACGGGGTCAGCGGAACAAGTTTTCACTCATTCATCTCGGTAGTGTCTTGAAGGTTTAAATTGTGTCCTTGCAGCCTAGGGAACACTCTCTGAAGCAAAACCTCTACTTGTCTACGTCATCGATTTCTTTGCTTATTTCTCCGTATTTTACCGCGTTTTATTTTCTATGTCAAGCCTATTGTGCTATAGACGAAGATTCTAAATACTGCTCCAGACCCTTAACAATGGCCTCCGCTACTGCATCATAGTAGCCAGAATTTTGAATCAGTTTCAAGTCGTCTTTATTACTCATGTAACCTAATTCTAAGAGCAGACTTGGCTGATGATTTTCTCTCAAGACATAGTAGTTACCGAAGTGAACCCCATTATTGCCGACGGCTTGATTATTGAGTTGGATTTTAGCTAACTCCGTATTGACTAAATTGGCTAAGGATTCATCTTGGGTATGATAGTAGTAAGTCGTAATCCCCGAAGCGATGTCGCTACTTGCCTCATCAAAGTGAATACTAATAAAGGCATCAACTTTTTCCTGATTAGCTAGCTGAGCTCGCTCTTCAAGGCTGACATCTGTGTCGGTAGTACGGCTCATGATGACAACCGCACCTTGAGCTTCCAGTTTGGCTTTTAAGACATTCGAAGCAGCCAAGGTGACGGCCTTCTCTTGAGCATATGGATCTTGACTAATAGCACCTGGGTCGCTCCCACCGTGGCCCGCATCAATTAAGATGACCGCCCCATTAAGCGAACGAGCAATCGGCCCATCCACATGGTCTTTAGAGGCATCTTCAAAGGCTACAATACGAGACTCTACATAGCCACGTTGACCATTTTGGTCCTCTACATGATAGAATTCTGTCCCGTCGTCGCCATTAACCGTTCCCAGATATTTGAAACGTTGATTAAAGCTTGGGTTGTAGTAAGGCGTGCTCTCAAGATTTGGCTCACTGTGGAAGGCCTGACCTTCTGATCGAACTTGAATATATTGGGCATTGGTAATGTCAATATCCTCAGGCCGAATCGTCTCTTGTTGAGCTTGAATTTGCTCCTTGGTAGAAAGGTTTAAGTCAGCCGTGGCCACATAGCCCGGTTGGTTATTGACAATCAGTTCAGTCCAGCCCTTAGACTCACTCACCACGTCGTATTGGTAACCTTCTGTCAAATCCCGAATCTTGGCACTTGAAGTGGATGCCTTTTGGTAGAAAGGTGTGGTCTTCTTAACTTGAGCCGTCAAGCCCTGGTCAGAAGATAGACTAGGTTGGTCTAATAGCCATTGGGGCAGCCACCCTTCTCGCTGGCGATAGCGAACATTTAGCCAGTTATCCTCTTTCTTAATGACATGTACCACTTGGTCTTTGCTAATAGCACTAATAGCCTTGGAATTGGTATCTGGTGCTTGTCGCAGGGTCACACTGGCATTTTGAATGGTCACCTGACTAGAGGTTTGAACCCAGAAAACCACCAGGCTAGACAGGGTCAGAATGACTAGCAAGACTAGCAAGGGGAAATAGCGTGGTGACCGCATAGCTTGGCCTAATTTATTGATCTTTTGCACTTTATTCCCCCTCCTTTCACTAATGCTAATCTATTATATCAAGCGCTTTCCTCTGTTTTCAACTTATGATTGTGCTTGTCATCTAAACGTAATATAGTTTCTGGACAAATAGTAAGAAAACAGCTCGTAGTCATTACTACGAGCTGTGGCTTGTATCTTATGCCGCGTCTTACTTCTTCACTTCACGGTGTAAAGTTACTTTACGCAATCTTGGGCAGTATTTTTTTACTTCTAAACGATCTGGGTTATTACGTTTGTTTTTGGTAGTTAAGTAATTACGATCGCCGCATTCTGTACATTCTAAGTTAATGTTAACACGCATTGTCACAACCTCCTCAAATCATTTCTTGCTGATACCTCAACAGTACTCAAGTATTATAGCACGAACACTTTATAAATCTCAAGCATTTTTTGAAAAAACTTGAAATTATGGCACTTACTAGCTCATCAGGTCAAGACTAGCTAGCTAAAGCCAGTCTTTTAGTCTTTCATAAGCTCGTAGACCTGCTGGCCAATCTCTTGGAGCGGCTTTAACAAGTCGCCATCTCCTGGACCTTCCTGCAGCACCACTAATACATAGGCTGATTGATTAGTTAACTGAACAAGTGCCGCATCATGTTGTAAGCCTTGGGCAGAGTTGGTGCCTGTCTTATTATAGCTGATGACGCCTTGAGGAAGTAACGCAACTAGCCCTTGACGATCTGTTTGTTGGGCTAAGTAGTCTAAGAAAATTTGATCTTGCTCTTGCCCTACTAGCTTATGTTGATATAGCTTGGCTAAGAGCTGGCCGACTTCACGCGCACTGGTGAAGTTTTCCCTGCCTTCAGCAATCGCGGCCTGGTCCATCATTAAGCGCTGTAAACGAGTATCTTGATAGCCAAGTGACTGAATCTTTGCTTGAACCGCAGATAAGCCACCTAGACGTTCAATAATCAGATTGGTTGCGGTATTATCAGAGTGAATTAACATTTCTAAGGCTAACTCTTCAAGACTATAGGAAGTGCCCGGCTCTGCCGCTTGGAGATTGCCAGTCCCTCCTACCTGGTCTTCAGCCATCATGCTGATTATCTCTTGCCAACTTATGCGTTCAGCCTTAATTTCCTCTAACAAGACCTGCATGATGAAGAGTTTGATAATGCTAGCCGACTTGATTGGACCCGACTGATTGACCAAGGCAGTCCCTTTACTAATTGGCGTCACTTCTTGGAAATAATAGGCAAGCTTAGTTGATTTCGTTCCATATAAATCAGAGAATGCTGACTGGACAGCTTGATTCTTATCGGAGAGAGACTCGCTTTGTTCGGATGCGACAGACTGACTATCCGAGAATACTTCAAGTAGGCTAGTAGAGGTCTCCGATTCCTGACTAGACACAAGAACTGAACTCGAAACTTCAGGTTTCTTAGGGTTTTGTGTCATGGCTTGATAAAGGAGAAAGCCAAGTCCCAAGAATGCGACCCCAGCGACTAGCATCAAGATGATAATTAAGTATCGACTGTAGTCAGGTTGGCGATTTGATGACATAGTATTTCCTCCCCTTATTACTTAAGGACCAGCTTGTCTGTCAACGTCCTATGGCTTTTTGGACTCTATCTCGAAATAGATTTCCTTATTGGCAAATTCGTTCTTAACCTTCAAGAGCAGCTTTTCTTCTTTTGGTGCAGGTAAAATGACATATCCTTTTACACTTCCTCCACCCAGCATATAACGCGATTCATATTGGTCTCTAGCCTTCTTAAATTGGTAGAATCCCTTAAAGACATGGTCTTGACCTTGACTATCCACTAAGGATAAATGACTTTTACTTGGACTGGACTCAAAAAACTTGTCTTCAAGAGTTGGCGCCAAGCTAGACTCCATATGTAAAACTAAGAATTCTTGGTCTGACTCCATATCATCAGCCATGTTTTGGTAATCATCCGGGCTAAGTAAATCCATAGCCTTTTGATTAGCTTGATCTCCACGCCAAGCATTTAAAACTGTTATCCTGTGAGATATAGCTAGGATACCGTAACCACTATCACTAGCCTCATAGGGAACGACGTAGTTAATTGGCTTGGTTTCTGTGAAAGGAACTGGCTTTTCCTTTGTTCCCCATTGTGCTTGTTCAGGAGTTTCTGCTTGGACTTCCTTAGTAGGAACTGTAGTGTCTTGCCCCTTCTCTACTTGGAAGAAAACTCGATCAGATAGGCCATCCTTGGAGTAACTAAAGATAAGTGGAGTATCTTTGGGAACAATTGCGACCAAATAGCCATCATGCTCATTACCAGGATATAAAGACAACATATCAAAGGCCAACTCGTCTGGCAAGTCGGCAACATATTCATTTGGAATCCCGCTCCCAGACAAATCGAAGAAAGGATTGATAATACCGGCGTTGGTAAACTCTTCATGATTTTCATCGCCCGACTTGTAGGCTAGTTTTAGATGCAATAAGAGAATCTCTTGGTCGTCATCCAAAGGCTGACGGTTGGGCTGGTAGGATGGCGCTAGCTGCTGCAATTGATTCTCAGCCTTCTGGCCCCGCCAAGATTCAAGGATGGTAAAGGAAAGCTGGCTCTTGGATCCGTCACGAGACTTCTTCTCATAGTCTAAGGCCTCTCCTAAAGGAATGGGATTTTGTCGTGAACCTTTTTCCTTAGCAGGAGATTCATCTTGACGATTGTTGCCTGTGCTACTAGCCAGATCACTACTTTCGCTAGCCTGAATAAGGGCCAAAGGTTGACTCATGCCTAAACCTAGCAAGGCCAAAAGAATTGCGAATTTTTGCTTCATATCCTATACCTCATTTCATAGAACTTGGCATCATTATAACAAAGTTGCCACTCATCTACAAGTCATTCTAAAAAAGACTAGAAAGTGCTTGCTCTCTAGTCAGATAATACTTCATTTATCCCTGGCGTCGTCTAATTTCAACTTGTTTGAGGTAGATAAGGCCAGCAGCAGCTGCTACAGCAGAGACACCCCCGAGTAGTAACCAATAGCTTTCATCCTCAGAAGCCGATGATGGTATAGGCTCCGTACTCACACTACTATTCGATTCTGATGAATCAATAGACGCATTATAAGAACTTGCGCTTGAATGAGAAACTTGACTTGAACTCACACTTGCGTTTTCTTCTTTTTCTTCAATTGATTCACCACTCGCTTGTGTTCTTTGGGCCATCACGTTAGCTTTTTCCACCAAGCTCGGTAATTCTCTACGAGGTCTTTGTTCAAGCGGACTAGGCGTTTCATCCTCGTTAGGTGACGTTTGATTTGGATCTAGAAGAGGCTTAGGCTCCTCTCCATCTGGTTTAGGATCAGGTTGTGGTAATATAGGATCCATAGGAGATATTGGATCTAATGGAGGCTGTGGCTCCACTGGATCAATAGGTAGAATAGGTTCAGTAGGTCTTGAAGGATCTAAAGGATTGCTAGGATCCGTTGGTTGCTTGGGCTCTGACACCTTGCTGGCTGTTAAGAAATTAAGTGTCAAGAAATATTGACTTTCTTGATTTCTGCTTACAATACGCGTCAAACCTAAGCCTAAGAGCGGCTGACGACTAGACCTAGCACTGTCAACACTAAGCAAATAGCGCGCCGGCAGATAAGAATCTGCATGACTTTCAAATAACATTCCGATAATGCCCTGATAGATTGCGCCTTTTACTTGACCAAGATTCTTAGCTTCTGCAAAATCCGTCTTCATTGGCATCCAATATTGATACCAGGCACTATCGTAGGGGCCAAATAGTTCGGATTCCCATTGACCATGAAACCCTTGCTCATTTGCTTGCCAATTCTGTGATTGATAACGATTGGCCAATACTTGGCTGGCTTCTTGAAGAGAAGCATCAACTTGATAAGGCTGATGTCCCCATTTAGCACGCAAAGGATTGACTAAATCAGTCAGCCACTTTGCCAAATGCATTCTCTCTTTATCCTGCAGATTATCAATAGCCAGGGAAGTTTCGGAGTCTAGTTTACTTGGTAGATAGTCAGAATTTTGCTCTAAGCCGCGTTGACCAGCTTCTATCAAGTTTGGCTCATTTTTTAAGAGTTCCTCCTCAGTATATCCTTCAGGCAAACTGATGGATGACCAAGTGTTTTGCTCAGATGACTGCAAATTGTCTGATTGTTCACTCTTATCTACTTGACTGGACACAGCAGGACTTGCTGACATTTCAGACTGTAGGCCGTCTGAAGACTCTTGGCTAGTCACAGATCCTTTCTCTTCTTGAGCGCTAACATGGTGACCATGAGACGTCAGCCAAAGGAAGGATGCTACCGCAACGGACACAAGACCCACACTTAATTTACGGATAGCATAGTGGTTAATTCTGGATTTCATGGGGGTAACCTCCTCACTTATCGCTTCAGTATTCTGTGTCCTATTATAGCAATCTCTTGGCTCAAAACCTACCTAAAATCTGACTTAACACCCAAAATTTACCTTACTGTCATATTATTAACATTATCGACGAAATGAAAAAAGACAGCCTGAGCTGTCTTTTTCAAATTATATTTTACGACGCTTGAATACCAGTAATGCGATTCCTGCTATAGCTGTCATAATGGCAGCCCCAAGCACTAGCAGGTTAGAGCTCTCACCAGTGTCTGGCAAGGCCTGTCCTACTGGACTTTGACCATTGTCTTTTGGCGCCATTTCACTTGGTTTATTTGAATCACTAGCCTTGGCCTGACCAAGTCTATCAGCAGCAAGGTCACTTACTTGACTCGGTTGGCTCGGAGTCGTTGGTTGACTCGGTTGGCTCGGAGTCGTTGGCTGA
>NZ_KV822196.1:0-6860 GCF_001815865.1 Abiotrophia sp. HMSC24B09
GGTCCACTCGACGGAGTGGACCACTGGCTCGGGACGAGGGCTAAGGCTCCGTTACCAGCAACTCAATAACGGGCGCCACAAGTTCCGGCTCTAGGCCTAGGCCTTGGAGTTCCAGCATCTTATAAGCGAGCGGCATGTCCTTTTTGACCAGGGCCCAGATTTGGTCCTTGGCCTGGTTTCCCATTTGGGCTTGCTCGATATAAGCGAAAATGACATCTAGTCGGACTTGCTGCGAGTCACGCGGCGTCTGCTTGAAGGAGAGGGTCACCGACCCGTCCGCTTCAAGGCACACCAGGCTGTCGCCCTGGTCATTGTGACTGACCTCAACTAGGCGACCCTGCCCGGCTAGCTCTAGGTCCGACAAACAAGCCCCTACAAAGGTCAACTCATAGGTCCGAAGTCCCGTCCCTTGAGGTGCCAACTTGAATGTTTTGCCATCGACAAAGGTCATTCCGGTCGTAAGGAAGGCTGTGCCATCAGTTGCAGTTTCAGCCTCTTCCACCAAGTCGAAATGGCCATCGGCGCCAGTGAAGACCTTGATGGCCAAGACGCTTGGGTTGGCTAGCGAATTGTCAGTCCCATCCTCCCCAGACAGAGGCAGGATGGCGCCCGCCTTGGCGAAGAGGCCCATGCGTTCCAGCGGCCGATAAATCGATAAGCGCCGGCCCCCACTATAGGCCAAGCCAGTCTGGATATCATACCAGGTCCCTTCTGGCAGCCAGCCATCGAAGCGGGAACAGAGACTGCCCTTATGACGTGGCTGGGTCAGAGGCATGACCATGACTTGACTACCAAAATAATATTGATTAGCCACTTCATAGGCTGCCTCCTCTTCCGGATGCTGATAATAGAGGGGCTCAATCAGGGGCTGAGCCTGATAGGTCGCCCGGTAGTTCATAGTATAGAGATAAGGCAGGAGCCGGTGGCGCAAGCGCAAGTAGTCCTTCATGCTGCTGGCATATGGCTCCGGATAGCGCCAGGGTTCTTTGCCTAGGAATTCTGAAGAGGAACTATGCAGGCGCATAATAGGAGAAAAGACACCCAGCTGGTACCAGCGCAAGGCCAACTCGTTGTCGCGGTAGCCGAAGATATGGCCGCCGATATCATGACTCCACCAACCGTAGCCGATATTGCTGGCTGTCGCCGTGAAATAAGGCTGGAAGTCCAGCGATTCCCAGGTCATGTGGCTGTCGCCCGAGAAGCCCACTGGATAGCGGTGGCTACCTGGTCCGGCATAACGCGAGAAGGTGATGCCTTGAGGGCCACGGGCCTGGATATCGTGGTAATGATAGTGGTTGAGCACCCAGAGTGGGTCCACGCCCTTGACAGTCTGGCCTTGTTGCCAGTCAATCCACCAGAAGTCTACCCCCTGCTCTTCTTTTGGATGGTGCAGGTGCTTGAAATAAGCTTCTAGGAAGCGAGGTGAGGTCGGGTCAAAGACCACATATTCGCCACCCTCCCAGTCTAGGCCCAGCTCTTGGGCCATTTGCTGGTACATGGCCTCAAAAGGACGCACCCCATCAGCCGGATGGACATTAAGGGTAATGCGTAGCCCATGTTGGTGGAGCCAGGCCATAAAGCCTGCAGGATCCGGGAAGAGCTCCTCATTCCAGGTGTAGCCGGTCCAGCCGCTGCCATATTGAGGCGGAACGGAAACCACATGCCAGTCCATGTCGATGACCGCCACGGTAAAGGGCAGACCCTCGGCTTCAAAACGCTCAATCAGCTGGCGATAGGTCACCTCGCTATAGCGATAGAAGCGACTCCACCAGTTGCCCAAGGCATACTTAGGCAGGAGGGGCTGGGGCCCAGTCAAACGATAGTAGTCGGCCAAGCAAGCCCGGTAGTCATGGCCATAGCCAAAGTAATAGAAGTCTAGGCTGTCACCTTGCTTGACCTGGTACCAACCATCCTGGGTCAATTGCAGACTTTGGCTGTCATCCAGGACACTGAAGCCAAAGCGGGACATAAGCCCCCGCTCCAGCGGCACCGCCCCATTAGCATGGTCCAAGGTTTGGGCCGTCCCGCCCAAATCTTGGATAGGGTCGCCATAATGCCAATCACTGTGGTAGATACTGAAGTAACCCCGCAGCTTGAAGACCAGCCCCTCTCTAGAGAAGGCCTGCTTGTCATATTGGATAAGAACATGATCGGTGATGATTTCCAGGAGGTCCTCCCGCTCCCGGATTTCATAGTGAGGCACAGGAAAGTCTCGGTTCAAGACCGTCTGGGTCTGACCATCATAGAAGGTCCCCGTCGGACTATACTCTGCCCGAATCAAGCGCGAAGTTAAGATAGTGAAGCGATAATTTGGCCCCTGAATGATGGCCTCCGGCGCCGCCAAGGGCTGATAGTCTCCATAGACAGCTTTAATCATGGCTAGTACTCCCTTCTAAGGATAAATTCTTGTTAATGAGGTTGGCGAGGATGTATTGCTGGCGCTGGTCGTCAGCGGTCTGACCTGACTGCAAGACACGACTCAAGCTAGCCATGGCCTCCTCCCCCTTGTGGACCTGATTGAGGTCAATGGTGTTGACCTCGGTCGCCAAGTACTGAAGATAAGGAATGTTATCAAAACTCATGAGGCGCCGATCTGGGTCCCACTGGCCTAGCTGGCTTTGGCTGACCTTGACTAATTCCATAGCCAAGACATCGGCGGTCACCATCAGGCCCCGATACTTGGACAGGTCCTTAATCAAGTCATCCAATTTAGTGTTGAGGTAGATGGGCAAATCCCCCTGGCCGCCAGCCGCCTGATAGGCTGCATTGGCCCCCGCATAACGGGCCTGTATAACCCCCACTTGGTCGGGCTCAAATTGATAGCTTAAGAAGGCTAGGTCCAAGCCCTGGCTGCGGGCTAGCAATTCTACTCCGGCATAGGCTAGGTCATAGTCCTTGGAGTTGAGTAGCTGCACATGGTCAGCAGCCTCGACTAGGGCCTGGCCTTGCGCCGTCAAATAGGTGTCAATGAAGACCAAGGGCTCGCTGACACTTTCTATCATAGCCGCTGCCATATGAGCATCACAGCCTACCACGATATGGCCCGCAAAGGCCCACTGGCGTCTGACTTGGTGGACGGCTTCTAGGCTCTCAATATTATGAAGCAGGATGTAGTAGTTTTCTTGCCTGGCAATGCGCTCAATTCCTTCTAGGAGGGAGGCCACAAAGGGGTCAGAATAATTAAAATCCCGTCCGCTACTATAGAACAAGACGCTGACCAGGCGCGAAGCCTTAGTCACTAGGGCTTTGGCATTGAGGTTGGGCATGTATTGCAGTTCCTGGGCCAAGGCTTGAATCTGGGCTACCGTCTCCTGGGAGACCTTGTGGTGGCGGTCATTCAAGACATTGGATACGGTCGCGATACTGACATTGGCAGCTTGGGCAATGTCTTTTAGGGTTGCTTTTTTCATTGGGGTCGCCTCAAATCTGACGATTACTTGCTGGAACCTGTCGCAATCCCGGCAATAAATCGTTTTTGGAAAATAATATAGACAATGACAATCGGAATGATTGAAATGGTCGTGGCAGCGAAGAGGCCGCCGTAGTCGGTGCCATACTGGCCATTGAATTGACGTAACCCAACAGCCAAGAGTTGCTTGGACTTGGTGTTAATCATCAGGTAAGGCCAGAGGAAGTCTTCCCAACTCCATAGGAATTGGAAAATGGCTAAACTGGAAATAGTGTTGCGTGACATAGGCAAGATCAGGCGATGGAAGATATAGAAATCCGAACCCCCATCGACGCGTGCCGCCTCAATCAACTCATTGGAGATGCCTGAGATGCTTTGCTTGAACATGAAGATCCCGAAACCACTGACCATACTTGGGATAATCAGTGACTTATAGGAATCCAGCCAACCGAACTTAACCATCATTTCATATTTGGGAATAATGGTCACGGCCCATGGCAACATCATGGTACTCATGACCACCGCGAACAGCAAGGATTTGCCTTTGAAGGTAAACTTGGCGAAGATGAAGCCAAAGAGCGCGGAGGTATAGATAATAATGGCCGTAATGGTCACCGAAATCATCAAGCTATTCCAGAACATGCCCATGAAATTGAACTTTTCCTGGATATTGGTGTAGTTGTTGAAGGTGGAAATGCCCGGGAAGAGGCCCCCACCTAACTTGACGATCTCACTATTAGGCGCAAAGGAAGACACCAGCATCCAGATAAAGGGAATAATGGTGATAATGGCCAAAGCCGCCAAAATCAGATTCAAAATCAGGCTTAAGATGCTTTTAGATTTCATTGTTGGTCACCTCCCATATCCATATAGCGGAACATTAAGAGCGTTAGCACGGCAATGACGACGAAGAGAATGACCGCAATGGCCGAAGCCGTCCCAAAGTTATAGTTGACGAAGGCCTCGTCAAAGATTAAGTAGGAAATAACAAAAGTCGAAGTCCCCGGTCCCCCTTCCGTCATAATCAGAATTTGAATATAGGTTTGGAAGTAGGAAATGAGAGAAGTAATGGTGACGAAGAGAGTCACTGGCTTGAGTAGGGGCAGGGTAATATTCTTGAAGGTCTGCCAGCCATTGGCCCCATCAATGCGACTGGCTTCATAGACCTCTTCCGGCAGGCCCATGAGCCCCGCTAGGAAGAGGACGGTCGCATAACCAAAATCTTTCCAGACGGTCATGATGATAATGGCAATCATGGCCCAGTTAGAGTTCTTGAGCCAGTTGATGTCCAGATGGAAGAAGCGATTAATGAGCCCAAATTGGGGATTAAACATCCACATCCAGACGAAGGAGACGGCCACCATGGGGGTGACAGTCGGCATATAGAAGAGCCCTTGGAAGAAGGTCCGCATCTTGGTCATGCGTGAGAAGAGCATGAGGGCCAAGGCCAAGCCCACTGCCAGCCGCAAGACGGTCGAGATAGCGGTGAAGAATAAGGTATTAGTCAGCGACTTCCAAAAGAGCTTATCCCCTAATACGAAGCGATAGTTCTCCCAACCAATATAGTTGTACTTCTGGGTCAGCGGATTCCAGTCATGCAGACTCCCGGCAAAGGCCTTATAGATGGGATAGAAGAGGAAGACGGCAAAATAAACGATCAGGAAGAGGACCGACACATTACGAAAGTTGAGTTGTTTTTTCAGGATATTCATCATTTTAACTCCTTTTAACAACGAGAGTGAGTGAGTAGCTGACTACCCCCTCACTCTCAGATTGAGATGCTACCTCATGCCGAGTGGCCTAGGGCAGATCTGCTATTCTTATTGATACGCTGATTCTAGCGACTTGAAGGACTCATTGCGCATGTCGCGTTCCATTTGACGTTGCGCATTTTCTAAGGCTGAATCCAAATCCACGCCATTATAGAGCACTTCTTCGGCTGCCTTCTTGGCACTGGTTTCCATGGTCGCAGGGAATGGGCCAGGCCAAATCAACTTCTTAATACGTGGTGCAATGACAGATAATACAGGGTCTGACTTGAGTGATTGATCTTCTTGGACGCTATTCTTGGTTGGATAAGAAGCATAGGCTTTGGCTGCTTCTAATGAGTATTGGTCGTTGGCCAAGAGATACTTGAGGAAGTCTTGGGCAACTTTTCTTTGTTCTTCTGATTGGTTCTTGTTAATACCTGGGGTGCTTTCGCCGTTGTAGCGGTCATAAGCAAAAGGCTGATCCTTGCTGAAGGTTGGAGTCGCGAAGACGCCATATTCCACATCTGGATACTTGGTCTTGAGCTCGTTAGCGAACCAGCCCCATTTGTAAACCATAGCAGATTGTTGGTTACCGAAGCTTTGGGTATCGTCGGTCCCGAAGTCCTTGGAACCCACGCCATCCACCTCATAGAGGTCTACGAGGAACTTGAGGTTTTCTTTGGTTGTCTCGTTATTGTAGTTAGGCGTAGTGCCATCTTCTTTGAAGAGCAAGGTCCCCTTTTGGTAGTTGAGGCCTTGATAGAGGCCAGCATAGGAGCCATTCCAGTTGAAACCGGCTTGAACTAGGTTGTCGCCTTCCTTGATGGTTAATTTCTTAGCCACTTCGCGGAACTCATCCCAGGTCTTAGGAATGTCCTTGTCCGTTAAACCGGCTGCTTGCCACATCTTCTTGTTATAGTAGATGTTACCCGTATTCATGACGATATCGATATAGTTGACTTTACCGTCCACGACATGAGGCTCTACCCCAGTGAAGTCTGCCTTGAGATCTTCGGTTGGAATATCATAAGCTTCTAGGTAGCTGGACAGCAACTTGTCTTGGGAGTTATGAATATTGAAAATGGCTGGACCATCGGAACCTTGTAAGGCCAATGGCAACTTGGTCCAGTAATCATCCCAAGGATGGTTAACCACTTCAATTTTGACATTAGGGTGTAACTTTTGGTAGGACTCCGCTAACTTGATAGCTGGGTCGCCGTCATTCCAGGTCCAATACTGAATGCTGATATCCTTGCCATCATTAACAGGCGCCTTGGTATCATATTGGACTTTTTGGCCGAGCGTGTCGTTAGCCTGAGCAGAGCTGAGGGGCACCACACTGGTAGCTAACAAAGCAGAAAAGGCCACAAGCAGTGACTTCATCAACGATTTTTTCATAGGGAACAGTCCTTTCTTCTGGTTAGGTTAAACGTTTAACCTTTACTTGAGTGTAGCACTCGGGTTGGAGTTTGTCAAGCGCTTTCTTTTTGGTTTTGGGCTAGACTCCCATTTTCTGGCTAAAAAGGGCGAGCTAGTGGGCTACTAGCTCGCACGAATTCGGACCTTTTCCTCGGTTTCTGGCTAAATCTAAGGAGCCAGTGGTCCACTCTGGAAAGTGGTCCACTGGCTCATGAGAAATCGAGGCTTTTACCCGGTTTCCAGCTAAATCAGAGGAGCCAGTGGTCCACTCCGGAGAGTGG
>NZ_KV822196.1:6880-7200 GCF_001815865.1 Abiotrophia sp. HMSC24B09
GGTCCACTCCGGAGAGTGGGCCACTAGCTCGCACGTAATCGAGGCTTTTTACCGGTTTCCCGACCAAATCAATGGAGCCAGTGGTCCACTCTGGAAAGTGGACCACTAGCTCACACGGAATCGGGGCTTTTTACCGGTTTTCCGGCCAAATCAGAGGAGTCAGTGGTCCACTCGAGAAAGTGGACCACTGGCTCGCACGTAATCGGGCTTTTTCCCTATTTTCCGGCCAAATCTAAGGAGCTAGTGGTCCACTCGGGAAAGTGGACCACTAGCTCATGCGAAATCGACGATTTTCCGATTAAGTCCCTATAATTGTGTAA
>NZ_KV822197.1:0-22618 GCF_001815865.1 Abiotrophia sp. HMSC24B09
ACGTTGCGTTTCCGCCGCGCGTTCAATCGCTTGAATGGCCTCTGGCTTCGCCTTTGGTTGTGGCGTCACAGCATGAATCGCGGCAACACCAGCCATTTTTTGAATAGCGACATCATTATTTGAAGGTGCGAGACCAATTGCATTGATAGCATCATTAGCAGCTTTTCGGGCTTCTTGAATTTTCTCGTCTCTCTCTTCACTAGTTAAGCGTGAGTCATTTTCAAGTTCTCTGACTTTTCGATCCAATTCGCCATTAATCTCTGTAATTGCAAATGGCTTTTCTTTCGGATTTATAGGAAACATTTGTATTTCTTGGAGAATACGTTCCTTTTCTTGATCTACTAACTCTTTACGAGATTGTTGGTTTAATGACTCATACGCTTCCGAAACAAGAGTATCAATTTTCTGGTCGAGGACTTCCTTCTCTTCACTTGTGAACTGCGTTGCATTTTTATATATATCTTTTCTACGATTAGCTGCCTCTAAGATTTCACGTTTTGCTGCCGCCTTGTAATCTTCGGATGGGCTAATCGCTTGAATTGCTTGCTTGCCAGCCGTTAATTGTTGATTAACTGCATTATCATCTGCTGCTGCTTTGATTTTCTCAATAGCAGATTGTAATTCCTGTTCAATCAAACTAGCGGCTGCTTCGCGTTCTTCTGTCGTAGAAGCCTGATGTGCTAATACTTCCTGCTTCCGATTCCGTGCAACTTCCTCTAAGCTTGCAATAGCATTCTGCTTAGCGGTTGGGGTTGCAGTGACATCTTGAATGTTTTGGATACCTTGGGCTTTTTGAGTCCCGACTGCTTCATCAGTTGGGGCTTGGTTTATTGCCTGGCGTGCGTTCTCAAGAGCTTGATTTACTTTAGCAAGAGCTTGTTCTCTTTCTTCATTGGTTAAAAGAGGTTTTTGCTCAATTTCTTGACGTTTGCTTGCGGCTGCTGCCTCAAGTGCTGCTATGGCTTCCGGTTTTGTCTTCGCCACAGCTTGAATAGCTTCAATCGCGTCTAAGCCGTCGCGTTTGGCGTTGGCTACGCCTGCTCTCTCTTCCGCTTGGTTGATCTTAGCTTGCGCATCTTGAACAGCTTGATTGATCTTCTGAATCGCTTCATTCTTCTCTTCTTGAGTGAATGCCTTGCTTTCTTCAATCTGACGCTTCTTAGCGTCTGCTGCTGTTTGGATTTCTTGCAAAGCGTTTGGCTTGTCTTGCGCTTGTGCCGGTACAGCTTTAATAGCTGCAATCCCATCAGACTCAACTTGGTCAACATCTGTCTTTTGTTGGGCTTGCTTGAGTTTTTCTAGGGCATCTGTTTCAGCTGCCGTTACAGCTAGCTTAGCTTGGTTTTTCTCTTCGCTAGTTAAACCTTCAAGTCGGTCAATCGCCTCGCGACGTGCTTGAGCTGCTGCCTCAATGGCACTTTTGGCTGCTGGTTTAGCCACTGGATTTGCGGTAATACCTTCAATGGCCTGGGTCCCATTAGTTTGTTCTTGCGCTACCTTGTCATTTGTTTCCGCAGCGTTAATCGCGTCTTTTGCTCTATCAACCGCTGTGTTGACGTCTTGAATTAGTTGCGCTCTCTCTTCAGTGGTCAAGTCTTGGTTGTCACGAAGCTCAGCCTTCTTACGATCCGCTGCCGCAACAACTTCCTTGATGGCATCTGGACGTACCTTCGCTTCTTGCGTGACAGCATTAATCGCGACTAGTCCATTAGTCTTAGCTTGGTCCACAGCGTTTTGATCTGCCGCTGCTTCCACTTCTCGCTTAGCCAAGATTGCTGCTTGATTCACTCTTTCCTTGGCTGCGTTTATCTCGTCTTGGGTTAAACCAGGAAGTTCTTGGATTTCTTTGCGTCTCGTTTCCGCGGCTGCCTCAATTTCATTGATTGCTGTTGGTTTAGCATTTGGGGTTGCTGAAACAGCTTGAATGTTTTGGATACCTTGGGTTTTCTGAGTCGCCACTGCTTCATTAGAGTCAGCTTGAGTGATAGCCTGACGTGCCGTCTGGAGGGCATTCTCTACTTGAGCAAGCGCCTGTTCTCTCTCTTCTTTAGTTAAGCGAGCTGCCTGCTGAATCTCACGGCGTCTATTAGATGCTGCTTCTTCAAGATCGTAGATAGCGGCTGGCTTGACGCTTGGGTTAACTGGCACATTCCCAATGTTGGTAATGCCGCCTTGTTTCACAACGCCTACAGTGAGGTCGTCAGCTGCTTCATTGATGTCTTTTTCAGCCTTAGCTAGCTCGTTGTTAACCTTCTGGATAGCTTCTGCCTTCTCATCACTTGTCAATTCGTCGTTAGACTGGATTGCAGACGTCTTGTTAGCAGCAGCTTGTCGGACTTCCGCCAGAGCAGCTGGCTTGCTTACTGGAGTTTGTGGCACGTTCTGGATTGCTTGAAGCCCTTGACTTTCTTGGTCGCCGACTTGTTGGTTAGTCGTCGCTTGTTGGATTGCTTGGAGTGCATCTGTAAGGGCTTTGTCCACTGACTCAATGGCCTTGTCTTTCTCTTCCTTAGTTAAGAGGTTATTCTGACGAATCTCGTTACGCTTATTCTCAGCTGCTGTCCCCAAAGCTTGGTTGGCTGCTGCTTTAATCTTAGATTCTGTCCCAATGGCACGAATCTTTTCGACACCAGTATCATTTGCTTTTTGAACTTTGTCGTTCGTATTTTGACGATGAACGCTCAATTTAGCTTCATCTAAAACTTGATCTAATTTCTTATTAAGCTCCACACGCTCATCATCTGTTAAGCTTGGCGCAGTCTGAATCTGTTGACGTTTAGTTTGCGCTTCTTCCGTCAGATTACTAATGGCGTCGCGTTTCTTAGTTGCTGTCAGAGAGAAGTTATGAAGACCAGAAACCCCATAATCACGGTAATCTTGCACCTCTCGGTCGGTTGTGGCCCCCTCAATAAATTGACGCAACTGTTCTCTGAGGGCTTCAAAGCGTTGCTTGTGGTCTGCCCGTTCTTCTTCAGTAAAGTCAGAGAAGTTATCAATGGTATTAGCACGTACTTGCGCTTCTCTATCAAAAGCATCCAAAGCAGCTTGACGAACTGACGCCGTCGGCGTGAAGCTCTCGATACCTGACTTATGCGTGTTAAGGGCTTGCTCCACATCTTCATTGCTTGCTGCATCGGCAATGGCCTGCAAGGCATCTTGACGCTTGGCTTCTAATTGGGTATAGGCTGTTAGACGCTCCTCATTGGTCAGCGTTTTGTTGCCTTCAATCTCTTGACGCTTAGCCGCAACCGCTGCTTCAATATCAGCATTCGCTTGTGGCTTCTTAAGAGCTTGGCCTGTTACATCGCCAATCGCGTTCAAACCTTGGGCTTGGGCTTGGGCTACATCATCTCGGCCAGAGGCTTGTTCTACCTTGCCTTTAGCTGTTGCCAAGGCTTGGTTAACCTCCTCAATTGCTTTTTGCTTCTCTTGAGTAGTGAGGTTTTTATTGTCAGTAATTTGTTGACGTTTAGTTTGAGCGGCGTTATCTAGTGCCTCATTAGCTGCTTGCTTAGTTAGTGGCTCTGGTTTAATGGCTTGAATTGCAGTTAAACCATAGGACTTAGCATTGCCGACTCCCGCATTGTCAGCTGCTTGTCCAATAGAATCTTTTGCCGTTTGTACTTCTGTTGCTAAACGTGTCTCAGCAGCTTGACGTTCTTCAGCCGTCAAGCCTTGCTTGCTTTGAATTTCTCGACTCTTCGCTTCGCGTGCCGCTTCAATCTCCGCGAGGGCATCTGCCTTCACTTGGCCGTATGGGCTAACAGCTAGAATCTTGCTAAGCCCCTGGGTCTTAGCATCGCTAACCGCTTGGTTATTTTCGGCGTCTTGAATTTGCTTCTTAGCATTATCGAAGGCTTGTTGAAGGTCTTGCGTATACTTGAGACGTTCTTCGTCGGTCAAGCTCTTGTTTTCTTGAATTTCACGCGTCTTGATGGCCGCCTGATCTTGCAGTTCTTTGATGGCATTAGGTTTAACCTCTGGAGTTACCAGCAGATTAGCAATCGTTTCTTCAGCTAAATTCTTCTCAGCTGTGACTGTTTCATTGCTATTCGCTTGGTTGATTAAGCCAACTGCCTTCTGAACTTCAGCCTCAATAGCGTCTGTGAGCGTTTTGCGCTCTTCAGAAGTTAAGTCTGTATTTTGTTGGATATTGTCCTTCTTAGCATCCGCTACTTGGCGAACCGACTGGATGGCTTCGCTCTTAATCTTGGCTACAGCGGTGACTGCTTGAATAGCTTGAATACCCTTAGTTTTGGCATTCCCTACTTCTTCATTGTCATCAGCAGCCTTAATATCTTCAATGGCCTTAGCAAGTGTCTGATCAAGCTGATTGAGTGCTGCTTGACGTTCATTCTCAGTCAAACCTTGTGTCTGGTTAATAGATTGACGTTGGGTGTTAGCTTGTTCAGTCACAGCTTGAATAGCTTGTGGTCTTACAGAAGCTTGTACCTGAATGGCCCGGATATTATTAGTGCCCTCAGTCTGCTTATCTTCAACATCTGCATTACGAGCACCTTGGTTAATGGCTTGCTCAGCCGCAGCAAGGACTTGGTCTACCTGACCTAATAAGACATCACGTTCATTAGCGGTTAGATCAAGGTTATTCTCGATTTCTTGGCGCTTAGTCTCAGCTTCTTGACGAACAGCTGCTAAGGCTGTGTTACGCTTAACCGGAACAGCCGGCGCATTAATCTTGGCAAGGGCCGTTCCTTTGGCAGATTCAACCTCTACTTCACCATAAGAAGCCAAAATGTCTCGGTGGGCATCTTGAGCAGCTTGCTTAACTTGTTCAAGGTATTGTTCACGCTCTTCAACCGTTAGGTCGCCTTGGGCTTGGATTTGCTTAATGCGTTCAGCAAGGGCTTCTTCAATAGCCTTTCTAGCCGCTGGCTTAACAATGGCTTTTGGTTTTACCGCTTCAATTTCAGCCAACATCGCATTCACAACTTGTTGCAAGTTGTCATTAGAAGTCGCTGCCAAAATTCTTGCTTCGGTTGCTTCTGCAATCCGGAGCAATTTGTCGTTGGCGCCTAATTTCTCTTCGGCAGTCCAATCACTGCTTGTTGCATTAAGAGCTGTCGACATAGCCTCACGCACATCATCTACTCGGTGCTTGGCATCTAGTTTTTTAGTACCCTGGACAGAAACACTGTTAACAGTAGAGATACCGTCAACTTTCGCAGAATTAAGTTCATATTCTCCGTTTGCTTGGTTAACACGTTCAAGCGCTTCATCCTTGGCTGTCTCTAATTCACGCAGCTTTTCGTTCTTCTCATCAGTTGTCAACCAAGATTCATTGGAAATCAGTTGCTTACGCGCATTGTAGGCATCCATGACCTCATTAACTGCCGCCTGACGGCTTGGAGATTGAGTTGGAATAGCTTGAATTTGACTAAGCTCATTGTCAATAACGTTCTGAACATCTTGGTTAGAGCGAGCTGCTTTAAGACTTTCTTTAGCGGCGTTCACCTTACGCTCCCATTCGCGGAGCGTTTCTGATTTTTCTTCATCAAGCAGGTTACTGTTTTCAATCTCCTGACGTTTAGCCTTTCTAGCTGCTTCGATGGCTGATAGGGCTGCTGGTTTCTTAACCGCAGTAACCGGAGTGTCATTAATGGCCTGAACTTGCGCAGTTTGAGTTGAAGTCACGTCTTGAGTGGATGCTTGAGCCGTCACTGCTTGTTTGGCTGCAGTTTCTTTCTGACGGACAGCGGCAACTTGATCAGTACGCTCTTCATTAGTCAAGTTCTGATCCGTATTGATTTGTTGCACCTTGTTATTAGCTGCTGTTTCAATAGCTGCGCGAGCCGCTGGTTTAGCAACTGGCGTTTGGGTCAAGGCGTTGATAGTACCCGTCCCATTATTTTGAGCCGTCGCTAAAGCTTGGCTAGTCTTAGCTTGATTAATGGCAGTATTAGCTGAATTTTGAGCGTCGGTTACCTTTTGGCGTTCAACTGCACGTTCTTCCGTTGTCAAATCAACATTATTATCAATCTCAGTGTTCTTACGTTGTGCCGCTTCAGCCACTGCTTGCTTAGCTTCTTCACGCTTTAAGCCGACAAGGACTTGTACTTGGACCGTATTATCTGACAACTTACCTTGGCTGTCCTTGGCACGCAAAGTAACGGTGTATTCACCTTCGGAACTAGTGTCGATACTGTTAAAGGTTTGACCATCCTTAGTACGGGATACAATTTCAGCAGCAACTGGTGTGCCGACTGTTTGTCTAGCATCATCTTCAGGGTCTGATACATTGACCATACTTAAAATATCTGCATCACTAACTGATTGACCGACTGAAACTTCCTTAGTAGCTTTACCGGGTGCTACTTCAATGCTCGGAGCGACGTTTGTTGCATCAGCGTATGTTATGTGATTCTCAAGTACTGCGCCTGACGCAGCATAACGTGGAACTATCTGCATTGATGCAACAACCGTATCCGTCTCAGGGCCTAAGGGCAGGCCTTTACCCTTGTATCTTAAAACTGTATCACCGACTGCCTTGATTTTGAAATCATCAGACACTGTGATACGAAGAATCTGGTAGCCAAAAGGCGCTCCAGGAACGTTTTCTATTTTTTGGATTAGGCTTCCCTGGCCTGTGTCTTTTCGTACGAAAGTCCCCCCACTATTGACAGTCCATGGAGCTGTCGCCGAAAGGCGTCTGATGGATAACTGCCAACGGTTATCATCAACCCCGAACTTTTCAATTTTCCCACGACTTCCTCTTCCTTCATATTTGGTAATGTTAGTTTCGAGAGATAAACCTTGCGCATCATGAGGTATAAGTAGTTCGATAACCTTTTGACCAACAACCAATTTGGCTCGATCTGGATTCGTCGCAGTTGATAGAGGATTATCTCTAAAATAGAAATTACCATGATCAACAGCCATAGTGACTGGATCACTGTCCTGATCATTTAGACTTTGTACAACCGAAATTCTTGGCCCTTTACCTGCAATCGCTTCTGTTTCACGCATAGGGCTTGTAAGCGTTATACTCCAGTCACCACGAGAATCAACCTTAGTAGTTTGAACACTATTATCCTGCAAAGTAACTTTGATAATTGCGTCAGGAATCCCTCTACCTGTAATTCTTTCATCTGTCGAGGACAGTTTGTCACCCATAGTAGGGTTCACAGTCGGTGCCGCAGTCGCTTTAGGCACCTTGCGAGCTTTCACCACTTCATCTAGGTAGGAGACATACTGGCCTTTCTTGCCACCATCGACGATTACTCTGCCGTCTGATGTGATTTCAATATTTTCATCAGTAAGCTTGAGTTTTGGGTTCAAGCGGATATAAGTTGCTCGTAGTTGGCGCTTCTCTTCCTCGGTTAGGCTCTGAGGGTTGACTACTTCAATAAGGTTAGGCCCTTTTGGTTCTAACAACTTAGCGAGGTCCCCAGTCCCTCTCCCACGCAAGCCAGTCCCTGGAGTCATTGGTTTCCCTTGTTCCTCAGGGCGTGGCATAGCCGCGCTAGCTGGTTTCTCAACAGGTTTTACCGCATAGCCTGGCGTCTTGCGCGTATCATTTTGACGGCTTGGCTCAAGTTTGCTGTCTTCCTTTTGCTCAGGCTTGCTCTCGTCAGCTGAAGACTGACTGGATTCTGAGCTATTTGCTTCATTAGAATTAGCACTTTCTGAGCTTGCAGAAGCCTCAGAACTTTGGCTGCTTTCAGCGGACACCAAAGAAGCCTCCTGGCTAGAGGCGGATAAGACCGCTGCTTGTTCACTAACGCTGGACTCCTGGCTAGCGCCCGTGCCGTCGGACGATTCAGCCTGGGTATGTGCCGTTGCCGGTTGAACAGATGCTGGCTCAGCTGCATATGCTTGACCAGAGTTCAGCATAATGAAGGAGCCGACTGCAACAGAAGCCACCCCTACGCTAAGTTTTTTGATGGTGTAATGTGTGATCTTCTCACCTTCGCGCAAGCGACGAAGGTAATGATTGTTTTTCCCTAACATAGCTTTCTCCCTTTTTTTATACATTCATTTGGTGATTAGCAGAACGGAAAACACTTACGGGTTGTGCCTTCCTAGACATAATCATACATGATAGATAATACCACAAATACATAAGAAAACAAATACCAATTTGATAAAAAAGCATATTAAAAATAAACTTTCATCATTATCTCCTTAAATTATAATATTTTAGTCTTATAATTCTTGATAACCTTTGTTCGTTATAAATTTACCAACCTCTATTTTAACCTTTATAACAAGGGTTTAAGCAGGTATCACCCGGTTCACAAATAAGGCCCATAACTTGCTATAATTGCCTGGTTCATAATCTCAAATAATTGCGAACATTTTAAACTAATTACTCACTAACGTTCAATACTATGAAAGATGTCTAGACATAGAGTTTTCATTTCATCCTTTCTTTCATTAGACCATGTGAACCTTCTCTTACCTTGACTCTATTGTCCGGCTAAATCCCTACACAAAAAAAAGGATGGAAGCAAGCTTCCATCCTCTTGGCCGCTGACTAATCCTCGAAGACCACGTCGGTCTGTTGGGTCAGCATTTCTTTAATTTTTGGATAGTATTCGTGGAATTGGGCCTCACGGTCGCTGACGGGCTTGCCTTCGGCAACTTCCGCCATGTTCTGGAGGGCAATCATCCAGCTGGTCAAGTCCTTAGGACTGTGGTCGTTAAGCTCAGCCAACCACTCAGTGAAAATCAGAGTGGTCTTGCCAGGTTCTAACTCATGCAGTTCGAAGGTCACAATGTTCAAGTCCCAGGTAAAGGACAAGTAGGCATTAGGCTCCACATCCAGAACCATCATGTCTTCATGGCCGCCTGTCTTATAGTTGAACTTGAGGCTAGCCCCTGTCTCCAGGCCTTGGAATTCTAGCTCTGGATACCAGGATTGAAGCTTGTCATTTTCCGTTAAGAGGGACCAAACTTGCTCCTTAGGTAGGCTGAAGACGCCGCTGAATTGGACGCTAACGCCTTGGTTTTCCTCGTGACCATGGTCGTGGCCACAGCTACAGCCACAGCCTGCATGGTCATGGGCGTGATCATGATGGTGGTCATGGCCACAGCCGCAAGCATGCTCGTGGTGGTGATGATGGTCATGGCCGCAACCACAGGAATGGTCGTGGTCATGATGTTGACAGTGCTCGTGTTCACTCATAGGCCTTAAGCTCCTTTATTTAAACGTAGGTTTGTAGAATTGACGCCGGTCTAGCGGATAGATAGCCTCAGAGAAATTACCGGGCTCGACCTTGGCTAAGGCCGTCGCAATCATATTGAAGGTGGCATCCATATTGTCAATGTGATGGATGAGCTCGGCTTCAAGCAGCTGAGGTGCCACCGGGCTACCGTACTCTAGCTTGCCATGGTGGGCTAAGACTACGTGCTTGAGCAGGAGGACTGGCTCAGAATCTGGGTCAAAGCCCAGTTCGGCACAGGCCCGGTCAATCAACTCGTCCACAATGACGATATGGCCCATCATCTTGCCCTTGAGGGTGTACTCGGTGGCAATGGCCCCGGACAGCTCGATGGTTTTACCCATATCATGCAGGATAATGCCGCCTAAGAGCAGGCTAGCATTAACCTCTGGGTAAATCTTGAGCAGGGCCCGCCCTACCTGCAACATGGAAATGGTGTGGTAGCTGAGGCCACCCGCTAGGGCGTGGTGGTTGCGTTTGGCTGCCGGATAGGAGAAGAAATCCTCCTTGGCATAGTTGAGAATCTTGCGGACAATGCGGGCAATATGGGACTCGTGAATCTCCAGCAAAGCCTCATTGAGGACTTCCTCCAGGGTCTCCTTCTTAATCCCTATATGTTCCACATAGAGGGTGGGATCATCTGGCTCGCCTGCATCGGCTAGGCGCAAGCTCTGAATCTTAATCTGCGGGGTCCCATTATAGGTGTCCCGCTCACCCTTGAGGAAGACTACCTTGCCGGCTTGATAGCGGGCAATCTCTTCCTCGGTGGCCGACCAGTACATGCCGTCCATGCTGCCAGAACGATCCTGGAAGCGGAAGGCGATGAAGGGATTGCCATTGCGGGCTACCCGGATGTCGGCGGATTTAATGAGGACGAAGAGCGCGAAGCTCTCGCCATGATTGAGGTCTAATAATTGGGTCATGCCGGTTCCTCCTCTGCTTGAGTCACTTGAATGGCGTCCAAGTTCACAGCCCTTGCCCCGTCGAAGAAATGAACGGCTTGTTGGTCAAAGGTGAAGAAGAGGACTTGAATACGTTCCGAAATTTGGCCTAGGACTTGGTACATGCTGGCCTTGCGATACTCGTCGAAGTTGACGAAGGCATCGTCAATCAGGATTGGCATTTTAACCATGGTCCGAACATTCTCAATGAAGGCAATCCGCAGGGCCACATAGAGTTGTTCCAGGGTCCCTTGGGATAGTTCATGCGGTTCAAAGTAGATATCAGAGAACTGACGCACCTTGATGCCGTCTTTTTGGAGCTTGATCTGGGTGTAACGGCCGTAGCTTAGGGTCTCGAAGAGCTCATCAGCTAGGCGGTTCATCTCAGGCAGCGGATTGTCCAGCCCATGACGTAGGGTGGCATAGATCAATTCCATAGCAATCCGCTTGCGACCCCATAGGGCCACCATATCCCGAACTTGAGTCTCCTTGTTGGCCAAGGCTTGGACCTTTTCTTGGTAGGTGCCGTCTTGTTCCAGGTGGTGGATCTCCACTTCTAGGTCGGCCCGTTCGCGGTGATGCGGCACCAGGCGTTCCTTGAGGGTCTCCAACTGGTGTTCCAGACGGTGGAAGTTCTCCAGCAGGCTTTGCTTGTTTTGCACCTGGGTTAGGGCTTCTTCATAGCCTTCCATTTGCTCAGCGTAAAGGGCCCGCTTGGCGGTCAATTCCTCGATTAACTGGTTGGTTTCGACCTTTTGGAAGAAGTCCAGTTCATCTTGGGCATGGGTGTCCTTGAAGACTTGGCCAATCATGGCTTGACGCTCGGCAATAGCATCTTCTTGGGCCTTCATTTGTTGGGCCGCTTCATCTAAGCGGTCATCAATGACTTGGCCCCGCTCCATGGTCCGCACTAGGCTGACTTCCACGTCTTCGACATGGCGAATTTGCTGACGCACCGTGTCGTCCACCAATGGGAAGCGTTCGAAGAGGGGTTGCAAGAGGCTGCGCCACTCGGTTAATTGCTGGGTCAGCTTATCCTTCTGAGCTTCTAAATCTTTCTTCTGATTCTCAGCGGCGAAGTATTGCTTAACTGGGTTAGCCTTGAGGATGAGCTCAGGGTCTGCCGTTGGGTAGAAGCCCATGGCTGCCAACCAGCGGGATTGCTTGCTGGCTAAGTTCTTAAGCTCGGCTTCAATGGCTTCGATGGCTTCCTCACGTTGGTTAATCTGGGTACCCAAGACCTTGCTTTGTTCCAGGTATTGAATTTCCTTCTCGCGCAGGTCCTGAATCTTGTTGAGGACCGGGCTGTTATAGAAGGCCTGGTAGCGGCGGCGGTTGGATTGGAAGATATAAGCAATGCTGAGGACCCCGACCACTAGGATCAGCACCCCTAACCAAAAGAGCAGGTTGGCGCCCTGGGTCATGTTTTGATAGAAGGCCAGGAAGAGCCCGCCGGCAAAGGCCAAAATACCAGGGAAATACTGGTTAAGGCTGGTTGCCTGCATAAGTTGGGCTTCTTCATTCATGCGCTGGTGCTCTAGGTGAACCACCTGTTGGCGCACAATGGCTGTATAGTTTTGTTGTTCCTTGCGTTGTTCCAAGTAAACCTTGCGCTCGGCCTTGAGGGCTTCTTCCTGCTTAAGCAAGTCTAGCTTGTCAGCTTGGAGGGCTAGCCCTTCTTCTAGCTTGGCGTCATAGGCAGGCCCTTGTTCAACCTTCTCAGGGAAGAACTGGCCTTGGTGGGCCAACTGGGTCATGAGCTCGCCCTGCTCTTGGATACGGGCGGTCAACTGTTCAATGACGGTCTGGGTTTCCTTGGCCTTGGCGGTCTCGACTAGCCATTTCTGGCGGTCTTCCGCATGGTTACGGGCCCAGTTGAGCTTGGTTAAGCTACCTAGCTCGCCCTTGAGATTGCGAATCCGTTCTTCCAATTGGACGATTTGGATTTCGCTGGCCTGGTTGAGCTTGAGGGCATCGGAAATCTCCCGCACGGTCTGTTCAGACAGGGGCGTGAAGACCAGTTGCTCCAGCTCCCGCTTGGCAGCCCGGTCTTTGAGGTAGATGTCATAGAGCCCTACTAATTTGTCTTGGGCCCGGATTTCTTTCTCCAGGTCCTTAATTTCTTGGTTGAGGCGGGCAATGGCTTCTTCCTCTTCCTGGCGGCGACGGGTCAGCTCATCATAGGCCCCCATCTGCAGATGCAGCACTTCCACTTGTTGGGCTAGTTCTTCATACTCGGCTAGGAGCACATTGAGAGGCCGGCTCTGGCCATTTGGTCGGTAGAGGTCATCGGTCTCCTTCTGATACTGCTTGGCAATCTTGAGGAATTGGTCGCTCCCCACGGTCCCGATACTCATGAAGTAATCATTGAGTTGGTCGGCCCCGATATTAGCCAGCTCCTGCAGGTTCTGCAGGCTGAAGGCATAGAAGTTATCAAAGAGCTTCTCGTCCAAGCCCCCCAAGACCTCGTCCAAGGTCTTAGCTGGCAACTCTTCCCCATCGGTACGCGTCACCCGCAGGGTCTTGCTGGTCCGCTCCACCCAAATATCACCGAAGTCGGTCTCGGTCAGGAGCATACGGCCCCCATAGGTCTCATGTTGCTTAGGTTCATAACGGTTCTGCTGGTTGACCCGGCGCCGACGGCTTGGGAAACCAAAGAGCATGCTGCGGATAAAGGATTGTAAGGTGGACTTACCGGCTTCATTCTTACCATAGAAGAGTTGGAGTTGGTCGCCCAGTTCGAATTTCTGGTTGACCCATTTGCCGTAGCCATAAATCTCCAGTGTCTTAATCTTCATGAGTCGTCCCCTCCTCTCCGGATGTCAGGTCCTCGTCGTCAGCGTCAAAGCCCACGGCTTGAACCACCAGCTGCTGGCCATTGTGGATGACCGAGTCCTTGAGCTCCTGGTCTTGGGTCAAATCGCCCAACCAGGTTCTGAGGGTGGCATTGCTGAAGAGTGGCTGCATGACGCGACCATAGAGGTCACCGGTCTTCAAGGCCTGGCTAGCCTGGTCAAAGCTGTCCTTGAGGCTGGCATCGTATTGGAAAGGCTCGATGGCCACTTGGCTGACCGTTTGTAGGCTAACTAGGGCCACAAATGGCGTGTTGACTACATCCGCTTGTAGGGCCGCCAGCACCTCACCCGATTCTACCTGGCTGGCCAAGTTAGCTGGCAACTTCTCATAGTGGTCCAAGACCACGGTCACCAGTTGGGACTGGTTAGAAGCTTCTGCCTCGGCTTGATAATTGCGCTGGATGCCTTCTAGGGCTTGGACTAGGTCTAGTTCATGCCAGTTAGAGCGACATTCCAGATGGGCTTCCTGCCAGACAATGGGTGCCAGGGAAATAAACTGGGATTTGGCTGGCGTCTGTGGCTTGAGTTCCACGATGAAGGCCCCCTTGTCGCCCAATTCCTTGCGGTGGCGACCCTGGATGGTCCCAGGATACTGAATCAGGGGTTGCTCCTTGAGGACTTGAGCCTGATGAATATGGCCCAAGGCCCAGTAGTCGTAGTTTTTGCTCAGCAGGCTTTCCAGGTCAAAAGGCGCATAGTGGTCGCCCGATTCTTGGCCGTGCAAGACCCCAAGGGTGTAGGTGGTCTCATGCGGATTGACCGGATAGCTGTCAATCATGCGGGCATCTACCCAACGTTTGGTATAGGAGAAACCATAGCAACGCACGGTCTGGTCGTCAGCAAGGGGAATATCGATGGCGGTCACTTCTTGGTCTTTGAAGAGGTGAACATTATCGGGATATGGGACCGACTGACACTCCATGCGTAGGTAGTCATGATTACCATGGCAGAGGACCACAGGAATCTTGGCAATATGAAGACGTTCTAATTGCTTAAGGAAGAAATGTTGGGCCGTCACCGTCTGTTGCTCGGTGTCATAGATGTCACCGGCAATGACCATGAGGTCGACCGCTTGGTTAATGGCAATCGAGACACAACGCTCGAAGGCCTGGTAAGGAGATTGAATAAGGTGTTTTTGTAATGAGTGCAATTGCTTGGTGAGCCCAGTGAAGGGACTATCGAGATGTAAATCTGCAATATGTAATAATTTCATCAAATTCTCCTTTCTTTAGGGATAGGTGGACTGAACATCACAGGGTCAAGCGGGGCAGTCCCACCCCTTGACACAAAAACAACTGGGAGCCGTCACCCTCAGGTGAGGCTGGGGCTTCCAGTTGGTGCCAGCCTATGCTTAGGCTTGTTGTTGATAGATTTCTTGTAAAGGCTTGGTGATGATGTTGTTGAGGTCGCGAATGATTTGATCCATACGGCGCTCGGCCTCAATCAAGCCTCTAATGTGATCATCTGCCATGATGCCCTTGGACAGTTCATCAATCTGCTTCATTTCTTCTTCGCCAATTGGATGGCCTTGAGCCTCACGTAGGCTGAGTTCTTGAACTTGCTTCTTGTAGCCCTCAAATAAGGTCTTAGAAGTTTCATCTGCTTCAATCCCTGCTAGGGCTTGACGAATAGCGGCCACTTCTGGCAACTGACGAATTTCACGTTCTAATTGATTGGCTGTATCGTAGACATTTTGGTTAGACATGCGTCTATCTCCCTTCAAATTTCTTCATTCTTAGTGTATCACATCCAAGCCAAGCTCGGCTATTAATACTTTATTACTATTGAATTAAATCGGTTCTTCCCAGTCCTGGGCATCCAGCCACTGATTGACCAAATCTAGGTCAAAGCCCTTACGATAGAGGGATTCCTTAATCTTAAGGATTAAGGCCTTGCCCTCATGGCGTCGGCTCAGTTGGCGACGAGCCTTGCTGGCAGCTTGGTCGACCAAGTCTGCTTCATGGTCCAAGTCGGCCTCTGGCTGACAGTCTTCCAAGTAAGGCTGAATCATAGCCAAGCTATAGCCCTTGGTCAGGAGATGCTCCTGGACCTTGCGCTTAAGCTGGCCAGCCGGCAAGCGGCGATGGGACTTGTAGAACTTTTCAATTAAGGTTTGGATATTTTCCTCCAGCAAATCCACCTCATAGGCTTCCAAGGCCTGGGCAATCTGACTGGCTGTCAGGCCCTTGTCTTGGAGCTTACGGCCGATTAGCTGGGGGCCCTTGCGCCCTACCCGGGCCTCGGTCAAGACCAGGCTGCGCCCATAGAGGGCATCATCCAGGTAACCCTGGCTGACTAGTCGGCCAATGACCCGCCCCAAATAAGGTTCTAATTCCGCTAGAAAATCTTCCTTGGCTTCCAGGCTATCCAGATCCGCTTGCTTGAGGGCCTGGGCCTTGAGATAGTCATAGACCTCACCACTGGACTTAAGGGCCCGCGACAAGTGCTTGATGGCCCTGAGATAGAGGGACTCTTCCTGCTCATAGTCGCGAATGGTCTGACACTCTTCCGGGGTCAGGGTCTGGCCCTTGGCCAGGTTGAACTTGATCAAGGTGCCCTCGGACACACCCAGCCAGAAGCTGTCGTCCAGATAGACCGAGTAACGACTCTTGTCCTTCTTCTGTACTTCAATCCGGCTTACGCGCATGGGGCACCTCCTGGGTCAAGTTGGCTGGTAAGGCTGATATTTGGCAAAGGTCGCCTGACTATTGGCCCACCGTGTAGCGATAGGCCAAGCCAGCTGGATTTTCCTTAACGTAGGAGACCAACAAGCTCGCAGCCTGGTCGCCACTTGGCGCCAAGGTCTCCACTAATTGTTTGGCTTGAAAGGCAAAGCGTTCTGCTGCCTCAGCGGATTCACAGTAGATGAAGTAGCTAGCTTGGTCAGCAAGGCTTAGTTCAAAGACCAGCTCGTTCTTAGCAATTAAGCTACCTTGTGCAAATGTTAAAACAGTTTCTTGATTATTCATGAGTTTATCCCTCACCTATTCTTAGAATGCCATACAGTCAGCGAGTGACGATGGGTCTTGCAAATGGTCTTGCTAAATGGTCTTACATTGCCCCAAAGGGCTATAGGTTACTAGAGGGGACAGCCATAGGCTCATAACCTAGGTGACTTCACGCCCAAAGATCCGCATCTTAATTCGATTCCCGGTCGGGGTATCGGCTAATCCCCCTAACCCTGTCTCACGAAGTTCGCGCGGCATATTGCGACCCACCTTGTACATGGCTTCAATGACCTCATCGGCTGGAATCTGATTTTCAATTCCGGCCAGGGCCATATCGGCACAAATCAAGGCGTTGGTTGAACCGACCGTGTTGCGCTTAACGCAAGGCACTTCCACCAAACCTGCCACCGGGTCACAAACCAGACCCAGCAGGTTACCCAAGGACATAGCGAAGGCATGGGCTGACTGGGCCGGGCTACCGCCCATAATGGCCACAGCCGCGGCCGCCGCCATAGCGGAAGCTGAACCTACTTCAGCCTGACAGCCACCCGCCGCCCCTGAAATAAAGGCATTGTTGGCCGTTACCATGCCGAAGAGGGCTGCCACGAAGAGGAAGTTAAGTTTGTCTTCCTTGGACAGCTTGTACTGTTCATGGATGGCAAAGAGCACTCCCGGCAAGGTCCCGCTGGCACCTGCCGTAGGGGTGGCACAGACCACACCCATGGCAGCATTAACCTCGTTGGTAGCCAAGGCCGCTTCCACCCCTACCAGGGTCATTTGCCCTGAGAGGGTTTTGCCTGCCTGGCGGTACTTACGCATCTTGACGGCATTGCCGCCCGTTAAGCCGGTTGGTGAGAAGACGCCTTCTCCGGTAATCCCTCGCTGGTAGGCATTTTCCATAGCTAAGAGGGCATCCGACATCTTATGGAGGACGGCTTCCCGGCTAGTCCGGTTAATCCGCATCTCCTGTTCAATCATGATCTCAGCCAGGGACAGGCCCGTTTCTTGGGCGTAGGCCACAATGGCTTCAATCGATTCAAAAATTCCCATTTCTTTACCTCAACAATTGATAGCTGTCGACACAACTAGAGTAGAATTAAAGACTCCACATGGTCCATTTCTTCCATGGCATAGTAGAGACTCTGTGGAAAGTGGTGCTGGATCTCGAAATAAGACAGGTAACGTCCTTGGACTGCCTGGCTCAAGGTCTGAGTGACCACAATGCCCTCGGCCGCAAAGCGCGCCAAGAAGCTAGCCTCCGTCTCCGGCCGGTCACTGATTAGGAGCAAGGCCGGCAAATAGCCTGTCGGCTCAATCAAGAAGCCCCCCAGCTCAATCAGGCGTAACTCCACCTTACCGCCGCCCACCGAAATCCCGACTAGGCGGGAAGTCTTGTGGTCGTTGATTAAGGTAATGTCAGCCGTATTGGGATGGTTATAAGGACTTGGCCCCTCCATCTCGATAAATTGCACCTTCATCCCCTGGTTGCGGGCGATATCCACTGAGTTGGGAACCCGATGGTCGTCATAAGAAAAGCCCAAAACGCCAGCGATGGTCGCAAAATCCGTTCCGTGTCCCAGATGCGTCTCCGCAAAGGACTCGTAGTAGCGGACGATAATCTCGGTTGGGCGGTCACGGTAAATCTTCTGGGCCGCTGCCCCGATATTAATGGCGCCAGCCGTATGTGAAGAAGACGGTCCTACCATGACAGGTCCAATCACGTCAAAACAGCTAGAATAGCTGGTATTTTTGGCTTGAATCTTGGCTTCCTGGCTCATGCTAGCACCGCTCCTCTCCATATGGCTTTGTCATCTCCTTATTATACACCCGCAGGCCCCTATTTTTCTAGCAAAAGCACTCAATTTTTCTGGCTTTTTTTAAGAAAATCTGGCGCCAAAAAACTGGCCCCCAGCAACTAGCCGGACTGGGCACATTGGTGTATAATCAATAGGGTATAGACATGTCAAGAAAGGGAGACCACGCGTGAAACAAGAATATAAGAAAATTGCCGAAGTCGCCGTCCTGGCCGGCCGCATCATGCTGGAAAGTCAGGCCGAGAGTTATCGGATTGAAGACACGGTCGAGCGCATCCTCAAGACCAGCCAATGCCAGACCACTGAAGTCTTCGCCAATACCACCGGCCTCTTCGTCACCTTAGACGACCCCAGCATCGAGCCCATTACCATCGTCCGCCGCATCAAGCACCGCGGCACCCACCTGCGTAAGATTCACCATGTTAACAATATTTCCCGCCAGCTGACCAAGGGCGAGATTAGCCTAGAAGAGGCTCGGGTCCGCCTAGAAAAGGTGGACGTCTCCGAGTACACCCTCTTCCACTTCGACCTGGCCGTCTTCTTCCTGGTGGTTTCCTTCGCTGTCCTCTTAGGCGGCTCTATCTGGGATATTGCTGTGTCAGGCCTGGCCGCCCTGCTGGTTATTTTCGGTTACTGGCTACAAGGCAAGCTAGCCATGAATGCCCTCATGACCGGGACGGTCTCCACCTTCTTCCTAGGGTCCATTATGCCCTTCGTCTTGCTGGGAGTGCCCCAGCCCCATAATCTGGATATTATCATTATTTCCGCCCTCATGCCCCTCTTCCCCGGCACGGCCTTCACCAATGGGATTCGGGACACCCTCAAGGGCGACTACGTCTCCGGCCTGGCCAAGATTGCGGAAGCCCTGGTCATCGCCGTTAGCTTAGGGCTAGGTGTCGCCCTAGGACTCTTTGTATCGAATGGAGTGTTGAGCCTATGACCTGGATGTCCCTCTTTTCCCTCTGCTTCCAAACAGCCGGGGCCTATGTGGCCACCATTACGGCTGCCATCATGGTGGAAATCCCCCGCTCCCTCCTCTTCAAATGCGGTTGGGTGGGTGCCCTGGGCTATCTGATCTACCTCTTAGTCATGCCCGGCCATGGACCGGCCGTCGCCACTCTGGTTGCCGGCATCGGCATTGCCATTCTGTCCCAACTCTTCGCCCGCAGTTTCCGGGCGCCAGTCACCATGTTCTACATTCCTGGCTTCTTCCCGCTAGTACCAGGGATTGGCGTCTACCGGACGGCCTTTTACTATATCAACGACAATCCGGCCCAAGCCAGCCACTACCTACTGCAATCCGCCCTCATTGCCGGGGCCATTGCCCTGTCTATTTTCCTGGTGGATTCCTGCCTGGAAATCTACCACCATCTGCGCAACCAAGCCAAAGCCAAGCGAAAGGAGCAGTCTCATGGATAATTGGATTGACCTCAGCCTGCCGGTCGCCACGACCCTCAAGGCCCATCCCGAAGTCAAGGAACTTCTCATTGACCTGGGCTTCAAGCCCCTAGGCAATCCCGTCATGCTCAAGACCGTTGGCGCGGTGACTAGCCTAGAACGGGGCGCCAACCTGATTGGTCTGGATCTGCAGGTCCTCATTCAGGAGCTCCACCACAATGGCTACCTGGTCAAAGGAGTGGATGACCATGACCAATAGCAGTCGCGACCAACGCATTCAAGTCCTCAAGGACATCCTACTCCGCCTCCACCATGGGGCCAGCCCCGACAGTGTAGAGGCCGACTTCCAGGCCCATTTTAGCGATGTATCGCCTATCGAAGTCTCCCTCATGGAACACGAACTCATGAATGGCGACCACGGCGTGGGCTTCGAAGACGTCATGAAGCTCTGTACCGTCCATGCCAAGGTCATGGCCGCCGGCGTCCAGGGCAAAGAAGTGCCCGACAGCCAGCAGGAAGGCCATCCCGTCTGGATCTTCAAGCAAGAAAACCTAGCCCTACAAGCGGGCCTGCACCGGATTCAACGCCTGCTGGACGCCCTGGAGTCTGCGGAAAGCCAGGGCCAGGACTTAGATCCCGGTCTCCTGCGGGGCCTGACCCGCCAATACCAGCTGCTGGACCAATTCCAACGCCACTACCGCCGCAAGGAAGAACTCTTCTTCCCCATCATGGAGTCCTACGGCCACGACGCGCCGCCTAAGGTCATGTGGGGCGTGGACGACCAGATACGGGATTTATTTGACCTGGCTAAGCAAGCGCTGAAAGACCTGGTGGACCAGGCTGAGGACGCCTCCGTGGCCCAAGTCCTGGCCACTTACCAGGCCTTCGTCCAAGAATTCAAGGACATGATCTTCAAGGAAGAAGCCATCCTGATTCCCTTGCTGCTGTCCCTCTTCAGCGAGGACGACTGGCTGGCCATCGCCAAGGACAGCCCCGAGTTCGGCTATGCCATTATCCAGCCCGACAAGGAGTGGGTTCCAAGCCGGGTGAAGTTTGGGGAGCAAGGGGAAAATGGGGAGCTGGCTG
The DNA here is from genome assembly GCF_001815865.1 of Abiotrophia sp. HMSC24B09. Classification (GTDB taxonomy): domain Bacteria; phylum Bacillota; class Bacilli; order Lactobacillales; family Aerococcaceae; genus Abiotrophia. The sequence goes on from NZ_KV822197.1 coordinate 20,225, forward strand.
GAGCTGGGCGTGGGGCTGAGGCTGCCGGACCAGCTGGGCAGCCGGCCCAAGTTCAGGCACTGCCAGGCAGCGACGCTGCAGCAGGCGCCGGCCAAGCTGACCCAACCGCTAAACCGGTCGCTAGCTCGGTTAGTGACTCAGCCTCTAACCCGGCTACTAGCCCAACTGCTAAGCCGGTCGCTAACTCGGTTAGTGACTCAGCCGCTACCTCAGCCGCTGACTCCACTACTAGCCCGGCGCCCAACCCCGAGGCCGACCTACCCTTTGGCGGCGGCTATCTCAGCCTCAAGGAAGCCAACCTCATTCTCAACCACCTGCCCTTTGAGATTACCTTTATCGACAAAAACGACCTCTTCAAATATTTCAACACTTCCATCGCTATCGAGAACAAACTCTTTCCCCGAGTGCCTAGCGCTATCGGTCGCCACGTTAAAATGTGCCACCCGCCGCGCAGCCTGGACATGGTCATGACCCTGATTGACGACCTCAAGCACAAGCGCCGGGCCAGCGAATCCATGTGGTTCCACCGTTCGGACGGCCGCTTCGCCTATGTGACCTATATCGGCGTCTTCGATGACCAGGACCAATACATGGGCGTGCTGGAATATGTCCACGACATCGCCCCCCTGCTGGATTTGGGTCCAGACAAACGGGGCCTGGCGCCTTTGGAGGGGGATGGGGAGCAAGCCAAAGACTAGACTTGCCCTGAAACGACAGGCCTAGGCCGCTCGCTATGACAGGTCGCCCCGACTCAAGCCACTTGCTATAACACAAGTAACTGACTCAAAGCCTTCACTAGGACGCCAGCCTCCGACTCAAGCCCCAGCCAAGACACAAACCACCAACTTAAGGAGCTCACTCATGACACAAGTAACGGACTTTAGCGTTATGGCCCAAGACGGCCAAGCCTTTTCCCTGGAAGCCTACCGAGGCCAGGTGCTCTTAATTGTCAACACCGCCACCGGCTGTGGCTTCACGCCCCAATACCAAGGCCTGCAAGCCCTCTACGACCGCTACCGCGACAAAGGCTTCGCCGTCTTAGACTTTCCCTGCAACCAATTCAAGGGCCAAGCCCCTGGCACCGCTCAGGAAATCAATGACTTCTGTAGCCTTAACTACCAGACCACTTTCCCACGCTTTGCCAAGATAGAAGTTAACGGCGACCAGGCCGACCCGCTCTACACCTGGCTCAAGTCCCAGAAACGCGGTCGCATGGGTCGGCGCATCGAGTGGAATTTCGCCAAGTTCCTGATTAACCGCCAGGGCCAAGTGGTCAAACGCTATTTCGCCACCACCAAGCCTGAACGCATCGCCCGTGATATTGAGCGATTGTTGGGGGAGAAGTGAGGCAGCTTGCTGCCAGAAATGAAGGCTGACTGCTGAAAGAAAAGTAAGGCAGACAGCTACATGAACAGTAAAACTGGCGGCTACAAGTAGAGAAAGACTGGCAACTACTAGAAACAAGGGCTGCTGCCCACTAGAAAGGATTGACCCCATGACCTATCGCTACCTCCTCTTCGACCTAGACCACACCCTGCTGGACTTTGACGCCAGCCAGGCGCTAGCCCTTGAAGCCTTTTGCCAGGCCCACAACCTGGACTACAGCGACCAGATCCTGGCCGACTACCACGCCCACAGCCACCGGCTCTGGCACCAGCTGGAATTGGGCCAGCTGACCCTGGACCAACTCCTAGACCGCCGCTTCAAGGAATTTTTCCAGCCCCATCTGGATCACCTGGACGGCCGCAGCCTGGATGACCAGTACCGCGACCTTTTAGTCGTCCACAACCAAATCTTTCCCGGCGCCGACAGCCTCTTGCAAGACTTGAAAAGGGCTGGCTACCAGCTGGTGTCCGCTACTAACGGCGTTTCCGACACCCAGCGCAAGCGCCTGGCTCAGGTTCAGTGGCTGGACCTCTTTGACCACCTGGCCATCTCAGGCGAACTGGGTCACAGCAAGCCAGACCCTGGCTTCTACAAGGCCATTTGTAGCATGACCGGCGTCGACGACACCCGCGCCTACCTCATGATTGGCGACCGCCTGCAAAGCGACATGCTGGGCGCCCACCAGGCCGGCATTGACAGCCTCTGGTACAATCCGCATCAAGCCGCCGCGCCTAGTGACCTGCCTCTGACCTATGTAGTTCAGGACTATGCCGGTATTAGAGAAATTTTACTTTAAAAAGAAGGGGACTGTGGCTCCCCTTGAGTTTCTGACCGAGCCAGTGGTCCACTCGACAAAGTGGGCCACTGGCTCCTAGCTTTTGCCCTGTTTTGAGCCTTTTTCCCTAGGTTTCTGACCGAGCTAGTGGTCCACTCGACGGAGTGGACCACTGGCTCCCAGATTTCGCCTCGTTTTGTGCCTTTTTCCTAGGTTTCTGACCGAGCTAGTGG
>NZ_KV822197.1:22638-40283 GCF_001815865.1 Abiotrophia sp. HMSC24B09
GGTCCACTCGGCGGAGTGGACCACTAGCTCCTGGCGCTTGCCCTGTTTTGCGCCTTTTCCCTAGTTTCCTAGGCTAGCTTCCGGCATTCTCCTCGGTTTTGGCGGCTTTTACCTAGATTGCTAAGCTAGCTCCCGGTGCTCTCCTCGAATTTTGGCGGCTTTTCCTAGTTTCTGCCTTCCTCTTAATTTCCTGTCCCCTTTCCACTAAAGGTTTTACTTCACAATTCACTTGAAGTATACTAGGTAAAAGTCCATTTCCTCTCCCACATCAGTTAGGAGGCTAGATCATGAAGTATCTCCACCCCACCTTGCTCTGTGTTTTATTGGCGGCGGTAACCTGGGCCATTCTGGCTCACAGCGACTGCCTGCTCTGGCTCGTGGCGGCCACCCTAGTCGAGGGAATTGCCTGTCTCTATTACTATGAACGGCGCAAATCCTAGCCCGCATCATTTTTTTCTTTAATTTTGCCTATAAGGTATGCTATAATAACGAAGGTATCGAGGCTCTGGCCTCAAATTCAACTGACAAAAGGAGCAGTAAGATGATTAGTGTAAGTGATTTAAAAGCAGGGATGACTTTCATCCTAGACGGTAAATTGTGGCGCGTATTGGAAATTTCCCACCACAAACCAGGGAAAGGTAACACCATCATGCGGATGAAAATCCGTGACGTCCGCAACAACTCTACTGTGGACACCACCATGCGTCCAGATGAAAAGGTAGAACGTGCCCACATCGACACCAAAGACGTGCAATACCTCTACAGCCAAGACAGCACTGCTTTCTTCATGGACTTAGAAACTTATGACCAATACGAAATCGCAGAAGACGCTATCGAACGCGAGTTGAAGTTCTTATTGGAAAATGCGGAAGCTAAGATCCAATTCTACGGCAGCGAAGTGATCGGGGTTCAACTCCCATCAACGGTTGTCCTCCAAGTAACCGAAACTCAACCTTCTATCAAAGGTGCAACCGTTTCTGGTTCTGGGAAACCTGCAACTATGGAAACTGGCTTAGTAGTCAACGTGCCAGACTTCATCGAAGCCGGCGAATACTTAGTCGTCAACACCGCTGAAGGTACTTACAGCGGCCGCGCTAATAAGTAAGCAATTAAACAAAAAAGAAGCCACTACCATGAGGTAGTGGCTTCTTTTATATTCTTAATTACTAAGAAGAAACGGAACTAAAATTCCTTTTCTAGACGATTTATGAAGTTATTTGTTAAATATATCCAACTCTGCCAATCCCTATTACGCCGCGTCTAAGAAATACTATATCATATTTTTCAAACTGATAAGTAGATAATTCAAATTTTGAAATATTAAATCTTTCAGCATCACAGTGCTCATAGTCGAAATTCTCATAATCAAATACTTCAATCCCAATTTCTTCTAAAATATCATTTGGAAGCCGATAATCTTGATCAACTAAGCCAAACATAGTAAAGCCACTTTCAACACAGAATGACATAATTGCTGAATATCCCGTTGAATAGGCCACTGACCCGACCATTGAGCCTATAAAACTCCCCAGCATGAAGCCAAGTACTGGAATCTCAATCAGTGCTTGACTTAGGCCACCCATATACATTGAAAATGATGACACGAACATATCTTTTAGCAATTCATTGGTCATTTCATATCTAGTCATTTTACCTTTTGCTACTCTATAAGCATTTTGGATTGCGTTCATTGTAATGACAGTGACTATACCTATTACTGCCGGATTCACTTTTTTCAATTCTGAGCCTAAAATACCAGCTTCACAGTTGGCAGTAATAGCTGCTGATATCGTACCCCTGATAAAGCCTTCTCCAGCACTTGATACTGCAGCAAAGCCAATTGTACTGAATTGTTCCTGATTAATTTCCCCGTTTTGAATCAGGTAATCTATTGATTTCATAATTTCTGGTGCAGTTCTTAAAACCATAGAGACAAGAGCAGCCGACACACCTGCCTTAAAGGCCTTCTTCATAATATCAGCCTGAGTGATTAGCTTTTCCGTTACTAAACCATACTCGCTAGGATCAAAGTCTCCTTCTTTCGCTAATTCTGCAATTCTTCTTGAATCTGCTTCTGTAAGAGGAATCGATTCGTTTCCTTGATTATCAGAAATTCTATCTCTTAATAATTCAAGTGTTTCTTTGTATCTAGCAACTTGTTCCGGTCTATTTACAGCTTCCTTTGCTATCTTTTTTTCAAGATAGGCGATAGCATCTTTCAGTTGATCAGCAGGAATTATGCGAAGTTGCCCAGAATATACAGGATTATTTAATACTGATTCATCTGGATAATTTCGTTTTTTTAAGAAATCATTTAATGAGTCTTTCCCTCCTTGCGCCTGATACTCTTTATATCTTTCAAGGATACTCTTTGCTTGTTGTTTAGCACTTTCTGCTCCATTTTTGTAGTACTTTAATCCAGCTTCAAGAGGGAAATTCTTCCCGCTTACATCGACAGAGCCAAATTCGTTACTTCTATCGACAACTGCTCGATGCTTCGAATCATTAATTGCAGCTTTAATGTTAAACGTTCCAGCATGCCAAAACTCAGCGATATCACCTTTAAGTGTGCTAATACCTGCAGAATTGGTTCTGAAAGCATTGATTGAGTCTACAGTTTTATTTATTTCGGATTCTATATCACTAATATATTGATGCCCGCTAAAAAAACCTGTTAAATAGCCTGAATTTTTTCCAAAAAACTTATACCCCTCTTCAAATCCTTCCATATTAATTCTCCAAGAATTTAGCTAATCCATCTCTATAAAATGCAGTGACCAAAGTATGATTTTGCTGTTGATTTATTTTGGCTTGTCTATTCATAGATACGATTGTATTTCCTATTCCAACTGCATCAGCAACTGACGTTACTTTACTTGTTATGCTCGATAAAAATGAGTTCTTTGAGAATAAACCTTTCGCTTTTTTCTCAACAGTTTTCTCAACTTCATCTGTAAGCGTCTTTTCAAAATCTACCTTTTCAAAATTAAGCCCAAATCCTGTAAATAATTCTGCAAACTCGCTATATTCTATCTCATCTTCGATACTTCTAGTTACCCGCATTACACATCGGTTACCTAACCACCCATATGTCATACCAAATTGATCGTAGTAAATTTTCATGCTACTGCTAAATTCATTTTTGCTTACTTTATTTTCTCCTAGAAACAGAATTCGTTCTTTTGAAGAAATTGTTGCTTGATTATCAATATAGTCTTTTTCTTTCCAAACTGCCACATCTACAGTTCCATCTTCAATTCCATTAATTTCCCCTTCAATATCATCATTTGAACTTATTAATTGTCTGAGTAAATTTGCATATTTCTCAGTCTTGTCATCACACACAATAATTAACTTTTTCATACTTTTCCCAATCATAATTTTATCCTCATTTCATATTTTGTAATTGAATTGACTTTTGAATTATAATCTCATAAATTCCATATTAAGTAACTTTTCAATTTTCGTATAAAGCACATAATGAAATGCCTTTCTCTAGCCCTAATTTTTTAACTTAATCCATATTAGATTAGGACTTTTCAGTTTAATTTAATCTCATTATATACATAAAATATCTACATTCAGAACCCCTCATAACTTATTCAAATGGGCACCCCCTGTAAAACTCCATATCACTAAGTTGCTTCTTTAAGGTATATCAATGAATGCTTAATATACGCTCATATTATAGATTGTTATACATACCCCTCATTATGTTCCTACTTTCTATATATATTTGTTACACCTTTTACATTATATCACATTCACAAAGTGAATTATAGCGTTTCCTTACTTATTTTATCATTAATCATAAGTTACTTTCGTAATTCCCATTAATCCAAAAAGTGGTCCTTTTCATCCCTCACTTGGATTAAGCAAAATACCAGCCTCCTCCCCCATTCAGGAGGTAAGACGGCTGGTCCTCTTTCCCCACTCCCCAGTGACTACCTGGCCTCATGGCCAAAAGCGGGCCTGGTGCTGGTCAGGATGGCTGGCGTATGAGCGGGGCTTGGAGCCTAGCGACTTAGCCCCACCATAGCCAGCCAAGGCGGAAGACAGCCAAAAGCTGGCTGGAGCCGGTCCCTGCACTTGGCCCCGCCTTTTGGCTTAATGAGGCCTGGCAGTCACGCCCCGGCAGGCAGAAACTAATAGACCAGCCCCCTCCCCACAAAGGGTCAGGCAGCTGGTCTTTTTTCATTATATCCAATCTATTGCCGTCAGGCGGGCACAAACTAAGTAACTAACTAGCTAGCCCCCTACTTGTCCTTCTCCTTATCCTCCAGGATCTCAAACCCGTAACCACGGATATTAGCCCGCAGGAGGTCCAGGTATTGGCGGGTAATAGGGCTTGGCTCCACCTGCTGAGGCATGAGGTAGCCCAGGGTCATCATGTCGTCCACTTCTAGGGGAATGGCGATGATCTTGTCGTCGTTAAGCTCGCTGGAGATAATCCCTGAGGAAATGGTATAGCCATTAAGCCCCACCATGAGGTTGAAGATGGTGGCCCGGTCGCTGACCTTGATGTGCATCTTGCGGTTGAGGGTGCTCAAGATCTCTTCCGCAAAATAGAAGGAGTTCTCCTGGCCTTGCTCATAAGATAGGTAAGGATAGTCCTCTAGGTCCCGTAACTTAACCGATGACTTCTGGGCCAGAGGGTTGTCCCGGCAGACGAAGACGTGGGGCTTGGCCTTGAACAAGGGCGTAAACTTAAGCTTCTTCTCCTTGAAGAGCTTGGTCAGGACCTGGCGGTTGAACTTATTAAGGTAGAGAATGCCCAGGGAACTCTTGAAGGACATGACGTCTTCCAGGATGTTCTGGGTCTCGGTCTCCCGCAGGGTGAACTGGTACTCTTCCGCATCCACTTGCTTAATCAAGTCCACGAAGGCATGGACCACGAAGGCATAGTGCTGGGCAGACACTGAGAAGGCCTGCTTGCGGACGGTGTGTTGCTTGTACTTAGCTTCCATAAGCTTGACTTGGTCCAGGATTTGGCGGGCATAAATCATGAATTCCCGGCCTTCATTGGTCAGGGAGACCCCAGACTTCTGGCGGACTAGCAACTGCAGATCCATCTCCTGCTCTAATTCCTTAATGGCATTACTGAGGCTGGGCTGGGATAAGAAGAGGGCCTTGGCCGCTTCATTAATAGAGCCCGATTCCACGATTTTCTCAAGATATTGCAGTTGTTGGATTCTCATCATAGTCACTCCCTTGAATTACTCCAGTATATTATAACCTAAAACTATAACCGTGTATACTTTTTTTCAATTATTCAAGAGGACCGTTTCCATGATAGGATAGAACTATCAATAAGGAGGTCGATTGCATGACAACATCGATTATTGGTTTCCCACGAATCGGGGAACACCGTGAATTAAAATTTGCTACTGAAAAATACTTCCGTAAGGAAATCAGCGCTGAAGAGCTTCAAGCAACTGCTAAGGAACTCCGCGCTAAACACTGGCGCCTAGCCCAAGAACGCGGCGTGGACCAAATCCCAAGTAATGACTTTTCCCTCTACGATACCTTCTTGGACACTGCTGTCCTCTTCAATATCGTACCTGAGCAAGTGCAAGCCATTGACTTGAGCGAATTGGACAAGTACTTCGCCCTAGCTCGCGGCTATCAAGGGGAAAAAGGTGACGTACGCGCCCTCCCAATGAAAAAATGGTTCAACACCAACTACCACTATATTGTACCTAAATTCGAAGCTGGCACCCAAGTCAAGTTAGCTGGCCACAAACTCTTCGATGAATTCCAAGAAGCTAAGGACTTAGGCATTCACACTCGTCCAGTCTTAGTTGGGCCATTCACCCTCTTACGTCTGGCTGAATATGCTGAAGGTGTTAACCCAGTTCAATTCATCGAGCCTTTAGTGGCAGCCTACAAGGAAGTTTTCCGTCGCTTGGCTGACTTAGGCGCGACTAACATCCAATTAGATGAGCCTGCCTTAGTTAAGGACATCTCTGAATTAGAATTGACCCTCTTCGATAAATTATACCAAGGCCTATTAGCTGACAAGGCTGGCTTGTCCGTCCTCTTACAAACCTACTTTGGTGACGTGCGTGACGTCTACAGCCACTTGGTACAATTACCAGTTGAAGCCATCGGTTTGGACTTCTTAGAAGGCCGCAAGACCTTAGAATTAGTCAAAGAACACGGCTTCCCAGCTGACAAGGTCCTCTATGCAGGGGTAGTTAACGGGAAGAACATCTGGCGTAACGACTACGCTAAGACCTTGGCCCTCTTGGAAGAAATTCCAGCCCAAAACGTGGTCTTATCTACTTCATGTTCTCTCCTCCACGTACCTTTCACTACGGCTAACGAAGAATTTGCGCCTGAAATCTTGGCTCACTTCGCTTTTGCCGCTGAGAAATTAGACGAGTTACGTGAATTAGATGCTATCCGTGCTGGCCAAGGGGATGAATTCTTGGCAGCTAACAAGGCCCTCTTTGCAGCAGAACGTACCGTTCGCAATGCCGACTTGGCCGCTCAATTGGCTGGCCTAGACGACGCAGCCTTCACCCGCCAACCTGCTTTGGCTGAACGTGCTAAGGCTCAACACCAAGCCTTCAATTTACCAGTCTTACCTACTACCACTATCGGGAGCTTCCCACAAACACGCGAAGTCAAGGTTAACCGTGCGACCTTCCGTCGTGGCGAGAAGACCGAAGCAGAATACACAGCCTTCATCGAAGCTGAAATTGATGAATGGATCAAATGGCAAGAAGAAATCGGCCTTGACGTTCTGGTTCACGGTGAATTCGAGCGTAACGACATGGTGGAATACTTCGGTGAGAACCTGTCCGGTTACCTCTTCTCTAAGAACGGTTGGGTACAATCCTACGGGACCCGCGGCGTTAAGCCACCAATCATCTGGGGCGACGTTAAGCGTGAACGTCCAATCACCGTTAAGTGGTCTGCTTACGCTCAAGCCCAATCCGACCTTCCTGTTAAAGGGATGTTAACCGGTCCGGTTACTATCCTCAACTGGTCCTTCCCTCGTGAAGACATCACCATCAAGGAATCTACCCTGCAAATTGCTTTAGCAATCCGTGAGGAAGTCCTTGACTTGGAAGCTGCCGGCATCCACATTATCCAAATCGACGAAGCAGCCCTCCGTGAGAAATTACCTTTGCGTAAGTCTGACTGGTACTCTGAATACCTAGACTGGGCTATTCCAGCCTTCCGTTTGGTTCACTCCGGCGTGGCACCAACGACTCAAATCCACACCCACATGTGCTACAGTGAATTCACTGACATCATCCCTGCTATCGAGCAATTAGATGCGGACGTGATTTCCTTCGAAGCATCCCGTTCTAACCTCCACATCTTGGACGAATTAGAACGCCAAAACTTCCAATTACAAGTAGGCCCTGGGGTTTACGACATTCACTCCCCTCGTGTCCCTTCTGTGGAAGAAATTGAACACACCATCCGCGCTATCTTGGCCAAAGTGCCAACGGAACGTGTCTGGATCAACCCAGACTGCGGGCTCAAGACGCGTGGTATTCCAGAAACTAAGGCTAGCTTGGTTAACTTAACCCAGGCTACCCGTAACATTCGAGAGGAGCTCTAACCCCTATGACACAGCCACCGGCACCCTTCCACCATCCATCCTTATCCTATGAAGTCTTCCCGCCCAACACCCAAGTTGGGGCGGAGAGACTGACCCATACCTTGAATGATTTGGCGGAACTCAAGCCGGACTTCATTAGTGTCACCTGCAGCAATCGCCAGCCTAATATTGAGGAAACCACCCTCAAGGTAGCCAATCACGTTCAGAACACCCTGCACATCCCAACCATCGCCCACCTGCCAGCTATGTACCTGAGCAAGGAGCGCGTGGCGGCTAGCTTGGACTCTCTGGACCAACTGGGCATCCGTCGGGTCCTGGCCCTGCGCGGCGACATTCTGGAAGGCCTGGAGCCGGTCGGCGACTTCTCTTATGCGGAAGAGCTCATTCATTTCATTAAGGAAGGCAAGCCCCACTTCGACATTACGGCGGCCTGCTATCCGGAAGTCCATCCCGACGCGCCTAATGCCGTCGCGGACGTCCGCTTCCTCAAGCGCAAGGTCGACGCTGGCGTTGACCGCCTGATTACCCAACTCTTCTTCGACAATGATTGTTTCTATCATTTCCAAGAAAAGTGCGCCCTGGCCAATATCGAAGTGCCAATTCTGGCGGGTATCATGCCTATCGTCAACCGCAACCAGGCCCTGCGCCTGCTGACCACCTGTGAGACCACTAAGTTGCCTCGCAAGTTCAAAGCCATCCTGGACAAGTACGAGCACGAGCCTCAAGCCCTCCGGGCGGCCGGCCTAGCTTATGCCCTGGACCAAATTGTCGACCTGATCACCCAAGGCGCCGACGGGATTCACCTCTATACCATGAACCAGTCGGACACCGCCCACTATATCGCGGACGCGGCTAAGGCCTTGTTTAAGTGATTGAAAATGAAGTAAAAGAGCCAGCCCTAGGGGGCTGGCTTTTTTGACTTGATGCCTTATGTTAGTTTTTTATGTTCAGCTTCTTCTTTTAATGCCTGAATTTCAGCGTCTAGCTTATTAGCCTTCTTCGTAAGATATGCTAGATAAAGCGATAAAATTATTTGGACAATAAACAAGATAGTTAGGATAATTTTCATGATGATTGTCATGCGCGACCTATCACTGGAGCAATCACGCACGTATTCACCTCCAAGTTTGTCATAACACTAGTATACAACTTAAGCATTAGATTTTCCAATAGAAAGCTAACTGTATGATATGATCCTATTTATTCATCTCCATATCTGCTTATTTTTTCTTACAATTTTTTTGATGTGCTTTTAATTTCTTCATCGCCCAATCATAATGACTTGAAGTAGTGCTTACAAAATACGAACCAAGTACACTTCCTCCTACCCACTTATAGACATCTTTTGAAAACAATTCTTCGTTTGTAAATCTCTCAGCTAATTCTAAAATATCTTTATGGGGTTTATGAAACATTTCTTTTGCATCTTCAAGAGAAGTATTTTGATGTTTTTTCCAAAACTCGACATTCATATCTCCATAAGTTTTCCAATTATATGGAGCTGGAATAAAAGGTTTTGCCACTCCCTTTAAATTTGTATCTACCCAATTCAAAAGAAGCTGGTGCCATTCATATAAATGAATCAAAATATCTCTTAGATTTTTATCTCTTTTCCAATGAGCCTCTTTCTTTTTTTCATCACTTGAAAAGTCAAAAGGTGTGTTTAATTCTTCGTCAGATAGCTTAGCAATTAATACGTTCAACTTATCATAGTTTTCTTTCGCTGCAATCATTAAATCTTCTTTTGTTCTTGGTCTTGGCATAATATTTCCTCCTACTTTACGCTATATCTCAATATGGTTTTTGAGTTTTCTTCTGATGTTCTATTCTTGTTGCTCAAATAGATTAAAAGATAAAAAACTACCTCAAAAGCCTTATTTAAAAGGGCTTTTTCCTTATTTTCCCACTATTTCTAATTCCGAGAAACTATTTGAATTAAAAAAGAATGCTGATAAATCAATATTCTTTTTTTGTATTGTTTTAAAGAAACTTGATATTCTGTCTGTTTAGCTACCAAAAAGCTACCAAATTTTATTGGCTCCACTGTTTTATATAATCAATTATATCCTGTTCGAGTTCGCTTTTCTATTCTTTACTAAGTCCCTTTAACCTCGTTTATTTCCATCAACATACCTGTGTCTTCAAATTATTTTTTATTTAATAGATAAATTGTAAAATATAGTGCAGAAAAGACAGATTTCTCAAAATTTAGAATCTGTCTTTCTTTTCTTAATATACTGTTCGTGTATGGACCAGTCCATTTGGAGCTTCAAATTCGTATTCTAAATAATCTTGATAGGTCCCTGGTGCAATCACTCCCCGCACATCTAATACGGCCGTTCCCGCCTGTCCCACAATTGAATCTGCTAACAGGCAGCAATTAGTAGACAGAACAAAATAAGATTTAAAACGCGAAGAAGTAAATTTATATAGCTCAGCCCCTAAATCATACTTCAATTTGTAGGCATAGGTCGGCTGACCGTCTTCTTGTAACCTACTAGGCGGATCCCAAGGTGTTAATAACTGATCAATCTCAGCTAGACGCTTCTCCACTGCCTGACTCACTTCTTCAGTAAGGGATAGACTGTATCCAAACAGAGTCTTGTGACTCTCCTTTTTACATAGTTCGATGTATGGTTCCTTATCCACTTTAAAAAGTACGCCATCGCCAATCGTCCCAAACAGACGCTCTGAAAAAGGATCGTAACTTCCGTAAGAAATCACCGTCCCCTGGTAACAAATATCAACATGCCCAATGGCACCAAATAGGTTGCTATCAGAAGTATGAACTAAAATTTCTAATTCTCTTGCCTTTTCTTCTTTTTTCACCAGTCGATAAGGACCGCTATGACCCGCCGAACTTCCTTTTTGAAGAAATTGGTTAAACCGTTTTAGCGATTCAGCTGGGATAAAAGCAGCAAAGATAACAGGTAGGCTAATACGAAAGCGACGTTTTAACTCCTGGCCTTGTTGGTCTTTATCAAATAAAATACCATCTCGAATATTAGAAATCCCCAACAAGACCAGATAAGTCCCCAAGAGGATAAATTGAAAGTGCCCATCTGAACTAGGTCCCAAGACGCTTGCTATACCAATCCCCCCGTTCAAAAGAGCATCCAATAAATAGAACCAGCCTCCTTTTACACGATTGGCCTTGTAAAGCCAAAATGTAATGGCATAAATCAGAGCTGTTCCCAACTGGTAAGCTCCTAAACAAATTACAATCAAATCAACGGGTAAATTGGTCAATCGATTCAACCAACTCAAACTAACCGAAAGAAAAATTAACCAAATGGAATGGCTATAGGAAATAGACTTGAGACGCAACATAAAGCGCAGAAGAAAGCTTCCTAGTCCATCGACTAAAAAGTAAACAGCTAATAGGTCCAAGGAAAATTTGGTGAAACCAACACCGTTTCGAAAAATGAGGACCCCAAAAATGACGGCAAGAACCCCAAACAATAAAGTCCGTCTTCTTGCAACTTCTTCAACAGATAATTTTTTCACCGTAGCACCCTCCTTCATAGTTCAAAGGTCTTTACACAACTTATTTTACACTACCTAAATACTTCTTTATCAAGAAATATATTTCTAACTTTTGTTCATCAGTTAATTCCACTTTTCTAAGTAAATCTACAATATCATCCAATCCATTATTTCTACCTTGAAGTTTATCAAAAGTAACTCCAAATATTTCAGCTAGTTTTTTTACTGTTTCATCTTTTGGATTCCTCCCTCCGTTTTCCCACCTAGCATATTGAGCTTGAGCTACACCTAACTTTTCAGCAACTTCTATTTGAGTGAGACCTGCATCCAGTCGGGCTTTTTTTATATTGTCTTTTAACATTATAAAATTCCTTTCGCTTTTTCATTGACCTATAACCAAAAAGGTTGTATTATACTTATATAACCTTTTTGGTTATAATATGAAACGTACAAAAATAGATGATACAAGCTAACTTATGAATATACAAAAACACACCAGAAAGCTTTACAAAGAGTTCTGAGGCTTTCGTTTAGAATCCATATAATTATACCAAAATGGTAATACAAAGTCCATGAAAAACGAAAAATGATTATGTTGAGGATATTATGAAATCTACACATTACGCAACAAAAGACAATGACACTCATTCTTTTTATTTGTCTAGTTTAGGGAAGCATCTGTTTTAATAAATGATGATGTATTTAACGACATTCGAGGCGAAGAAATTGAATTTAGACCATTTGAACTGCTCTCAAGTTTTTTAGACAAGTATTTAGCTAGTATATAAACTAATAAGATGGAGATTGGAGAACAAGTGCAAGGGCGCGGGCCGAAGGCAGAGCGCCCGAAGCCCGAAGTTCTCCAAATTCTCCAACACAAAAGCTGGCGTTTCTAACAGCCAGCAAACCGATACACTTAAGACAACGTCCTAAGTAACGAGTCATTGGCAAAAATCAATAGTACCAACGAATTACGCATATTTTAAGCATAGAAAGGAGGCGTTACAGTTGAAAAATACCATTCAATCTCTACGAGAATATCAAAGTCAAGTAGATTTATCAAAACTAGAAAAATCTATTTATATCAGCATTGACCGATTAACAGTAATCTTTGATAGTGAGAACCAATCACTTAGACGAATATTTCGTGAATTACGAAAATCACTCGATAATATAATTCAAGAATTTAGTATTCAAGAAAATCTAAAAGAAGACTATTTTACTCTTTATAAAACGATAAACGAAGATGGTATAAATCTAATTTTCTTTCAACTATCGGATTATGGTGGTTATCAAGTCATACGCCTAGACTTCAACCCAAACTCACTAATAGTGGGGCGCATATTTGTTTTCTCTGGGCATCATGTTCACCCTTGGTCGAAATTAGGTAGGTCTTAAAAGTTAAATTCTGAAAACCGTCTGTCTTGGTCCCATTATCTCTGACCGCTGCCGAATAAAGATTCATATCAAGATTATCTGGCAACTAAATTTTGTATTGCATTGATAATATTCAACTTATATCTAACCCTCGGCCCCTATTAAAACCACTTTTCGAATAGTCTTTCCTTTAATCTAGCTGGGTTTGTAGGGGAAAGGAAATGATAGAACTTGTATTAATTGTACTATTCACGAAATGGGTTGTAAAGGCATTCATATCTTGTATGCTTATCCGTATTCAATCAAGCTATGAAACACGCAAAAAAATCGACCACCCATTCCAGAGTGGTCGACTAATCAAGTGTTTGATTATAGTCAGGCTGACTAAGCCCGGTTTGAGTTTGCTGCTTCTGAGCTACTACTGACTGCTGCTTGGACAGCTTGGTCGCCATCCTCGGCAGCGTCCTTAGCCTCTTGAGCTAACTCTTTTGCGTTCTCAGTCGCCTCTTGGCCTGCCTCAGCAAGATCTTCTGCCGTTTCTTCAGCCACATGTGCTACTTCTTCCTCAGCTTCTTCAGCCACTTCCTTCGCGTCATCGGCCCTTTCTGCGACAGCTTCAACACCGTCTGCTACTGCCTCTTTAGCTTGGTCCGCAATTTCTTCGGCTACATCCTTGGCTTGATCCACAGTTTCTTCGGCTACATCCTTAGCCTGATCAGCTGTATCTTCGGCTGCATCTTTGGCCTGCTCAGCACCGCCACTAATGGCGTCCTTGGCCGCTTCAATGCCTTGGCCTACTTTTTCAGTGACTGCCGCTAGCCCGCTGCCAATGCCGTCTTTGGCTTTGCCTAAGGTGTCAGAGGCAAATTCGCCTGTGCTTTCAGCCATATGAGTTACGTGATCTTGAAGACTGACTGAATCAGCTGCTTGCTTGGCTTGAGTCTTGACTTCAAGGACCTTGAGATTGACATCAATCACGCTAAGGCCTGTCATGTTCCGAATGACATCGATCACTAAATGCTTGATGTCATGATATAAATCAGAAACGTTTTTCTTATACTCTGCAATGACATTTAAGTCTACACGTGCCTCTTCCTTACCAAGTACTAGCTTGACGCCACTGGTAAACTTATCCGTGTTGACAATCTTGCCCGCTAAGTTAGAGAAGAAGCCACCGTCAACTGCCAAGAGGCCGTCAACATTGGCTAGCGCCTGACCAATCTGCTTTTTGATCGCTTTGCGATTGTAAGACTTGCCAGCAGGACTTGGATTGAGTGTCTTATCTGATGTAGGTTGATTATTTGACATACCCTATCCCCTCTCTACTTTTTATTTGCGAGAATTTTGAAGATACCAACCAGCTGCTGCGCCAGTTCCTACAAGCGCGACAACAAAGATGGTTCTGAAAAACCCGATATTCAAAATGACAGTTGCCAAGCCAAGGCCAATGGCCCCTCCGAGAATAGGATAGGGTAGGTTTTTGATTTTCTTCATCATAAGACTTACCCCTAGTTCTCTAAGTTTTCTTGTGGCTGAGCTTCAAATGCTTGAGCTTTTTGGCTAGTTTGCTCTGCTGCAGTATTCAAGACCTTCACATTGAGATAAATATTATGGTTCAAGCCCAAGTAGGAATTGAGGCCATTAATAATTTCCTTTTGTAAAGCGTTTGTTCTATTGACAACGTCGACCCCTTGGTTAATGTCGCCCTTAACGGTTACTTCACACTTTTTCTTGGTGAGTTTGACCTTAACTTTAGGAGAAGCCATGTAAGAGGCCGCTGAAATAGCCGACTTCACATGGCTTACGATCGCTGATTTTTTAAGTGTCAACCGTCCATTTGCCTCCGACAAGACCACTTGGGTGTAGTCTCGCGGATAGAACAAGATGACAAGTATCGCAATGAGTGTCGCAATGGTCAGGACGAGAGATAACCAGAAGATAGCCTGGTTATAGTAGTACCCGAATGAAGACAGTTTGTTGAGGTACTCCCCTATCCAATCCAGATTGACATAGGACTGATTACGATACAAGTTAATGGAAAATAGAACAAGCGGTGGAATACACAGTAAGATGAGCAGAGATTTTTTAATTCGTGACATGATAGTCTCCCTATACTCTATTTAATGTTTGTCTACCTGCTTGTGTTTCCTCTGGGTTGCTTAAGCCTTTTTGCCAAGTAATGCAGATACGACTGCTACGACAACTACGGCACCTAATACAGATGGAATTAAAGCCATACCTGCAAGGCTAGGTCCCCAAGACCCGAGGAAAAATTGACCAACAGAAGAACCTACTAAACCAGCAAGTACGTTAGCCACGATTCCCATTGAACCGCGTTTTTTAGTGAGGCTACCGGCTACTAAACCGATCAATCCACCTACGATAATAGACCAGATCATGATATTGCTCCTTTCGTTCAGAATTGCAATGTAAGGACAACTTTCCGCCTTACATCTTCAACCTTAACACAGGATACTTTACAATGCAAGTTCAATATCCCTGTCGATTTTTTACCATTTTGACTATATGAGATTTCAAGATTTAAAACTAATTTAATTAATTTCACAAGCTGACACGCCAGAAATCAAGATATAGCTCATAATACGATTGCCTTTATATCAGTTTATATGACATATTTACTTACATTGTTCTAATGACCGTTTGATTTTTATGTGAAGTCAAATTAGAAAAAATCAGTCTTAAGACCGATTTTTAGCTAAAGCACTTTCCAATCAAAATTTCCTGTGTTATACTTAGGTCATCAAATGAAAAGGAGGACATTAAAATGTCTGATTTATTGAAAGATTTGTCTCAAAAAGCTGGCGAGTTCGGCGAAAAAGCCTTGGACGTAGCCGGTGATGTCTTTGAAAAAACCAAAGAAGTAGCAGGTAACGCCTTCGAAACCGCTAAAGATGTAGCGGGCGATGTTTTTGACAAAGCCAAAGAACTTGGTGGCGCAGCCAAAGATAAAGCTGAAGACGTTGCAGATGCTGCAGCTGACAAGGCTGAAGACGCTAAAGACGCGGCAGCTGACGTTGCTGAAGCAGCAGCTGATAAAGCTGAAGACGCTAAAGACGCGGTTCAAGACGCCGTTCAATAAGCTCTCAAGCATGATAAAAGGAGGCATATGCCTCCTTTTTTTGTGGTCTGCCCTGACCCATTCAGCTAACAGGTTCCTAGGCCAATGATTATTATATTTGCCCCAAACCCTATTCCTGCCCCTGCTCTTTCCCTGCCGTCAGCCCACGCAAGGCCAGGAAGACTAGCATTGAGATCAGCGTGAAGGCTAGCCAGGTCTTACTGATGCCGATCAGATCTGACAGGTAGCCGTTGACGGTTAGGAGCAGACTGGAGGCGAGGGCCTGTAAGGAATAGAAGGAAGAGACAAGCGAGGTCCGCAGGTGATCCTGCTTGATGAGCTTTTCGTGGATATAGGTGATAATCAGCGTCCCATTAATGCCGACTAAGAAGACGTGGAAGAGGAATAAATAAGGGAAGACCGGCAGATAGAAGCTAATGACCAGGAGGGTCACCACATCTAGCAGGAGGACCCGGTCAATTAAGGCCACCATGTCCCTCTTCTTCTTCAAGAGGACCTTGCTGAGGAAGAGGTTGGACAGGATGGTGGAGAGGCCAATTCCGATAATATAATAGCCCACAATATATTCCTGCACGGCATCCCCCAGGATGACCTGCCACTGGTTAGAAGGCCCCAGGTCCAAGACGGCCGGAATGGAAAACATGATGAAGTAGAGCAGGATGCGGCTGTCTTTGAGTGCTTCTATTAGGTTGACCACGGTTTCTCGGTAGACCTGCTTAATCTGGCCCCAGTGGTTCTGACGCGGGCGCGGCTTGAAGACATTGGGCACCAGCTGCACATAGACCAATAAACCTATCAAGATGGCCGATGCCACATAGAAAGGAATGGCCGGGTTGTCTTTGCCCAGAATTTGCGCACCAACAAAGCCGGACAAGAGGCCGAAGAATGGACCGATAATCTTGAGGTTAGAAAATACTTGCGCGATATCATAAGGCGCATTGGCCTCCTTGATTTCATTGACAATCCAAGACTGCAGGGTCCCAGAGCTGAGGGAGACGGCCAAGCCGGTTAAGACAGCCGTCAGAATCAAGACGACAATGTTGCGGGTCCCTGCCATGAAGAATAGGCCAATGGCCCGTAGGAGAAAGGACAGGGACATGACCCGCTTCTCCCCGATAGAATCGACCAAGATCCCGCTGGGAATTTCAGCGACCATGGTGGTAGCCGTAAAGGTAGCCAAGAGCAGACCAATCTCTGTCATTGAGTAGCCTAGGTAGACTAAGAGCAGATAGGTTAAGGAGACAAACATCTGCTCCGCAATGGTCTCCACCGTCATAATCAAATAAAAATTCTTAATTTTCCAATTCATGGGCTGCCTCCATCTGAGGCGCTTGCCCTACTTGGTGATTGAGCTGGTAGGACTTACCGTAGTTGTCGCGGATCAGATACTTGTAATCCACTAGATATCTGCGCATGGTCGCGAAATCCTCGTAGACTTCCTTGATTCGCTCATTGAGTTCAGGTTCGGTGAATTCTTGGGCGTGTTGCTGCAAGTGTTGATAAATATATTGAAAGACTTCTAGCCTATTTTTTTGTTTGCGCGGCAGGACATAGAACTTACCATCTCTCATGTAGCGTGAAATCGTCTCTTCAACCATGCTTTGGCCTCCTCTGTTTTCAGTAAAATATTGCTCGTCTCTATTCTATATGGCAATTTGCTAGAAGGCAAGCCTAGGCAAAGAAACAGCCACCTTATGGTGGCTATTTTTTGTAGATTAGCTATGTAAAGGGGGGCTGTTTGTTTTGTATTAACTGAGTAACGAGTGGCTATTTAATGGTTACTAGCTGAGTCAAGGGGGACTAGTTGTTCTGTGATTGCTAAGTAAAGAGTGACGATTCTTTCTATGTTAGCTTAGTAACTGGTTAACCCTATCCTGCACAGTCTGATAGTCATACCCTGCTTGAGTCAGCTCCCTGACCCGCTCCTCCCCATTGCCATACTCGCCCCGAATCACATCCCAGGCTACCGCAGTAATGAGGTCGTCATTAGGTGAAGTATCTTCTGATGATGCGGGGGCTGACTCCTGATCTTCTTGGTCGTAGCGTGGTCTGGCATACCCCGCAATGGCCTCGTGGTTCCAGTCATAGTAGGCTCTGGCTACT
>NZ_KV822197.1:40303-41115 GCF_001815865.1 Abiotrophia sp. HMSC24B09
CCCACCGTCGAAGTTGAAGATGACAATGTCCCCGGATTGGGGCCATTCTTGCCCTAGCCAGATGCCCTGCTTCTGGAACCAGGATAGGTGGCGTGGGACACCGCACTCGCGGCCAATCAGGTGACTAAGACCTGCTTCATCCCCGCAGACGGTGACGAAGATATCGCACCAGTCGTCTCCGTATTGGACCTGGTAGCCCATGGGGATAGGGCTGACTGAATTATAGGCATCCACCATAGCCAGGTGGTCATCAGACCATTGACTGGTGCCCAGGTAGCTCTGGGCTACTCTGATAAGTTTATCGGCCTGTCCCATGGTCGTCACCGCCCTTCTTCCAATAGTCTAGGCTGGACTTCTGAATGAGTGCGCCTAGGAAGACGGCGACCAGGTTAATGGTGGCCACAAGCTGGCTAGTAGGTGCCCATCCATAGAGGTCGCCTAGGCCTGAAGCCAGGACAGCCAGCGCAGGTAAGAAGATTAGTACTAGCCACTTGAGCGCATCATAGTATTTATTATCTAAGTTCATTTGCTTACTTCCTTTCTTCTAACAGTGTTTCTATCTTGGTTATGCGCAGATCCATTGAAGCTAGGCGGTCATCAATAGTCTTGACAACTAGCTTATTAGCTTCAATCTCTAGCTGCATCTCATCTATTCGGAGGATGAGGCTCTGGATGGCAGTAATGAGGTTGACTAGCTTGCTAATCAGGGTGATCACTGCCACCGTTGCCGATGCCAAGCCTCCAATTTCTAACAGACTCATCCGACTCATCTCCTTTCTGATATATGAATAAGGGACCCGCTCCGCGGGTCC
>NZ_KV822197.1:41135-41809 GCF_001815865.1 Abiotrophia sp. HMSC24B09
GTGGGTGGCTCCTTTCTTCTAGTTTAGTGATTGGGGTGCTAGGCCTAGTTGTAGGCATAGACTTCAGTGACTTTGGTTTCAGTGATTGGGTGCTTAACCAGCGTACCGACTGCGTCGCGCACCGCTGTCACATCTTCAAGTGAGGCATTAGCCACCACATGACCTAGGCTGACGTTTTCCTTCTTCTTGTTTTCGTCGATTGAGGTCATTTGGAGGGTGCCCTTAACGAATGATCGTGCCATTGTATTTCGCTCCTTTGTTTTGATTTGTAGCTACATATATAAATAGGGTCTGAGCGCCACATTTTTACGTGCTCACTTAGACACAACTTGCCTTTTTCGAAAAGAATTATCGTGAGCCCGGCCTGCTTCCTGGCAAAGCTCAGGGTTTTCTGCCCTTCTCCCTAGTTTCTGACCGGGCTAGTAGGGCACTAGCTCATGACAAATCCCCGTTTTCTGCCCTTTTCCTCAGTTTCTAGCCCAGCCAGTGGTCCACTCTTCAAAGTGGACCACTAGCTCCTGCCAAAACCCCGGTTTTCGGCCCTTTTCCTCAGTTCCCGGCCCAGCTAGTGGTCCACTCTCCAAAGTGGGCCACTAGCTCATGATAAATCCCCGGTTTTCGGCCCTTTACCCCAGTTTCCGGCCTAGCCAGTGGTCCACTCTCCAAAGTGGACC
>NZ_KV822197.1:41829-49870 GCF_001815865.1 Abiotrophia sp. HMSC24B09
CCAGTGGTCCACTCGACGGAGTGGACCACTAGCTCCTGACAAAGCTCCCATTTCGGCCCTTTTCCTCAGTTTCCGACCTAGCCAGTGGTCCACTCTTCAAAGTGGACCACTAGCTCCTAACAAAACTCCCAGTTCCTGCCTTGCTCCTCAGTTTCCGCCCTATTTCCCAGCCTAAGCCTACATAAAAAAGCCTTCCCATCAGGGAAGGCTTTTACTTCTATGCTAATCTAGTGATTTCAGGGCTTCTAGCATGTCGACTTGGCGGAGTTGGCGGTCTACTAGCCAGCCTAGGGCGGCTAGAATCAAAAGGATGGCCACGACTGGGGTCAGGTAGACGGTCCAGGCGACATTTTGGTTGAATTGGACGAAATCTGCCGAGATGCGAGCCAGCAAGTAACGGTGCAGGATCCAGCCGCCGGCCAAACCAAAGAGGATGCCGACTAGGGACAGGGCCACGGTTTCGCGGTAGATGTAGCGGGTGACTTCGCGATTGTGGAAGCCCAGAACCTTAATGGTAGACAGCTCCCGAATCCGCTCGGCCACATTAATGGTCGTCAAATTATAGAGAATGACGGCGGCCAGCAGGACGGAAACCAGGGTCAGAATCTGCATGACCAGGGCCAGGGAATCGACTGTCACCTGGATTTGGTGGCGGATGCCGCTGTTTTGGATGACGGAGCGGACGCCGCTCAAATCCATAAAGCGGGCGCTGACCTTAGCCAGGTCGCCTTTGGCTTCAGGCGTCAGCTGGACCAAATGGGCGTTGGCGGTCCAGGCTTTTCCATAGGCGGCCTCATAGGCAGTCCGGCTCAGGTAGACACTGTGGCCGGCATAAAGCTCGACAATGCCCGCCACCGTTACACTGACCGGCTGACCGTCGGGGTCTTCCAGGGTCAGGCGGTCGCCCACTCTTAGCCCTGCCTTTTCCGCCATTTTCTGGCTAATCAGGGCGCCTTGGTCAGGCAGGTCCAGGCGATTATGGCTATAGGCGTCATAGAAGGCCATGAGCTGGCCAAAGCCACCAGCAGGTGCGGCCATAATGGTCAGCTCCTGCTGGTCCTTGAAGCCAGGCAAGTGCTGGCGGCCCGTTTGCAGATGCAGGTCCAGGGTCTGAGCCAGGGCATGCTGAGCCAGGGCAGAGGCCAAGTCGCTTTCCTGGGAGGCATTAACATGCTGCTGACGGGCCACGATCAAGTCATAGCCCACCAGCTGGTCAAATTGCCGCTCGGTGATGCCGGCGAAGGATGAGGAAATGCCCAGGCCCGCGAAGAGCAAGGCCACCGAGCCGGCTACACCCAGGATGGTCATAAGCATGCGTTGCTTGTAGCGGAAGATGTTGCGGGCCGTCACCTTCTGGGTAAAGGTCAGGCGGCGCCAGAACCAGGTCACCCGCTCCAACAAGATGCGGCTACCACGCGCAGGTGGCTTAGGCAGCAGGAGCTGGGCTGGCGTTTCAGCCAATTCGCGCCGGGCCACCCACCAGATAGGCAGCAGGCTGGACAGGAAGGACAGGCCCAGGGCCAGAGCCGCTAGCGGCCAGTAGAAATGCAGTTGAATGGGCGGATAGGTCGAAGTGGCAAAGAGCGTATGGCCCAAGACATAAGGCAGGCCATAGGTCCCGGCCACAATGCCCAGCAAGGCCCCCAGGCCACTGGACAGGAGCCCATAGAGCAGGAATTTGGCTAGGATGTCGCCAGGGCCATAGCCCAAGGCTTGTAGGAGGCCGGCCTTCAGCCTTTCCTCGCTCATAAAGCGGGTCATGGTGGTGAGGGTCACTAGAGCGGCCACCAGGTAAAGGACCACGGGGAAGACATTGCCTACATTGGCCATACCCTCGGTCCGCAGCTTGCTGGTATAGAACTCGACATCGCCCGGATAGGTCTGGCGGCTGTAAACCCGGTACTTAGGCGTTACCAGGCCGGCTAGGCTATCTCGAGCCTGGTCAAGGTCGGACTGGCCTTCCTTGAGGGAGGCTTGGGCCTCGGATTCTTTGCTGGCAAATTCAGCCTGCTGATCATCCAGCTCCTGGCGGGCAGAAGCCAGGGCTTCCTGGCCACTGCTGATTTCCTGGCTGGCCGACTCCAGGGCCTGGGCGCCGGCTTGGGCGGCTGCCGACTGGCTGTCGTATTGGGCCTGGCCGGCTTGGTATTGGGCCAAAGCCCCCTCATAGTTGGCAGCCTGACTGTTATATTGGACCTGACCCGAAGCCAGGGCCGCCTCACCTGCTTGGTAGCGGGCCAGCCCTTCTTGGTAGCTGCTATTGGCGGCCTGCCACTGGGCTTGGCCGGCTTCAAGTTGGCTTTTGGCGCTGGCCAGGGTCTGGGCTTGAGTAGCCAGGGCCTGGCGGGCGGTCTGAATATCAGGCAGGGTGTCCGGATCTTGGCCGGCTTGGCGCAGGGCCTCTTCTTGGGCGGTCAGGGCCTGCTGACCGGCGGCTAGTTTGGCTTGGCCCTCAGCCAAGGCCTGGCTCTGGCTGGCTAGGGTCTCGGCCTGGCTGTCCAGCTGGCTCTTGGCGGCGTCTAATTGGGACTTGGCTTGGGCCAGCTCCTGGGCCTTGGCCGTCAAATTGGCCTGGCCACTGGTTAGGGCGGCTGCCCCGCTTTCCAGTTGGGACTTGGCCTGGGCTAAGGCGGCTTGGGCGCTGGCTAGCTGGCCTTGGCCCTGGGTCAGAGTTTCATCCTGGCTAGCCCATTGGCTGGCTGCCTGGTCCAAGGCAGACGACTGGTCCGCCCACTGGCTTTCAGCTGAAGCTAGCTGGCTGGAGCCTGAGGCCAGGGCTTCCGAGGCCGAATCTAGGTCGGACTGACCCTGGTCGATTTGGCTTTGGACCTGGGATTGGACTTGGGCCAGACGGGCGGCGCCGTTATCGGCTAGCATGGCCTCCAGCTCGCTCTGGTGCTGGTCCACTAATTGCCAGTAGCGGGCCTGATAGGCGTTGAGCCCGGCCAAATCGTCGTAGCGCAGGCGGGCTATGGTGTAGACCGGACTGTCAAAGTCCTGGGCCGTCACTACCCCGAAGCCAGCCAGGGTCCCACTGCCGGCCGTGGCAGGCCCGAAGAGGACCTGGTTGCCCAGCTCGCCCGAGTTGACGAAACCGGTAATGGTGAAAGTTGTTTGTTTGAGCATGGCCTTGGCATTGCCGGACTCCTTAAGGTTGACAGTGTCACCTAGCTGAAAGCGGCCCTGCAGACTACTTAAGAGGGCAATTTCCCCCGAGGCTTGAGGCAGGCGGCCGGCTACTAAATGATAGTGGGCCAAGTCCTGGGTCAGGCTGAAGATCCGCCAGGCTTCTGGCGTCTGGTCCAGCACCACGTCGGTCAGGTAGCCCCCTTCGACCTGGGCGCCCGACAGCTGGGCTAGCTCCTCCATGTCTGCTTGGGATAGGCCATAGTCGGACAGGACGGTCAGGTCCTGAAGCCGCAAGCCCTCTAGGTAGGCGCTGGCGGTTTGGGTGATATCCGGCGGTGCCGCCTGCAAGCCCACCAAGGCAAAAGACCCCAGCATCATGAGGCAGACCATGGATAGGAAGCGCCCCTTGGTCTGACCAAGGCTACGCCAGAATTCTTTGAAAAGTGTTGACTTGGTCATGGGCTGACCTCCTTTTGGATAGAGATGTTAGTCAATTATTTTTGTGGGGTGGCTGATAGGCTCAAGTCACTGGCCGGTAGGTACAAAGCGCCCACCCGGTAGGCTCAAAGCACTGGCCCGACAGGCTCAAGGCGCTGACCCGGCTGGCTCAAAGCGCTCGCCCGGCAAGCTCAAGTCGCTAGCTTGACAGACTCAAAGCACTGGCCCGACAGGCTCAAGGCGCTGGCCCGGCAGGCACCCGACAGGCTCAAGGCGCTGACCCGGCAGGATCAAATCACCAGCTCCTCAGAGCTAGAAACCCGATCTTTCCTTTCCCCGTCCCCTAGTACTCCAAGTCCCCAATATGCTGCGGCTGGTCGTTGACCGTGATCGACTGAATTTGGGCGTCGTGTAGGCGGATGACCCGGTCGGCGATAGGCGCTAAGGCCCCGTTGTGGGTGACGATAATAACCGTGGCCCCCTCCTGGCGGGACATGTCCTGAAGAATTTGCAGGACCTGCTTGCCGGTCTTGTAGTCCAAGGCCCCGGTCGGCTCGTCACAGAGCAGGAGCTTGGGCTTCTTGGCCAGGGCGCGGGCGATGGAGACTCGTTGTTGCTCGCCTCCCGATAGCTGGGCCGGAAAATTATCCAGTCGGTGGCTGAGGCCCACTGCGGCCAGGGCCTGAGCTGGCTCCATGGCATGGGGCACGATTTCCGCGGCCAGCTCGACATTTTCCAGGGCGGTCAGATTGGGCACCAGATTATAGAACTGGAAGACGAAGCCCACGTCATAGCGGCGGTAGTCGGTCCGCTGGTGGCTGGTGTAGGCGGCGATGTTCTGGCCGTCAATCCAAATCTCCCCCTGACTGGCCGTGTCCATGCCCCCCAGAATGTTAAGCAGCGTGGACTTGCCAGCGCCGGAAGCTCCCAATATGATGACCAACTCGCCCTTTTGTATGTCAAAATTCAGGTCTTTGTTAGCCGTAATTTGCCCCTGACCTGATGGAAAGAACTTAGAACAATCTTTTACTTCAATATAGGCCATGCGGTCACGTCCTTTCTCCTGTCTTGAGGATTAAATTGACAGGTGTTGATTTATGTCTGCCTTTATTATAGAATAGATGAAAAGCTAAGACAATGAGCAAAAATCAACAGAGTGTCTATTTAAGGAGGGCCTATGACTCAAAAACGCCAAACCCAAACCAAGACCGCCATCAAAACGGCCCTAACCCAGCTCCTGCAGGAGGTAGGCTTCGAGCAACTGACCGTCCGCCAACTCTGCCAGCGGGCCGGCATTAACCGCGGCACCTTCTACCTGCACTACCAGGACAAGTTCGACCTCATGGAGCAACTCAAGGAAGAGACCCTGAGCCAGCTGCGCACTTTCTTTATCGAGAATCAGGAGCACAATGTCCACCTCGTGCTGGTCCTAGAGTATATTAAGGAAAATTACGACTTCATCTACGCCCTCTCCCAGAGCAACTACCTCAACTTCAAGGCCACCATCCGCGAATTCATGCTGCAACTCTTCCAGCGCGAAGACCCAGCCGACCTAGAGGCTTTTCTGGGCCGCAACTTCCCTATTAGCCAAAAGTACGCCCTGGAATGCGTCCTCAGCCTAGTCGAAGGCATCATCAACCTCTGGGTCAGCAGCGGCGCCAAAGAATCCCCCCAAGAAATCCGCGATATCTTTAGCAAGGTGATCGACTTTACTAACTGGTAAAGGGGTTGGCGGCGCAGGAAAAGGCTGAAACTAGCTAAAAGTCCCGAAATGACGTGAGCCAGTGGTCCACTTTGGAGAGTGGACCACTAGCTTCCTGGAAAAAGGCAGAAATCGGGTAAAAGCCCCGAAATGACGTGAGCTAGTGGTCCACTTTGGAGAGTGGACCACTGGCTTCCTGGAAAAAGGCAGAAATCAGGCAATTGCCCCGAAATGACGTGAGCCAGCGGTCCACTTTCAAGAGTGGACCACTGGCTCCAGCTGTTTCTGCCTTTCTAAAAACCGCCGCACACAAAAAGCCCTGCCATTTAAGGCGGGGCTTTTCTGTTTTTTCTTTTCTTTTCCTAAGCGCTAGCAGGGAACTTGCGAATTTCTTTGATCATGAGCCAGACACCTAGCAAGATGATAACTGTATCTACTAGTGGTTGGGCTAGCCAAACACCAGCAACACCTAGCCATTGTGGCAAGAGCAAGGCCAGGGGTACGAAGGCTACTAGCTGTCTGCCTAGGACAATGAGACTGGCCTTCTTGCCGTCGCCAATGGCTTGGAAGAAGGTCACGGCCATGACCATGACGCCATAGAGAACGAAGGCCATGTAGAAGAGGCGGAAGTAGCCCACCCCTTGAGCAATCAGACTGGCTTCGACGCCGAAGAGTTGTAGAATCTGCCCCGGCAAGGCTAGGGCCAAAATCCAGAAGAAGCCTGCCAGTAGCAAGCCGCCCCAGGAAAAGACCCGGACACTGGCCGCTACCCGGTCGTAGCGTTTGGCCCCAAAGTTGGTCCCGACCACTGGCTGCAAGCCTTGACTCATGCCCCACAAAGGAATGAAGGAGAAGCCGTACATACGGATGGCAGCAGCCATCAAGGTACCGTGCATTTCGCCTCCGTATTGGAAGGCCATCTTATAGAGTAAGGTCTGTTGAATCATGAAGAGCAACTGCATCATCATGGCGGAAACCCCTACTGCGAAGACTTGGCCGGACAGTTCCTTTTCAATCCGGATTGGGCCAATCTTAACTTGTTGGCTTTGCTTGCGGAAGTAGTGATAGGTCACTAGGGCTTGGGTAATTTGCGATAAGACCGTGGCCAGGGCCGCGCCTTCAATAGCGAAGTCGCCCAGCGCCATCATCAGAATAGGGTCCAGGACAATGTTCATAGCAGCCCCTAAGCCCATAATTAGCATAGCCTTCTTCATCAGGCCTTCCCCGCGAATGACCATATTGGCACTTTGGGTAAAGTTAACGAAGACCGACCCCAGGAAAATAATATGCAGGTAGCGAATACCCAGGGCCTTGATTTCCCCAGTTGCTCCTACCAAATCTAGAAAATATGGTGCTAGTAAGAGGCCACCAACAGTGGTAATAGCGGAACATACCAAGACCCAGAAGATCAAGTTGCCCATCACTTTGTTGACCAGCCGTTGATCACCCTTCCCTAGGGCGCGGGCCAGGACTGAAGCGGAGCCCATCCCTAATAGGGTTGCAATCCCACTATTAATATAGGTCAAAGGCATGGCCACCCCGCAGGCTGCCATGGCCACCTGACCAATAATCTGACCGGCAAAAATCCCATCCATCAAGGGATAGAGCCCGATAACAAACATGCCCATCACAGCTGGAATAGACAGCTGAATCAGCAGTTGCTTGGGTGGCTTAGTCAGTAGTTGTGTTTTCATATCGTCTTGCATTATAAACCCTCCTTTTGGTTGGCGGGCGTCGTTTGAGCCATGGCTTGAACAATCACTTGTCGCACCAAGTCGCTCTTATGCAAGAAGGTCTCCTCTAGAGGCAGATACTCTCCAGCGATAATCATGGCGTTGGCAAACTCTATAAAATCATCACGCACCATAAAGGCTAACATGGGCAAGTCATGCTGGCGGATGAAGTCCATGAAGGCTGCCTTGGTCTCGGCTTCCAGCTCTCTCTTCAAGGCTTGCAAGGACTCATGCTTATCACATTCCATGAGAAACATGGCATAGAGTCGCTTGTAGTCATTATGGTCAAAGAGCTTCTGCATGACCAATTCCATTGCTAAGGCCTGGGGATCTTGCTGCTTGGCCTGAGCCAGATAGTCGTCCGCCAGCACAAAACGCTGGGTGTTACCATCTAACATCAGATCATGTAAGATTGCTAGCGTCGACTGGTAATAGTGGTAAACGCCCCCCTTACTCATGCCGACCGCCTTGACAATATCTTCCATGGTTGTCGCCTGAAAGCCCTT
Organism: Abiotrophia sp. HMSC24B09; assembly: GCF_001815865.1. Classification (GTDB taxonomy): domain Bacteria; phylum Bacillota; class Bacilli; order Lactobacillales; family Aerococcaceae; genus Abiotrophia. The sequence continues at coordinate 49,338 of NZ_KV822197.1, forward strand.
AGCCAGAAAACAGTCCCGCGCCGCATGAGAAATTTGAGCCTTACGCCGCTCCTGAATCGACCGATTTCGCTGTATCATCGTATCCCCCCTTCCTCTCTTTGGAAAAATCGACGCTTCCGTCGATTTTATTATAATACTAGCTGAGCAAAGTGTCAAGATATGGGATGGGTGGCTACCTGGAAAAGGCGGTATTCCGGTAAATGCCCCGAAAATGAAGCGAGCTAGTGGTCCACTAGCTACCAGGAAAAAGGCAGAATCCGGGCTTTTGCCCCGAAAAGGCACGAGCTAGTGGTCCACTTTCAAGAGTGGTCCACTAGCTTCCCGGAAAAAGGCAGAATTCCGGCATTTGCCCCGAAATACCGCGAGCTAGTGGTCCACTTTCGAGAGTGGTCCACTAGCTACCCGGAAAAAGGCAGAAATCAGGCAATTGCCCTAAAAAGTCGCGAGCTAGTGATCCACTTTCAAGAGTGGTCCACTGGCTACCCGGAAAAAGGCAGAAATCAGATTAAGTCCCTATAATTGTGTAAAAAGAA
>NZ_KV822198.1:0-217 GCF_001815865.1 Abiotrophia sp. HMSC24B09
GCTCTTTGAACGCTATCAGCGCAACGAACAAGCCTTCTTGCTCTCCATGATGGAAATGGTGGTTAATGGGGTCTCAACACGCAAAGTCACTAAAATCGTGCAGGAATTGTGTGGCGAGACGGTTTCCAAGTCCTTTGTGTCAGATGTTATGAAGCGACTGGATCCTGAGATTGAAGCCTTCAAAAATCGGACCCTGACCCACAGTCACTTTCGCTAC
>NZ_KV822198.1:237-484 GCF_001815865.1 Abiotrophia sp. HMSC24B09
TGAGCCAGCCCACCCTGATTATTTCAGACGTTCATTCCGGCCTCAGAGCAGCCATCCAGCACTGTTTTGTCGGCGTCCCTTGGCAACGTTGCGTCTTTCATTTCTTGTCCAACATTGTCGAGACCATTCCCAGAAAAGGGAGTTTCGAGGCACGCGCTAAGTTGAAGGCCATTTTCCAAGCGCCCACCGCCGAACATGCAAGACGGCTTAAGGAAGCTTTTGAGGCTTCTGTCGCGGACAATCCTCG
>NZ_KV822199.1 GCF_001815865.1 Abiotrophia sp. HMSC24B09
TGAGCGGGAGCTGGCTTTGCCTGAAGTGACTGACTTCCAATCTCTGACCGGGTCAGGGATTCAAGTCCGGCTAGATCAGGCGACTTATTACCTGGGCAACCGACGGCTCATGCAAGAGCAGGGGCTGGATTTGGGTCAGGCAGAAGACCAGGCGGCGGCTTTGGCGGCTGGGGGCAAGACGCCAATTTATGTGGCCAATGAGCATGAGCTCCTAGGCCTGATTGCGGTAGCCGACCCGCTCAAGGAGACCAGTCCGGAGGCTGTCCGCCGCCTCAAGGCCATGGGCTTGCAGGTCATTATGTTGACGGGCGACAATGCCAAGACGGCGCAAGCTTTGGCTGCGGAAGCTGGCATTGATCAGGTTATTAGTGACGTTCTGCCTGCGGACAAGGCCCAGGTAGTGGCTGATTTGCAGGCTAAGGGACTCAAGATAGCCATGGTAGGGGACGGCATCAATGATGCGCCTGCCCTGGCTCAGGCAGATGTGGGCTTGGCCATTGGCCGGGGAACGGACGTAGCCATCGAGTCGGCCGACATGGTCCTCATGGGCTCTGACCTGACCAGCGTGGCGACCGCCATCAAGCTTAGTCAGGCCACCATCCGCAATATTAAAGAGAACCTATTCTGGGCATTTGCCTACAATGTGCTGGGCATCCCAGTAGCCATGGGGGTCTTGCACCTCTTTGGCGGGCCGCTTCTCAACCCCATGTTGGCGGGCGCGGCCATGAGCTTCAGCTCCGTCTCAGTCATTGTCAATGCCTTGCGCCTACGTCGTTTTAAGGCTTAAGAGTAAAAGGAGAGATTATAATGGAAAAAACTTATCTAGTAGAAGCCATGAAATGTGGTGGCTGTGCCAAGAATATTGAGAACCTACTTAGCCAGGTAGCCGGCGTCCAAGCCGTAAGCACCGACCTGGCCAGCAAAAGCGTGACCGTCAGCGGTCAGGTAGACCAAGCCAGCTTACAAGCAGCCTTGGCGCAAACTAAATATGTCCTGGCTGCTAAGTAGTTGGGTTAAGGAGGAAGACTAGCTCTATGGGGCTGGTCTTTTTCTTGGGGTTGGGGAAGCTGCCATCCATTCTGACATCGACGAAGTCAGCCAAGACCTCTTGATTGGTATGAAAGCTGTCTACGACAAGCACTTGTGGACTATGAAGGCTTACTTGGGCTAAAAAATATCAAATGAAGTAGTTGGGAGCCGTTTTCCGGCTCCTTTTTTTACATCTGAAACTTTGTATGCTATACTAGGTTTGTGAAAAGAAGTTACGGATGTAATCTTGACGATTTGGATTGAGGAAGGTGATGACCATGTCACAAGAATATGCGATTCAAGGCTTGTCTTGCGCTTCTTGTGCCCATGCAGTGGAAGTGGCCCTGCAGGCTGTGGCAGGCGTCCAGTCTGCCCATGTTAACTTAGCAACTGAAAAAGTAGTCGTAGAGGCGGACGCCGAGGTCTGCCCTCTAGTCATGCAAGCAGCGGTTCAGGCGGCGGGTTATAATTTAGTCCTGCCCCTGGTGACACAGAACTTTGCCGTGTCTGGTCTGTCCTGCGCTTCCTGTGCTGCCAATTTGGAGGCGGCTGTGGGACGCTTAGCAGGTCTGGCCTCAGCCGTAGTGAATTTTGCCACCCAAGTCTTGACGGTGACCTATCCACTTGGCGCCATCGATGTAGAGCAAATTAGTCAGGCCGTGGAAGCAACTGGCTATCATGCCCAGTTATTGACGGATCAAGCAAGTGCCAGCCAGGCCCAAATCCAGCAAGAGGCGGATCAGGCGGCCCAAGCCAAGGCCAGCCACCAAGCAGCCCTCTGGCGTCGTTTCTGGCTGTCGGCCATTTTCGCCTTGCCACTGCTCTGTCTAGCCATGGCCGAAATGGTGGGCCTGACCCTACCAACTTGGCTCAGCCATCGCGGAGGTGGTCAGCTCTTTGTTGGTCTGCAGCTGGCCTTGACCCTGCCCATTCTCTGGCTGGGGCGGTCCTTCTTCCTAAATGGCTTTAAGCATTTAGTCAAAGGGCATCCTAATATGGATTCTCTGGTGGCCCTGGGAACTAGCGCGGCGGTAGCCTATAGTCTCTATAGTAGTATTCAGGTCTGGTTGGGCAACCACCATGCGGCCATGTCCCTCTATTATGAGTCAGCCGGCGTCATCCTGACCCTGGTGACACTAGGTAAATATTTCGAAGCTCGGTCCAAGGGCCAGACTTCAGCTGCCATTCAGGCCCTGATTAAGCTGGCCCCTCAAGAGGCTCAGGTCTTACGAGAAGGCCAGGAAGTGACCTTGCCACTGGACCAAGTCCAAGTGGGCGACCTAGTTCGGGTCCGTCCTGGACAAAAGATTCCGGTCGACGGCCGCGTAGTTGAAGGCCAATCCTGGGTGGACGAGTCCATGTTGACCGGTGAGAGCCTGCCGGTTGCTAAAAAGGTAGGCGACCAAGTGGTGGGCGCCAGCCTCAACCAGCAAGGGTCTTTAATTGTTGAAACCAATAAAGTGGGCCAAGACACCACCTTGGCGCAGATTATTCATTTAGTTCAAGCAGCTCAAGGCTCTAAAGCGCCTATTGCCCAGTTGGCTGACCGGGTTTCGGCTGTCTTCGTGCCGGTCGTTATGACCTTGGCTCTAGTGGCTGGTCTGGCCTGGTACCTGATTGGCGGCCAGTCCTGGGCCTTTGCCTTGACCATTAGCATTGCAGTCCTCGTGATTGCCTGTCCATGTGCGCTGGGTCTGGCCACACCAACCGCTATTATGGTGGGGACCGGTAAGGGGGCCGAGCAGGGCATTCTGATTAAGTCCGGGACCGCCCTGGAAATGGCCCACCAAGTGGACGCGGTAGTCTTGGATAAGACGGGGACCCTGACCCAGGGCCAACCCCAAGTGACCGATGTGCTGCCTCTGACAGGCTGGACGCCAGATCAGTTACTAGCCTTGGCAGCTGCGGCTGAAGTTAACTCTGAGCACCCACTGGGTCAAGCCATTGTGGCCGGGGCCCGTGAGCGGGAGCTGGCTTTGCCTGAAGTGAC
>NZ_KV822200.1 GCF_001815865.1 Abiotrophia sp. HMSC24B09
AGTGAATGTCACTTACGTAGACGAGCAAGATGCGCAAGTAGCAGATCCAGAAACTTTGGAGGGCGAAGTGGATGCAGCCTACACGGCCCAGAAGAAAGAAGTATCTGGCTATAACTTCTTGCGAGTGGAGGGTTCAGAGACTGGCACCTTCAAGACAGAAGTTCAGAACGTCAAGTACATCTACCAAGCCATTCCAAAACCACGCGGAACAGTGAATGTCACCTACGTAGACGAGCAAGATGCTAAATTGTCTGACCCAGTTACCTTGGAAGGTGAAGTGGACGCAAGTTATACAACTGAGAAGAAAGAAATCACAGGCTATAACTTCTTGCGAGTGGAGGGTTCAGAGACTGGCACCTTCAAGACAGAAGTTCAGAACGTCAAGTACATCTACCAAGCCATTCCGAAGCCGCGAGGAACGGTTAATGTCACTTACGTGGACGAACAAAATGCAAAATTGGCAGATCCAGAAACTTTGGAAGGCGAAGTGGATGCAGCCTACACGGCCCAGAAGAAAGAAGTATCTGGCTATAACTTCCTGCGAGTAGAGGGTCCAGAAACTGGGACCTTCAAGTCCGAAGTTCAGAACGTCAAGTACATCTACCAA
>NZ_KV822201.1:0-352 GCF_001815865.1 Abiotrophia sp. HMSC24B09
GGTCCACTCTGGAAAGTGGACCACTAGCTCTTACGAAATCGGGCCTTTTACCCGGTTTCCGGCCAAATCAATGGAGCCAGTGGTCCACTCCGGAAAGTGGACCACTAGCTCACACGGAATCGGGGCTTTTTCCCTATTTTCCGGCCAAATCAACGGAGCCAGTGGTCCACTCTGGAAAGTGGACCACTAGCTCTTACGAAATAAAGGCTTTTTACCGGTTTCCGGCCAAATCTGAGGAGCCAGTGGTCCACTCCGGAGAGTGGGCCACTAGCTCATACGAAATCGGCGCTTTTCCCCCGTTTCAGGCCAAATCTAAGGAGCCAGTGGTCTACTCTGGAGAGTGGACCACTGG
>NZ_KV822201.1:372-34344 GCF_001815865.1 Abiotrophia sp. HMSC24B09
TGGTCTACTCTGGAGAGTGGACCACTGGCTCGCACGTAATCGAGGCTTTTACCCAGTTTCCTGGATAAATCTGAGGAGCTAGACTTGGGACTTGCGGAAGGAGCGCCACCAACGCCAAACCAGGACTAGGGAGAATAAGCCTATCAAGCAAAATAAGGTCGGTAGGACGATTTGTGACACTAATAGGTCAGCTTGGAAGTTGGCGCTCCTGACTAGGGCGGAATTTAGCCAGTCAAAAATCACATGCGCCAATAGATGAATGACATAGAGGACTTCCAGAATGAGCACGGCAATGATTAGCCCTTGCGACTTGTGAGCAAAGCGCTCTGATAATAGGACGACTTGAATGGCGAAATATACTACGAAGACTAGGATTGAATTGAGGCTGGTAGGCTTAATCGAAGCCTGCATCTGTAGGAATCTCAGCAAAACGAGTCCAGCAAGCAGTAGGATTCTTGTGAGTAGGTAGAAGGACTTATAGCGCGCACGTTGCTTGCGCCCTTGCTCTTGAATGGAAGAAAATTGGTCGGTCATGATATTACTCCTTTGTTAAGGTGGCTAGGGTGTACTCTAAAATCCTTACCGCTAACACCGCTTAAGTAATTACTAATCTGATTATAGCAAATCTTAGCACAAGAGGTAAATGGAGAGGTGCTTTATTAAGCGAGAAGTTGCTCTGGCATCCGCCGCGATGCCGTCACCGTCTACGATGAAGTCGCTTGAGCTAGTTACACCTATTGCCACTTGTCAAGGACTTTTTAATCAAAATCATCTTTTTTTCATTCGATTTTCTCCTAAGCTCCCTCAGCATTATTCTTGTAAGTTTATCTTGCATTGTTTCAGTTGCATTTTCATCGAAATGGACAACAACCTCATAGGTGGTCTTTCCAATCTTTCTCTTTGTGCTAATGCCTTTTTTATCTGTGTTTTTCAGTTCTTCCATAAATTCTCCTTTCCTCGTTGAAATAAAAAAAGCGATTAGATTTTTTATTTTCTAATCGCTCTTACCAATATTTTGAAATTAGTTCTAAAACCAAGAAGCTCAATCATCTCTAAATTGAGGTTTCTCACTATTTTCATATGGATTATAATGATTGATGTTGCAGCCAAATTCTTTTAGTTTCTTGATTTTATTCTCCTTTGTCCACTCAACCAACGATATACCATCAAATCCTTCTATTCTTCCATCATTCATCTTACTTTTGAAGTACCATTCAACAACTGTTTGATGTTCACTATGGAAAAACTGCTTTATATCCCACGCAAGCACTTTTCCTCTTGTATTCCACTCATTAAACCAATGCTTTACAGTTGCTCGATTTTCATATTTAGGACACCAACTTTCAGTATAAACAACATCTTCCGCAAATATATCGTCTATTCCTAAATCTTGTTGTTTGAGCCACATATCAAACCATAAGCTAATGATCTTCTCTCGGTTTTTCATATTTATCACGCTCCTAATGCTCGGACTTATAAAACCATTTTTAGATAAATCATATGCACCCTTGCTCTTGAATGGAAGAAAGTTGATTGGTCATGATATTACTCCTTTGTTTGAAATGAGGAAGGGTCTGGGGCAGCCAGCGACAGTTCCTGTCACCTCTATAACTCTAGGCGCCCCTATGAACGCATCATCTGAGCACCTTCCTGTTTGCCGTCTAACTTTCTATCGCCTTGTCTTCCTCAGTCGCGGCAATATCCTGCTGGGACTTGCGATAGGAGCGCCACCACAGCCAAGAGAAAGTAAGCGACAGCAGACCTAGGCCCAGTAAGATGGCTGGAATCGAGACCTGAGCATAGAATAATCGGCTCTTGTCATACTTTAATTTTACATAAACATAGTTCATCCAACTAAAAGCAAAATGAACAAAGAGATAAAACACATAACAAGCATCCGATACGATAAGACCCTCAATTATTTTGAGTGACTTATGCCCATATTTTTCCGACAGTAAGACAAGCTGTACGATGAAGACTATGGCGATAATCACTAGGGGAAGTAGCTTAAACTCCTTAATTTTTGTGTTGTCTTGCATAATACTTAAGACTATTACTCCAATAAACAATAGGAATTTTGTCAGAAGATAGAAGGATCGGTAAACTAAGCGTTTGTCGCGTTTCTTCTCTTCTAAGTTATGGCTATCCTTTAAATCTTTGATCAGATGATAGAGAGACTTACTTGGACTAGTTTGTGTAACTAACTGTTCTGACTCCCAGACTTCTAGCGCATAGTGGTGAACTTTCCAAAGAGATTGACGTAGTAGTAACATCAACACAATAGCAATACATGCTCCTATCGTTAATCCCGCTACCAGCATAGGGCTATAGATAAGCAACGCCCAAATCCCCCCACTACCATCATAGCTAAATCGATCACTGGTCTTAAATACCGCGTTGAATATTAAGACGACATTAAGTAAATCCCAGATTAATAAAGCCACAAATGCGCTCGACTGGAAGCGGAAGCGCCCGATTAGAGAAATTCCCAAGCCGATTAAAGCCGGTAATAGTACCCAATGCCAGACGCCATCTGTCGTTCTATAATAAAAGGACGAAGCAGCCATGCGCCAAAGGAAAAAGTAAATGGTTAGCATAATCAGACGAAAGATAAGCGAGACATGGTGAGTGAATTTAAAGCCTCTTATAGCTTGCCAGAAATCCTCGCGATTCTTTCTATCTTTGTCAGAAAGTTGTCTTGTCATTGGAACACTCCTTTATTCAAGTGGCTGGGATGGCCCCTCTATCTCTAGCTTCCCTAGCCCCGTAATGGAAAAGCATTAACCTAATTATAGCAAATCTTAGTACAGAAGGTAAACGGATTATTTTAGGAGTATTAGTGGAGGGTGGGGTTGGCTAGGGCTGGATGCTTTTTCTGCCTGAGCTAGTCCATTGATCTGGCTATCTATGGACGGGCTCAGAAATAGATGCTGCCTCCCCATTAAATAGAGAAGCCCAGTGCAATTGAATTGCGCTGGGCTTCTTTTCTGAACTAGTTGAAATTAGTTAATACTAGAGATAGTTCTCATGTAAGTCTCGTATTTGCCGGAAGATCGCTTCTAAGACTTGAACCACAATACTATTTCCAGCCATCTTAACTAGCTTGGTAACGGTTAGAATGGTCCTATCTCTCCCAACAGTAATATTCTCTTGAGTCAGGCGATCAAATTGCTCCTCAGAAAAACCCATTAATAAGAAACACTCTCTTGGGGTCAGGTTACGATATTTAGGATTCTTTTCCGTCAGAACCGCTGAACCATACGCGATAACCCCTGAATTAGGATTCCTATCTTGCTTAGTTGTGACTGTACGGGCACTTAAATTCTCAAAGACTTGATTACCTTCTGCTAAAATGAGGTTCTCAGCAAAGATCTTTTCTCGTGAAGGTGTTAATTCTGGCGTGCTCTCTATCGCTTCCGCACGATAAACGTCGTTACTATAATCTACCTTTAGGTAATCCGCCAAAGACTTTCTTTGCGTCTCTGGGCAAATAATATGTTCTAGTGAATTGACTACAAAGTAGTCTTCTACCTCTCTTCGCTTTTCAGCATCCGTTGCAAGAACACTAATCATGTAGGTTCTAATTCGAGATTGTGGCACTCCAAAATTTCTTGCATCTAAAGTGTAGACTTGATTGATATAACCCAAGGAACTTAGGAAAGCTTGCCATTCTAAGAAGTTGTCGATGTGGCGTGGTGACAATATATTACTTACATTCTCCATTAATAAAAATGGCGGTAAATCTCGTTCACATGCTACATATTCTTTAAGAATACGCTCTACTTGCCATAACAAAGTAGATTTATTATTGGCATCACGGTCAATCCCTCCGGAATCTCTATTATGCCAATAGCCGCTTATTGATAAATCTTGACAGGGAAATGAATAAGTTAATATATCAGCTTCAGGCAAGTCTTGCGCATGAATCTTAGTAATATCAACTAAGTTGTTGTTGTTGCGAATTGAGCACAAAATAGCCTTAAGATGCAGGATTGATAAGGAGGAAATCGCTCGTTCACTCATCGGGTTCTTACCATCCATGGATAATGTGTATTCTTTGAGTTCGTCAATTAGATCTTGCTTCGTATAGTGTCGGAACGCGGACAAATCTTGCTTGCCGTTGTGTAGAATATCGTAGGCATACATAGCATTAACGTCCCACTCAGAGATTGCTACTACCTTGTGATCGAGGCCAATATTTTTTAGGGCTTGTGTTTGGCTCCCAATCCCACTAAATGTCTCAATCATTCTGAGCATGTCCTTCACTCCTTCCAAACATGAGATATTCTATCATACTTCTAAAAGAGTTTAAAGATATAATACTCGGTCTCGTTAAATCTCTCAATTTTTAAATATCTCTTATCTATGTTGCGCAGATTTCCAACAGTAACCTTATCTAAATTGGCCAATCTCCGATCTAAATATCCTAACAATTCTAGCAAAGCCCTCTCGGGAATACATAGTTTTTTACCGAATTGTCCCGCTAACCTTGCTTCTGTTACATCAGGATTGTTGATATCACCAAAATATAGTCTGAATGATTTTTCTTCTGGAAATTTATAAAGCTGGTTAAACCTAGGTGGAAAGATAATTTCCCCGCTCATATGTGTACTATCTAAGTCACTCAATAGATACAACGGGACCTCAAATTCATTATAATACCTATCTATTCTATTCCGCGGATTGTAGCCCACGTGTCTAGTAATTATAACTTTTGGACCATCCCCATCATTAGCTATACTATCTTCTTTATCCAAAACTATATCTAGTGGGAGTTCTTCGGAATTCGACTCAACGATGGAATCTACTTCTCTCCCTACAATAGGGACATTAGCTAGAACTCCTATATCATTCGCAAGCATTGACAGGCTTGCTTGCTCCAAAAATAGCTCATTTACATTTTCAACAGACTTTATCATCAGCTCTCTCTGAGCAAGGTAGCCGGCCTCGGAAAAATTAGCCGAACCAATAAATACATGGCTACCCTCAGAATGACTAGCTATAAATTCGATTAACTTAATATGTGTACAAGGTTCCTTCACTTGGTAAAAAATTTTTATATTAGGGTAAGTGGACATTAAAGCTACATAGCCTAAATGATCTTCTTTGGGAATCCCGCGAGTTGCCATACCTATATAAACTTCTAAGTTGCGCTCACCAAGGATATTAGCTACACGATCAATGAATTTCGCGGAACTATAGCCAGTGATTACTCGTATAGTTTCTGCTTTTTCTATGTGTCCTTCAATGATATTTTCGTAAATCTCGTCACTAATTAACATCTAGGACCCCTTAATTGAATCAAAAAGATACTGAACATATCCTTCGATGCCACCTTCAGCTAATTCTGGATAAGTGACAGGAAGTAATGCTGTATTTAACTTCAGGATTGAACGAAAGCCGTTCCGACTAGAGTCCTCTATCAAGGCATATTGCTTCATGATCTCTCTGTATAATTCAACATAATAACCTAGCCCTGGCCGTTCCACTAGGTTCATAATGGTATCTGTTGTATTAGAAGCTAGCCTTTCCCTTGTTGCCTCTACACTTCCAGCCCAAGACAAATGGATATACCACCATATTTGCTTAAGCCAGATTCGTCTATTCATCCGGAAAATACGATCCTCATTAGCATTGCCTTGCCAACGTACACGAACAATATCGGGAACTACTCTTACTGATAAATACCGCCATACATCATCATTGGTGGCTACACGGTTATTAAAACCCGTTCTTGGATTTAATACCTCATACAAAGCAAGGCCAAAATTTAAATCGTATAGGTAAGTTGGAATACGATAAAACTGATCAAAACCTTCTCGCTCATACATCTCGTCTCTTTTTGCAAGCAACCGCTCCCTTAATGAAACAAATTCTGGCCCAGGTGAGATAGATAGACTTCCATCTTTATTGATGAGCAAGCGTTCATAATCTATTGCTGCACTTGATACATCGTAGTTTAATTGTTCCCAATTAATCATCTTTGTTTCCTCCAGTCAAGTTCATTTGCGAAATTGACGCCCGTAGACTATTTAAGACTGAAATGACATCAGAGCGATCAACTGAAAATGTATCGAGCCAATATTGTACAGCTGCAAGAACCGATCCTGGAGCAGCTTCGTCGAGATGCTCATAGTCGATATCTCCTGAAAATAATACCTTATTGATGATCATAGCCATAGCCTCCACCATCACTTCCTGCATTAAACATTGACTGACTTTTTGCTTCTCCTCTTTGACTTTTAAGAATACTGGATGCTTGGTATTAAATAGTACTCGAACATTGTCGTAGTTGAAGATATCGGTATCCGGTTCTGTAAAAGATGTCTCTAATTTCCAAAGCGGGCCCCCTATCTCTTCGTACTCGCCAATTGGGAAACTAGATCCCTCACCATCAACCGAAATAACAAACTCAGCCAGATTGTTTTCTGTGAGAATCATACCTGCTAATTCAGCTTGATCAGGTGACTTTTTCACCGCTTTTTCCAAGTACATAAACAGATGGAAATGTATCTTTCCTCTTAGTGAGCCTTGTGGGAACTCTTTAATCAAAGTCCATTTCTTCTGATCAGAATCCAACTTGATAGAGCCTACATTTTCTGAATATTGAAATTTAGCCTCATTTGAAAACACATGAACGCCAAAGCCAATAGTATTCATAAAATTGGTAATCCCGAATGGACCAAATAAGCCGCTAGGTTTATCAATCTTCACCTCTAGCTTTACTTTCAAGTTATTGGAGTCCGGAGCCCATGAAGAGTCTATATCACTAATTACAATTTCACCATAATTGGTGGTGTCGATAGCAATTTCTTTTCCTTCATAGTCATAACTTAGGTAAGGACCCTTCACGTCTAAACCAATCTTCTTATAATCCTTAGTCCCTATCTTCTTATATAGGTTGATTATGTTAGCCATTAAAGATCCCCCTACTTACTCTCTATAATAATGTTTGGCATAAATTTATTAGATGTCTTACGCATTGCTAATACCATATGATATGTCTGCGGTTTATTCGCAGCAAGGAAGTGCACAGCCGTCTGATTCATAGCAAAATTATAGGCGACATTTCGACCATCCTGGAACCGAACCTTAATGAATTTAAATGGAAATGGCACATCAGTAATTTCTTTTTGCCAAGACGCATAGTCAAGATTGCCTGCCTGACTAACCACCGCAATCTTCAAGCGACATTCCTTGTTGATTGGGACCGCAACTTCTACTTCAATTTCAACTTGGTCTTCCCCTACTAACTTGCTTCCAAGAACGCTTACTGTAGCCTTATGTTTTGGCCCACTTCTTCTATCACCAGATAGTCGTGGAGACCGCTCTTTGCTAGCACTAGACCCCTTGCCAAAGCCTGTTGGTGGCATAAGTAAGGTACCATACTTTTTAGCCAATCGGCTAGTTGCAGAAAAGCCGTTTTTAGATGTTTCCGTCTCAAAATATTCTTGAATCGCCTTACGAGAGTTACGTATGATTCGCTTCACTAAAGTGAACTTATCACCATCAACCCAATCCGCGTGGTCTGCATTCTCTGAAGCTCTTAAATACTCCTCTAAACTATCATGCTCATAATATAGAGGGGACAATTTTACAGCCGACCTTGGAACAAACATACCTAAAAGCATATGTTTTTCACTTTGAATAGGGCCTGTTGGAACCCACGATTCGTCTATCGCATATCGTACAACCATACCTGGCATTCGAGAAAAGGCAAGTACCCTAGAGTTATGCGATTCAATTTTATCCTTGGAGTAATTTCCAAAATATGCCAATGGTGATTGATAATAATCTGGTGGTCCCATCTTCAGTTCTTCACGACTCGCTTCTATAAATGCTACATATCCAATCTCTTCAGTAGTATTAGCTAAGTCTTTACGATGAATAGCAATCGGTTTGACTACTATCTTATCAGAGACACTGTTTCCTAATAATGCAGAATTATAGATATCTTGCATCACACGGAAAACAGGAAGCATGGTGCTTTTTAGAATAGGGCGATCATTTACCCTACATAATAATTGAGCTCTCTTAAAGTGAGTACTGTAGGTTTTGTTATTTATACGCGGATAGTACCATCTTTGAACAGCAACTTCTATCTCACTTGAAAGTTCGTTTAACCAACCACACTTTTCTTTTATTGGATCATTGCTAGTCTCATGATTAATAAACTCTTTCTTGAGATAAGGAATTATAATACTAGTACCTGTTTCATCCCCACTATAACGACGCAGGTTGAAAATCGAGAGAAATTCCTGTATAGTTTCGGGATCTACGATAGGATATATTCGATTACCATTTTCGCTTTCTACACCCCACCAGGCGATCCCTCTATTACTCTTCGTCAATAAGCGATATGGTTGCTTATTATCTTCTATCAATGAAGCAATAAGACGTTCTTGATAGCCACTTTTTCGCTTAATGCGTGTGTAGTAAATAACTAGTCCTACTCCAACACGAAAATAGCTAGTCTTACCTAGACCCCAACTACCACCCGCACCTTCAACGTCCTGATTCTTTCCTATACCAAAGACTAACTTATGGAAGTTAGACTCATTTAATACTTCAGGTACTTCAGAAGTGAAGCTCCCAGTCAAGCCTGTAGTTCCACTATCTTCAATGGATAAAAAATGTTGAGTTCTAGGAAATCGTCTAGTAAGTTCTGGACCAACTTCTTCAAACCATCTACTTAGTTCTTGAGATTCAAACTGTCCAACATGATAATCCACATAGGTGAATCCATTAGCACTTCTGTCAATCGAAGCATCTAAACTATTCTGTATAGACTCACGAACTAGTAAATCAACCATAGGTAAGCTTCTATTCTGTAAAGACCGAAGAATGGAAGACCCGTCTTGCGCCATACTTTGAGGATCTTCAGGCGCCAATTTAATCCTTAACATCGTTTTTCTCCTCTTCATCACTAAAATTACTTACATTCGGACTCACATACTCTACTGTAGAAGTATTTTCACTAGATCCCGGAATCCAAATACTAATACCGATCGCATCATGGTCTAACCCAAGAGATTCCCGATTATCTCCCATATTCGGAGTTACGCCATCTTTTGCAATTCGATAAATGAGCAACTGAGGTACATTATCAAAATGATGCTTTCTACGAATTGCTCGTATTGCAACTGTCTCACTTTTCTTATTTTCTATAGATTCACAATTCGGTATATCTGCCAACAAATCATTAGGACTTCTTAGCGTCCCGATAGAATAGATCTTGTCCGTGCTTCTAGCTTTGTGCTTGGTACGGATCACACTATGCGGATCATAGCCGTATATATTCCAATCACTATTACTATCTGCTGGCTCAACTTGACCTTTAGAGGAGAATACAACCGACCAATTTTCTAATTTGTGTTGATTCTTTTCACACCATTCCACCAATGATGACAGCATATCAAACGTGTTATTTTCTCGCACCACATAATACTTACTTAAGTACTTAGCAACATCAACAAAACTAACATCTCGCCAAACCATGTATTTTCCTGTTACTTCTGGAACGCTTAATGAATTTAAGAACTCTTCGGTTAGTCTGAAGTTTGCTTTAAGTTTCTCTACATTATTATCATAGTAAACTACTTGTGGACGGAACCCATTAAAATTGAATTCTGTACTTATGGCTTGCTGCATGCGATTGGATGCTGTTAAACGAATTAGGCTTAAATTAGGCGACTGCTTCAATCTCACACCATAGTCAGTCGGCTTTAGGCGATTTTTCGCTAAGACCTCTATCTCCTCACGCAATTCCTCATTCATTTGAGATAGAAACTGATATTTTATATGGGTATCGGTATCAAGCCATATTCTAGGGAATATCTCATACCCTTTACGGTAACCGAACCAACGAGCCATCTGCATCAGGGTATCAGCAGTTCGACTTTGTCGTAAGAAATAAGTAGATACTAAACCTTGGATCGTAAGCCCACGCGCTAGTGTATTGCCTCCTACCACAATAAAAGCTGGCGCTTGAGACATTGCTTTATCAGGATACACTAAACGAATATGTTCATCACTATGTCTGTTGGCATTGCCTCGACTATTATCTATCGCCAAATGAAATCCCTTATGGTAGGATAAAGCCCCATTATCATCAATCTTAATATGGCTAATATACTCTTGGTCATCATACCGTAAAATACGTTGAACCCATCCTTTTATATTCTCCCAACGAGGATAGACTGGGATGTTTTCAGGGTGTGGATAATCAGGAAACCCATCTAAAAACATCTCTTTGTTAAAGTCTAGTGTCTCATTTTCGTATTGGATTTTCAGCTCTTTAATTACGCTACCACTGTTATTTTTTAAACTCTTCATATATGCTTCGATAGCTTCTGCTATAATCTTATGATCATCAACTTTAAAGCTAGTGTGCACCAACATGCTAATTGGCTTACGGTAGTTTAGACTACGCAAAGCTGCTACGCTAATTATGAACCAATTGACCGCTTCCTTTAGTGACTTTGGAAACGGGACCTCTTCACCAGAGCATAGACGGATTACATCATTTCTATCTTCAGATGAGATTTGCCGTACAATATCAACACTAGGGTTTTGTTCAGGCTCTGATGTCCCAAAAATCTCACTAGGCCCGATATATTCAGGCGATTTTGGTAAAACAATGATATAGTCTTTGGGATATAAAGAGTGCTCCCCTACTTCGTTAAGAATATTTGCATAAGGAGTAGCTGTATAAGCAACATAATTCATTGACTTAATACCATCTTGATGTACTAAGCTCTTTATGATCCGGTTAATCACAGTTGGTGACTCATCTGATGCAACGTCATTGGTATTAATACTTGCTTGATCAGCCTCATCATCTATAATCAAGATCTTCATTTGCTTCATCTTCTTCTGATCAGCATATAACCATCTTTTCAGAGAGTCTAAACGCGCTTTATTTTTCAAACACACCATCATATAGCGCTCGCGAGAACCATCTTCTAAGGAAAAACGACTCATGTCATATGCCGGGTTGGAGGAACGAGGAGAAGGCTTATCTATATGATTCCACACCAAAGCCCCCCCAGGTACATGTAAATCGTGAAAAAGGCGAGATGATGTCTGTTGTCTTAAAGATTCAATAGTACCACTTAGAACAATAAATATATTAAAGCCCTGATCTGCAGCCATTGCCATTACACCAGCCATATTAGCTGTTTTCCCAGACTGAACGTTACCAACTACTAACCCCTTAGTCGGCCCATCTTCCTGTGAGTCTAATGTCATATTCTGTAATATAGATACCGCTGATTCCTCTAGTTGTTTAACCGTCTCATACGACCATCCTTGTTTCAACAATCCTTTAGAATATTTTTGCCATGAGGAAGCCTCATTCTGAGATATTTCTACATCCATACGCTTATTATTCGTAAAGCACTGGGCTTCTTGAACATTTTCTGAGGAGTAGATCCTTTTAACTAGATCATCAAAAATTTTTTCATCTATATTATTAAGCATCTTTAAACCAAATGCCTTATTCATCCCCTCATTAGTGAAAAAACTTCCATCTATTAAATGGTGCATTTCTATTTGTTCGCTCATCTTTGCCTTTATCCATTCAATAACAAATGAATAGCTAAAATCATCATAATTTTCCATATGTGCTCCCCCAATCTTGTTTCGTAATTAAAATCACATAACCGCTAATATTATATCATTATTCACATAGATTTGCCTTATTATTTTGTATGTTCTAAAATAAAATTTCGATTAGAATGTTTGAACAAATCCAATAAAAAATGGACATGGATGTTAGTCACATCCATGTCCACTTCTACCATATTCTATCTTCACTCTACTCCGTCAACATCCTGTGGGATATCCTTCATAAACCTTTCGAAAGCTCCTACAGGTGCAAAATCAATGTAGATAGTAGAGTAATCATCCTTCTTACGCCACAAGCGTACAGAATCAGTCCCTCGCTTCATTAGCCATTCTTTTGTAACTAGTTTTCGCTCACTTAGGCCTAATACATCAACTAATAGCCATTGTCCTAAAGCACTTTGCCCATATAAAACTCCATTTTCGTCGCGCTCTGTCCGGCTACCTGATTGGAAGGCCTTCATTCCTTGCTGAGTTATTAGCCCAGGAATTACTTTACCATTTGGTAGCACGATATGAAATCTCAAGATCGGTTTGTCGTCCTTTGAGTATCTTGCTTGATCAGCTTCAAAGCTAAAAATATCTTTAACAAAGAAGTCAGGACACTTTCTATGAAATTCTTTAGGAATAGGAATATAAACTTCATTTAGCGGTCTCAAACGATCAGAGCCCTTGTTTTTTGACGACGCATTCCACATATTCAAACCAGATTTCTCGGGAACCTCCTTGTCCCGATAGGAATAGAGAGGCAAGTACGCCTCCACGTATTCTTCTTCAGATGTTTGGTACACACTTTGCGTTTCTTCCACAAGACTCAAGTAAGCATTTAGCAAGAATTCGAACGGATCATCTATAATATTAACATCAAATTGATTCACTACTAAAGAATCAGGAGTATCTGAATCAAAGTATTGGAAGATCTGCGAATCCCCATAAGTGTACTTATATTTTTTCAATCCATCTGACCACTGAAAAGAGGTACTAGTACGACTGAAGTCCTGTAAGTTATTTAAATCCACTAAAGGGTATGAGCACTCTTGGATCCGGAATCTCCCGGCGTCTCGTGTTATATAGTGATAGATATTGCTGTCTTCTTTAAGGCCCAAGCGCATATAATCTTGTTGCATACGTCGATTCTTAATGGCTGATATCTTATATGCAATGGCCTCAAGATCTTTTCCATATAACACTTGATCAATTTCTGCCTTATAACTCTTCAGTTGCATTACTTTTTGGAAAGATGGCGAAGACTTCATCCACGTTTTAAGGCCTATCCCTATTCGTTCTTGGCCAAAGACCGATAGAATATCATGCGGGGTATTTCCAATATCAACATTCTCGCTTTTAAATACTCGGGCATAGATAGTCTCTTGAAACTTTGAATCTAGATAGGGAATTTCATCCCCATGTTTCTGGCGAAAAAGGTTGGATAAGGCACCATAAACTTTCAAAAACTTAATATACTGTTCGCGTTCTTCCTTCGAATATTTTTCCCACACAGACATCATAATCACCACACATTATTCTTGTACAATACTATAAAATTCTAGACTTGCTCGTTTCTTGATTAGTGCTAAGTACTCCTCATCTGATAGGAGTGGTATATTTTCGCGTAACTGATGTGCCTTTTCTTCAGCCTCTTGATAGGTACTTGCTAGATCAACGACATAGCTCTCACCTTCGAATTTACCATGTAAAACCGTATAGGTGACTGCATAAGGTCCGTCCATCATATCTTGATTCCTTTGGCTATCCCCGGCTATGTCTAGGGCTAGGGCAATGTTTTCCGCAATCCGCTTTATAACAGGAACCACTACACTGTTTCCTGCTTGTTTATAGAGATGACTGTCTGTTATTTCAGGTAATTTAAAATCTTTAGGGAAGCCCTGAACATTAAAAGTCTCTCTTGGTGTTAACTTTCGAATCCCGGTATCTGATAAAATCAGCGGTACATTGTGCCCGCCCATCCCCATATTAGCAGTCAAGGTCGGAACAACACCAGACTTATTCTCTCTTACATATTGGCGACGCCATTGATAGACTGTTTCCTGGCTTGTGATAGTGTCAGCTAGCTCACGGTAGAAGCGTTGCTTATCAGATGTGTAATAGTACTTAGCATTTTCAGCTATGTGGAAGTCAATAACATCATCTAACTTAGTAGTTAGATCTACTGATTTTGGAAATTGAAACGTATCGAAGGCCTGTTTGTCTCGGAATCCTACAATATAGATACGTTCTCGGTTCTGAGGGATATTACCGTGATCCTTACCATTAAGAACTTTCCACTTAATATAGTAACCATTGATTGTAAGTGCCTCACGAATTACCTTGAAGGTATTACCGTGGTCATGGATCACCATGTTCTTAACGTTCTCAACAAAGACAGCCTTTGGACGTCTTGCGATCACCATGCGTAGTAGTTCAAAAAATAAGTCGCCCCGCTCATCTTCAAAACCTTTACGGTATCCTGCAATACTAAAGGCCTGACACGGAAACCCGCCCACAACAAGATCCACTTGCTCGCCTATCTCGTCTGGGCTCACTTCGTGAATGTCACGCGGGTCCAGAAATGTATCAGGATAATTCAAAGCATAGGTAGTACGTGCATTGGCGTCAAACTCATTCGCATACACTGTATGGAATTTTCCAGTTTGCTCGAAGCCAAGCTCAATGCCACCGACACCACTGAAGAAGGCTGCGATATTATATTTTGCTGTTTTCTTTGTTTGTTTCTTAGGCATAAACTTACTTCCTGTCTGAGATCATTTGATTTCGAAAAAGGCTACGACCTACTTGTTGGTCATAGCCTACGAGATATTATTTGCTAGGCAAACTTCTGTTCTATTTTAGCATAATTAACACCCTTTGTATAGAATTACGAGCTACTATCAGGCTAAGAATTCATAGCATAAAATAAGCTCGGGCGAGAAGAAAAAGCGCCATCACGGCGCTTTTTTTTGCTCTCTAACTTGCCAACTTCTCATTCACCAATTCCTGAACAACTTGCGCATCATAACCCGCCTCAGTCAAGCGCTCCACTCGTTCCTGTCCATTTCCCCAGTCACCTCGGATAACGGATAAGGTCAGATCCTCTAGGTTACTACTTGTATCTGAACAACCATTCGGATGATTAGCTCCCTCAGCTTCACTGCTAGGGGCTGCACTCCCAGCCCTCGCATCATAGCGAGGCCGGGCATAGCCTAGGATGCGCCAGTCGTCACTAGCATAGTGACGTCGAACAACCTGATTGAGCCAGTTACCTTCAATAGTGTTGACAGTTTCGCTGTCGCCGTCCACACTTTCCACGATGCCGATGTGAGATGCAGGCCCACCCCCAAAATCGAAGAAGATTAAGTCGCCAGCTTGAGGCCAGACATGCCCTAGCCAAATGCTCTGCTCCTGGCACCAGGTCAGATGACGAGGCACACCACATTCGCGCCCAATCAGATACGCGATGCCGGCCTCGTCCCCCATGACAGTAACGAAGACATCGCACCAGTCATCCTCGTAGGTCACGGGATAGCCGACCGGCAGGGGCTGGACAGCGTTATAGGCATCAATGAGAGCATGATGAGCGGGGCTGCCGCCTTGGACACCTAGGTAGGCTTGGGCCTTGGAGAGAAGTGCTTGGATTTGTGGCTTCATGGTTGAGTTCCTCCTTTGGATGAGTTGAGATGGGGTTGGAGTGTGAGATGGGTGGCTTGGGGCGTGAGCGGTGAGCCTAAGCAGACTTTGCCTTGGTCTTGGACTTGCGCCGGCCATAATGCCAGCCTTGAATCAGAGCCCCTAGGAAGACGCCAACTAGGTTGAGAGTGCCAACTAGGCGGCGAGCCCAGGGTTCGGGCCAGGCATAGAGCTCAGCTAGGCCTTGAACTAAGACCGCTAGCGCCGGTATCAGGATGAGCGCCATCCATTGAATCGTGGTATAAGCCTTGCGACTAGTGGGAAGATGCATAATAAGTGCCTCACTTTCTTTGCTTAGAGATAGAAGTGCCTGGATGCGTCAGGCCAGACTGTGGGCCCGCTTGTCCTCCAGCCGCCCCAGGCGTTGGCGGACGCGTGACAGGTCCTGAGCCACCGTTGTGACCTGAGTCCGGGTCGCGCCTAGGTCGGCTTGGGTGACTTGGAGCTGGGCTTGGGTAGTGGCAAGGTCTGTTTGGGTAGCATGCAAGTTGGCTTGGGTGGTGGCTAAGTCATTTTGCGTGATATGCAAGTTATCCTGAGTCGTCGCCAGGCTGGCTTGCGCGCCTTGCAGATTACTTTGCGTGCTAGCCAAGTCCGTCTGCATACGCTCGATTCGAAGAATCAGCGTCTGGATCGCCGCAATCAGGCGCACCAACTTGCCCAGGAGGGTCGCGCCCGCGACTAGGCCGGACGCCAGCGTCGTAAGCTGTAGCCATGTCATGATGTAGGCTCCTTTCTAAATGATGATGGGGTGGCTGCTTGGCTGGCGCCAGTCCATTGTTCTAGCGATCTATGGACTAGCTGACCGAAATTCTGGCAAAATAGCCGGATTAGGCCACCTAGCGACCGAGCCAGTCCACCGTTCCCCCTATCTATGGACTGGCTCGCAAGGTGCTAGGTATCTTTGGCTGAGCCATGTCGCGTTGGAGGCTCAATGCGACGTGGCGGGCGCTTTTTTGCCCTTTTCCGGGCTAAAAGAGGGTTTCCTGCCGCAGCCATGTCGCGTTGGAGACCCAATACGACGTGGCTCACTCCCAACACGACGTGACGGGCCTCTTTTCGCCCTTTTTCGAGCTAAAATGGAGTTTCCTGCCGAGCCACTTCGCGTTGGAGCCCCAATGCGACGTGGCTCACCTCCAACACGACGTGGCGGAGGATTTTTCGCCCTTTTCCAGGCTAAAAGAGGGAGTTCTGCCACAGCCATGTCGCGTTGGAGACCCAATGCGACGTGGCGCTCCACCAACACGACGTGGCGGGCGCTTTTTCGCCCTTTCCCAGGCTAAAAGAGGGTGTCCAGCAGTAGCCATGTCGCGTTGGAAGCCCAATGCGACGTGGCGCCTGCCCAACACGACGTGATGGGCGCTTTTTCGCCCTTTCCCAGGCTAAAAGAGAGAAGTCTGACGCAGCCATGGCACGTTGGAGCCCCAACGCGACGTGGCGGGGACTCAACTCACGCCTAGGCCTCAGCCTTATAAACTTCCTCTACGGTGCGGGTGACGTAGTTGGCGGTCTTCTCCTTGGCGAACTGGTCGACGGCGTCCTTGGTGAAGATGTCCTTGCCTACGATGGTGGCCATGGTGGCTTTGGCCTGGTCCTTAGTAATATCCGCCTTGGCGTGGCGCAGGCTAATCTTCTTAGACTTGCCGTCTGCGGTCGCAAAATTCATCTCAAAAGTCTTAATGGTTTTGTTAGCCATGATGGGTTCCTCCTTAATTCACTACTCTACTCAACAAACCGACTAGTTGACGCTGAAGACCTCGGTCACCTGGGTCTCGGTGATAGGATGCTCAACCAGGGTGCCGATAGCGTCGCGCACTGACTTGATGTCCTCGGCGCTGGCGTTCTCTACCAGATTGGGCATGGAAACATTCTCCGCCTTCTTGTTCTCGTCGAGGGACTTGAACTTGAGGATACCCTTAACATATGATCGTGCCATAATGAATCACTCCTTGAACTAGTTTCTTGTAACGTTACATACTTAAAAAGAATTAAGCCCCCGCCTCATGCCCAAGTCAGCCCCAAAATTTATTTTTCTGCAAACTAAAAAAAAGCCCCCTCTGCGGGAGCTGGAGAGAAAGAGCTGAGCAAGGCACCTAAGCCGACCAGTCACTAGCTTGCAGGGTCTGGCGTAGGCGCTTGAGGCGGGCATAGTAGGTATTCTTACATATGCCTAGCTCTTGGCATTTGGCCCCAAGCGAGAGTTGCTCGTTCTGGGCCACACAGAGGAAATGATAGTCTGCCGGCGACAAGACTTGCGACAGCAGTAGCGAGTTGACTAGGTCGTCCAGAGGTGGGCGACTGTCACCAGCCTGTTCGGCAAAATGCAGGACCTTCTGGTTGCCAATCAGGCCTTGTGCCTGACGTGATCGCTTAGCCAAGAGTTGACCTAGATGCCAACTTAGGCCCCGCTGAGCATAGCCCACGAAGCGGAAGCGGTCAGACTCGCTGAGCGCGTCCCCATCGAAGTCGCGGGCTAGGCGGACAAGGTGTAGGTAAAGTTCATTGAAATAATCTTCATAGTCTTGATCCTTGGCCAAGAGATGGTATTGGTGCAAGACATGATGTAACAAGAGACGGTAGCGGGCCAGGAGTTGCTCCTGGTCCAAGGGATAATGGTCGGAAGTCATAGCTGTTCCCTCCTTATCCCTAGTCTAGGCAACTGCACGGAGTTGAGGCCGGTCTTGCGCCAAGTCCTTATAGGCTCGGTCTAGCTGAGCCCGCAAGTCAGCCGGAAGTTTCCATTCCTTCCAAAAACTCACAGCAGCTTCATAACGCTCCTGTGGCAGATGGCCATAGCTTGATAAGCTGAAATGACTGAGGAAGGCCAGGCGCGCTGTCCGATAGACCAGACGCACCAGTTCTGGACGCCGAGCTATTAGTAAAGCATCCTTGTCCCCTAGGCGTTGGTGAATCTCATGACGGCGCAAACGCGTTAGGGCATAAGTCGCCTCAGGTGACAGGGGTTGCCGATCTAAAAGAGTCGTTATAACTTGGAGATGGCTGTTAATCTGCCCCAGCAACTGGTGTTGAGCTTGGACTTGGGCTTCTAGGCTAGTCATTTGACTGTTCAATGTACTTGGGGTTGCTGTTTCCATGGTAGTTCCTCCTTATATTATGCAACTGCTTGATTTTCTTGGATTGGGTTAGTGAAGTTGGGTTTAAATGCGCTAGTGTCAGGGCTCGCCTGCTTAGCCTGCGCTTGACTGGCTTGTGTCTTAGCACCCTCAGTTGTCACATCCCGCCGGCCCACCGCTTGAGCTTGATGGATGCTGGCACGCATGGATTGAACCCAGTCGTCCACTCGGTCAATCTGCTTAAGGTAATGGTCGACCATGACCTGATTCTGAATGGCCTTAAAATCATCGATATAACGCATAGGCGCTAGCTTAACCAGCAAGTGGTCAATCTCATGACTGAAGGCGATAATGCGATTAAGACCCTCCAAATCCGGAATGAAGGTCGTGGACCGATTGGCAAAATGCGATAAGCCCTCCCGGAATCGCTTGAGATAACGGTAGCGCTCCTCGATAGATTGGAGATCTTCCTGATACTTAGCATTAGCCTGCTTAAGGGATTCCCTTAGACGTTGGTTAGTGGCCTGCGCCTCGGCTAGCTTGGGAGCTAGGGGGTTGGGCTTGAGATCTTGACTTGGGGTAAGTAAGTTAGTCTGAGACTGGCTCGCTTGGTGTGTAGCATTGTGCGATTGGGTGTTAGACTGGAGCCCGTTAGCTTGAGGGCTAGTTGGAAGCTGTGGTGTGGAAGTCTCGCTAGCATCAGAATTTTTTTGTGTAGCAACCTGACAGGTAGCTGTAGATTGTGATGATCTAGCCTGACTCGCTTCAGGCGCAACGGCATCCTGAGGCTCCTTCTCCAACTGTTGACAGTCAACTTGTAACTGACTGTCTCCTGGGAAACAAGACTCCAGCTGACCCGCCTTCAATAGACGCTTAACGGTCCGAAGTTCCAATTGAGACATTTGATGCAGGTACTTACGTTGCCCTGAAGGCAAGCTATAGACCTTCTGGCGATGCTCTTCGGGGATGGTCGCAATTAGATAGAGTAGTGATAAGCCTAGATGTTCGTAGCACTCCATCTTAGGCAAATTCTTGGCTATGTACATCATGCGATTAGCCTCGTCATAATCTATATAAAGCGTCTCAAGCCAAGGGAGAAAACTTCCCTCTGGTAACAAAAATAACTTAGCATAGTGTAAACGCCGGCCCACTTCCCAGTAGGAGCGACTTAGCTGAGCCGAATAAGCTAAAATCTGCTCCCTCACCTTGGATAAATCCAAGTTTTTTAAATCATCGAATTTCATGGTTTTTCTTCCTTCCAAATAGTTATAAACCCCTATGCAATAACATTATCTAATATTTAATGTAATGTTCTTGATAGGTCACGATTTTTTAGCGATTTTTGGTTAACCAGAAATTGAATATTTATATTGTGGCAATATAGTGATTGTATTAAACTGCGCCTCCTGATGTCATATGTCGAATTTAATGTCTTGGGTATCGCCCATACTCACCCCTAAATGACGCAGGATACCCATACAAGAGAAATAGAAAATCTCAAGCTGCTCCTCAACCGTCAGTTCCAAAGCTAGACAGACCATAATGATGGTCTCAACGCTTAGACGGCCACAACCATTGAAGATCCGAGAAACCGTAGCGGGCGAGCAATAGATTTTCTCTGCAAGTGCACGCTCGGTCATGCCTCTCCGCTTAAGCGCCTCATAGAGACGCTCATGATCATATTGGTAGCTAATCTGAATTTGCTGCATCTCTCTCATAAAGTAACCCTCCTTTCTTATAGAATTTGTCTTGATATAGCAAAAAGACGACTTCTACCTAACTGCTTAACCATGGAGCCAAACGAGAGAGAGAATCCGCCTTAACTTACTATAGTTATATTATACGCCTGGAAATTCTAGAAAGAAAGCCCTTCACTAAATGATTTCATAATTTGCAACAAAAATTATTTTGAGCAATATTATAGTCTAAGGAATGGCTTAGGAATGGACCATTGTCAATTGAAGAGGCTAATGAGGTTGTGCACATTACGGTGTATAATGAAGGGGATTGTAATGGCAATAAGTATGTATAGGATAACTAGTATGAAAGATAATAGTCCGGTAAATTACTTTATATATCTCATATAAGTTGAAAATACTAAGATTGGAATATCCTACACCCTCTTTACAATATCACATCAGAATTACATTCTTCAAATTCCCCTTCAATAACCTCATCTTGATCAAGTATTTCTATAAAATCTGGCTTTAGCTCATCATATCCGTCAGTAAACTCCCCTTCATACATTTTTACGAAACTATCTGCCAACTTATTTCCCATAGGCTTGAATGAAGCATACGTCATTACTCCGGAGATTACTCCACCTACTACGGGAACAGATTTAGCGACAAATGAGCCTACCGATTTCTTTGTTATTTTAATGCCAATATAACTAGCGGTTTTCTTCACTAAAGGGTACCAAACGGTTTTGGTAAGTTCCCGTCTCATCACTTTTTTTCCCATATGTACCCCTGCTTTTATAGAAGTATTCATAACTAAAGAGCCTACCCCACTAGCACCCATCATAATCCCTAAATAGCCAACAATACGATGTTGGATTTCTTCAGGTAATATCTCATAGTCTTCTCGAAACAAATCATCTTCTCCGAATAAATAAGCAATCTTTTGAGCCAGATTCAGGGCAAACGCCATATTTTGCACAACATCTATCGTGGTAGTCGGCACTGCAATTACTGGATTTGCCGGTAAACCCGCTATAAATGATGCTAACGCCGTTTTTTTCGTGCATGAATCCACCAATCTTGTAGCTCTTCGTCGAAGTGCTTTAATTGTATAGACTGCCTGTGGACCGTCCTTTAATATAACATCCAGATGCTTACTATTTTTGAATTCTTCTCTCAAAAAATTATCGCGACTAACTTTTACTATTGGTAATTGGCAAGCCGATGCAATCGTCTGTAACGCAATTTCAGCCATTTTGTTATTATCAGTAGTAGACATGTAATTTCCCCTATCTCTATAATTCTTTAGACATAAGTGTATCACCTTCTACCTTTAGATTCCTTACACTATCTTGCTAAATAATTACATATCCTTGCGGATATAAGTAAGAAAATTACGTACTTTTGTTTCAGGATAATATGCTACAGTCATGTCCCAATACTAAATTAGATTCAGCAAACCAATAATGTTCCTATTTTTTTGGACAACACTGCCACTAAATGAAATATATAATTGTACGGCATTTTCTACTATAGAAATACCAATTGAAAATAAACAAAAACAGAGCAATCCTCCTATCCCAGAAGATTGCTCTATTCAGTCCACATTGTATGATTGTACTAGTAATTGATAATGTTGAATATCCCTACTTACTCTAAAATTGTAAATCCTAAACTAGAACTATCCCTTAAGAACATTTGGACTGTCTCAAGAGAATACTCCGTTAAATCCTTATCTTTTAATTCTAACTTCTTAATCAAGTCTGAAGTACAGGTAATGATGTCCACTCCTAAGGAATCCGCTTGATAGATATTGAAGGTCTCGCGCGGACTAGCCCATAGTAGCTCAACGCCTTCTTTTTGGCGACAAATAGCAAGTGCCTCTTGCATGATTGGCATTGGATCAACGCCTGTATCCGCAATGCGTCCTGCAAAAACGGACACCACTGCTGGTGTTCCGCTCTTGAGTGCATCCACTACTTCTCGTACTTGTTCAACCGTGAAAATAGCAGTCACATTGACTTTGATTTCTTCTGCAGTCAATCTATCAATTAATGGAGCGGTAGACTCACCCTTAGAGTTGGTGACCGGGATTTTAACGTAGACATTATCGCCTAAGGCTGCAATTCTACGCGCTTCTTGCTCCATTCCTTCTAAATCATCTGCAAACACTTCGAATGATACAGGATAATCCCTAATCTCTTTTAAGACGTCTTTAGCAAAACCAATGTAGCTAGTAATTCCTGCTTTTTTCATTAAACTCGGATTGGTTGTAAAACCTGTCACTAAGCCTGAATTTAAATCATGCAGCATTGTTTCCAAGACAGCGCCATCCGAAAATACTTTAATTGATAATGCTTTGCTCATTGGCCTATTCCTCCTCCGCTACATTATTCAATGCTTCCTTAGACTTAGTTAGAATAGATGGCAGAATCAACACGATTGCTAATACTGCAGCGACTATATAGATACCGACTGAACCGACAGACTCTCCTACGCGTCCTAATAAAATCCCAAAGAGGCCAAAGTCAAAATCTCCAAAGGTAGTATTGGCAAACCCTAGTTGGCCTAAGACTGGTAATAGAGTAGCAGGCAGGAAGGCAAGGAATAAACCATTAACAAATGAGCCAATAACCGCACCTTTGCGCCCACCAGTTGCATTACCATAAATACCTGCAGTAGCCCCACAGAAGAAGTGTGGCACCATGCCTGGGATAATTAAGACACCGCCGATTGCGCCAAGAATAAACATGCCGATGAGTCCTCCGAGGAAGCTGAAGGCGAAGCCGATAATAACGGCCGTTGGGGCATATGGGAAGAATACTGCGCAGTCTACAGCAGGAACTGCATTCGGAATGATCTTGGTCGCAATACCTTGGAAGGCTGGAATTAAGTCTGCCAGAATCATACGTACACCTGAGTATACAATGGACACACCCACTGCAAAGGTTAGCCCACTAATAACTGCAAAGATAAATGGATTCTTACCTCCAGCTAATTCTTGAACTGCCTGTGGGTTACGAACTAAACAAGCTACTACTCCGACTAGATAGAAGGCAACCATCACAATCCCTGTAGAAATCGTGGTGTTTCTGAGGAAGCTCCATTTTTCAGAGATTTCTAATTCCTCAGTACTTCTGCTATCTTTACCTACTTTCTCGCCAATCCAAGCTGATAAATAGTAGCCAAGGCTTCCAAAATGCCCCATGGCAATTTCATCACCGTCTGTCACCTTGAGGGTGTATCGTTGTCCGATAGCCGGTGAAATTGCAGACCAAGCACCTAGGAAGAAGCCACCAACTAAGACAAGCGTTACGCCTTTAAATCCGATGGCCCCTAACACTGCTGATAACAAGCAAGCCATGAAGAAACTATGATGACCGGTTAAAAAGATATACTTAAAGCGCGTGAATCTTGCAAATAAGAGGTTTAAGACCAGGCCTACAATTAAGATAGACATGGTTTCTACACCTAAAATTTGTTGCGCCACACTGGTCACAGCCTCGTTATTAGGAACCACCCCAGTAATGCCAAAACCTTCTTCAATTAATCTTGCTAAAGGTCCTAAGTTAGCTTGAATAACGCCCGCACCTGCCGCTAACATCAAATAACCTAAGACAGGCCCTAAGGTACCGGTTAAGACCTTATGTCCAGGCGTTTTTAACGCTACCAAGCCAATAAAAGCATTTAAGCCCATTAAGAAAGCCGGTTCACTTAAGATGTTTTGTAAAAATGTCAAAATGCCATTCATTGTACTTCCTCCTTCTTTTAATGCTAGTTATATTATTGATTCGCCATCTCTTTTAAGATTGGAACAAGTTCCGTTTCAATTTTCTTGCGATTGGTATAACTTGGCACGAGGCAAACTTTCGTACCTTCTGGGAATATATCTTTAAATTCCTTTACGGTTACATACAAATCTGCATTCTTACCAACTGCTGCATTGGAATCGCATGATTCCACATCTACGTCAATCCCCAGATCCTTAGCAATTGTTTCTACCTTGAAACGTAGTAATAAGCTACTACCAATACCATTACCACAAACAGTGACTACCTTAATCAAGTTACTCTCCTCCTTCCTCTATGATTTTGTCAATAATAGCCAATATTTCCCTTGGGTCAGAAGCCGCAATTAAGGAATCAATTGCCTCTTCATCATCTAGAATTAAGGCCAACTCTTGTAAGGCTCTTAAGTGCGCAGTTGAATCTACTGCAGCTAAGACAAAGATTAATTGAACCTTCTTGCCGTCATCACCCTCTTCAGAGAAATCGACAGGTTCTTTTACTTGTAATAAACTAATGCCTAGTTGATGCACGCCTGAATCAGGAGAGGCATGAGGTACAGCTACTTTGGGCGCCAAAACAATATATGGCCCTGTTTCATTAATGGACGCTATCATGGCCTGAATATACGATTCTTCAATATAGCCATGAGCAAGCAGTGGCTGAGCCGCCAGACCAACGGCATCTTGCCAATTACTCACACTGTCTACTTGTTGAATCAATTCTTCTTTTAATAGATCAGTCAAAGAATCACCTCCTAATAATGGTTGATTGTTTTGAGCAAAAAGATAATGGATTAACTCATTTTTTAAGCCTTCTTCATTCTTGATAGTGGTATATTTGGCCACAATTCCCATTAATTCGTCTATCGATACCACATCCTCTTTTTCCAGGTGCAAGTATTCATACACCCTTCGTTTTAAGAGGATTTTTTCAATAGAAGTCATTAAGGGCTTAACTAGGAAGACCTGGTCTTGACTTTCTAAATGAGTGGTTGAAAAAATAACTTGAACATCATCCCTCTCCATATTATCTACAGTCTTAAAATGACTCCTTGAGATTGACTGGAATTCCATCCTTGGAAAGATTTTCTCCAATTCGGATTGCAATATCAAGGATGTACTGACCCCGTTGGGGCAGACGATCATTGCCCTTAAATCCTTCCCTTCTCTATGCTTGACTTGGGATTGTAAATACCCACCAAAATGTATTGTGAAGTAGGCAATTTCGTCGCTAGATAATGGTTTGCCCGTCATCTCTTCTAGAGGTTTTAAACTGCGTCTAATTAATTCGTATAGCGAACGGTATTCTCTCTTGATCTGATGGGTTAAGGGATTATGCAAAGAAATATTGAACAAAAGACGATAATAAGACGGATACAAGTGGGCAAATAAATTCTTCCTGAAGTGAATTCCCATCGGGAACTCAAGACCCGTATTGGCTTTTACTTGTTTGATAATTTCGTCCATAATCTGCACTACTGTCGGATCAGGGTTTAAATCCAAGTTGCCTTGTAGGCATCCTGCTAGTCGCGATAGAATATAGTCTCTTTCTTTAGCCAGCCTCGGATATTCTTCTTCAAGTTCCTCCACTAGCTTCAATAGGGCTGTTTCCTTAATATTGCGGTAGTACTCTTGCTTTACTTGATAGTCGCCTTCAATCTCGATTTCATTCAGAACAGCAATCACGAGCGAAACTATTTTCACGTTTTCGAAAATAAAGATAAGCTGATATTTTTCACTCAACATTCGGATTTGAGAGAAGATGGCTGCGTCCTTAGTTGCTATGCGACATTCCTTGAGCACATAATCTAAGATAAATCGCCCACTCTCTAGACGCATTAACTTCTCAATCGTGCGCTCTAGTAATTGCCTTAGCTGACTTCCTGTGCCTTCCAAATAATAGCCCTCACTACGTCTATACTGTAATGAGATTGATTGATTTATTAGCAATTCCCGAATATCTTTCAAATCAGCTACCACTGAGTTTTTGCTCATTCGTAACAAGTCTTGCAAATGGTAGTTTGATATATATTCTGGATACAACAGCAAATAGAGAATAATCATATCCAGCCGTTCATGTTGAAAAATATAGGATCTACTGCTTATATCTACATGACCTAGTAGCTCGCCGCTTGAAATAGCAGGTACTCTAATTAGGTCATTCTCAATTCTTATGTTTGGAAGTAATAAGTGACTCAGCGCTTCATTGATTCTCAGAATATCTGAAAGGATGCTTCTCCTACTACTATTGGACAAATTCTCTAACTCCCCAATTGAAGAATTAGTATAATTCAGGAAAAATTGGTATTTCTTTATGAGCTCATTTGTAAACACGTTCTCCCTCCTATCTCTATTATACTTAGGCTTTCTCTCGCCTTAAACAGCCTTTGAGCACAATCTCATGCCTAATCTAGAACAGCAAATTGTGCTCAGTGTATCCCCTTTCATTTAGGGACGTGTCTTGGCTTATTTTTAAGCCAAAAATGCCCTGTATGTGTGTAAACAGAAAAAGCCAGATAATCCCTAGCACAATGTAATGGTCCGAAAACATTGAAAATGGAGATTAATCTGACTTATCTCAATTTTAACCTAAAAGTTGAATAATTAACAGTGGAAGATTGAGTTAGCGACATAAATATGTTAATAATGCCTTAAAATATGCCCTGCAACAGCTTCAGCTTTCAGCTTACATTTTGAGACACGTCGCGTTGGACTCCCAACGCGACATCACTACCTCCCAATACGACGTGGCTCACGTTTTTTCGCCCTTTTTGCCTCAGAATACTCGCTTCCTTGCCGTGCCATGTCGTGTTGAACTCCCAACGCGACATGGCTACCTCCCAACACGACGTGGCGCCCCCTTTTACACAAAAAAACCACCCGCGCTACACGGGTGGTTGCCTATCTTCTTTATCTTAGCTCAAATGTCCAATCTAGTTTAAAACTTGATTCATCAAAGCGGTGTTCTGGCAAGAGGCGCGGACCACAGGAGTTGGAGCCGATGCCTGCTTGTCTATAATCTAGATGGAGGTAATAGACGCCCTCTTCCACTAGCTCGTCTCGATGGCGCGCCTGACTTAGTTGGCGTGTTGAATATGGCGAAAGGTTGAAGGATAGGGAATGAGACGAAGCCACACTCAGCGCCAACGTTCCTTGCTGGACTGCTAGCTTGGTCACTTGGTGGGCGCCATTCTCTTGCGGAGTTACATAAGGTTCGTACAAGTCTTGGGCAGACTGCTCGAAGTGGCCCCAATAACTACTGTGATGCTTGTCCACATAATTCTCATAAGGTCCATAACCGATATAGGAAACTCGGTCTGCGTCCACCATCGATAGGACTAGGCCAAAGCGTGGTAATTCCACCATTTCCTTAGGTCGTTGCCCTTCTAGGCTTAACTTCAGGCGACCCTCTTGATCTAGGCACCAATGACCTTGGAAACTAAGGGCTGGCTGACGTCCAACCCCTGCAATAACTGCTTCAAAGTGCAGGCAAACTTGATGATTGATGGTCTCAGCCCTCAGGCTGTGCACCCGAATCTGGCTGTGGTCATAGTTGGCCTGGCGCCACTCTGCCACAATCACGCGGTCATTATCCGTTGGCGCCCGCCAGATAGTCCAGTCACCCGGGCCTGCTAAGACTTCTTTTTGGCCAGCCTGCCATGAGCTTGGGGCGGCATTGGCCTTACTGAAGGTCACTGCCTGATCTCGCCAATGCATGGTGAAATCCCTTAGAGTCTCGGTCAGCCAAGGCGTCTCAGGCTCTTGACTTAGCGAACTAGCTTGTGGCCATTCAATGTCCCGCAGGCGCACTTGGTCTTGGCCCAAGCAGACGCCGTCTCCTTGGCGCAAATAGCGCAGGCGAATATGGGATACTTGCATCAAATCCCAGTCCTTAGGCAGGAAGACGGTCGCTTCTTGGCCTGGCTCGGCCTGCCAGTCAGTGACCGTCACCCCTGCTAGGGGTTGCCCGGCTACATCATAAGGGGTCATCTCCAAGCAGACCTGATCTTCTAGCTTGGTGAAGTGGTAGTGATGGCAGAAGGTCAGACTCCCTCTCTCTAGATCACTATCTACCAAACGAACTGGCCGATGGATTTGAGCGTATTCCAGGGCCCCGGTATGTGGCCGACGATCCGGATACATTAGGCCATCCATACAGAAGTTACCCGCATGAGGGTACTCACCGTGATCCCCACCATAACGGTAAACTGGTAGACCTTGGTTCCAAGCACCTTGATTAGTCACGCCTTGGAGTTCGATGGCGTGGTCCGCCCACTCCCAGACAAAGGCCCCAATGAATTCAGGATGGCGCATCATACAGTCATAGTAATGAGCCAAATCGCCTGGCCCATTCCCCATGGCATGCGCATATTCGCAGAGGATAAAAGGTCGGTCCAGTGGCGCATAGGCACCTCCTTCATGGAAATAGGTGGCCTCGATTTCTTCGACACTCGGATACATACGGCTCCAAACATCCAAATACTGGGTGTCATAGGTCACATCAGGCTTGTGATACCAGTAGGCTTCATAGTGGAGCGGCCGGCTTGGATCTTCCTGTCTGGCAGCCTGCAACATGGCTTCAATGTTAGGGCCATAGCCGGACTCATTCCCGGCCGACCACATAATAATGGAGCTGAAGTTCTTGAGGGCTCGAACATTGGCTATCATGCGCGCGAGACAGGCCTGCTTGAAGCGTTCATCGTAGGCTAGTAGGTTATAGTTGTCGTTCCCGCCCATGCCATAGAGATCCACGACCCCATGACATTCTAAGTCCGTCTCGCTAATGACATAAAAACCAAGCTCATCACAGAGCTCATAGAATTCCGGTGACTTAGGATAGTGGGCTGTCCGCACAGCATTAAAGTTCAGGCCCTTCATAAGAAGCAAGTCTTGGCGCTGACGTTCCAGGGTCACAGTTGCCCCTGTATCCGGCCAAGAGTCATGATGGTTGACTCCCAAGAGCTTAACTGGCTGATGATTGATATAGAGGCAATTGTCTTGGATAGCTAGCTGACGAATCCCCACCTGGTGGCGGTAGTACTCCTCCCCGACTTGCCAGTAAAGGCTGTAGAGATGTGGTGCCTCTGAGGACCAGATCTGAGGGTTTGGAATTTCGATTTGCCAGTCTTGCTGCCCTAGGGGCAGATTGCCCTCTTCTACTAAGCCTCCATCAGGGGCATAGAGCTCATAGTGACCTTGCGCCAAGCCCGCTGTGGCCGCGACAGACAAGCCTAAGTAGCCAGTCTGACTATCAGGGGATAGCTGAGTCGTGAGGCTGAAATCTAGCATACGGGCCTGCTGCCGCTTAAGTAGGTAGACATCGCGGAAAATCCCACTATTACGGAACTTGTCTTGGTCTTCCAGATAGGTCCCGTCGGACCACTTAAGCACTAAGACGCTTAGACGGTTGCTGCCGGCTACCAGATAGTCGCTGATATCGAAGATAGAAGTCGAATGGGATATTTGGTCATAGCCCGCAAAATGGCCATTGACCCAGACATAGAAGGCCGAGTCTACCCCTTCAAAGACTAGTTCATAGCTAGTCGCTTGAGTCCAATCTGCTAAGTCTAGCTGACGTTGATAGAGCCCCGCCGGATTGTCATAAGGCACATAGGGTGGATCATAGGGAATCGGGAATTCTGTGTTGGAGTATTGAATTTGGTCGTAGCCCTGCATTTGCCAACAGCTAGGCACCGGAATTTGGTCCCAGTCCAGGCCTTGAGCTTGCTCCCAATAAGGGGCCTCAATCGTCCGCACATTAGGGAAATACTTAAAGTTCCAGATGCCATTCAGGTCAAGATAAGAGCTAGACTCCCGTCGATTCTTGGCCTGCTTAGCCTGGTCCAAACTAGCATAAGGAATGGTATAAGCCCGTTGGTCTAGGGCTCCCACACTGACTAATTGAGGGTCTTCAAAATATGGATGGATTAACATGCTTGAGCTCCTTTCCCTTATTTGACAGAACCTAACATACCTGCAACGAAGTGACGTTGTAGGATGAAGAAAATCGCAATGGTTGGCAGGGTCGCAATACTAATCGCCGTCATCATGAGACCGAAATCTGGCGAATAAGAGGACCCTAAGTTGGAAATTAAGAGGGGCACGGTCTGTTTGTCAGGCGTCTGCAAGACAATCAAGGGCCAGAGATAGTTGTTCCAGCTAGACATGAAGACAATAATCCCAGCCGCGGCGTAGGTGTTCTTCATGGTCGGCATGAAGATTCGGACGAAGCAGCCTAGCTCAGATAAGCCGTCAATTCGCCCTGCTTCTAGCAATTCCTTGGAGAACATCTTGGTATTCTGTCTGAAGTAGAAGATGAGGAAGGCAGTCGCCACAAAAGGCAGATAAACGGAAGCATAGGAGTTAATCCCTATCGCCGAGCTAACCGAAGACAGTTGGCTGAAGAAGCGGAAGAGTGGGATAATGATGGCCGCAAATGGCAGCATCATGGAAATCAAGAGGATATTGAAGACAATGTCCTTGGCCCGTGAGCGATAGACTTCAAAGCCATAGCCCGCTACTGACCCTACTAAGAGGGCTAGGACTGTCTGCCAGAGGGCCACAATAGCAGAGTTAATTAAGGCGCCCCGCATCTGGGTCTGGCTGAATAAATTAGTCAGATTCTGCCACAAGGCATTACCCGGCAGGAGCCGACCGTTAGTAACATCTAAACTGGTATTGGTCGCACTGACCAAGAGGAAGTAGAAGGGGAAAGCAAAGATGATGGAGGCTAGCCCCAAGAAGAGGTAAGACCCAAGATGTTTAGTTCTTTTCATGTTGATTCCCCACCTTTAGCTGAATAATTGAGAAGATAACCACCAGGAAGACAATGGCATAGGAGACAGCGGCCGCATAACCGAAGTCGGGTGTGAACTTGAAGCTAATATTGTAGATATACTGGGAGATGGTCAGGGTGGCATTCCCTGGCCCACCCTTGGTCAAGTTCATAGGCTCGTCGAAGAGTTGCAAGGTCCCGATGGTGGAGGTAATCGAAGTGAAGAGAATGACCGGTCTTAAGAGGGGAACGGTCACGCTGAAAAAGGTCCGCCATTTGGAGGCCCCATCGACATCTGCTGCTTCATAGATTTGGGGGTCGATATTTTGCAGGGCAGCCAGGAAGAAGATCATATTATAGCCTGTCCAACGCCAAGTAATGGCAATAATGACCAGGACCTTAGCCCAGACTGGATGAGATAGCCACATAATGGGTTCACTGACAATGTGTAAATTCACT
The DNA here is from genome assembly GCF_001815865.1 of Abiotrophia sp. HMSC24B09. Classification (GTDB taxonomy): domain Bacteria; phylum Bacillota; class Bacilli; order Lactobacillales; family Aerococcaceae; genus Abiotrophia. The sequence goes on from NZ_KV822201.1 coordinate 31,459, forward strand.
AGGAGCTGATTGACAATACCCTCATTCCCAAACAAATACTTGAAGATCAGGGAATAGGCAACTAGAGAGGTGACACAGGGCAGGAAGACTAAGGTCCGGAAGACGCCCCGCCATTTGAGTGTTTTCTGATTGAGCAAGACCGAGAAGAAGATGGCCAGAATGACCATGAGTGGCACTTGGAAAACCAGAAAAATCAGTGTGTTACCGAGGGCCGTCAAGAAGACCGGGTCACTGAGTAAGCGTTGATAGTTGGCTAAACCGACGAATTTGAGTTGGTTACCCTTCCCTGCCGATAGGGACAAGAGGAAGGTCTGTACCATAGGATAGAAGTAAAAGAGGCCAATCAAGAGGGTGGGTACTACGATAAAGCACCAACCCAGAATCTTGGTTCGGGCGAAGTGATTGAGTTTGAACATCCTACCTACCTCCTTAAATAGAAGAGGCAACAAGTCTGTAGGGATGCCTTGTTGCCTCTGGATGTCATTATTGAATTTGATTCTCTGCTTGTTGTTGGGCTTCAGTCAGCACTTGGTCTAGGTCTGCACCATTGAGGTATTGGTTGAAGGCATCAACAACAATACTTTCCATAGCGTAAGTATGTTCCCCGTAGTTAACGGCAGGAATCTTAGTAGACCATTCAGCGAAGTCCTTATAAATCTTCTGATTACCAAAGTATGGTACCGCTTGGTCGTAGGCATCCGTCTTAAGGAGTGGTTGATAGGTCCCTAGGGCACCGACTTCCTTCATAATACGGCGGTAGAATTCTTCGCTAGAGCCGAAGGTCTTGCCAAGGAAATCAGCAGCTGCTTCCTTGCCCTTAACATTGAGGACATAGAAGGAAGACCCACCTAAGTTAGAGGCATTGACTGAGCCCGACACATTTTGGCGAGGCCAAGGCACTACCACCCATTGGCCAGATTGGCTAGCTTCAGCTGTCACAGATGGTGTAATCCAGTTACCTTGTGGCACAGTCGCAACGGTTCCTTTGTTGAAGGCCTGCAGCATTTGGCTCCAGTCATTGTGGACATTAAGCAAGCCCGCATCATTCATGGATTTGAGGGTACGGAAGGCTTCCTTAAGGGCTTCATTGTCCTTGAGGTTAGGTGCCTTGCCATCTTCCGTCGTATACCAGCTACCGCTAGCATTAATCATGGCCCGCACTAGGCCTAAGTCTTTGAAGTCAACGGAAAGGAGTTTGGTCCCTGTCTTATCGTAGATATCTTGACCAATCTTTTGGAGTTGGTCCCAAGTGATGTTTTGCAGTTCTTCCACCTTGTGGCCAGACTGTTCTAAGAGGTCCTTACGGACATAGAGGCCCGTCACCCCAGTATCAAAAGGCACCGCATAGTGGGTATCCCCAATAGAAGTAGCTGCCACCTTATATGGTGCGAAGTCTTCTGCCTTGAAGAAATCAGAGAGTGGGAAGAAGCTATCTGGGTAAGCAGCTAGGAAGCTCTTAGCCCGGTAGTCTTCAATCAGGACGATTTGTGGTAAGCCATCGGTCACCCCAGAGCTGAGGGCTGTATTCAACTTCTGCACAATATCATCTTGCGCGTTCTCAACGATATTGAGCTTGAAGTCTGGGTGGTCTTTCTGATAGAGTTCTTGGGCGATTTCTAGAGCCTTAATGTTGAACTTAGGGTCCCAGGCCCAGACCGATACCTCATCCGCAGCATGTGCAGTATGGCGTGGAGCGACTAGAAACGTGGTAAAAGTTGTCAAAAGCACCGTCAAGGTCATCATGATACGTGTAAACTTCTTCATCTTTCGTTAATCCTCCTCAATAATTGGGCGCCTTAGCCGACACACCTCGAGTCTGGTCAACTAGGTACCTGAAATGGTAACGCTTTATATTTACAGTGTATAGTCTTTTGGTTTTACAAGATATAGTGAAAGCGTTAAACTCTATGTCATTTTGTTGCAACATGTCTCTGCTATACTAGGAGTAAGGAGGCGAGACCTATGCGACAATTATGGCAACATTTCGACTATGGACTGACGGATCTGCAGTTTGACGAGTGTGGCATCCAACAGTTCGAACCCTATCAGGTCTACCAATACACCGTCTATCAACCCTACATTATTCACTGGATTGCCTCAGGCAAAGGTAGCCTAGAAGTCGACAACCACTGCTACCCCCTGACTGCCAATCAAGGCTTCATTCTCAGACGAGGTCAGCAAGTCAAATACTATGCCGATGGCAAGGAACCCTGGCGCAACTACTGGATTGGCTTTAGTGGCCAGCGTTTGGAAGATTTCCTGCAATTTACCCAGTTGGCTGATGCCCACTGTATTCAGTTCCAGGATGAGGGGCAATGCCAGGCCATCATTCAAGATATCTGCCACTATAGCCTGTCCCAGACTCAGGATGCTAATACCTTCTATTGGCAAATGATGAAGGTCTTCGACTTCCTCTACCATGCCCATCTAGAGCTGGTCAGCCTGTCAGCCCCCCGCCAGCAAAGTAACTCTTCGCCCGCAGAGGTAGCCACCGCCTACATCTACGCCAACTATGCTCGTCCCATAACAGTTGAGTCCATCGCTCAGTATATTGGCATGAGCCGCAGCGCCCTCTTCCGCCTCTTTCGACAACACTATCGCCAGTCGCCCAAGCAATTCCTGATGGAGACTCGCCTGCGTCAAGCCAGGCAACTCCTAGTTGAAAGCCAAGACTCTATTAAGACCATTGCCGCTAGCGTCGGCTACTCTGATCAGCTAGTCTTCTCCAAAATCTTCAAAAAAACCTTCGGCCTCAGCCCCAGCGACTACCGCGACTGCGCCGGCGAACCAGATTATATGGGGAAAGGATGACGTTTGGGCTAGTTTGGTGATTTGTCGGAGGCTTCTGGCCGAGCTAGTGGTCCACTTTAAAGAGTGGACCACTAG
>NZ_KV822201.1:34364-57728 GCF_001815865.1 Abiotrophia sp. HMSC24B09
TGGTCCACTTTAAAGAGTGGACCACTAGCTCAGACAATACCGTCCCCTTAAAAATGCGCAAAAAAAGCCAGGTAATCTCTGGTACAATGTAGTTGTCCGAAAACATTGAAAGAGGAGATTACCATGACTTACTATAATTTTAACCTAAATCTGGGAGAATTAACAGGGGGAATTTCTAAGTAGTAAGAGAAAATCACCTTTGAAGAAAGCAAGAAGGCTCTCTTTTTCCCCGAGAAAGAGATTTGACTTCACCTAAACATGTACAGTATAATAAACATAGAAGGAGTCGAGTTAGGCCTCGACTCCTATGTAGAGCCGTATAAGACGGTGATGCGAAGATGACAAAAAATAGCCGTCCCGCGTGTCAAAGTGGGGACGGCTATTTTTTGTCGTGTTTATTGAAGAGTTTGTGGCAGAGCCCAATCAAGGCAATGACAAAAGTGCCAAATTCCAAGATAAGCCTTACCACAGCTTCAGCTGACAAATTCAGTGTCCTCCTTCCCTCTAGATTTTGATGGATGCACATAGGGCACCACCTCCTCCTGAGTGGGAGTCACCACCGTCTTCACTTCTCTACAATCTCTATTATACGCCTATTGGAGGGAATATGGAAGAACAAAAGCGAACTGAAGTTCGCATTTTGTCATGAAGAGAGCCCACCAATTGGCGGGCTCTCTGAGTGTATATAAAGTTCAATCCATCGCTTGGACTTTTTCTTCAATGAAAGCAATCTCTGACTCACTCAACCCATACTTTTTATAGAGTTGTTGATCAATATCATCAATAGGTTGTGACCAATCGATATCAGAATTAGTTGTAAAATCTTGAAGCGGTACCTTCATCCATTTTTCTCGGGTATTTGCTTGAGTGATTTTAAGAATACCTAATAGCGCCCTTGAAAATTTCGTTTTAACATACTTTAATGCCGCTTCTGCCTCTAAATAGGTATCAAAAGATCCTATGGATAAGAAGGTCTCTGTTGCTCCAAGGAGCGGTTTTCCTATTAGAGGAGTAGATATGACTTCTCCCAGCGCCCCACTTCCATTCGCTTGAGGGATAATTACTTTATACTTATAGAAGCTCCGCGGAGGATTGATATACCTCTTATCAATCCAGAAATAGACCCTCTTAAGATTCAGTAAACCAAGAAACTCTACATAGTCTCTTCCATCGTTCGGTTTCTCTTCAAAAAACACAATATCTTTCAAAATTTTAAAAGCACTTGAACCTATATCGAACTTATGTCCTTTTGATTGAATTTGCTCAATGCTAGGATAATCATCTAGAGCCTTTTGAGATAGCTTATATACACCCCGACCGCTAATTATAGTGTCTAGTGTGGGTTCTCTTCGCGCTATAACTTTATGTAGAATGCTATTTAATTCCTCAAAAGTTGTAAAAGTATCTATCGGATCAAAGCAGCGTGTTAAATCTCTGTAAGTTACAACTACTCCGCCTTTAATATCTGTATTAGAGAATACTTTTGAGCTATCGATCTCAAAATGCAATACGCTTAGATGCTTATCATCTAGCATTTTTCTATTCCAATTTTTTGGCGTGCCACCTGCATTAAATAAAAATCTTCCTGGGGTAATTAAGGCAACCTTATCAGCGACCGCGTATGAAAGTTCCATAAAAAGATGATAAATAGGTGGTGCAAAAGTAGTATTATCACCAAGTGTTGAATCCTGATACGGCGGATTCCCCACCACAACATCAAATTTCACGTGACCAAACGCCTCCTCTACTTTTTCTTTACCCTTGTCTATATCCTGCTTTAGGGCGTCCGTTAGCCCCGGAATATAAACCACATTCGTCTTATAAGCTCTGTATCCTGCTAGGGTCCGCTCCGTAATGGTTTTGGCCATTGGAGTTTGAGCAATGACATAGATATTTTTCATTAGAATCGACTGATAGACTTGTCTATCAATAAATCGCTTGTCTTCATTCGCTAACATGGCCTGATAGTATAAGCTCATCGCAGCATGCAAAGGATATAGGCCCGTCTTGGAGTTAATATCAATAATCTTAGTTTCTGGGTGATAGATTTCCTTAGTCACTTCACGCTCTACCCAATGTAGGTTAGGTCTTCCGCCATCCGTCATCGCATGGAAATCATCATCGTAGAAGTTCAAGCCACCTATTCCCTTGGCAATTTGCATGTTGACAACACGCCATGGGGTGAGGACTGTTTCCTTGTCAGGGTTCTTGAAACTACCAAATAATTCAGCAATCCGCTCTGCACGCTCAATAAAGTCCAGCTCGTCTAGCTCTTTGGCGCGGTGTCGAATAATTCGGCCTGCTTCCACGAAAACTTCCGCATCATAGAATTGTGCGATGTCATGGAACAGCTCCTTAGTAAAGCCCTTAGGCATAAACTCCTTCCAAGACTTATCATCCACCTGCTTGACGAATTCCTCAATCGAGATATCCTCTTGAATATCGACATCCATCCCATAGATCATGAGAGGGATCTTAGTTGATACCCCTCGCAGGATTGAAATCATGGTCTTGCGCTGTTGCTTAGCCTTCTTAATTTTCTCAATTGCTTCTTGCTCTTCTGGGGTGCGGTCTCGTTTTTTCTTTTTCTTGCCCTTCTCACCCTTCTCGTATTCTTCATCGGTCAAACCATTGTCATTCACCGTAATCGTTTTAGGTGTTTTCTGTTTGCTCGTTTTACCGACAATCGCGTTCAAGTCTTGGAACAACTTAGCATCGCCCTCTGTTAAGGTTAGAAGCTTATCATTATAGAGACTGTCGTCTTCAAATCCAGATCGTACAGCTTTTTCCGCATATACCTTCTTCAATTGAGTTAACATACGATCGACATCATAAGTCTTCATGCCATTGTCTGCTTGACCAAGAATTGGCAAGAAGTTCAAAAGGTGAGACATGGCTTTCTTCTGCTGATGAGTATTTTTCTTACCCACACCAGAATTAATCTGCGCACTCTCAGCCATCACAGTCAGCGCTCGATCTGGCGCAAAATCAAAGATATAACAATGCTTCTTCATCCCTAATTTTTCATGAGCAAATGGCGTCTGAGCACGAAAAGCAGCCTGTAAATAATTCATTGCTGAGTTAGTATTGGATAAAAATATAACGGCTGTCCATTCGGGAATATTGACGCCAGTCGTTAACTTACGAACCGTTAGGGTAATGGTTTTTGTCTGCGAAGGGTCGTCTGTTATCGCCTTACGCACTTTTTCCAGGTCCGCCTCATTGGCAACGCCATCGTCACTATCCCGCTCGCTTCCACGAACTACATTAACAATTTGGTACTCCTTACCAAAAATTGGATGCTCCTTCAGCAAATTTTCTAAGGCATTGGCCTCCTTAACACCTGGCAATAACCAGAGTGTGTGCCGTAACTCCTCTCGGTAGGCCTTAGTTGAGAAAGGATAGTTCGTTCGACTATCAGGATTGGTAATATTATCAAGAAAGGCTCGAACCTCTTGCTTATGCACTAGACAACCTGAATCATCTGTACGGAAGAACTCTCTGAAATTAAAAGATTTCCGTTCGTCTAAAAATTTCTTGTTCTTCATCTCGAAGGTATACATAGATACCTTCGGCAACTTCTCATAGGGGTTTGGTTCATTTGGTTTCTCGAGCGCCCACTTAAGCTTAGCCGTCTGTTCCATGGTATAGTCCCAGGTATAAACTTGATCTTCTTCAAATTTATCCAAGAGGTTAAAGGGGGTACCAGATAGCTCTAGAACTTTGGTTTTATCTTTGACTAGCTGTTCCATTACAAGCTCACTTAGCTGAGTCTGAGTACCTTCATGGGCTTCATCAATCAGAATGAGATCCCAGTCTACCTCAGCAAACTGGCTCAAGTTCGTTTGCGCATTATTATGACGTAAGAGTTGAATGGAAGCAAAATAAACAAAAGGCTTGTTTCCCTTTTTGAGTGATTCAAGCGAGGCGCCTTGGGTCACTGAACCATATTCATAACCTTCTTGGTTCATCATCATTTTCTTAAAGTCCTCGAACCAAGAATCTGATACAACGGGACGATGCGTCATAATCAGTACTTTTTGGAAGCCCTCTTCTTTGACCAACTGAAGAGCCGTTAACGTCTTGCCAAAGCGCATTTTAGCATTCCAGAGCATTGTATTCTTAGTCTTGAAGGCCTGACGCGTCTTCGCTACTGCTTCTTCTTGTTCTGGACGTAAAACAACAGCCGTCTTCTCTTCTACCGACTCATTGATATATTCACGACCATCTTTTACAGCTTGAATAGCTGATTTAGCTGTCTCCAAATCCGTATCAAACCACTCATTGCCTTCTAGCAATTCCGCATGCTTAATTCCAGAACGTCTCAATACATTATGGACATCATAATCATGAAACCAGGTCTTGTCTGATTTGCGATAGGCTAGTTCAACCCATCCCAACATAAAAGGCAGACCTGAGGTCTTCATGTATTGTTTGATACGTCTAGGGGCTAACTTCCGTAAGAAACTGCTATTTGGACTCCAGTCTCCCTCGATTTCATCTTCTGGAACGGTTCCTTCGCCAACTTTGTAAGTCCCGTCAAAAGCAGGGAATTGGCCGCTTGCATTATCAACAGTCTGAACATAGATAAATTTCCGCTCAGCCGTTTTGTAGAGGGCTTGAGCTTTAGGTTCTAAAAATTCATCGAATAAGTTAGCTTGAATTTCATCGTCGATATAGTTAATAACAAACCAGACTAAGATATAGAACATATGCTCTAAGGCTCTAAGCGCATTCTCTTGCGTTGCGTCAGAGGGGTTCAGAACGTGGGCAGAATTATTGCCTTTCCCTTTAATCTCGTATAAATAATCCACAACATGTTTATCATTAATCGAGTACTTAATTTTCCGAAGAATCTCATTGAAATTATCCCGCTCACCCAATTCAATATAGGCACGATCAGCAAATAACTTGGCTGTATTTTCCGCGACTTTACGGACTTTGGTCAAGGTCCCTTCATAGTCTTTCTGAGCGTAGTTCTCTTCCGCCATATTAATAGTCGCATACAATTCTGCTGTATCTAAATCGACACTTAGAAAATCAAAATTTGAAACCACACTCATCCTTAATCCCCCAATAAGTATACTTTTTGTATTTCAATTTCTGTTATGACTCTTTCAACTTCAGGCTCTCTAGAAGCCTCATCCTCCCATTCAAAGAGGCTAAGTTGTTCCATTACAAGTTTTTTCTCCTCTTCCACTTCTTCACCGAATAATTCCGCAAAGGCAAATGGAATAGCTCGAACTTTGCTCGGATATCCCGGCACTTTCTGCCATTCAATCATTCGAATTGGCTCTTCAGTTATGGGGTGACGTTTGGTTAAGGTATTCCCTCTTACAATATTCTTGTGGATGATATAATTTGCCGATTTGTAGATGTTGGTCTGACTATTGAGTCGCTCACCAAAAGCCTCTTCATACCAATCGAGATAGTAATTAAACATCCTCGAGCGTGCTACATCAAGATTGTCTGCAAGATACTCGATGCCATAAATTGAGGCTATAGCTACTAACGCCTTGGTCTTCCAATTGCGTTTATCATACTGTTCTGTTACAGCCTTTAGCTTCCGTTCCAGAATCGCTAAGAGAAAGTTGCCATCTCCTGCTGCCGGCTCTAGAAAAGTAGCATAAATATTTTCACAGGCTTCTTTTATGCCTGGAGTATCTAGCATCTTCTTCACCATCCAAGCAGGAGTAAAGACTTCCCCATGCTGCTGGACGCGTTTCTTACTTTTTATTAATCCCTCTGACATGCACTCACCCAGCTCCCATTCCCAGTCCACAAACCCGAGGTTTTTCGGACTCTTTTTTTATCATTTAATGAAGGCGGTTTTAGGCGCCTTCTCACAAGACTTATTATACCATTTTTTGGACTTTCTGCTAGAGGTTAAGATTGCCTTTTTTTAGTTGCTTTAGGTAGTAGTAAAACTTGGATTTTTTAACCTGGGTCAGTTGAAGAATTTCTTGGATTGACAATTGATTTTGCAGCCGATTTAGATACAGCTCTAGTGCCCTTTCAATTCGGTCATAGTGTTCTCGTGGTCGGCCTAACTTAATACCATTCAGTCTTGCTTTCTCAATTCCTGCCCCTGTTCGTTCGATAATCAAGTCACGTTCGAACTGAGCAAATGCCCCTAATATGTTGAACATCAGCAAGCTTAAGGGACTTGGCTTTTCGTGAGCTTCGAAGATCAAATTGTCTTGTAAAAACCTCACTTGAACCCCTTTACTGTTGAGGGTAGTCACAATTTGATTAAGGTCAATAATGCTACGTGCTAGTCGGTCAATTTTGGTAACCACCACCTCATCTCCGCGCTGCGCTATCTCCAAAAGATTCTGCAAAGCTTCCCGATTCTCAGTTGTAGTGCCACTTGTCTTGTCGACGAATATTTGGCAGACGCCGTAGTGACGCAGTTCTTCATATTGAATATCCGTCTTCTGCTGAGCAGTCGATACCCGTACATAGCCATATTTCTTTGTCATTTTTCATACTCCTTTTTGCACTCATCTAGTTAGTAGTGCTGGGTTCACCATAGCATAGGTCACCTCTAGTCCGAAAAACCTCGGTTTCTCGGACCCCTAGCTTAGACAAGGCGGTGGCCTAATGGCGGATTTTATACTTGAAGAAGTACGATTTGACAAGGACTCGATTGGACAAATTACAGAAGAGTTACTTACAAACTATCCCATTATCTACATTCTGCATAATACGGACAAACGCCGACCTGATGCCTATATTGGTGAAACAGACCAAATGCCCAAGCGCATGAAAGCACACCTAAAAGATCTGCGTCGCTGCAAAATGACCCAGACACTTCTAATTGGTAACCAGGACTTCCATAAGTCCGCTACCTATGACTTCGAAACCAAACTTATTAACTATTTCCTAGCGGATGAGAAATATAAGCTGCAGAACCGGAGCCAGACTAAGCAGAAGAAAACGGCCAATTATGCTAACAAGACTTACTTCCAGCAAGAGCTATTTCCCCGACTATGGGAAACTTTACGAGCCAAGAACCTTGTCAACCACACCATAGATGAAATAGAAAATAAGGACATCTTTAAGCTGTCGCCATTCAAAACACTGTCTACTGCCCAACAAGCCATTAAAGATGAAGTGCTCAACTTCTGCCAACAAGCACTCTCTGACAACCAACACCATCTCTTCCTAATCGAAGGCGAGGCTGGCACCGGCAAGAGCGTTGTCCTCTCGGCTATTATGCATCGGCTGGCAGATTTGGCTGCGGATAAGGGCTCTCCTTTCCATGGGGTTAAGAGCCGTCTTCTAGTCAACCATAGCGAGATGCTGAAGACCTATAAGGCCATCGCTGCCGGCTTGCCCAATCTCAAGAAGAATTCCTTCGACAAGCCCACCCCCTTCATTAACAAGGGTCAGGAAGTCGATATTGTCCTGATTGATGAGGCTCATTTGCTCTTGTCTCAGTCTGATGCCTACAATAATTTCAGGCAGGACAACCACCTAAGCGTGATTCTCAAGTTAGCCAAAATAGTGGTCTGTATCTTTGACTCTAAGCAAGTTCTCAAGGTGAAAAGCCACTGGGACAAAGAACGCCTCTCTGCCGTTATAGGGAGCGAGCTCAAGCTTCATCACTTCCATCTGACCGACCAATTCCGTATGCAGGGGGCTGGTGCTGTCATTGATTGGATTGATGACTTAGTGGAGCAGCGACTGCTCTCGCCTTGGCCTGAAACGGATGGTTTTGACTTCCAAGTAGTAGCAGATCCAAGTCGCTTCAAGGATATGATTTGGGAGAAAGATCGGATTCTAGGCCTGTCCCGCATCATTGGAACCTTCGACTATGAGCATAAGAAGGATGGCAATACTTATCTGGTTGACCCTGGTGGGATTAACCTCCCTTGGAACTCAACTGTAGATAACCAGACTTGGGCCGAGCGACCTGAGACCATCCATGAAGTAGGCTCCATCTATACCATCCAAGGCTTCGACCTCAACTATGCGGGCGTGGTGATTGGTCCTTCAGTCGACTATGATCCTGAGACGAATCGGATTGTGGTGGACCCTAACCGTTACATGGACCGTGGCGCCAAGGTCCGGCGGGCTGATATGGATGATAACACCTATGCCCAAGCCTTGGAGCAGATGATTCTCAATTCCTTGAATGTCCTACTCAAGCGCGGTGTCAAAGGTCTCTACCTTTATGCCGTTAATCCACGCCTACGAGACAAATTACTGGCTCTACAAGCCGCAGCAAAATCCACAGAGGAGTGATATCAATGACCATTATGGACGAAATCAATGCCTTCCGCGATGCACGCAACTGGCGTCCCTTTCATAATGAAAAAGACCTAGCCATATCGGTTGCTATTGAAGCAGCGGAGCTTATGGAAATTTATCAGTGGCGGTCACCCGAGGACGTCAACAGCCCTGAGTTGGAACATATCAAAGAGGAGTTAGCGGACGTCCTCATTTACACCTATATGCTAGCCGATAACCTAGGCCTCGATATTAATCAGATTATCCGGGAAAAGTTAGTTAAGAACGCTGTTAAGTATCCGGCACTGAAAGAATAAAAGAAGCAGCTAGCTGTCAAGGCTAGCTGCTTATTACTTTGCTTATAAGACTCGCAAAGGAGCCAGTGGTCCACTCAACAAAGTGGACCACTAGCGCCTTACTTTTCTGCCTTTTTAGTAGCTTTTTGGCGCTTCCCGGCCTAGCCAGTGGTCCACTCGACGGAGTGGACCACTGGCTCCTTGCTTTTCTACCTCTTTAGTAGCTTTTGAGCGCTTCTTGGCCTAGCCAGTGGTCCACTCGGCCGAGTGGACCACTGGCGCGCCAAACGAGTCACACACTCTCCTAACTCCGATAGGTCACGCCAGGTGTCAGGCAGTCTTCTAGAATGGCGCGCACATCTTTCGCTGCGAGCGGCACATAGCTAGCCGTCAGGCGAGGAGCCACGCGCTCGGCAATCACATCGAATTTGGCGTCATCGATGCCGACTTCTGGCAGGGTCATAGGCAGGTGGGCCAGGTCTTCGAAGAATTGGTAAGTAGCTTCGATGCCGGCCTTGGCCATTTGGTATTTATCGGCCTGCTCGGGTACTAGCCAGACGGTACGGGCATAGTGGGCGAAGCGGTCGACGGTCTGATCATTTAAAACATAGGCCATCCAACGCGGAGTCAAGATAGCCAGGCCGACTGCGTGGGTAATATCATAGTAGGCTGACAGTAAATGCTCAATCGCATGACAGGTCCAGGCACCGGCCCGGCCTTTGGAAGTCAGGCCGTTGAGGGCCATGGTTGAAGCCCACATAAGGTTGGCCCGGGCCTCGTAGTCATCAGGGTTAGCCAAGGCCACTGGCAGGTAACGGATGCAGCACGACAGGATGGCCTCGGCTAGGCGTTCTTGGATGAAGGCTTCTTGATGTTGGAAATAATTCTCGAAGGTATGGGACATGATATCAGCAGTCCCGGCAGCCGTCTGGTAGGCTGAGACCGTGAAGGTGTAGGTTGGGTCGCAGATCGAAGCGTAAGGATAGAGGACATAGGCGCCGGTCCCCTTCTTATCATCTGTCTCGAAATTAGTAATAACGGCCCCCGTATTCATCTCGGTCCCGGTCGCTGACAGGGTCAAGACATCAATGAGCGGCAGGGCTTGGCTGATCTTGCTTGGGTCTAGAACCAGGTCCCAGGCATCCCCCTCATAACAAGCGGCCGCCGCAATGACCTTGGAGCAGTCAATGGTAGAGCCACCCCCTACGGCCAGGATGACGTCAATGTCGTGCTCCTTACAGAGGGCTGCCCCCTGGCGGACCGACTCAATGCGGGGATTAGGTTCCACGCCTGGCAGTTCCACGATTTGGCAGTCGGACAAGAGCTCCAAAATGGTATCATAGAGGCCTATCTTCTTAATAGAGCCACCGCCGTAGACCAGTAGGACGCGCCGGCCCTTGGCCTTGACCAGTTCCGGCAGATGGGAGATTTGGCCCCGGCCGAAGTAGAGCTTGGTCGGAATGTCGTAAATAAAGTTATCCATAAATTTCTTCCTTTCTAGGGTAAAGCTGGGGAAGGGAAATGAGGAAGCTAGGCTGGCAAGCTCAGTTAGCCTACCAAGACAATTTGAAACAAGTCTCGCTCAGGGCGGGCTGGTCTGGTGTCAGGACAATAGAGCCCATATCGGGATGGTGAGGGGCGTCAGGCGCCACCTGGGTTTCGAAGCTGACACCGATATAAGGCACCTGCTCCTTGCCACCTAGGATAAGGCCTGGAACTTGGTGGTTATGGGTATAGATGACCGCGCATGGCCGGTCGGTCCAAACCTTGACCTGGCGACCGCTAGCCGATTCGATTAAAGTGCCCTGAGGGGCGACTTCCTGGCCATGGCCCAAGGCGTGGGCCTGGCCGACTGGCACCGGGGCATCTAAGACATAGGCATGGTCTAGCCCCTTGCCCCGGATGGCCAACTGCTCTTCATGAGGGTGGCGGTCAATGACCTGACCTAGGGTCTGGTCCGCTAAACGCAAGTCCAAGCCTGGATGCTGATCTAAGGCCCAAGTCCCCCCTAGGGGCAGGCCGGCTGGGGTCAGCGGAATCATGTGGCTGGCCTCAACTTGTAAGATATGGTTAGTGATGGGCACTTGGGCATTGCCGTTGAGGTTGAAGTAAACATGGTTGGTCGGGTTCCAGTAGCTAGGCGCATCACTGCTAGCCTCATAGCGGACGGTCCAGCAATTGTCCTGGTCCAGGCTATGGATGACCCGGGCTGACAAGTTACCTGGATAGCCATTGTGGCCGGCTGGGTCCACTAGGCTGAAGATGACGGAGACTTGGTCCTGTCCCTCTTCAATTTCATAGTCCCAGTTCGCTAGGTCTAGGCCATCTGGTCCCCCATGCAAATGGGTGGATCCTTCGTTAGGCGTCAGGTTCAGGGGCTCCTGGCCTAGGCTCAAAGGCTCAGGTCCAATGCGGCCGGCTACCCGTCCCACTGTGGCCCCATAATAGGTATGGTAAGTGGCTTCGTCCTCTAAATTGGTCAGATTGAGAATCAAGGATTCCCGACCATTTTTGCTAGGAATTGACAGGTCACTAATTCGGGCACCCAGGGTGCAGAAGCTTGCACGTAAGCCCTGCTTATTTTCTACCAGAATTTCCGTGACTTTTTTATCTGTAAAATTTTTTGATATTTCCTTTACATACATCTTGAATTCCTCCGTTAAACCGTTTACAATATAACTATACCACTTTTTAGCACCATGAGACAACAGCAAAAATCATGGAACTTGGCCTGCTAACCAATATTTTGGAGAAGTTTAATTAAAATTTAATGGGAAACTCAATGGTACGGGTTCCAATTTTAATTTAAATGGTGTATTATTATAGTAGAACATTGCACGTTCGCTCAAAAACAGAAAGGAGATTGCTTTTTATGTATATTTCGAATGTAAATTCTGCATCAGTCAAGCTAACTTCGATTACAACTCAGCAATTACCTGCCAACGAGCATCACAAAATAGCATCAGAAGATTTATTAATTTTCTATGTTAACAAAGGCGCGGGTATTTGTCACTCAGAATATGAACAACACGAGATTAAGAAGCGTGATGTCATTATCCTGAACCCAGGCACCACCATTACCCTTGATCCAATTCGGAAGATTGACTGGATCTGCATTGCCCTATCCGGTGTTGTCTTCACTTCCTCACAGGAAGCCAACTCTAGCTCACAATTATTTGTGGCATCCCATCCTAACCCAACTCTCAAGTACTACTTGGACTTGGCTCTGATTGAAGAGTCCAACCGTTTCCGCGGTTCCGACCTCATCATGAAAAAGTTGATTGAGTGTGTGATGATTCATCTCTTACGTCACAACGAATTATCAATCAAGGACGCCAGCCTCCAAGCTAAGCATAATGAGATTGACGTGCTCCAAAATTATATCCGCAAGAACTACTCTAAGAAGATTACCTTGGAAGAGTTGTCTGACTTGGTGGATATCAATAAATACTACCTGATCCGTCTCTTCAAGCAACAAACTGGCTTGTCACCAATTGACTACCTCATTCACGTTCGCTTAGAAGAAGCAGAGAAGCTATTGGCTAAGTCTAACATTACCGTCTCTGATATCTCAGACCGGGTTGGCTTCCACTCACCTTCTCACTTCTCCAAGACCTTCAAGGAGAACAACCACTGTACGCCTTCCCAATACCGCAAACGCTACTCAGCTAACACGGTGCCATTATAAGGCTAAATTTGACTTTTATCCCTGCTGCGGCAGGGATTTTTTTATGCCACAAATAGAAAAAGAGCGCCCGACTAAGTCGGGCGCTCTTTGCCTAGGCTTAATTAGTTGCTGGCGCCAGAAGTAGCGTCAGCTTGTGCGCCACCACCGCCGTGGCTGTCTGGCGCATCAGAAGCACCAGAAGTTGCATCGGCATGGCCGCCACCGTGTGGGCCAGGGGCCACACTGCCGTTACCGCCAACGAGGCGTTGACCAGTAGATTGTAAGTACCAGTCTAACCATGGTTGGAAGTTGAAGACAATCTCGTTGATCCCAGCGTAAGACCCATCTGGGTAGTACATGGCTTGGTAGTTGTGAGTGTTAATCACCCCTTCAGGTGAACCCGGTACGATAGTCCGTACGTATTCTTGATCGCCGTTACGGAGAACCCCAACTACCCACTCAACGTTCTTCATCCGCGCAGCAGGCAAGGAGTTGTGAACGGTTGATAAGCGGCTACCTGATTGAGATGGCACGCGTTTAGCGAACATGGTGTTAGGATCTTGGTGAGCGTTGTTATAGTAGAGGAATTGGTTGTTATCATCGGCATAAGTCAACTCGAAAGGCATGGCCTTAAGGAACATGTCGATTTGGTTAACGGTCAGAATCCCGTGGTCTAACTTAACGTAAGTATCGCCAGAGACAGCCCCTACAAGCTCAGCTGCTTTTTCTACCCATTCTGGATCATCTGGATCCACCCCTTGGATGGTAGTCGCGATTGGGTTGGTTACATCTAAGTCTTCAGGTTCGATTGGTTTTGGTTTCTTCAATTTAGAAACAACCTCCACATACTTAACGAAGTTATCCAAGCAGGAGCCTAAGAACTTAACAGTGCCTTCGTTGGTGATGTTACCGTTCAAGTCGAAGGCTTCTTTGGCTTTACCTAATAGGAATTCATTCCCTGGTAAGGTATAGGCGTTAACCCCTGGTGCGTCTAAGATCTTGCGGAGGTGAACTTGGGCACGTGAAGTCCCTTGATCATGGTAGGAAGCCCCTACGATCATAACAGGTTTGCTTTCAAATGGGTGTACTTCATAAGACAACCATTCCAAGACATTCTTCAAGGCTGCGGTAATGGTGTGGTTGTGTTCTGGAGTTGCGATAATGACCCCATCCGCACGTGTGATTTTGTTGTAAAGCAAGCGAAGTTGGAAGCTATCGTCCCATTTGCTTTCTTGATTGAAGAGAGGTACTTCATCAATTTCCAACACTTCTAATTCGAATTTGAGTTTGAATTCCCGGCGGATAAACTCTAA
Source organism: Abiotrophia sp. HMSC24B09 (assembly GCF_001815865.1). Taxonomy (GTDB): domain Bacteria; phylum Bacillota; class Bacilli; order Lactobacillales; family Aerococcaceae; genus Abiotrophia. The sequence goes on from NZ_KV822201.1 coordinate 47,876, forward strand.
TAATTTACGGTTATAGGATTGTTCAGCGTTTGAACCAACAAGTCCGACAAATTTCATAGTTTTCTTCCCTTCTCGTCACGTATGTTATAGGTTTTCCCAGTCAAAGTTTTCCGCTTCTTTGTGGAGCAGATCTTGCGCGCTTTTCAGCTTTTGCGTAATCTTCACGAATAAACGGAAATCATCGAAGATGGCGTCTAATTTCTTAATGGTGTCTAGGTCAATTAGGTTGCCCTTCTTGTCAAAGGCCTGTAAGGAGTGTGACAAGAGGAATTCTGAACCAGGCATGACGTTAGCCTTCAATTCTGGGGAGTCCAGGATTTGGCGTAATTGTAATTGAGCCCGTGAAGAACCTAAAGTCCCGTAAGAAGCCCCAGTAATCATAACTGGCTTATTCAAGAGTGGGTAAATCCCATAAGACAGCCAAGCCAAGGCGCTCATTAAGACCGCTGGAATGGCGTGGTCGTATTCAGGCGTCCCGATGATGACCCCATCAGCTGCGTCAATTTTAGCAGCAATTTCCTTAACGATTTCTGGAACTTGCTTGTCAGCTGGTTTGTTGAAGAGTGGGATATCTTGAATCTCAACGAGTTCGATTTCTGCCTTATCAGCAAAATGCTTCTGCATGTATTGAAGCAAGCGACGGTTAGTGGAACGTTGGAAGTTAGTCCCAACAAGTGCAATAAATTTTGTCATAAGTGTTCCTCTCTATACTTAGAATGTTCAGTCTCGCTTGAGACCGGAAGTATGGTAGATGTGTTGGTCTTGGGTGACTAAGACAGCCTCTAGACCGGTTTGAGCCTCGACCTGGGCCAGGATATCCGCTGGCATGTCGCCGAAGAGGCGGGTTGTCCAGATTTCGCAATCGACGGAATGCTGGGCAATAATGGTCAGGCTGGCAATGGGGCTAGTCATAGGATAACCCGTCTGGCGATCCAGTATGTGGTGGTAGGTCTGGCCTCCGCGCGATAGGGTCCGCTCATAGATGCCTGAGGTCACCACCGATTGGTCCACAATAGGCAGAACCATAAGGTGTTGGCCACGTGCCGCCAAGGGATTCTGAATACCAATCTGCCAAGCTTGCTGCCGGTCTTGATTCTGGCCAATGGTCAGAATATTACCGCCTAAGTCAATTAAAGCTGATTGGACTCCCTGCGCTAACAAGAAATCCTTAAGACGGTCCGCAATATAACCTTTGGCTAGGGCGCCAAGGTCTAGCTTCATGCCGGGCAAGGCCAGCTGGACTGCCAATTTATCCTCATCCATGAGGATATTGGCTGGATCCGTGAGGGCCAAGGCCGCTTGAATTTCCTGTGGTCTTGGGACGCGGGCATCTTTAAAGCCAATCCGCCAGGTTTGGACCAAGGGCCCTATGGCGATATTGAGATGGCTACCAGGGGCTAGGCTGTGGGTCCGTCCCAGTTGAATGAGCTCGAAGAGCTCGGGGTGGACGGTCACTGGGGCCAAGCCTGCTTGCAGATTGACCTGCATAAGCTCCGAGCGCGCATCATTGGCACTAAAGCGCATATTATAGGTATTTAGACGTTCTTCCACCGCATCGAGGAGGCTCGGATCTTCCGAGTCTGCCAGTGAAATGGCGATTGTCGCACCCATCAAATGAATGATACGTTTGATATAAGGCAATTCACCACTCCCCTCCGTGTTATACAAACATCCACTCCTATTATAACACCTCTATAGCGTTTTCACAAGTTATTCTAGAACCAATCCTGAGGGCCAGGCATGGGACTAAGATGAAGAAAGAGCAGACAGTCAGACTATTGACTAGTTTGGGCGGGTGCCTGCTTGTCAAGAAGCCTTCGGGCAAAATTTATGGGGCTTCTTCCTTAGGTCTTTTAGGCAAAGAAAAAACAGTAAAGCTTTTGAACTGCACCCCATAAGTTGGATTTTTTATTGTCCAACTTATGGAGTGTAGTTGATTTTCGCTTTACTGTTCTATCTTAGATTTAATAAGTTGGGCCTTGCCTACTGGCGATAGTCTTTTATCTCATCTTCATAGTCCCTTAAGAGATTGTCTGAATAGATTTTTTCCTTGTCTGAATCTCTGACTTCTTTCCAGAGAATGGCCGCTACTTTTAACTTATTTGAGTAGTGGCCACTATTTTCATCGGCACAGAAATCCTTTAAGAATTGATTCCATTGACAAACAGCATGATCATACTTGGCATAATCTGATTGGCCGTAATAGACTTTCAGCAAGTCTCGAATTGTAAACTTGCTATCCTTTTCGCTTTTTACTTTCCGCCAGGCAGTCGCCATATCAGCAGTAAATTTAAAGGGCGAGATTCCCGTTACAGCAGCGAAATATTCTCTGAATTTGGCATTAAAGGAAAAACCACATTCAAGTAAGGGGCTATCTAAGGTAATCGTATCAACTTGCTTCTTGACCTTTTTTCTTGGCGACTTCTTAATTAAATTGCCTTTGAAGTATTCTTCAATAATGTGATTGAGTTCTTGTTTGGTTCCTCTATATTCTAATCCTAAAGACTTGCATATCTGTGAAATTTCCTCACGATACCAATAGTATTTATTAAACTGGTCAAAAGATGTAATTTTATCAAAGTCAGGTCTAGTTCCCATCAATTTGTTAGCTCCTCAACACTTATTTACTTTGTCATCTCTGGATCATGTCCTTAGGCATACTTACTCAATAGGCGCTTTAGAGGCTGACCACAAAGCGGATGACCCCATCCTTGTAGTGGACGCTGATCTTGCCCCGGTGCAGGCTGACAATGTTTTGGGCCATGGACAGGCCGATGCCGTAGCCTTGGGCGGGACTGGTGCCCCCACCTGCTGGCGCCGAGTCTGAGTCTGCCCCCTCTGGGCTCGCCACTTGGCGGGTGCGGGACTGGTCGGACCGATAGAAGCGGTCGAAGAAGAGGCGGTAGTCCTGACCCTGGCCGGCTGCATAATCGTTGGAGACGGTCAAGACGGCCCGCCCCTTTCTCAGCCAAGGCTTGTAGTTGGCCAACTGCAGTCGCACAGTGCCCTGAGGGTCGCAGTACTTGCGGGCATTATCCAGGAGGATGCTGACCAACTCATAGAGGTCGTCAGGCACCCCTTGCAGGCTGATGCCTTCTTGAATGTCGGCCTCGTAATGCAGGCCTTCTTGCTCCCAGAGGGCCGACATGTTTTGGGAGACCCGCTGGACCAGTTGGCTAAAGTCAACCGTAACAGGCGCCTGGTCCTTGCGTTCTTCTAGCCGAGCCAGGCGGATTAATTTAGCAATCAAATGATCCAAGCGGTCGACCTGATCCTTGGTGCTCTGGGTCCACTCCGTCTCGCCGGTTAAGAGCTCCTGCAGCTCATTATTGGCTGCAATGACCGCTAGCGGCGTCTTGAGCTCATGCCCCGCATTGGTAATGAAGGAACGTTGCTTGTCGTAATTGCGGACAAAGGGCCGGATGGCCAGGCCAGAGAAGATGGTCACCACCACCACAAAGGCCAGCCAGCTGATGGCTGCGATTTGGATAGAGAGGACCAAGAGGGCCCAACGGTCGCGGAAGGCCTGGGTGGTCTCGAAGAAGACGACTAGGCGTTCCGTCTCGGAGACGGGACTAATGCGATAGGAGAAGTAGCGCCCATCTTCTTCCAGGTAACCCCGATCACGGAAGGATTGTAGGCCCGACTGATCCACAAAGCCTTGAATTTGTTCCGAGGTCAGGTGGTTGGCCGTGCCCGGGTTGATGATGGCCTCGTTGGCCTTGATGCGGGCGCTAAAGTAGTTAAAGTTATAGAGGGTCCCCTGGCTGACAAACTGGCGGTCAAAGGTCTGGCGGTTCTCATTGGTGTCGGGGATGGTCCCGTTATTTTCCGTCAACAAGTCTAGCACGGCCTGAATATCGTGCTCGGTCTGCAGGTAGCGGACCGTGTTGATGACGCCGACTAGGGTCATGAGGATGAGGGTAATAGCCAGAGTCGTAATAGCGATAAATTGGAAACGCAGCTTTCGGAACATGGCTAGTCGCCCCCTTCCAGGCTCTGGCTAGGCTCGGTTGGCGCGGCTTCCACTAGCAACTGGTAGGGTCCGCTTGGCTGGCCCACAATCTGGAGATTGGAGCGGATGCTGAGTAGCTTTTGGACCAAGTAGGCTAAGTAGACATTGACTAGTTCATAGTCGGCCGGGCCTGCTTCATCGGCCCAGACACGGTCATAGATATAGGTTTGAGACAGAGCCTTGCCTGGGTTCTTCATGAGTAGGGCCAGGAGTTTGGCTTCCTTGCCGGCCAGGCGAATGGCATTGTTGGCCGACACTTCCATTTCTTCTAGCTTGAGTTGGGTGTTGCCTAGGGCCAGTTGCGGCGCCTCATAGTGATCCACCCGGCGGGACATAGACCGCAGGCGGGCCAGGAGTTCTTTGAGTGAAAAGGGCTTGGTTAGGTAGTCGTCTGCTCCAGCATCTAGGCCAGTCACCCGGTCGTCGACTTCGGCCATGGCCGTCAGCATGATGACGTGATTGGTGTGTCCACTGGCTCGAATTTCCTTGAGAGCCTCGATGCCGTTCATAACCGGCATCATAATGTCCAGAATCATGAGGTCATAGACCGTCTGCTGGGCTAGTTGGACCGCTTGCTGGCCGTCCTTTGCCCAGTCCACCTGATAACCTTCATGGGCTAAGGCCGTCATCACGACCCGAGCCAATTGTTGTTCATCTTCAGCTAGCAGGATCCGCATGGACCTCACCCCCTTGGATTAAGTGTCGAATGGTCTGCATGGTCAAATCACAGGAGGCCAGCTCGTCGGCGCAGCGTTTGAGCTCGCGACTGATGCGTTCCGGATTGGCAATGTCATGCTTGTACTTCATCTGATGCTCCAGGCTAGCCCAGGAATCCATGGCGATGGTTCTGAGCTGAACCTCGATATAATAACGCCCCGGCGTCTGCCCCTGACAGTCCGGATAGTCGGTCTCTACCTCTAAAATGACATGGTAGGAGCGGTAGCCATTGGGCTTAACTTGACTGATGTAGTCCTTCTCCTCCACTACCTCATAGCCGGCTTCCTGACGCAGGCGGTCGACTAGGTTATAAATATCTTCGACAAAGCCCGTGACAATTCGGACTCCAATGGCATCGCGAATGACCTTAAGGGCTGACTGCGGCGTCTGCTCCAGGCCTTTGCGCCGGCACTTGTCTCGCATCGAGTCCTCGGCCTTGACCCGGTATATCAGATGCTCATAGAGCTTGAAGCCCGTGGCGGCCTTGTTCTCCTTATTATAGTCTTCCAGTTTTCTAATCAAGTCTTGCATAATAGGCGCTAGGTAGGCCCCGTATTCGCCGTATATTTCCTCATGTGACATGCCGTCACCTCCTCGCAAAGCTTCTTGCCCCTATTATAACATCTCACCCGCCTTTTGTGGTTTACAACACATTTTCTTCTAAGAAATTTACATCTTATGATAAATATTGCTGAGGGGTGGCCGGAGGAACTTGCTAGTAGCTAGCAATTTTCTGCTAATGAGCTTGGGCTAGATTAGCCGACGAGCTTGCCTGATTTTGACTCCTAGCTGATCCCAGCCAGTCCATCTTTCTGCCTATCCATGGACTAGCACGCAGGAAAATCACCCCTTTACCCCTCTTTCCCTGAAAGCCTGCCCTGCCAGTCCATTGTTCCACCAATCCATGGACTGGCACACAGACACCTAACTTGCGAGCCGGCTTGGCGCCTGTTCCTTGCTTTCCGCCCCAGCTAGTGGTCCACTCGACAAAGTGGGCCACTGGCTCGCGGCTTTCTCCCCGTTTTGAGCCCTTTTCCTGGGTTTCCGACCCAGCTAGTGGTCTACTCGACAAAGTGGACCACTAGCTCACAGCCTTCTCCTCGGTTTGGCTCTATTTCTAAGTTCCCCAACCCATTTCCACACAAAAAAGCAGGGAAGCTGCTTCCCTGCTTACTTGCTGTCTTTAGTCGATTTCTAGGCCGCCGGTGTAGAGGCGGTAGTAGGTGCCTCGCTCGGCCATGAGGGAGGCGTGGTTGCCGCGTTCGATAATGCGACCGTGGTCCATGACCATGATGACGTCAGAGTTGACGATGGTGGACAGACGGTGGGCGATTACGAAGACGGTGCGGCCGGTCATAAGGCGGTCCAGGCCTTCTTGAACCATTTTTTCGGTCCGCGAGTCGATGGATGAGGTAGCCTCGTCCAGAATGAGGACGGGCGCGTCAGCCAAGGCCGCACGGGCAATGGCAATCAGCTGGCGTTGGCCGTTGGAGAGGCCGGCCCCGTCGTCCGTCAGCAGGGTGTCATAGCCCTGATCCAGGTGCTTGACGAAGGAATCGACGTTGGCGATGCGAGCCGCCTCCAGAATCTCCTCGCGACTGGCGTCTTCTCGACCGTAGGCGATATTTTCCGCAATGGTCCCGGTAAAGAGGTGGGTATCCTGCAAGACGATGCCCAGAGACTTGCGCAGGGAGTCCTTGTCAATCAGCTTGACGTCGATGCCGTCATAGGTAATAGAACCTGACTGGATATCGTAAAAGCGATTGATCAAGTTAGTAATGGTGGTCTTGCCAGCCCCGGTTGCCCCGACGAAGGCTACCTTCTGACCCTTATCAGCGTAGAGCTGGATGTCATGCAGGATCTGCTTCTTGCCATCATAGGAGAAGTCTACATTGTTGAAGACCACATTCCCTACCAAAGGCGCCAACTCGTATTGGCCTTGTGGACGCGGATGTTTCCAAGCCCAGCGGTTAGTCTTCTGATCAGTGACAACTAGCTTACCGTCGACTTCTTCTACATTAACCAGGCTTACCTTCCCTTGGTTGACTTCAGGCTCCTCATCTAGCAAATTGAAGATGCGGTCTGCCCCAGCCGATGCCATGAGGACAAAGTTAAGCTGTTGGGAGACCTGGGAAATCGGCCCGATAAAGGAACGGTTGAGTTGCAGGAAGGACATAAGTCCCCCAATGGTCAGGCCGCCTACGCCATTCAGGGCCATAAAGCCCCCGGCAATGGAAGTCAAGACGAAGGAGACGTTACCCAAGTTCCCTAGGATTGGCATGAGGACGTTAGAGAAGCGGTTGGCCAGGTAGGAAGATTGGAAAAGTTGCTCGTTAATTTGGTCGAAGGCTTCAATGCTGGCTGCTTCATGGACAAAGGCCTTGATGACCTTCTGCCCAGACATCATTTCTTCAATAAAGCCATTCTCAATCCCTAAATTCTTCTGTTGCTCGCCAAAGTAGCGACCAGACTTGCTGGAAACTGTCTTGATGACCCAGACCATAATGGCCAACATGACCGCCACCACTAAGAAGAGCAAGGGACTGACTACCAACATGGAGATCGTGACCCCAATCATGGTGATAGCAGACGAGAAGAGCTGGGGAATAGACTGCTCGATAGCCTGACGCAGCGCGTCGATATCGTTGGTGTAGATGGACATAATGTCCCCATGAGGATGGGTGTCAAAATACTTAACTGGCAGCTTCTGCATGCGCTCAAAGAGTTGATTACGTAGGGAACGCAAGGCATCCTGAGAGATGGTAGCCATCATAATGGAGAAGCCGTAGTTGGCCATGACCCCAACTAAACAGAAGAGGGCTAAGCCCAACAAGAAGTCACGCAGAGGCCCGAAGTCACTAGAGCCCGTCTGCAACATAGGCTGGACGAAATTGTCAACCAAGGAGCGGATAGAACTGGTCAAGTTAACGGTCACTAGGGCTGATATAACAATCAGGACAGCGGAGACTAGGAGGACCCACTTGTAGTCCTGCCACATGAATTTGAGGAGTCGGACAATGGAAGTCCAATCGCCACGTCTTTTCTTATTCTCCATCTGAGGCCGCCTCCTTTCCTTGGGTTTGCATTTGATAGACTTCTTGATAGATAGCGTTGCTTGCTAGCAGCTGCTCATGATTGCCAATGGCATCGATTTTGCCGTCGTTCAAGACCACAATGCGGTCGGCCTCTTGAATAGAGGAAATCCGCTGGCCGATAATGAGCTTGGTGGTCTCCTTAAGACTAGAAGCCAAGCCCTGACGAATCAGACTGTCGGTCTTGGTATCCACGGCCGAGGTGGAGTCGTCCAGAATCAGAATCTTAGGATTCATGAGCAGGGCGCGGGCAATACAGAGCCGTTGGCGCTGACCGCCGGACACGTTAGCCCCACCCCGTTCAATCATGGTGTCATAGCCATCCTTGAACTCGGAGATAAATTCATGGGCCTGAGCCAGCTTGCAGGCTGCTTCGATTTCGGCGTCAGTGGCATCCTTCTTACCCCAGCGCATATTTTCCTTAATAGTCCCGGAAAAGAGCACATTGGTCTGCAGGACCATGGCCACTTGGCGGCGCAGGCTGTCTAGATTGTAGTCGCGAACATCCTGCCCACCAACCTTGACAGTACCGGCTTCGACATCATAGAGACGCGGAATGAGTTGAACCAGACTGGATTTACCAGACCCGGTCCCGCCTAAAATCCCGATAACCTCACCAGACTGAATGCTGAGGTTGATGCCTTCTAGGACATGGGCCTTATCACCATTTTCATCCGTATAGGCAAAGCTGACCTCTTGGAATTCAATACTGCCATCAGCCACTTGAGTCAAGCCATTTTCAGGCGAGACAATGGTAGACTGGGTCTTGAGGACTTCATTAATCCGTTCAACTGAGGCGATGGATAGGACTAGCATGACGAAAATCATCATGAGCATCATGAGGGACATGAGAATGGTCATAGTGTAGGAGAACATCGAAGTGAGCTCCCCGGTCGTCATGTTGCCGACCACAATGAGATGGGCCCCCATCCAAGAAATCATAAGGAAGGAAGCATACATAGACAGCATCATAGCTGGCGTGCTTAAGACGCTGACATTAATAGCCTTCATGAACATGCGGTAAATTCTGCCAGAAGCAGTTTGAAACTTAGTAGTCTCCTGGGCTTCCTTAACATAGGACTTCACCACCCGCATATTGGTGATATTTTCTTGAATACTGCTGTTGAGGTTGTCGTAAGCCTTGAAGACCTCGGTAAAGAGTGGATAGACAATCTTAAGAATGAGGGCTAGTACACTCCCTAAGAATAGGGCTACCCAGACAAAAATCATGGCCATCTGGCCGTTAATGAGGAAGGTCGCCCAGATGGCAAAAATCAAGTTGAGCGGCGCCCGCACGCCGACCCGGATAATCATTTGGTAGGAGTTCTGAACGTTGGTCACGTCGGTCATCATACGGGTAACCAGCCCACCAGAAGAGAAACGGTCAATATTCTCGAAGGAGAAGGACTGAACCTTGGTGAAGAGGGCCTTACGCAAGTTCTTGGCAAAGCCAGCCGAAGCAAAAGCCCCATAGCGAGCAGACTGCATACCACAGAATAGGGATAAAAAGGCACATACCAACATGAGGCCACCATAAAGGGCCACCTGCTGCATATCCCCCATCTGCACGCCCTTGTCTAAGAGCAGGGCCATGACAAAAGGAATGGAAATCTCAAAGACGACTTCCAGAAACATAAAAAAGGATGCTAAGAATGAGGGTTTCTTATACTCCTTAATCTCAGCAAGCAATGACTGAAACATAACTACCTCCTAGTATCGGATACAGGGTATCCGGTCATTAAAATAGAAAAGCCCCTGACAGCCTAGCTGTAGGGAGATCACAAACTATTGTGCATACTTATTATATAGAATCTTCCATTCATGTGCAAGAATGGAGGCAAGACCATAAAAAAAGAGCAGCTCAAGCTGCTCTAGTATGCAAGCGGGTGACGAGAATCGAACTCGCGACGACAGCATGGGAAGCTGTAGTTTTACCACTAAACTACACCCGCATGGCGGTCCCGACGGGATTTGAACCCGCGATCTCCTGCGTGACAGGCAGGCATGTTAACCCCTACACCACGGAACC
>NZ_KV822202.1:0-9563 GCF_001815865.1 Abiotrophia sp. HMSC24B09
TATTTTTACACAGGATTTTGGACTTGACTGGAAAAAGGGCGAAACCGTGGAAAAAGTCATGAGCCAGTGGTCGACTCTTTCGAGTGGACCACTAGCTGGGCCGGAAAGCTTGGAAAAGGGCAGGAAACGGGGCAAAAGTCATGAGCCAGTGGTCGACTCTTTCGAGTGGACCACTAGCTGGGCCGGAAAGCTTGGAAAAGGGCAGGAAACGGGGCAAAAGTCATGAGCCAGTGGTCCACTCCGTCGAGTGGACCACTAGCTAGAATGGAAAGGCCAAAAACCTGGGCTACTAGCTAGAAAAAAAGCCTTTTAGGGGCTTTTGCCGGGGCGGAATCTTTGCTATAATAACTTTTAGTGCAAAAAGTAACGACGAAATGATATCCAATTTATGGAAGGAACTTAACAATGACAGCATCACATCACTCAAAGGGCCGGCGTCACGGCCACTCCCGCCATGGTCATGGGCGGACTAAGTCAGTGCTCTGGCGAATTAACTGGCTCTTTATTATTTTGGCAGTGGTAGCTAGTGGCTTGGTTGCCTATTTCCTCTTAACCTACAAGATTCTGGCCGGGCGAGGCTACCATCTCTGGGTCTTGGGCGGCTTGGGCGCGGTCTTACTGCTCCTGATTCTGCTTAATGGCCTCAAGCGCCTGGGCAAAACCACCCTGGTCCTTGCCACCGTCGTCATTTTGGGGGCTAGCTACGGCGCCTACCAAATGAATGCCACCGTCAATTTCTTCAACAAACTCAATACCAATACCCAGAAGAAGGAACTGACTATGAGTCTGGCTACCCTAGCAGAGGGCGGCGTGGCAGATGTGTCGGCCTTAGACGGCAAAGTGGTCCTAGCGCCGCTAGGCCAAGATCGCGACAATGTCCAAGCCTTAGTCGATGACCTCAAGGCCAAACGCCAGGTAACGGTGACCGTTCAGGAAGTGCCATCCTATTTGGCTGCCTACCAACAACTCCTGGACGGCAAGGCTCAAGCTATGGTCCTCAACTCAGGCTATGAGTCCCTCTTAGAAGGCATGGCTAGCGACTTCAGCAGCAAGATTAAAAAGCTATACCAGTACCATCATGTAACCGAAGTAGCCGAAGAGCCGGCTAAGCCAGCGACGGAAACCCAGCAAACCAGCCAGACACCAGCTGAGAACCAGCCTTTCAACCTCTATATCTCAGGGATTGATACCTTCGGGCCAGTCAGCTCCGTCTCCCGGTCAGACGTCAACGTTATCGCCACTATCAACCCTAAGACCCATCAGATTCTTCTGACCACCACACCGCGTGACGCCTATGTACCAATCGCGGATGGCGGGGCAGACCAGAAGGACAAATTGACTCACGCGGGGATCTATGGCGTGGAGGCTTCCATGCATACCTTGGCCCGTCTCTATGACACGCCAATCGACTATTATGTCCGCCTCAACTTCACCTCCTTCCTCAATATCATCGATACGGTAGGGGGCATCGATGTCTACAACGACCAAGCCTTTACCTCCCTCTACGGCAAATATGATTTCCCTGTCGGGGAACTCCACCTTAATGCCGACCAAGCCCTAGGCTTCGTGCGTGAGCGTTACTCCCTGTCAGGTGGGGATAATGACCGCGGCAAGAACCATGAGAAGGTTATTACCGCCCTGATTAAGAAATTAGGCAGTCGCCAGACCCTGCTCCAAGCCCAAGAAGTCATGGATCGCATGAGCCAGTCGGTGCAAACTAATCTGCCACTGGCTAAGGTCATGGAACTGGTCAACGAGCAACTCGAGAGCGGTCAAGCTTACACGGTTACCTCAGTCGCCCTGACTGGCCACGGTTCAACTGGCCTACCATCTTATGCTATGCCGGGCGCTGAACTCTATATGATGCAAGTGGATGAGGCTAGCTTGGCTGAGCGTCAAGCCCAAATCAAGCAAGTACTCGGCCAATAGGCCCGCTTTCAAGGAGAAAAGGAGAAACTTATGACACAAACATATGATTATCTAGTGGTAGGTGCCGGCCTCTTTGGCGCTACCTTTGCCCACGAAATTGCCAAAAAAGGCAAGCGCGTCCTGGTTATTGAGAAGCGCGACCACGTGGCGGGCAATATCTATACGGAAGAAATCGCGGGCATTCAAGTCCACAAATTTGGCGCCCACATTTTCCATACTAACGACAAGGCCGTTTGGGATTACGTCAACCAATTTGCGGAATTCAACCAGTATATCAATACCCCAATCGCCAATTATCACGGGGAAATCTACAACCTACCCTTCAATATGAACACCTTCAACAAGCTCTGGGGTGTGGTGACGCCGGAAGAAGCGGCCGCCAAAATTGAAGAGCAACGGGCTGAAGTGGCAGGAAAGACGCCAAGCAACTTGGAAGAGCAAGCCCTGTCCCTAGTAGGTCGCGATATCTACGAGAAACTGATTAAGGGCTATACCGAGAAACAATGGGGCAAGGCAGCCACTGAATTGCCAGCCTTCATTATTCGCCGCTTGCCTGTCCGCATGACCTATGACAACAACTACTTCAATGACCGCTACCAAGGTATTCCAATCGGGGGCTATACCCAGATTGTGGAGAAGATGTTGGATCATCCTAACATTGAAGTGCGCCTAGAGACAGACTTCTTCGCGGACAAGGAGCATTACTTGGCGGCCTTTCCTAAAATTTTCTATACGGGTATGATAGACCAGTTCTTCGACTATGAGTTGGGTGAATTGGAATACCGTAGCTTGCGCTTCGAGACCGAGGTCTTGGACCAAGCCAACTATCAAGGGAATGCGGTGGTTAACTATACCGACCGCGAGACGCCTTATACCCGGATTATTGAGCACAAACACTTCGAGTACGGCACTCAGCCACAAACCGTGGTAACGCGTGAATATCCAGCCAACTGGTCACGAGGGGATGAGCCTTACTACCCAATTAATGATGAGCGCAACACCAAGCTCTATCAGGCCTATACTGACTTGGCTAAGTCCCTGCCACAGGTGACTTTCGCCGGCCGTTTGGGCCACTACCGCTACTATGACATGCACCATGTCATCGGTCTGGCCTTGCAATTGGCAGCCAAAGTAGACTAAATCAAGAATCAAGCCCCCTTACTGGCAGGTAAGGGGGCTTTTGCGCGGTTCGGGCTTTTCTGCTAGAATAGGAGACAAAAGGGAGGTTGTCGTCATGAAGAAAGCCAAATACTGGTGGTCCCTGCTAGTGGGTTGCCTAGGTGCCTTATTAGTCATCAGAGGCTGGGGAGCCGGCCAAGCGGCGCGAGCCCAGGCAGAGTCGGATCAGGTCCAGGTGGTCCAAGCCAAGATTCAGGCCCAGGGCTATGAGTTTGGGCCGGCCGTTAACAAAATTGTCCTTCAGCTCAGTCATCCTGTGACGGCAGTGGACCCTGGTGCCCAGCTAGAGGTTACCACCCAAGGTAAAGGGCGCCAAGTGAGTGCCCTCTATCTAGCTGATGAGCAGGGCCAGGTCTTGCCAGAGGGGCAGGCTAGTCAATGGCTGGCCTTGGACTTGGTGGTGGATTCCTGGGATTTAGGCAGTCTCTTCGGCTACAACCAGGAGCGCTTGATTAGTCAGTGGCAGGCTAACTATCTCATTGCTGTAGGGCCAGTGCAGGTGACGACCCAAGAGGGCAAGTCGGCCCAGATTCGCTTGACGGACTATGACGCCCTGCCCCATCTGGAGCTGCCGGACTTGGCCGGCTATCAATTTGAGCACGTCCATGTAGACGGGGTGACCAATCCCCTGACTGGCCAAGAGGAGAGCCAGACCTTACACTATGGAGCCTTTGAGCCGGCGGCTGCCAAGGATCAGACCCAGGCCAAATTTCCGCTTTTGATTTGGTTGCATGGCCAAGCCGAAGGGGGCGAGGATCCTCGCATTGCCCTGCTAGGTAATGAGGTGACCGCCCTTAGTCGGCCACAAGTTCAAGAGATTTTTACGGCGACGGACCAGCCCGAGCTTAAGGGCGCCTACGTCCTGGCGGTGCAGACGCCGACCTACTGGATGGACGAGGGTGATGGGTTGAATGGGCCGGGGGCGGGCCATTCCCGCTATACTGAGTCCCTTATGCAGGTCATTGGCGACTATGTGGCCAGCCATCCCCAGATTGACCAGCATCGGGTGCATCTCATGGGCTGCTCCAACGGGGGCTATATGACCCTCAACATGGCCCTGCACTATCCGGACTACTTTGCCGGCTTGGTACCCCAGGCAACGGCCTATTCCTACTATGAATTCCAGCGCCTGGACAACGGTCACTATCTGATCAAAGACCCTAAGAAACGGGGCAGTATCCAAACCTATGTGCCAACCCAAAAAGTATGGTTCGACCAAGACAAGGTGGCTGCCCTCAAAGACCAAGCCATTTGGTTTGTCCATAGTCTGGATGACCCGACCGTGCCAGCCAATGCCTATGTCTTGCCGATTTACAAGGACCTAGTCGATGCGGGTGGGCAGAATATCTGGCTGTCCCTCTTCCAATCGGTGCAAGGCCAAGACTTGCCTAAGATGCGCTATTCCGGCCACTTCTCCTGGATTCCCTTCTTCAATCAGCAGGTCCAGGGCGTGCAAGACCCGGAAGTCATTCGCCAAAGCCCGGGCTTGAGCGGCTTTGAGGCCGATAATGCCAGCGGTGGTGGCAGAGCCCAGGTCCAAGTGGCCGGCCAGCCCTATCAGGATGTCTTCCACTGGCTCAACGCCCAACACCGATAAATTAAATTAGAAAAGCGATGGACATATTTGGAAGAAACAATAGAGGCTTTATTGCCATCAACAAGGGTATGAACAGTAAAGACCAAAATAGATTGGAATTTGTAGAGGTGAGAAAAATGTAATGGCAAGACGTCCAACTTAAATCGCAACAGTATAAAATTGCTAGGAGATCATAAGATGAACAATTATATAAAATTAAATGAAGATCGATGGAATAATGTAAAAAATGCCTATACTGAGCCATTGACACATGAAGAATTAGAAGAAGCTAGAAAGCATCCAATTTCTGTTGCCTTAACTGTTGGGAAAAAAGTACCGACAGAATGGTTTGAAAAAGCCAAGGGGAAAAAGATATTAGGTTTAGCTTGTGGTGGTGGCCAGCAGGGGCCAGTTTTTGCTGTAAAAGGGTATGATGTCACCATCATGGATTTTTCTAAATCACAATTAGAAAGAGACGAGATGGTCGCTAAAAGAGAGGGCTTAAAAATCAAGACGATTCAAGGCGATATGACCAAACCATTTCCGTTTGAAGATGAAACTTTTGATATTATTTTTAATCCGGTTTCAAATGTTTATATAGAAGATTTAGAAAATATGTATAAAGAAGCCACTCGAGTATTGAAAAAGGGCGGACTCTTAATGGTCGGATTTATGAATCCTTGGATCTACATGTATGATGCGGACATTGTATGGGATAAACCCGATGAGGAATTACTTTTGAAGTTTGCACTACCTTTTAATTCAAAAGAGCTTGAAGCGGAAGGCAAAATAACCATAAATCCAGAATATGGCTATGAGTTTAGCCATACCTTAGAAAGTCAGATTAGAGGACAACTTAAAAATGGTCTCGCTATGATCGATTTTTATGAATCATGTGATAAAAGAAATCGATTATCACGTTATGGAAATGACTATATAGCTACACTCTGCGTTAAACTATCATATTAAGGGTTAAAAAATACCAGTTTCTATAATTGAAGATAAGGACTTGAGAAACAGTCAATCAAATGAAAATCATCCCATAAGTTGGATTTTTATTGTCCAACTTATGGGGTGCAGTTCAAAAATAGGTTTACTGTTTTTTCTTGCTCAATTTTCAAAAAATCGTCCATAGACATAAAAAGCTACTTGATAAATGCTCTCTGGGTTGCATAATATTAACTGAAATAGACTGGAATTTGTAGAGGTGAGAAAAATGTAATGGCAAGACGTCCAACTTAAATCGCAACAGTATAAAATTACCAGGAGATTATAAGATGAACAATATAGGCAACAAGTTTAAGGAGGAGAGATTATGGATTATAAAGAAATAAAGCTTAATGTTTCAAACAATAAAATTAAAGAATATAAGCAATTTGATGGCTTAAAATTATATTCTGATATTTTTAAATCTGAAGATGAAAAGGTATTGATTAACAAAAGAATATATGTTACAAAAAAACAGAATTATGTTTATTACGAAAGGACAGATGTAAATTGGAATTATTGGTCAAGCGAAAGAAATTATAATTCAACATTTAATCCGGAGAATGATAGTAAACACAACATTATATTTGAAGTTTCATCAGAATTAAGCGATTTTATTAAATATTTGGGAGAAGAAATAATTCGGAAGATTGAATTGAAACAGCACAATGGAGAAATTGTTGAGATATTAGATATTTAATTGTGTTATGAAGAATGAAGCATTGACTTAAAATATAATATCTACTCAAGCACGTATAATTCCTGTTTTTAGTAATATCAATTAAATAAAACAGTAAACCAAAAAAGGTTTACTGTTTTTTTCTTGCTCAATTTTCAAAAAAACGTCCATATACATAAAAAGCTACTTGATAAAATGCTCTCTGGCTGGTGGCTCCATCGCTTGAGTGTAGGCCTTATTGGTGCTCGCGCTTTGTGAGGGTATCGTCTGTGCTTGTCCGCGCCATGGGCCCCTAAGACCGACAAGTCCGCTAGCTACTAGCGGATTAACTTATCCCAGATGACGACCTGACCGGTCGCCAGGGACCTAGGGACGTCAATGATGCGCTGGTTGCGGCTACCCCGGAATTGCAGGGTTAGGTCTAACTGTTCTTGGATGAAGCGACCGTCGACTAGAATATCGACATAGGACAGGAGTTCCAACTTGTCCGGCGTCTCCTGCATGAGTTCCTCCCAGTCATAGCCTGTCCAGGACCAGATATCCTTGCTGCGGCCATAGCGTCGTCTGACTTCCTGGCAGAGGTCAATCAGGACCGCCGTATGGAGAAAGGGCTCGCCACCCAGTAGGGTCAGGCCTTGGCAGTAGCTGGCGCCTAGGTCGGACAGGATTCTTTCCTTGAGTTCCTCCGTGTAGGGAGTGCCGTAGTTGAAGTTCTGGGCCACCTTGTTGTAGCAACCCGGGCAGGCGAAGTGGCAGCCGCTGACATAGAGGCTACAACGAACGCCTTCGCCGTCCACGAAGTTATAGGGCTTGTAGTCGGCCACCTTGGTAGTCGTCTCAGGAATGGCCATGGCTAGACCTCCTTGTCGTCAGCTGGGTCCGGGCCTTTGTCGGAGGACTTAATGCGGATGGTCAGGTGTTTCTGCCGGGCCACAATTTCCTTGTGACGCCCAGCCACCATAGGTCTAGCCTGAGGGTTGCCCAGGTAACCACAGGTCCGCTTGACCACGTCGCAGGTCTCGGGATTGCGGTTCTTGCAATAAGGACACTCGAAGCCCCGTTCGGTTGGGTTAAAGTCCCCTTCGTAGCCACACTCAAAACATTTATCAATCGGTGTATTAGTGCCCAGATAGCCGACCCGGTCATAGGCAAAGTCCCAGACGGCTTCCAGAGCCTTAGGATTCTGAACCATATTAGGGTACTCGCAGTAGTGGATGAAGCCGCCTGAAGAATAAGGTGGATAGGCCGCTTCAAAATCAATTTTCTCAAAAGGTGTCGGCTTCTTGCGCACATCGTAGTGGAAGCTATTCATATAGTAGCCCTTGTCGGTAATGTCAGGCACCGAGCCAAAGCGCTCTAGATCCAGACGACAGAAGCGATCAGTCAGGCTCTCACTTGGCGTGGCGTAGACGGAGAAGTGGTAGCCGTATTGGTTGCCCCAGTCTTGGGTGTGCTGATAGAGCTTTTTGACAATGTCGATAGTAAAGGCTTTGGCCTCTTGATCCGTCTCCCAGTCGGGACCGAAGAAGCGAGTGGCCACTTCATAGAGGCCGATGTAGCCCAGGGAGATGGTGGCCCGTTTGTCGCGGAAGAGGTCGTCGACCTTACCGTCGCGGCTCAACTTGCGACCGAAAGCCCCGTGTTGATAGAGGATAGGCGCATTGAAAGGTTTGGCCTCCTTGACCCGCTTGATGCGGTAGCAGAGGGCCTGGCGGGCTATCTCTAATTTGGCTTCTAGCTGCTGCCAGAACTCATCCAGAGTTTGGCTCTCGAGGGCAATCCGGGGCAGGTTAAGGGTCACCACGCCCAGGTTCATACGGCCAGCGTTGATTTCCTGACCGTGCTCGTCCCACCAACCTTGCAGGAAGGAGCGACAGCCCATAGGCGCCTTGAAGCTGCCGGTCAGTTCGACTAGCTTGTCATACATGAGGACGTCGGGATACATGCGTTTGGTGGCGCAACGGACGGCTAGCTCTTTGATGTCGTAGTTGGGGTCTTTGGGAGCCAGGTTGACGCCGCGCTTAAGGGAGAAGACTAGCTTAGGGAAGATAGCCGTTCTTTTCTCTTTGCCGATACCGCCCAGACGAACCTTAAGGATGGCGCGCTGAATTTCGCGTTCAATCCAGGAAGTCCCCAGGCCGAAGCCCAAGGTGGTAAAGGGCGTCTGGCCCTGAGAGGTGTAGAGGGTGTTGATCTCGTACTCCAGACTTTGCATGGCGTCATAGATGTCTTTCTTAGTCCGGGCCGTAGCAAAGTCATGGTGTTGGGTGGTGTCGGGAATCCAATCTTCCGCCAGCTTGAGATGCTTCTCGTAGTTGAGCTGGGCGTAAGGCGCCAGGACCTCGTCAATACGGTCGGCACTACAACCCCCGTACTGGCTAGACGCCACGTTGGCAATAATCTGCGCCATTTGGGCGGTGGCAGTCTGGATGGATTTAGGGGAATCGACTTCTGCATTGCCTATTTTGAAACCGAGCTTGAACATGGTCTTGAAATCAATCAGGCAGCAGTTAGTCATAGGCTGGTAGGGATGGTAGTCTAAATCGTGATAGTGCAAGTCGCCGTTCAAATGGGCTAGGGCGACTGCTTCCGGCAACATGCCAATGCCGATGGCTTTAGCAACGATGCCTGGCGGTCAAGTCTCGTTGGGTGTTGTAGACTTGGCTGTCCTTGTTGGCATTCTCGTTAACAATACTTGACTCCTGTTGGTGCAGGCGGTCAACTGCAGCTTGAATATCTTGGGCCGCTCTAATTTGTGGATTCATACTTATCACCTCAAAGCCTATGCTACCCTAGTCTAGGTGTGAAGTCAATAGACTTTACACTATATATAGTGTTTATAAACTTGTTCCACAACTATATATAGTGTTTCTGTCTGAACCTTGAGGTGTTGGGGTGCTAACTTGGTTGGCGCTTGCTCCATAGCCAAAACAGCTTGGCTAAACTGTGCCAATGTCCGGTCTAGACAAGGCAACTTTGACAGACAAATCTAGGCCAAAGTTTCGCAAGATATAGTGTGGCGTGAGCCAGTGGTCCACTCTTTTGAGTGGACCACTGGCTACCTGGGGAAGTGTCGAAAACGGGTCAAAAGCCCGGAAAAGTTGTGAGCTAGTGGTCCACTCCGTCGAGTGGGCCACTAGCTGCCCGGGGAAGTGTCGAAACAGGGTCAAGCCAGGGAGAGTTGTGAGCCAGTGGTCCACTCCGTAGAGTCGA
>NZ_KV822202.1:9583-96302 GCF_001815865.1 Abiotrophia sp. HMSC24B09
GGTCCACTCCGTCGAGTGGACCACTAGCTACCCGAGGAAGTGTCGAAAACGGGTCAAAAGTCAGGAAAAGTTGTGGACCACTGGCTGCCCAAAAAAGTACAGCAACCTAGCCGAAAGCTCCGAAAAGTCACGCGCCTACGCCCCACTAGCTGCCTAGGCGACCAGCAAAAACAAAAAATTTCCCCTTGCATACCGGTCTAAGCTGTGCTATACTATCGTAGTTGAGTAAAACAAGTAGAAACCAGCCGTTTCTCGCCAATCCCCTTAGGTGCTTGGCTGATAGAGAGTTTCCTTTGCGCCTTGGTGCGGGGATAAGTAGCGGCTAGTTTGTGTACACAAGCTAGTTTTTTTCTTGTAAGGCTCGAAATCTAACTGGAGGTGGACTACCATCGTTAAAGAAATGATCATTAACGAAGATATCCGCGCACGTGAATTACGTGTGATTGGAGACAATGGTGAACAAATCGGAGTCAAATCACTTAATGATGCGCTCACTATTGCAGAATCTTTCGGACTTGACCTAGTACTTGTCTCACCAAATGCCAAGCCACCTGTTGCTCGGATTATGGACTACGGTAAATACCGTTATGAGATGCAGAAGAAGGAAAAGGAACAACGGAAGAATCAGAAGATCGTAACCGTCAAAGAAGTTCGTCTTTCTCCTGGTATCGAAGACCATGATTACCAAACCAAATTACGCCAGGCCATCAAGTTCCTCGAACATGGTGACAAGGTCAAAGCCAGCATTCGTTTCCGCGGGCGGGCCATCACCCACAAGGAATTGGGTCAAGACGTATTGGAAGACTTCATTGATGACACAAGCCATGTGTCAACGGTTGAAGCTCGACCAAAAATGGAAGGTCGCAGCATGTTCATCGTGCTAGCCCCATTAGCCCAAGCGGCGCAACAAGACTAATCTTTTTATAGGAGGAATTCCCATGCCAAAACAAAAAACACACCGCGGTTTAGCAAAACGCGTTAAGAAGACTGGTTCAGGTAAATTGAAACGTTCACACGCTTTCACTAGCCACCGTTTCCATGGTAAAACTAAGAAACAACGTCGTCAATTACGTCAAGCTGACTTAGTATCTAATTCAGACTACAAACGTATTAAACAACAAATTTCGCAATTATAATACTAGAGAAGAACCAAGGAGGAATTTACTATGCCACGTGTTAAAGGTGGATACGTTACCCGTCAACGTCGTAAACGTACATTAAAATTAGCTAAAGGTTACTACGGTGCCAAACATCTCTTATTCAAGACCGCTAAGCAACAAGTAATGAAATCTTACATGTATGCTTACCGTGACCGTCGTCAGAAAAAACGTGACTTCCGTCGTTTATGGATTACCCGTATCAACGCGGCAGCTCGTATGAACGGGATCAGCTACAGCGTCTTAATGAACGGCTTGAAGAAAGCTGGCGTTGAAGTGAACCGTAAAATGTTGGCTGACTTAGCAGTTCACGATGCAGCAGCATTCACTGCTTTAGTAGAACAAGCTAAGAAAGCTTTATAAGAAGCGGATTAAGCAGATAAATGGAGGCAGGACCGGTCGGTCGATGCCTCTATTTTTTGAATTTTAATCAATCAATAACAAAAAGGAGGTTCTATATGCAGTACATTTGGCGTTATTTACGCAAGCAACCCAAGCTCTTGTTTCTAGATTTCTTAGGGGCTTTTTTCTTTGTCTTAGTTAACTTGGGCCTGCCGACCATCCTAGCCCGTATGGTAGACGAAGCCATCCTACCTCACGATGTCAGCCGTCTCTATTACTGGTCTGTCATCATGTTCCTAGTGATTCTGGCCGGGGTGGCAGGGCGCATCCTGCTCTCCTACACCGCCAGCAAGCTGACTACCGAGATGATTCGGGAGATGCGTAACGATCTCTATGACAAAATTCAGCAGTTCTCCCACCATGAATATGAGCAGATTGGGATTTCTAGTTTGGTAACCCGGATAACTTCGGATGCCTTCGCCCTCATGCAATTTGCCGACCAAAGTCTGCGTTTGGGGATGATTACCCCCTTTATGATAGCATCTTCCATGGTCATGATTCTGGTAACCAGCCCGTCCCTGGCCTGGTTGATTTTATTGGCGGTGCCACCGCTAGCCATTTCCATCTGGTTTTTGGCCAGAAAGTCGACGCCCCTGTCTAAGCAACAACAGAAGACACTAGATAAGATTAACCAGTATGCCCGCGAGAACCTATCTGGTTTGCGGGTTATCCGGGCCTTTGCGCGCGAGGATTTCCAAGAGCAACGCTTCGATGAGCAAAACCAATCCTATACCGAGACCTCGTCCCGCCTCTTCAAATTAATGGGTTGGGCTAACCCACTCTTCGTCCATATCTTGATTTGGATGATTGTGGCCATTGTTTGGTTTGCCTTGGAGCCAATCGCTCAGGGTTCACTCCAAGTGGGGAATCTGGTAGCCTTTGTGGAGTATGCCTTCCATGCTCTCTTCTCCTTCATGCTCTTCGCCAACCTCTTCATGATGTATCCGCGGACCGCCGTATCGGCAGCCCGGTTGCAGGAGGTCATGGATCTACCTATTTCTATTGATCCAAATCCCAAGGGAGTGACCGAGACGGAAACGCGGGGCTATCTGACCTTCGAGAATGTGACCTTTGCCTATCCAGGTGAGACGGAGAGTCCGGTGCTTCATAATATTAGCTTTGAAGTTAAGCCTGGCCAGACTATCGCCTTTATCGGGTCGACCGGGAGCGGGAAGTCCTCGCTGGTTCAGCTCATTCCGCGCTTCTATGATGTCACCCTGGGTAAAATCCTGGTGGATGGCGTCGATGTCCGTGACTACAATCTCAAGGCCTTGCGCCAGAAGATTGGTTTTATTCCGCAGAAGTCCCTGCTCTTTACCGGGACCATCGGCGACAACTTGCGCTATGGTAAATGGAATGCCAGTGAAGGCGAGTTGGAGAAGGCCAGCGATATCTCCCAGGCGCGGGAATTTATTCATAGCCGATCTGAACGCTATGAAGCCTTCCTGGAAGAGGGTGGCAGCAACCTGTCAGGGGGTCAGAAGCAACGCTTGTCTATTGCCCGTGCCGTAGTGAAGCGTCCTGATATCTATATCTTCGACGATTCCTTCTCGGCCCTGGACTATAAGACTGACGCCCAACTGCGTAAGCGGCTCAAGGAAGTGACCCAAGAGGCCGCCGTCTTGATTGTGGCTCAACGCGTGGGGACCATTATGAATGCTGACCAAATCATCGTCCTCAACAAGGGCGAAATCGTGGGTCGCGGTACCCACCAAGAATTAATGGCTAGCAATGAGATTTACCGTGATATCGCCAATTCTCAGCTTAAGCAAGCCAGTCTAGATGAGGAGGCCATGTAAGATGAATAAAAAAGTATCTAGTATCAAGCGCCTCCTGCCTTATATGAAGCCATATGGCTTGTCTTATTTCTGGGCAATCCTCTTGACCATTGTGAGTGACATTGCCTCCGTCTTGGAACCTTTCATTTGGGGTTTGGCCCTGACGGAAATCTCGCGGGGCAGTGTGGCCATCCTGCAAAAGGTGCCGGGCGCTAGCCTCAATTACTCCTATATTGGCTGGATTCTGGTCATCTACTTCTTCCGTGGCTTGACCTATCAAGTGTCTGCCTATCTAGCCAACGTGGCCATCACCAATGCCGTCCAAGGGACCATTCGGGATCTGCGTCAGGCCATGAACCAGAAACTCAACCGCTTGCCGGTCTCCTATGTGGACCAACATCAATTTGGTGACCTCTTAGGCCGTATGACTGGTGATGTGGAGTCCGTTTCCAATGCCTTGCAGCAGAGTTTACTCCAAATTGTCAATGCCGTCTTCACCCTTGGTTTGGTGATAGCCATGATGATTTGGCTTAACGCAAGCTTAGCCTTAGTGGTCATTATCTCTATGCCACTGTCTTATTGGGTGGCTAAGAAGATCCTGGTTCTATCTCAGCCTTATTTCAAAGGCCAGGCCGACGCCTTAGGTCGCCTCTATGGCTTTGTCCAGGAGAACCTAACAGGTTTCAATGTCATCAAGCTTTATGGCCGGGAAGAACAATCCGCCCAGGAATTTTATGACATTACCCATAATTTACAACAAGTAGGCTTTAAGGCGACCATGGTGTCTTCGATGGTCATGCCGCTGGTAGGCTTCATCTCCCACATGACCTACTTGCTCCTAGCGTTGCTGGGGGGCTTGGCCGTCTTGCAAGGGGTGCTGACTATCGGTAACCTGCAAGCCTTCGTCCAGTATGTCTGGCAGGTCAACCAACCGATTCAGACGATCACCCAGCTGACAGGTGCCTTGCAGTCAGCTAAGTCTTCCCTGGACCGGATTCTAGAATTGATGGATGCGCCAGAGGAAGTAGTCAGTGCTAAGGCTCATTTGGCAGGACCGCTGACAGGGCGGGTCAGCTTCCAGGACGTGGCCTTCCACTACCAGGAAGATAAGCCTCTGATTCGTAATTTCAACCTAGAAGTCGAGCCGGGTCAAATGATTGCCATTGTCGGGCCAACGGGCGCCGGTAAGACAACCCTAATTAACCTGCTCATGCGCTTCTATGATGTGACTCAGGGGGCCATTCAAGTGGATGGCCTGGATATCCGGGACTTGCCACGTCAGGAATTGCGCCAGCAGTTTGGCATGGTGCTCCAGGATGCTTGGCTCTATGAAGGGACCATTAAGGACAATCTGCGTTTCGGTAACTTAAACGCTACTGACGAACAAATCGTGGAAGCAGCCAAGGCCGCCAACGTGGACCACTTTATCCGGACCTTGCCAGGTGGTTACAATATGAAGATGAACCAGGAATCTAGCAATATCTCCTTGGGTCAGAAGCAACTGCTGACGATTGCCCGGGCCTTGCTGGCAGATCCTAAGATTCTGATTCTGGACGAGGCCACTTCGTCAGTGGATACCCGTCTGGAGCTCCTCATTCAGAAGGCCATGAGCCGTCTGATGGAGGGCCGGACCAGCTTCGTTATTGCCCATCGTCTGTCGACCATTCAGGAAGCCGATAAGATTCTGGTCTTACATGATGGCCAGATTGTAGAACAAGGCAATCACGACAGTCTCTTGGCAGCCAAGGGCTTCTACTACGAGCTCTATCAAAGTCAATTTAATCAATAAGCCCATAAGGTTAGGATTTTGTCCTAACCTTATTTTTGTAATTAGACTAGACAAAAAAGTGTCACAATAGTGCGGATTAGATAGCTTATAGTTTTATCGCCCAAGTGTTGCCTTTAAGAATGACAGTCAAAATTAAGCTGAAATTTATCTCAATTAGTGATGTGCTTAATTTGGAGCGGAAAGGCTTTACATTAAGGGGTTTCAGGACTATAATGAAGGCAAGACGTATCAATGAATGCGTTTAAAAAATATCTGGAAAGGAGGAGAAGCATGGCTCATAAACGTTTGTTGTCTTGCACAGCCAGTGAGGTCAAAACTTTGACAGCCGCGGAACTAAAACAAGCCATTAAGGCTAGCGAAGGCCGTATTATCTTGGCGGAAACAGTAGTCACTAAGGCACCGCTAATTGAAGGGGTGAGCAATGCGGAGATGATGCGGGCATTTAGTGCGGATATGCTATTATTGAATGAATATGATCTATCCACCAAATTTATCCATAGTTTGCCCGCAATGGACGCGCCCATTGTCTATCTCAAGGAATTAACCGGTAGACCTATGGGGTTGAACTTAGAACCGGTTGATCCAAGTGCTGAAGCGCTAGAAGACTGGATTGACCTACCGGAGGGCCGACGTGCCACGGTAGAGAACTTCCAAGCCGCTAACCGAGAGGGATTTGATTTCTTGGTCTTGACGGGTAACCCTTCGACAGGGGTTAGTCATCAGGGCATTGAAGCCACGGTGCGGCTAGCTAAGCAGCATTTCAAGGGACTGGTCTTTGCAGGTAAGATGCACAGTGCCGGGACCGGCGAGAAGGTGGTCTCGGAAGCGCATTTGTTAGCCTACATGGCAGCAGGTGCGGATGGCGTCTTGATTCCAAGTGTGGGGACCGTGCCGGGTGTCAGAGAAGACCAGGTGGCGCGGATTGCCGATCAGGTCAAGGACTTGGGCGGTTTAGTTATCTCAACCATTGGCACCAGTCAGGAAAGTGCCGATAGTGGGACCATTCGCGAATTTGCGCTAGCCAACAAACGCGTGGGTACAGATATTCATCACATTGGCGATGGTTCCTACGGACGCATGCCAGATCCAGAGAATATTCTGGCCTTGTCGCTAGCAATTAGAGGGAAGCGACATACTTATTTCCGTATGGGACAATCAGTATTAAGATAAATAGAAAGTAGGAAAAAACAATGATGTCATATTTACAAAAAATGGGTCGCTCTTTGATGCTACCTGTTGCCATCTTACCAGTAGCTTCCATTTTAATGGGGATTGGTTACTGGATTAGCCCTGCTGGTTTAGGTGTTCCAGGCCAAACCGGGACCAACCCAGTAGCAGTCTTCTTGATTCAAGCAGGTTTAGTCTTAATCGACAAAATTCCACTCTTATTCGCCGTTGGTTTGGCTGTTGGTTTAGCCAAAGACAAGAACGGGGCAGCCGGTCTCAGTGGTTTGGTCGCCTTCTTAATTATCACGACTATCCTATCTAAGGATGTTGTAGCTCAATTACAAGGGGTAAAACCAGAAGAAGTAGCTTTGGCTTTCTCTAAGAGCACTAACGCCTTCATCGGGATCTTATCAGGGATCATCGGTGGGGAAATGTACAACCGTTTCAAAGATGTTAAATTACCAACCGCTCTAGGTTTCTTCAGCGGTCGTCGCTCTGCGCCAATCATGGCAGGTCTTGTAGCATCACTTGCTGCCCTTGTCTTGCTCTTCGTATGGCCAGCAGTCTTCAGTGCTTTAGTAGCCTTTGGTAAGTCATTTGTTGGCTTGGGCGCAATCGGTGCTGGTATCTATGGTTTCTTCAACCGTCTCTTGATTCCAGTTGGTTTACACCATGCCCTCAACGCTGTATTCTGGTTCGACGTAGCTGGGATTAACGATATCGGGAACTTCTGGGGTAACACTGGGGTTCTAGGTCAAACTGGTATGTACCAAGCTGGTTTCTTCCCAGTCATGATGTTTGGTTTACCAGGGGCTGCTTTGGCAATGTACCGCAATGCCAAAGACAGCAAGAAAAAAGCTGTAGCAGCTCTCTTAGTAGCGGCTGTCTTGGCTTCCTTCTTAACTGGGATTACCGAGCCACTTGAATTCTCCTTCATGTTCTTAGCACCTGTTCTTTACTTGGTGCACGCTGTCTTAACAGGGGTATCCTTGACAATTGCAGCCTTGTTACATGCTACTGCAGGTTTCAACTTCAGTGCTGGTTTGATTGACTTTATCTTAACTAGCCGCTTGCCAATGGCTAACAATCCTTGGCTCTTGATTGTCTTAGGTGTGGTAATGTTCGCGGTTTACTTCTTGGTCTTCGACTTCTTAATCAAGAAATTCAACTTCACCACTCCAGGTCGTGAAGAAGATGAGTCCACTGAAGGCGATGCTAACATGACCGTTAAAGCTAGCGACTTCAACATTCCTTTATTAATTGAAGGTTTAGGTGGCAAGGACAACATTGAAGCAACTGACCACTGTGCTACTCGCTTACGTTTAACCCTAGCTGATACTAGCAAGGTTGACGAAGCTAAGATCAAATCTACCGGTGCTGTTGCAACGCGTGTCCTTAACAAAAAGAACGTGCAAGTCATTATCGGGACCGAAGTACAATTTGTTCACGATGCCTTAGCAGCACAAGTAAAATAAGCCAGTCTATTGATAGAGTAGATAAAAAAAGCGTTGGAGCCTTGAGGCTGCCAACGCTTTTTCTTATTATTTGCCTACTAACTGTTGGAATTTTTCTGAGATGGATACGCTATAGCTAAATCTATTTTCAGAGGATTGAGAAGAGTCCTCCCTATTCGTATGTTTCGACAGGGCGAATTTTAGATAGATCTCTCGGTCTCCATTAATATAGACTGTAAACATGATTCCGCCCATAGGATTTGGTCTGGCAGAGGAGTAGTCAATCTCGTAAGATTGGATTTTTCCCTTACTGGTTAGGGCTTGCTTGTCTTCTTTGAGCAAGAAACCTTCAATCTCCGCGTGTACAGCGGGACTATGCATGGTGCGATTGATTTCTGCCTCAATCTCTTGTTGAGCCTGATGGTATCGATAAAGAGGGAAGCAGATAATGGCGAATAATATTAAAAGGCTGATGGTAACCATCTTTCGAGTTTGCTTAAACATTCTATATCCTCCTTAGCAGATATAAGGATTCCCTATTTTGAGAGGCTCTCATTGTTTCTTAGAAATTATCATGTATCCTTGCTCAGATATTCTATTCATATTTTTCAATCCCTACTAAGCGTTGAAACTCGTTAGACTCTGCTGTTGAAAGTCCGTAAATCCCTGATGGTCCATATTTACTAAGGATAGAACTAAAAGAAATTGTGTGGTCATCGTTAACATAAACAGTAAATCCAATTCCGCCCATAGGATTCAGATGAGCTGTATGATAGTCTATTTGATAGGACTTAATTTTTCCTTTGCTTGTCAGAGCGTTAGGGTCTCTTGACATTAGAAATTTTTCAATTTCTGCATGTACATCCTTGTCATGGAGCACCTGAATCATTTCAATCTCAGCGGTATTTCTATCTTGTTGATATCTGTAGATTTGAAAGCCAATCAATAAGAGCATGGCGAGAATAATTGAAATCAGAATGCGTTTGGTCTTAAACATAGTATCCCTCCAGGATTGAAAATGTGGGGATTAGACATATGGGAAAATAATGGAGTCTCGCTCTAATGCGAATCTCTACTATCGGCATCTTAATTAATGCCATCATACCATAGGTAGGTTAGAACGACAATAAGCTTTATTGACTAAGAACAGGTCTCAGGTCCTAGAAGTCGACTAAAGGGCTAGGGAAAGAATGTTATAAAGACAGCACAGAGATGTGTTGGCCTCTTCAGTTGCTGGTCACATTGTGTTAAAATAGATAGGTGATAAATCAGAGAAGGAGGCGAGCGGCATGGCCAAGCTTGCATTAGATACGGCGACGGAGGCACTGTCAGTGACAGTCATAGATGATGCGGACCGAGTGCTAGGGCACACCAGCTTAGCGGCTGGCAGACAGCATGGGGAGCGTTTGGTGCCTGTTGTGGCCCAATTGCTGGAGGATTGCAATGTGGACCGCCAAGCCGTGGATAGCCTCTATGTGGGGGTAGGACCCGGCTCTTATACCGGCGTGCGGATTGGGGTGACCCTAGCTAAAACCTGGGCTGACAGTCTGGGTCTAGCCCTCTATCAGATGTCTTCCCTGGCCCTGCTAGCAGCCCAAGTCCGTGTTCCAGTGGGAGACTACATTATCCCCCTCATGGATGCCCGCCGCTTGTCAGCCTACACGGCTCTCTATCAGCAGACAAACCAGGGTCTGGTGGCGGTGACGGCGGATTGCCATGCCGACTGGCAGACCTGGCTGAGCTCGGAGGCTAGCCAATATTTGCAGGCCGGAGCCCAAGTCCTGATGATAGGCCAGCATCTGGCGCCTTTCGCTGAGGCCTTTGGCCAGGCCTTGCCAGATATCAGCCTTAAGACGGTGGAAGGCTGGACTGCCTATCCTCATACCGACAAGTTCCAGCAAGTCGCCCATGAGCGGGTGGCAGAGCCGGCCCTCTTAGAGCCTGTCTATGGCCATTTGACCCTGGCGGAACAGGAATGGCTAGCCAAAGAAGGAGGCACCAGTGTCGACCATGCAGCACTTATCCACTATTATTCGTGAGTTCTGGCAGGAGCAGGTGCTAGGTCGCCATTCCCAGGAAGCGAGTCAGACGCCACCCAAGCGTCATGCGGCTCTTGACATCAGTCAGTTCCCGCCCCAGCCCCTGGGTGCGGGGGCCTATCTACGCCCATTAGTCGAAGAGGATTTGCCTGAGCTAGTGGCCTTAGAAGAACTCTGCTATGACGGCTTTCTGGCCTGGACCCTCAAGGATTTCCGGACCGACTTCCGTTATAATCTCTATGCCATCTACTGGGTGCTAGAAATCGATGGCCATATTCAGGGCCTGATTTCTGGCCGTTGCCAGCAAAAGACCGCCCACATCAGCCATCTCTTCATCCACCCGCGCTTTCGGCGCCAGGGCTATGCCCGTCGCCTGGTGCAACGCTGGTGTCGTTGCGTCAGCCAAATCGGCAGCCGGCGGGTGACCTTAGAGGTTCGGGCGACCAACCAGGCCGCTCAAGCCCTTTATCAGGGGCTAGGCTTTGAAATTGATCGCCTAGTGCCCAACTACTACCACACCATGCAGGAGGACGCCCTCTTCATGGTCTACGACTGTCAGCAATAGGAGGTGTCGGCATGGACAGCAAACATTATCAGGTGGTGCCCTTCACCGGGGCCCAGCTACCCGAGGCCTTCCGTCAGGTCATTATTGAAGGCAATCAGGCCTTGCACTGGAATGAAGCCCAGAGTCGGGGCGACTTCCAACTGGACCAAGCCGAGTATTACCTGCTGCTAGACCATGATCAGGTGCTGGGTTATGTCGGCCTCCACCATGTCTTGGATGAAGCCACCCTCAACCTAGTCTATATCCGACCTGACTTGCGAGGTCAGGGACTGGGGCGCCAGCTCCTAGACTTTGTCTTAAATCAACTAGCCCATCGGGGCATCCGCCATGTCTTCTTGGAAGTCCGCCAGGCTAATGCAGCAGCCCTGGGCCTCTACCAACAGGCTGGCTTTGAAATCTTAATCGTCCGGCCGCGTTACTATCAGGATCCGGTGGATGATGCGGTCATTATGCAGAAATTGCTAAGTCTATCAGAAAAGGAGGGGGAGCCTTCATGAGTCAAAAAGTTCGGATTATGGCCTTTGAATCGTCTTGCGATGAGACCAGTGTGGCCATTGTCGAAGACGGCCAGACCATCTTAGCCAATGTGGTGGCTTCCCAGGTCCAAAGTCATATCCGCTTTGGCGGGGTAGTGCCAGAGGTAGCCAGCCGCCATCATGTGGAACAAGTCAGTCAGGTAACCCGTCTGGCCCTAGAACAAGCCGGCGTCACTTGGCAGGACATTGATGCCATTGCGGTGACCCAGGGGCCTGGACTAGTCGGCGCCCTCCTAGTCGGGATTACCGCCGCCAAGACCTTGGCCTTGGTCCATGACAAGCCTTTGATTGCGGTCAATCATTTGGCCGGCCATATCTATGCCAGTCAAATCAGCCAGGAGCTGGCCTTTCCTCTGCTGGCCCTGATTGCTTCGGGTGGCCATACCGAGTTGGTTTATATGCCTGAGCATGCCACTTATCAAGTCGTGGGGGAGACCCAGGATGATGCGGTCGGCGAAGCCTATGACAAGGTCGGGCGCTTGCTGGGCCTGCCTTATCCGGCCGGCAAGCATGTGGATGCCTTGGCCCATCAAGGCCAGGATACCTATCCAGTGCCACGGGCCATGCTGCAGGAAGATAACTTGGACTTCAGCTTCAGTGGTATGAAGAGCGCGGTCATGAACCTAGTTCATAATGCCAAGCAAAGGGGGCAGGAGCTAGTGACGGCTGATTTAGCCACCAGCTTCCAGCAGGCCGTCGTCGATGTCTTGGTGGGCAAGACCCTCAAGGCCTTGGAACAATATCCTGTTAAGCAATTTATTCTGGCCGGGGGTGTGGCCGCCAACAGTGGGCTCCGCCAAGGTCTCAGTCAAGAATTGGCCAGTCGCTATCCTGATGTGCAAGTCTTGATTCCGCCCCTATCCCTCTGTGGGGACAATGCAGCCATGATTGGGGCAGCTGCCTATCCGCTTTATTTACAAAAAACATTTAGTCCCCTCAGCCTCAATGCTAAGCCTGGCTTATTCCTATAAGCTAGGCTTTTTTGTGGGTCTTTAGGGCTAGACTTTGCGCAGAAAGGTCCGCTAAGCCTAGTCTTAAGCCCTTGTCATTTCACATGCAAAGCGTAATGTTTGTCAAAATGTAAGCGTTTGCTTTTTGAGCAAGAAAGTGCTATAATATATAATGTGAAATATGGCACGAGTCGCAGGTAGCCAAGGAGGGGAGCAGGTGCGACCGTCACATCCAAAAATCAGTAAGTTAATACAGAAAGGAAGTCAAACAATGAGAGCAGCAGTAGTAAGTCAAGCCTGTGATGGAACAGTAGAAATTGTCGAACGCGAAACGCCTAAGGTAGGCCCAGGGGAAGCCTTGGTCGATGTGGAATATTGTGGGGTTTGCCACACCGATTTGCACGTAGCCCATGGAGATTTTGGTAAGGTGCCAGGTCGGATTCTCGGGCACGAAGGGATTGGGATTGTCACTCAAGTGGCACCCGATGTGACCAGCTTGAAGGTTGGCGACCGAGTAAGTATTGCTTGGTTCTTCCAAGGATGTGGTCGCTGCGAATACTGTACAACAGGTCGCGAAACCCTTTGCCGTAGCGTGAAAAATGCGGGTTACTCCGTTGATGGGGGTATGGCCGAACAATGTTTGGTAACAGCGGACTATGCGGTTAAGGTGCCAGAAGGTCTGGATCCTGCCCAAGCCTCTTCAATTACCTGTGCTGGGGTTACCACCTATAAGGCCATTAAGGTAGCAGATGCTAAGCCTGGCCAATGTGTTGCTATCTATGGTTGCGGGGGCTTAGGTAACTTGGCTATACAATATGCTAAGAAGGTCTTCAATGCCCATGTGGTGGCCATTGATATCAACCAAGACAAGTTGGACTTGGCCTTAGAAGTAGGGGCAGATGTGGCCCTCAACGCCAAGGACGTGAATACGGCGGAATACATTCAAGAACATTTCGGTGGAGCCCACTCTGCGGTGGTAACAGCCGTATCCAAGGATGCCTTCAATGATGCCATCAACGCCGTGCGGGCCGCTGGTAAAGTGGTAGCCGTGGGTCTGCCATCTGAAACCATGGACTTGCCAATCGTTAAGGCCGTTCTGGACGGCATTGAAGTCATCGGTTCCTTGGTAGGGACCCGCAAAGACTTGGAAGAAGCCTTCCAATTCGGGGCTGAAGGCTTGGTTGTCCCAATCGTTCAAAAACGCCCACTGGATGATGTGGCGGCTGTCTTCGCTGAGATGGAAGCCGGCACCATTCAAGGTCGGATGGTGCTAGACATGAAGCATCAATGCGCATGTGGTCATCACCACTAAAAAAGAATAGGGTCAGAATTTCTGACCCTTTTTTTTAAGGAAATAAAGAAGATGGAAGAATTGGACATCAATGGAGATAACTTTAATACAATTTATGCAGATATTAAGGAGAGATATCTATCTAGAACCTCCTTTCCAAAAATAATAGTAGGGACAGGACTTTCAATAAGCCTTGGTGTTGCTGGTATGGTGGGATTGTCAGATGAGTTAGAAAAAAATTTTAATAATGAATATAGTGATTACTTAGAAAAATGGAACGAATACCAGGCTGATGTTCGTTCCAATGGTTTAGAGGCAGCTCTACTAAAAATTAAACCTGATGAAGTGGATTTTGTGGAAAAAATACGAGAGATTACTGCCGAATATATACTGTCATCTGATTTAGCAGCTAGAGAGGGGATTCTAGGTAGGGAATCTGGCTTTGAAAAACTCATTAGATATCTATCTGAAACAGTTAGTGTACAGAATAGAATAATTGATATTATGACACCTAACTATGACTTGGTTATTGAGACAATTGCAGATAAATTAGAGTTGCTAACCAATCTAGGGTTTGAGGGAAATATATTTCAGTACTTTAATGAAGACAGAATAAGAAATCCACGTAACTACTATTCGAATTCTGTCCCAATGATAAGGCTATTAAAGCCGCATGGATCAATTAACTGGATAAATGGCGAGAGTTCGGTCAAACAAATTAATGATGTAGGTTATCTTAAAAGAAATAAAGGAGACATAGAAATAATCACTCCGGGGGGCATGAAATACCAATATGGAATGACACATGAATTGTTTAGGATACATAGAGAAGTTTTTAACGAAATTATCACCGCAAGAAATACTGACTTCTCCATCTTTATTTATGGCTATGGGTTTAATGATGAACATTTTAATTCTGTGCTAGACAGCAAAACAAAGAATATAATCATCTTAACGAGAGACATAAAACAGGAAATAGTAGATAAAGCTATGAGCAATGATAATTGGACACTGATTTACAAAGGCGTTAGTGGTGATAACTTAAGTTACTCACACTCTTATATGATATATAAAAAGCAAAAATACAAATTAAGTACAGAATTATGGAATATAGATGTGTTTGCCGACATATTTATAGGATAAGGAGCTCAAAAATGAGTAAAATTCAGGATTATTTTACTAAACTAGTTGGTACAGTTCAAGCTGTAGATACAAAGAAAGTAACGATTTATGTAGCAGATGAACAATTGCTTAATAACTTAAAAATCAACGACTTACTTGTTATGGCTGGGAATAATGCTGACGAGAAACTAATCGGAATAGTTACAAAGGTTAGTAAGAAAAGAGTAGATGTTAACGAAGATGAGAATGATGATAATATTGAGTTGGTATATTCATATAACTACTGTACTGTAACATTAGTAGGGACCTTTTATAACCGAGAGGGGGTGTCACATCAACATGTTTTTAAACGTGCGGTAAACACATACCCTGAGATTAATAGTGATGTTTATCTAGCAGATGGAGATTGCTTATCAATCATTATGAATTCGCTGGATAGTGGTACAGAAAACTCTCAAAAATTAGTAATTGGAAAATATGCTAGTAATAAATCTGTTGCAGCGATATTAGATGGTAATAGATTTTTCCAACGTCATGCATGTATTGTAGGTAGTACAGGTAGTGGTAAGTCTTATACTGTAGCTAATATTTTAGAAAAGGCAAATATATTAGATTATTCTAATCTTATCGTATTTGACCTACATGGTGAGTACAACGAATTATCGTACGCTAAACAGATTAAAATTAATGACACAGAAGACGGTTTGCATATACCACTTTGGTTTTTTAATTACGAGGAGATTCACTCCTTATTTATTGAATCTTCAGAGGGAACAGCATCAAACCAGAGGGCGGTCATCATAAAATATATCCTAGAGAATAAGAAGCAGTATATTAATGCCAAGATGCCGGATCTTACCGCAGACATTATCACGGCGGATACGCCAATTCCGTTTTCTGCTATTGCACTAAAAGAATATTTGGAAGATGAGAATGTGAAGGTGGAATTGACCGGAGAACAATATAAAGTAGGGGAAAAGAAAGGGCTAGAGAAAACAAAGCAAGGGCAGTATTTTGGCAAATTAACTAATCTAATTACTAGATTGCAAACAAAAATAGATGATAAGAAATACAGTTTCATTTTCAATGAGAAAGACACGCAAGAGTCGTCGTATTTGAATAAGTTTGTTTCAGAAATTATGGATCACAGTAAAAAAATTAAAGTGATTGATTTATCTGAGGTTCCCTCTGATATGCTCTCGATAGTCATGGGGATTGTAACAAGATTAGTTTATGATGTTCAATTCTGGATGTCTCCTACAAAAAATCACACAAGACATCCGTTAGCATTGATTTGTGATGAGGCGCATATATATATGCCTAGAGACTCGCAAAAGTTGAAAGCAGTAGAAAATAAATCCCTTGAGATTTTTGAGAAAATTGCAAAAGAAGGGAGAAAATACGGAGTATCTTTAGTTATAGTTTCGCAGAGACCAGCAGAGTTGAATACAACCATTATTTCGCAGTGTAATAATATCATTAGTTTGAAAATTACTAATGATCGAGACAAAGCAGCCGTATCTACTATGCTCACAGATTCGTTAGTAGGATTAGTAGAAACATTGCCCAATTTAGATGTTGGAGAATGCATTGTAGTGGGAGATTCTATAAAATTACCAACTAAAATACTTTTAGATAGACCTGGTGAGGCTCCAAAAAGTTCGACCATTAATTTTTGGGATAGATGGAATGACGGAGAAAATACAGTATTTGATATAGATTCGGCTATTCAGAATATGATAAAGCAAGCAAGATGAGATTAGCAATTTACTGCAATATTGGAGACTGAGTGCCATTAATAGTTCTTAAATTATCAGTTTAGTGAACATTATCTTGCCTATAGCCTATTCAATATCTTATATATGTCTAACTCTGGTAATAAGAGATAGTATAAAAAGGCACTGAGATTTAAGTCTCAGTGCCTTTTTGATTTCCCGATATATCATATATGATATAATGGGCAGCTTCTAAACTTAGGACAGGAAGTCTTCCAAGGCCAGGCTGGCGCTTTCCCAGGCTTCTAAGGCCTCAAGTTGGGCAGCTTCTGCCTCTTGCAGGTCTTGGTGGAGCTGGGCTAGTTGGCTCTGGTCATTGGCCAGGGCAGCCGTCTCCATCTGGGTGTGGAGTTGGGCGATGCGAGCCTCCCATTGGGCGTGGCTGGCGTCTGCCTGATCCACGGCTTCTTCCAAGCGGCGGCGTTGACGCTTGGCTTCTTTCATGGCTTGGTAGTCTTGCTGGGCCGGATTAGCTGAATTGGCTGTCTTAGGCTCAGTGCTTGCCTGGCTAGCTTGGCTCTGGGCAATCAAGGTTTCTTCAGCCTTCTTCTCCTGATAGTAGTCGTAGTCGCCTAGGTAGGTCTTGACGCCTTGTGGGGTGACTTCGACTACTTGCGTCGCCAGTCGGTTAATGAAATAACGGTCGTGGGAGACGAAGAGCAGGGTGCCATCGAAGGCAATCAAGGCATCTTCCAGAACTTCCTTACTGTCGATATCCAAGTGGTTGGTCGGTTCGTCTAGAATCAGGGTGTTGTCGTGCTCAGTGGCTAAGAGGGCTAGACTGAGCCGGGCCTTCTCGCCCCCGCTCAGCATGGAGACCTTCTTGAGGACGTCATCGCCGGAGAAGAGGAAGCTGCCAAGAATGGTCCGAATGACCTTCTCGTCAGTGGTGTCATGAGCCTGCCAGAGGGTTTCTAAGACGGTCAAATTCTCGTCAGGCAAGACCAGGTTCTGGTCGTAGTAGCCGATTTGGACGCCCGTCCCAAAGCGATAGGTCCCTGCCAGGGCGGGCAGTTGGCCAATCAGGGTCTTGAGCAAGGTGGTCTTGCCGACCCCGTTAGGCCCCACTAGGGCGATGGCTTCTTGGCGTCGGACCTGGAGGTCGAGATCCTGGGCGACCGGCGTTGCCTCATAGCCCACCGCCAAATGGTCGACGGCGAGGACATCTTCACCGGAATCCTTGGCCGCCAGAAACTGGATGCGTGGCGCCTGCTTGTCCTGCTTAGGCTTTTCTAGGCGGTCCATTTTCTCCAACTGCTTGCGGCGACTTTGGGCCCTTTTGGTCGTTGACGCCCGCACCAGGTTACGTTGGACGAAGTCCTCGAGTTTTTGAATGGTGGCTTGTTGAGCGGCATAGGCCTTCTCTTCCGCGGCTAGGCGCAGGGCCTTCTCTTCCACATAGTAGCTGTAATTGCCCTTGTAGGTGTGAAGGCGATGATGGCGCAGTTCTAGGACCTGGTTGACCACCTTATCCAGGAAATAACGGTCGTGGGAAACCAGGAGGAGGGCACCCTTGTAGCCAGTCAGGTAAGTTTCTAACCAGGCTAGGGTGGTCATATCTAAGTGGTTGGTCGGCTCGTCCAGAATCAGCAGGTCATAGTCCATGAGCAGGATGCGGGCCAGGGCCAGACGGGTCCGCTGTCCCCCGGATAATTGGCTGACCGGCGTAGCATAGTCAGCTTCGTAGAAACGGAAACCGTGTAGAACGGTCCGGATATCGGACTCAATAGCATAGGCATTGCGTTGGGTTAGGGCCTCCTGGAGTTGGTCGTAGCGCTCCAAGGCAGCCTGGTAGGCTGGCGCTTGGGTGTCATCAGACAGCTCAGCTAGTCGCATGGCGGCTTCCTCAGCTGTCTGGCGTAGGGCCAAAGTCTCCTGGAAGACCGCTAGCATGGTATCCCAGATGGACAGGCTGTCGTTCCATTCGGTCCGAACATGTTGGGCCAGGTAGCCGATTTTTAGGCCTTTGGCCTTGGTGATGGAACCGTCCGAGATTGGCTCCTCGCCCATGATTTGCTTAATCAGGGTGGACTTGCCGGCCCCATTACGGCCCACTAGGGCAATGCGGTCTTGAGTTTGGATATTGAAGGAGACCCCTTCATAGAGGGTGTCATCGGCAAAGCGCCGAGCCAGGTCATTGGCTTGTAGTAGAATCATAGTAGGCGATTCCTTTCTATCAGTGTCTCTATCATTATACCTTGAAGATTCAGGACCTTCAAGGAAAGAGAAGGGACGAATTCTCGGAGACCGGAGGGCGGGTTATCGTCATCTTGTTCTTCAATATTTTAGGCCTAGTTCGGGTTAACCCGAACTGGGTGGGTAATCTTGACAAGCAAGAAAGTCATAGGGGAAGATTTTATTGCCTTTATATCAATAGCAAAGTGTAGAAAACATTGAGAAACTTAAATTAGTCCAAGTATTTTTTAGTGGAGACAAGGCTCATGTTTGGGACAAAAGAGAGAGTTAGACGGCGAGAAATCTGTTGGAAGACTGGCCTGGCCAGGCTAGAGCCGGTCCAGCTCCCAATGCCTGCTTTAGGTTTTAATGCCGAAAGACAATCACGGGTTCTCGCCACAAAGACCGAGAATTTAATTATCTTGCTTTTCAACATTTTACGTTGAGTTCGGGTTAACCCGAACTCGCATAAAGATACTGAAAAACAAGAAAGTGATGGTGGTGTCTATTATTGCTGTGCTATCAATGTTTATCGGAATAATATGGCTAGAAATGTAAAATGGCCAGAATAATTTTTGTTAAAAATAGCCTAGCCAGGCGGAAGACTGGCGCTGCCAGATAGCTAGTTTAGGTTTAAAGACCAAAGGCACGCATAACGGATAGGCGCTAACTCCAAATCAAAACAATCTTGCTAATCAATATTTGGCATCGAGTTGTGGTTAACCACAACTCACATCAAAAAACTGAAAACCAAGAAGTTTATAGAGTTTCCTGATATGCTTGTCGCATCAATAGCCATCCCGAAAATATTCAGATAAAGTTAAAATGCCCCAAAATATTTTTACCTCAAATCTTATCGAGCTAGCCACAAAAAAGAGCCCCTCAAGAGGAGCTCGAGTCTATTTAGCTAGCAACTTGTGACCGATCATAGTCATAGAGACGGGTCAGGACATAGGCCAATCCGCAGGACACACCATGCGTGAAGGTGATGTGCTGGGTTAAGAAGAGAGGGGCCACATAAATCAAGATAGCCAAGGCGCCATAGAAGTGCGGTTTGTATTGTGGGAAGCGACGGACATAGCGCAGATAAATCATGGCGAGCACATAGCCCCAGATGGCACCACCCGTAATCGGATGTAAGAAGAGTTGATAGGCTGGCATGCGGAGAAAATCCATGGGGGAAACAATCCTTTCTACTAGTAACTAATTTATTTGATTTTGTATCGTCTGATGGTAAGGGTCAAGACGCCGTCTTGGAAGCCACCCTGGGCTTCGTCGATGGCCTTGCCCAGGAAGCTGTAGTCATGGCCGGAGCAGTGACTACCCAGGAGGGCATTGAAGTATTCGTCCACTTCGATTTCCCGCGGACTTTGTAAATCCTTGAGTAGCTCTTGGAAGCTAGCGGGTTCGGCCTGGCAGGGCGCTTGGACCGTTATTTCAATGACTTGGTTGCTAGCCTTAAAGTCCAGGTTAAAATCATTGAGGCCATTGTCTAAGAAATAGGAGACAATCTCCTTCATAATACGCGTTGCTTTGTGTTTTTCGATATTCATAGGGGGCTCCTTCTAATCATCATAAGCG
This sequence comes from Abiotrophia sp. HMSC24B09, assembly GCF_001815865.1. Classification (GTDB taxonomy): domain Bacteria; phylum Bacillota; class Bacilli; order Lactobacillales; family Aerococcaceae; genus Abiotrophia. The sequence continues at coordinate 29,365 of NZ_KV822202.1, forward strand.
TGATGGTTGCTGCGCAGGGTATCATAGATGGGTACCAGGAAGGCGGCGACAAAGCCACCCGCAAAGCCGTTGTTATAGAGGCTCATGCCTGCGTGTAAGCTAAAGACCATACTCACTACATTATAATGCAAAAAGCCTGCGACTGCACCATAAATGATGCCATAATGTCCAGCAATTGGCGCTAGGGTGGTCCCAAATAAGATAGGCACCCAAACCGAGGATTGGGCGGGATCTTGGCCTAGCAATAAGGCAGCTAGCAGAATGCCGGCTGAGATAGGCAGGCAGTTACGCGGGTGCTTACCGAAGGCGGAGAAGCCCATGACCCCTAAGATGCCGCCCAGGATAGGGCCATTGAATTGGACACCCAAGACCAGGGCAATCAACAAGTAGAGGCTACCGTTAAGGGCCATATTGAAGGCGGCCGTTCCGAAGCCGAAGTGAGCTAGGAAGTCATCCGGTGTCCGCCCGGCCCGGCGCAAGAGTTTGCCGTAGTTGGCTTTGACTTCTGTCCGCTTGAAGGCTGCTAGGCCAAAGAGCCCTAGCAAGATGCCTAGCAGATAGAGGACTAAGAGGCCATGATGCTCTTGATTGAGGATGCTGAGGCTAGGCGCCTCTAGCTTGAAGTAGCGGAAGCTGATAGTCCCGAACATGGCGATAAGGCCCATGGCGAAGCCAAAGTTATAGAGGTTAAAGCCTTGGTGGAACTTAAGGTATTGCTCAGCCAAAGGCGCCGAGATAAAGCCGACGCCAGTCCCAATCAGGGCTGCCAAAATTAGCGACCACCAGGACAAGCCAGGTGCGATGGCCCAGAAGGAGATAAAAGGCGCCGCCGAAGTGGCGAAGAGGCTGACCGTGGTCAAGGAGCCGAAGGATTGGCCGGTCCAGCGACTATAGAGGTAGACCCCATAAATAATAGGCAGGATATTCAAGACATGGGTCCCGAAAAGGGCGTGGCCAGCAAAGATACCGGCGGCTGCCGCTTGCAGACCATTGAGACGTGACCGCGTGTTGGTGTAGACCAGGATGTAGGCAATAACGAAATGGCAAGCCACATTGAAGAAGGTAGCCGCCATCCCCATGGCCGTAAAGTCGGTCATTAGGTAGCTTTGTTTACTTAAAATTTGGCCGTAATCAGACCAGAGGCTTCCAGCATCTGGCATCAAAAAGCTAAAAATAAAGGTATAGAGGGCCAGCACTAAGAGACTAGACTTCTTGGTGGGCCGCAGAAAAGATGGAATAGTAGAATCAGCCATGGGAACCTCCTTATCAGCTGCTAATGTTAGTATAGCACAAAGGAAAGGCTTTCGCGGGGTTTTTTGCTGTTTTTCTGAGGGGCTTATATTAACAAATTATAGTTGTTTTAGCAAAAAATAGAGAAGTCTGTGACAAGACTTGATTTAGGGTAAGCGCTTAGCAATAATAGAGGATAGAGGAGACTCGATTCGTGATGAGGAGGAAGAAAAATGGCAATGCCAGTATCAACTGAATTAAAAAAATATATGGAAAAGATTTGTGATCAAGCCCGGGCAGTCAATCCCCGTTGGGCTGAGGTCTTTCATGAGTGCTTCTTAAATACCCTAGAGACCACCATCGAACGCCTAGAAGATGGCAGCACCTTCGTGGTGACCGGGGATATCCCGGCTATGTGGCTGCGTGACTCGACCGCACAAGTACGGCCTTACCTAGTCTTAGCCAAGGAGCACGAGGACATCTACGACATGATTGCCGGTTTAGTCGAGCGCCAATTTGGCTATATCTTAATTGACCCTTATACCAATGCCTTCAACCAAGAACCAAATGGCCAAGGCCACGGAGCGACCGACCACACACAAATGAATGACTGGATTTGGGAGCGCAAATACGAAATTGATAGCTTGGCCTATGCCATTCAGTTAGCTTACCTACTTTATGTCAATAGTGGCCGGACCGACCACTTAACAGAGACTGTCCGCAAGGGTTTGGTGACCATTCTAGACCTCTGGCGCACAGAGCAAGACCATGCAGGGTCTAGTCCTTATCGCTTTGTGCGTGACACCGACCGCCAAGAAGATACCCTACCATTTGATGGCAAGGGCTCACCCGTTGGCTACACCGGCATGACCTGGTCTGGCTTCCGGCCAAGTGATGACCGTTGCACCTACCACTACCTGGTGCCATCCAACCAATTTGCCAGCGTGGTCTTGGGCTATGTGGCAGAATTGGCGCCATTCTTGGGCTTGAGCCAAGAAGAAATCGAACTAGCGGCTACCCTTAAGGATCAAATCCAGGCCGGCATTGAGCGTTATGGGATTATTCAAAACGCCCAAGGTCAAGCAGTCTATGCTTACGAAGTGGATGGTTTAGGCAATGCCAGCATCATGGATGATGGCAATGTGCCAAACTTACTTTCCCTGCCTTACCTAGGCTTCTGTTCAGAAGATGATCCGATCTATGTAGCCACACGCCAGACCGTTCTGTCGCCAGAGAACCCTTACTACTACAGTGGCAAATTAGCTAGTGGCTTGGGCTCCTCCCATACCTGGGATCAATATATCTGGCCAATTTCCCTCTCTATGGAAGGCTTGACGACCAGCCATAAGGCAGAGAAGGCTCGGATTTTAGACTTGCTGGTCAATACGGACGCCGGCACTAACCAAATGCACGAATCCTTCCACGTGGACGATGACAGTCGTTACACCCGGGAGTGGTTCTCCTGGTCTAATATGATGTTCTGCGAACTCCTCTTAGACTACTTCGATATTCGCGTTAAACGCTAGAAAGACATGAGGCAATAAAATGAGCAAGAAAACCGTTCATATCATTTCCCACTCCCACTGGGATCGGGAATGGTATCTTCCCTTTGAAGAACACCACCTACGTTTAGTCGACTTGATTGATCAAGTCCTAGACCTATTCGACACAGATCCAGACTACCGTTACTTCCACCTGGATGGCCAGACTATCACCTTGGCCGACTATCTACAAATTCGTCCCCATCAAGAAGCGCGCCTTAAGGCGGCCGTTCAGTCCGGTAAATTACGGATTGGGCCCTTCTATATCTTGCAGGATGCCTTCCTGATTAGTGGCGAGGCAACGGTTCGTAACGGTCTGATTGGTTATCAGGATCTCAAACGCTGGGGGGTTAAGGGCGAACAATTAGGTTACTATCCGGATACCTTCGGCCTAACCGGCCAAACTCCACAAATCACTCGTGGCATGGGCATGTCTGTGGCGGCCTTTGGTCGCGGGGTCAAACCAACGGGCTTTGATAACCAGACCTTTGAAGAAGGTAGCTTCAAGTCGGCCTTCTCAGAGCTTACCTGGAAGAGTCCAGATGGCTCGGATGTCCTGGGGATTCTCTTCGCTAACTGGTATAGTAACGGCAATGAAATCCCTGCTGATCCTGAGCAAGCCAAAGTCTTCTGGGATAAGAAATTAGCCGATGCTGAGCGCTATGCGGTCTCTGACCAGTTGCTCATGCTTAATGGCTGTGACCACCAACCTGCCCAGACTGATCTGTCCCAAGCCATTGCCTTGGCCAACCAGCTCTACCCAGACTATGAATTTATCCACTCTAACTTTACCCTCTATCAAGAAGCCCTAGAAGCGAGTCTAGCAAGCAATCAACCACAATTAAGTGTGGTGGAAGGGGAATTACGTTCGCAAGCAACCGATGGTTGGTATACTTTGGCCAACACCGCTTCTTCCCGTCTCTACCTCAAGCAGTATTCAGCTCGTCTGTCTGACTACTTGGAGCAAGTTCTAGAGCCTTTGGCCACCTTAGCTAGCCGCTACGGCTACGTCTACCCAAGCGATAAAATTGACTTTATCTGGAAGACCCTCTTGCAGAACTACCCTCATGACAGCATTTGTGGCTGTAGTATCGACGAAGTTCACCGGGGCATGGTGTCCCGCTTTGAAGCCGTTGAAGCGGCTAGCCAGACCCTAGTGCGAGGCATCCTAGACTTCTTGGCTCAGCAGGTCAAGGCGCCAAATCGTTTGCCAGACCAGCCTTATGTCTTGCAGGTATGGAATCCAAGCAATTGCCTCAAGGAAGGTCGTCTAGTCAGCAAAGTCGTCTTAGACCGGGCCTTCTTCAGTCAATATCCAGTTAAAGAAGCCTATCAACGTATGGCGGAATTAGCCATTGAAGACTACCAATTAGTGGATGGCCAAGGTCAAGTCGTGCCTGCCACCATTGTGGACCTAGGGGCTAACTTCGACTATGACCTACCAGATGACCGCTTCCGCCGAGCCTACTTCGCACGTGAATTAGAAGTGGAATGGCTAGCCACCGTGCCAGCTATGTCCTTGGCTGAGTACTATCTGGTACCTAAGACAGAGGACCTGGAACTAGAAGGTGGAGCCCAAGACAAGGAGTTAATCGAGAATGACTACCTCAAAGTGGCCCTTGCAGCCAACGGCTCTGTTACCATCACCGATAAGGTGACCGGCAAGGTCTATGAAGATCAAGGTCTCTTAGAAGAGACCGGGGATGTGGGCAATGAATATATTTTCCGCGAATCCTTAGGCCAATCTTTGACCCAAGCCGACGCTCTCATTAGCACCCGGGTCATCCATGATGGCTTGGCCGATCATCTGGTCCTAGGCTATCAACTTCAAGTGCCAATTTCGGCTGACTATGCCTTACTAGAGGCGCAAAAACAAGTCATCGATGTGGTCGAGCGCCAAATTGGTCGGGCTGACGAGACAGTACCGGTTGAAATCTTCGTGACCTATAGCCTCACCCCTCAATCACGGGGCCTAGCCATCCGCCTAGAAGGGCACAATGAGGTCTTGGATCATCGGGTACGATTGGGCTTCAAGCTGCCTGAGCGCACGGATCGCCACTTTGTCGACTCTGCCTATGAATGGCTCTGGCGCTCTAACCATGTGGCACCTGAATGGCGTAACCCAAGCAACCCACAAGCCCTACACCGCAATGTGGCCATTGGGGAGAGTCAAGGTTTGACCGTGAGCGTACAGGGGCTACCTGAATATGAAGTGACCGCCGACGACCAGGCGACTTATCTCTATCTGACCTGCTTGCGTTGCACTGGCGAATTAGGGGACTGGGGTTACTTCCCAACACCGGAAGCCCAATGTCTGGGCGATTACGAAGCCAGTGCCTACCTCCAATTCTGGCAAGGCCAAGATCAGTTAAGCCAAAGCTTTGCGACCGGGTCTTCCATCTTCATCCCACTCTTGGTTAAGCAAGCTAGCCTAGGCCAAGATTTGGCTGACTGGCAAGCTAGCCCAGTCAAGGTCAATGACCTGCCAAGAGGCATCGAAGTGACGGCCTTCAAGCAGGCCCACGATAGCCAAGATTGGATTCTCCGCCTAGTCAGCCATGCTTCAGAGACGCTCGACCTAGCACCTTATCTACCTAGCAAGTTGCAATCGGTCAACCTCTTAGAAGAGGACCTAGAGGCGACCTCTTCGCTGATTGCGCCTTATGAAATCAAGACCTATCGCCTTAAGAAAGGGTAAGTATTATGACTAAGATTTGGATTGAAGATGCGGCCTTGCGCGACAAGGTTCAGCGTCTAGAAGCAGAATTAGACCTATCCCTAGCACCTGATGGCCGCCTGGTTGACTATCAAGCGGGCCCAGCGGGCAAGTTAGAAGTATCTCACCAAGGGGAGGGCGTCCTCATTGTGGCACCTGACCTACCACATTTCTTCCATGGCTTGGCCCTCTGGAATATGCGCCAGCAAGCTGGTCAGACCAGCAGCTTTAGTCAGCCCATTAGCTTCAGCCGTAATGGCCTCATGCTGGATAACTCCCGCAATGCCGTTGCCAAGGTGGACTATGTTAAGTCCCTCTTAAGACGCTTGGCCGTCTTAGGCCACAGTTGGTATATGCTCTATATGGAAGATGTCTATGAAATTCCGGAGCAACCTTATTTTGGGGCCTTCCGAGGGCGTTATAGCCAGGCCGATTTGCGTGAATTGGATGCTTACGCCCAGGACTTGGGTATTGAATTGGTGCCTTGTGTACAGACCTTGGCCCACCTCAACCAGTTCTTCCAATGGGAGCATATTAACAGTCAATATGCAGACTTGGCTGACGTCCTCCACGTAGGGCGGGAAGAGACCTATACCTTAATCGACCAAATGTTGGCCTCTCTCTCTTCTTGTTTTACAACCAAGCGCATTCACTTAGGCATGGATGAAGCCTATGACCTAGGGCGAGGCCATTATCTGGATCAAGTGGGCTTGCGAGCCAAGACTGACATTATGTTGGACCACCTAGCCCGTATGAAGACCCTCTGTGACCGCTATGACCTAGAACCAATCATTTGGGATGACATGTTCTTCTCTTGGTATAACCAAGTGGGAGAAGACGAGAAAATCGACATTCCTGAGGGCATCAGCCTCATGTACTGGGATTACTACCAACATACCACCCAAGCTTACTTGGATAAAATCGCCCAACGCCGTAGTTTAGGGGCTCAAGTCAGCTTTGCTGGTGGGGCCTGGCGTTGGACGGGTTACACACCGCACCACCGTAAGACCTTGGTGGCTAGCCTGGCCGGCCTAGCAGCGGCCCGCCAAACCGGCATCCAGGAAGTCATGGCGACTGCCTGGGGTGACGATAGTTCTGAGTCACCATTTGAAGTGGCCGTCTTCGGCCTGGTCCTCTATTCTTACCTAGACAGCCATGCTGACTATGTAGAAGAGGAGTTTAGCCAATGGCTAAGCTTCTTCACCGGCTTATCCCTATCCGACTGGCTCAAGCAAGGGGAATTAGACTTGTTGCCAGAATGGGATCAATTAGCAGGCATTGATGTGACGCCTTCTAAATACTTCTTCTATCAAGATTTGCTACTGCCGATGTTTATGCCACAAATTGAGTCCATGGATGTGGACTATGGGGCCCGTATGGCCAAATTAGCCGTTGACTTCGATGCTATGGAGGGTGGCAACCCAGCTGTCAACCAGTTCTATAGCGACTATGCCCTCTGCTTGGCCAACAAATGGAACCTGCCTTACTTAATCTGGCAGGCCTATCATGCCCACGACCGTCAGACGCTAGCTGACCTCGTTCACGGTCGCTTGCCACAACTGATTGCGGACTACGACCGCGTCCTGCAAAGTCGTCGTCAAGTCTGGTTACAAGAAGCCAACCCATTTGGCTTGGAAATCTTAGAATATCGGATTGGCGGGCTGATGACCCGGACGCAAGCGGTCATTTCGCGCTTGAAGGATTATCTGTCAGGCCGCCTTGACAGTCTGCCAGAGTTGGAGGAAGCACGACTCAATCCGCTGCCAAACGACCAAAGTGGCTTCAAACCAGCCGTCAACTACAACCGCGCCCTACGGACCATGTCGCGGTCCCGTATGACCTGGTAGCATCAGACAAAAAAGGCAAGGGAATGCCCCTTGCCTTTGGCTTTATGAATACAAAAATGACGAGGACTCAGTCCTCGTCATTTGATTTCGTCTGTGATTACCAGGCGCGGATGCGACCTTGGCAGTCTGGGCAGACACCGTAAACTTCGACTTTAGTCCGGTTGGTTGTATAGCCGGTTTGTTTATGGACGTCTTCGGTTGGATCTGGGAACTTAGTCATAGCGAAGTCCGCAATTTTCCCACAGCGTTCACAGATAATGTGCTGATGGTTGTAGCCATTTAGGCCCATGTAGTCATAACGACTGGTGACATCAGAGAATTTCATCTCATTGACATAACCTTCTTTGACTAGGAAAGACAGGTTATTATAGATAGTCGCAAGACTAAGGCTTGGCCAGTCGGGTAAGAGATCATGGTAGATTTCTTCCACGGTAGGGTGATTGTGTGTCTGAATCATATAGGATAGAATGGCGCGACGTTGCGGCGTCATCCGAATGTGCTTATTCTTAAGTTGGGCAACAACTTGTTCCAGTTCTTTAGCGACATCAGTTACATATTCCATTTTGGGTCACCTCCTTTTATTTATTGATAATTAAAACAATCTACTACATATAAAATTGTAGCACAAATTTTAGCGATAAGTCAAGCCAATTGCCTTCTCCATCCGTGCTAGGACCTTGTTAGCCTGTTCGTTGGCCTTCTTAGCTCCGTCGGCCAAGATGTCGTCTAGGGTGCTAGAAGTCAAGAGACGATGATATTCCGCTTGGATGGGCTCTAGGGTCGCGATAATGCTGTCGGCAATGGCCTGCTTAAAGGTCCCATAGCCAGCCTCATGATATTCAGCCACCAGAGAGTCGATCGAACGGCCAGAAAAAGCAGAGAAAATATCCAGCAGGTTGCTGACAGCTGGTTGATTTTCACGGTCGTAATTGACTTGGCCAACCGAGTCAGTGACGGCACTCTTCATCTTCTTCAGGATGGTCTTAGGATCATCTAGGAGGGAGATGGTCGCCTTGGCATTGGTATCGGACTTGCTCATCTTGCTGAATGGGTCCTGCAGACTCATGACCCGGCCACCGGATTTAGGGGTGATGATTTCAGGTTTGACTAGGAGCTCCTTGCCCTTGCCGTAGCGTTGGTTGAAGCGGTCCACATAGTTACGGGTTAACTCCAAATGTTGCTTCTGGTCTTCGCCCACCGGTACATAGGCAGCATCATAGAGAATAATGTCTGCCACCATTAAGGCAGGGTAGCAGAGCAAGCCAGCATTGACACTTTCTTGCTTGGTGGATTTATCTTTAAATTGGGTCATGCGTTCCAATTCGCCCAAGCCGGTCGTACAGAGAATTATCCAAGCTGCTTGCGTGTGGGCTGGGACATCAGACTGAACGAAAATGGTTGCCTTCTTAGGGTCAATCCCTAGGGCTAGATAGAGGGCCGCTAGCTCACGGGTTGTTTGGTGGAGCTTGGCTGGCTCTTGGGGCACGGTAATGGCGTGCTGGTTGACGATACAGTAGGTAGCGTCATAGTCATCTTGTAATTCAACAAATTGGCGCATAGCTCCAACGTAGTTCCCGATAGTTGGAACCGAAGTAGGTTGAACGCCAGAAAAAATTTTTGCTTTCATCAAATCGAGCCTCATTCTCTCTTAGTTTCGCTACTATTATTATAACGCAGTTTCACTTAATTGACAAAAGCAATGTGGCGCTCGCCTGGCAAAAGAAGGCAGAGGAGAGATTGAACAAGGACTTTTAAAGAATTCCCTAAGAGTATATGAATTTTTTGTGAAGTTTTGTTTACAGCTATGAACTAATCTCGGTCTTAAGTATGATTTATTGTTAAATTTCAAAAAAAGTATAGTAATCAGGGGCTAGGGGTAGTATAATAGCAGAGTAGTAATCGTAGTGGTTATTGAAAAAAGGAGTGATTAGTTTGGTAACGTTATATACGACCCCAAGTTGTACTTCATGCCGTAAGGCCCGCGCCTGGTTGGAAGAACATCAAATTCCCTACACAGAACGTAATATCTTTTCGGAACCACTGTCTCTACAAGAAATTAAAGATATTTTACGTATGACAGAAGAAGGGACAGAAGATATCGTCTCAACCCGTTCCAAAGCATATTCAGACTTAAATATTGAAATTAGCGAAATATCCTTGAATGACTTTTATCGCATTGTGCAAGAGCAACCAGGTCTCTTGCGTCGTCCAATCATGATTGACGAGAAACGCCTGCAAATCGGCTTCAATGAAGATGAAATTCGTCGTTTCTTGCCACGCGAAGTGCGTGCCTTGGAATTGCGTAAGGTGCAAGCCTTAGTCAATGAGTAATGAATAGAGTCTAGGTGAGGCCGGAACCTTGTTTCTGCCTCGCCTTTCTTTTCCCTTAGGACAATACATTAGGATAGCGTCTTGGCCTAAAGTTTAGTATAATGAAGAAATAGAGGAGGTGTTACTATGGAAATGGAACGTATCAATGAGGATACAATCAAAGTCTTGATTATGCCGGAAGATCTGGAAGAACGAGGGATTAACTTCTTAGAACTGATTAGCAACCACGCCCGCATTGAGCAATTCTTCTACTCCATCCTGGAAGAGGTGGACGTAGAGAACCAATTCGCGGAATCTGATTCCGTCACTTTCCATGTCATCCCATCCGATCGAGGCCTCGAACTCTACATTAGCCGTAGCAGTGGTAATGGCCTAGAAGATTTGCTGGAGAACGAAGTCCTCAAACGTCTCTTGGACCGTCGTAAATCCGCCCTAAAAGATAAGCAACAAGCCCAAGATCAAGAAGATCTCAGCGTCAATGAGAAGCTAGAAGTCCTAGAAGGCTTGACCAAGGAGATTGAAGCCGAGATTGAACAGGCCCAGGATCAAGAAGAACCTGTAGGGCCCGAGATTGTCTGCTTCGATAGCTTGGATGATTTCCTCAAGTTGGCACGTCAACTACGGGACTTCCCAGTTGAAAATAGCCTCTATCGCTACAATGACGCCTACTATCTGGTCTTGAGCGATGTGATTGGTGATTATGAACCAGACGGCCTCTACCAACAATTCCTCTTCATGCTGGAATTTGGGGAAGAAGCCACCGTCAAGGAAGCCATCTTGAAGGAACACGGGGAACTCTTGCAAGCGGGAGATGCCTTGGAATTCTTCGCACAATTTTAAGATTGACTGCCGTCTACAGGTTTTACCTGTAGACGGTTTTTTTGTGGTCGCTTACGGGCTATGGATATGTTAAAATAAGAGTAGAATGGGCAACTGGGCGAAGACTGTCCAGTGTCATCAGGAAAAAAGGGGGAAAGAGCATGACTTCAGTCATCACCTTCGGGCAGGGGGCGCATCCAGCGCAACTTCGCCTTGATAAATTAAACCGTCACGGCATTATCGCCGGTGCGACAGGGACCGGTAAGACCGTGACCCTTAAGGTCTTGGCCGAATTGCTAAGCCAAGAAGGCATTCCAGTCGTCCTCTCTGATATCAAGGGGGACCTTATGTCCTTGGCTCAAGCCAACAATACAGACGTCAGCGAGCGTCTGGCTCAGACAGGTCGTGAGAACTATGAACCAAGTTCTTATCCTGTACAACTTTGGGATGTCAAAGGCGAGAACGGGACGCCTTTGCGTTTGACCGTCTCCGATATGGGGCCTGTCATGTTAACCCGTCTCTTGGGCCTCAATGAAACCCAAGAATCCATTCTCAACGTGGTCTTCGATGTGGCCGATAAGCAAGGTCTCTTGCTGATTGACCTCATGGACTTGCGGGCTATGCTTAACTATGTGGCCGCTCATGCTGGCGAATTAAGCCAACACTACGGTAACATTCCAGCACGTTCCGTTGGGGCGATTCTACGCTCTTTGGTAATTTTAGAACAACAAGGGGCAGCCAAGTTCTTTGGTGAGCCAAGCTTAGAGATTGCTGACCTCATGCGCCAAGACAGCGACGGTCGAGGGATTGTCAACATCCTCAATGCGGAACAGCTCTTCAACCAACCAACCTTGTATGCCACTGTGCTTTTGGCCCTCTTGGCCGAGCTCTATGAGAACCTACCAGAAGTCGGGGACTTGGATAAACCTAAGTTGGTCTTCTTCTTCGATGAAGCCCACGCCCTCTTCAAGGATGCGCCGGCTGTCTTATTAGAGAAGATTGAACTCATTGTCCGCTTGGTTCGTTCCAAAGGGGTCGGGGTTTACTTCATTACCCAAAACCCAACCGATATTCCAGACAAGGTAGCCAGCCAATTGGCTAACCGCATCCAGCATGGTTTACGGGCCTTTACGCCTAAGGAACTCAAAACCGTTAAAACGGTAGCGGACACCTTCCGTCAAGAAGCCAACCAAGACCTAGCCAAGGTCATTCAAGAACTCAAGGTAGGGGAAGCCGTGGTGTCTACCCTGACGGAAGATGGGAGCCCTAGCCTGGCCGACCGGGTACTCATTTACCCACCGCAAAGTCTCTTAGGGACCATCGACCCAACCGTTAAGGCCAGCCTAATGAATAGCTCACCATTGGATGACAAGTATGGTGAAGCCATTGACCGTGAGAGTGCCCATGAAGTCATTCTCAAACAAACCCAAGAACAGGAAGCGGCCCTCTTAGCAGCCGCTCAAGCCGAAGAGGCAGCAGAAGTAGAAGAAGAGGAGGATGAAGACGTGGCAAAAACTAGCAAGAAATCAACTAGCACTGGTGGTCGCAAGACAGACAATCTCTTGGATCGTTTCATGAAAAATGTAGTCGGACAAGTGGGTCGTGAAGTCGGCCGTGTAGTATCCCGCGGGATTACCGGTATGTTCAAGAAGTAAGACCTTGCCCTATTCCTACGCCAGCCAATAAAGGAGTCGCTATCATGGAAACCTTATGTCTTGGTCGTCACTTAGCCGGAGCCAGTCGCATCGCCCTAGGCTGCATGCGCATGGCCTCCCATTCGCTACAAGAAGCTAGCCAGGTTCTGGAGACTGCCCGCCAGGTCGGCATTAATTTCTTCGATCATGCCGATATCTATGGCCGGGGCGAGTCGGAAGTCCGCTTTGCTCAAGCTGTGAAGGAACTTGGTATTCCGCGTGATCAACTGCTGATCCAGTCCAAATGTGGGATTCGCCTGCCGGAAGGATATTTTGACTTTTCCAGCCAGCATATTTTGGATTCGGTAGACGGCATTCTCAAACGCCTCAAGACCGACTATCTGGATGTCTTGCTCCTACATCGGCCCGATGCCCTGATGGAGCCGGACCAGGTGGCAGCCGCCTTCGATCGTTTGCATGCAGCCGGTAAGGTGCGTTATTTCGGCGTCAGCAACCAGAACCCTTATCAAATAGAGCTACTTCAGGCCAGTGTAAGCCAGCCCCTCATTATTAATCAATTGCAGTTGGGGCCTGCCCACACGCCTATGATTGATGCCGGCCTCAATGTCAACATGCAAGAAGCCGCAGGTATTAACCGTGATGGGGGCATTCTGGATTATTGCCGCCTTAAGGGCATGACCATCCAACCATGGTCGCCCTTCCAGGTAGACTTGCATCAAGGAGTCTTCATGACCCATCCTGACTATCAGCTCTTGACCGAGACCTTAAGTCAGGGCGCTAAGCAACATGGCGTGGCCTTCGAAGCCATGGTCATTGCCTGGCTCTTGCGCCATCCGGCAGGCTTCCAACCCATTGTGGGGACCATGAGCCCAAAACGGATTGAAGCGCTGGCCCAGGCTGAACGTGTGCAAATGACTCGCCAAGAATGGTATGACATCTACAAGAGTGCAGGCAATCGCCTCCCTTAATCAAGTGTGAAGGAGACAAGAATCAATGAAATTAATCGCCATTGAAATGGGAATTAAGTGGATAATACAATAAAAGCTCTAAATAGATTGAAATAAAGGAATTGGATGTTTGATAGAAATTTTGGTGTGATGAGATGGTTTGATGTCAAGTGGTTGAAATTTAAAACGTTAAAAAGTTGGTAATCGTTAAAATATAAGAATAAGAATTTTTCTAAATGAATGTACTTAAGACCCCTATAACAGCAATTAAATTTGATACTAAATCATCATACTCAATAGTTTTGATTAGGGCAAAGTAAAGTATATTTTATAGAAATCTCTAAAGCAATTTTCTTATTGATGGTAGACTAGAAGAAAAATTTAATCACAAATGGATTATATATCAGTATTTGTAGATGATGATGTTTGATTGGAAGGAGGGACTGTTTTTAGTAAGAAAACTACAACTATGAGGAGAAGCAGATGAATGTAAAATTTTATCAAGATTTAATTGATGATGAACTTTCTATGAATATTATCTTAGGTATGAAAGGTTTAGTTGAAATTGGTACTAAGAAATCGAATTTAGAAAGGGAGATTTTAAAAGACATTTCAAGTAAAAAAATATTTCAAAATAAGAATGAAGCATATAAATTTTTAAAGGAGTTATATGAAAATGGACTTAGTCACCTAGAAGATAAATTATTAAAATTCGATCCTAGGTTGGTAATAGAAGAAGCAATGATTTTTTTTACACCATTAATTAGACTTTCAATACTTAAGTTAAATGGGAAGATAGATTTAGAAGGAATTAAGTTTTATTTTCCTAAAATATATAAAAGTTTAAATTCTATCAATAATAATGATGAAGAAGATATAAGAATTCTTTTTGATACTCTTTCTAGCTACATAGGAATAAATAAGAAAGCTATAGATGTTTTGGTAAATGTTAATTTAGTTAGAATAGAAGAAAATCAAACTGCATCAAGTTTAAATAGACCATCAGGTAAAGAATTTTTAGAAATTTTAGATTTTTCTTTTGGAGTATGTAGACTATTCAATTTTTTTCAAATGGTTTCAAAAGAAAAAGAGAGTGATTTTTCTGATAATACCATTTATGTGGAAAATGGAGAATTATATTATCATAATTCAAAAGATTTTATGGTTGATCTAGCTACTAACGCAGCCTTTAAAGATTTTACATATCCTGTTAAAAATAGTGAATTAAATAAAATTTATGGTTTATATGAAGAGGAATTTGGTTTTAGTCCTAAAAAAGTACTGAATACTTTTAATGTTATGTTTAAGCCGGATTCGCTTGAAATGGTTTTTTGTAGTAGGAAAGATGAATTTCGAAAGCTAATAAATATTTCCAAAGGAACTTTAACTTATAAAGGTTTGGTAACATTATTGAAAACGGATATTTGTTTAGAATATAACAAACAAGATAGATATGAGTTTATATTTAGTGATAAATGTAAGGTATCAGCAAAAGGTCTCGTAAAAATTCAAGATAATTATTTTTTTAATTTTGCGACTATCGCTTCATATTCAATTAAGTTAGGAAATAATTTACTAAATCAGGATTTTTTAAGGAATCATGAATTATCAAGTAAAAAAATTTCAAGGCACCTTGCTAATAGCTATGCAGAAAAATGGTTAGTTAATCTACATAGTAAGTTAACTAGTGAAAACATTTGGATTCAAATTCAGGTGAAGAATTTCGAGCAAAAATTTAATTTTCCAGATTCTAGGGGAACAACTAAAGAAGTAGATTTTATTCTTTTTGATGCTTCCCGTAAGGTACTTTTGATTGGAGAATACAAAAATTGGCAGGATGTCTCGTTTAATTTTCTAGGTATGCATAAAGAACAAGAAAGAATAAAAAAAATAAATAAATCTCATATAAATCTTTTGAGTGTATTGGAATTGGAGAAAAGAGATCTGTTTGAACTTTTAAATCTAGAAATTGATTATGCAAAGTTAGAGTTGATAAATGTGTTTGAAAATCGAAATGTGTTGAGTAATAATAGAGAATTAGATTCAGAAAAATTTAATATTAAAAATTTTACAAGAGTTGAATTCGAAAAATTTATTGAGGATAATAAACCGCATTTTTACAAATTAAAGGAAAACAACAAAAGTTAAACGGGGTAAGTTGTAAAATGAAGTGTAACAGAAAAAATAAAAATGGTCAGGTTATAGAAATATAATCTGGCTGTTTTCTGTGGAGAGTAACATTGGTTTTATGGTACAATAAATAGAATTAGACAGGTTGAAGAAATAAAGGGGTATACATAAATCGTTACAAAGTGCGACACGAAGTAGCGATAAACGAAAAATATCGCTACGGAGGTAGCAAGGGAACTAGCTTGTCCACAAAATAGTTGCAAGCGTATTCTATTAAGATAATTTATTATCCAATAGAACTGTTCCGTTGCACACCCTAAATGCCCTTTGCACACCCCTAACTCAAAAAGGAGCTAATTGTATGATAAAACTAATCGCAACGGATATGGACGGTACCCTCTTAAGAGGGGACAAGTCCTTTGATTTGGAGCGCTTCGAGCGGGCAGTTCATGCCCTGAAGGAAGCAGGAACTCGTGTTTGTATTGCCTCTGGCAATAGCTATCCTAAGTTACGTGGCTACTTTGACCAGCAACTGCGCCAGGAATTGCTCTTTGCCTCAACTAACGGCAATGCCATTATGGTAGAAGAACAAGGCCTCCATTATAGTGCCTTAGACTACGACACGACCGAAGCCATTATTGACTTTCTCAATGAGTTCTCGGACTTCTTCTGTCTGGTCATGACTGACCGGGGTTCCTATGCCGTGACTCAAGATTTGGATGCCTTGGATCATTTCCGTCTCTACCATCCGCATATTGACCATTTGGCTAATTTCCGTGACCTCAATCCAGAAGAAGCTATTCTTCAACTATCAGTCATGAGTAAGCGGAGTGTAGCTGACAATAAGGTCATGACGCGCATTCTCAATGAGCGTTTTCCAGAGGGGCATGCGGTGACTAGTGGTGGTCGCTGGATTGATGTCTTCAGTCCTCAAGGGGGCAAGGGCAAGGCCATTCGCTACCTGCAAGACTATCTGCAGACGGATGCCAGTCAGACCATGGCCTTTGGTGATAGCCTCAATGACCAGACCATGATGGAAGTGGTCGATTATAGCCTAGCCATGGGTAATGCCGATCCAGATTTATTGGCTATCTGCCGTTATCAGATTGGCGATAACGAATCGCAAGCAGTGATTGATATCTTGGAAGCCCTAGTGGCCGACCCAAGTGCGGCCTTCCTGGCCCAATATCGTCGCTAAGTAAAGGAGCAAGACCGTGTCCAAAAAGCCAAGCAAAAGAAAGCAAAAAGCCCACAAGGAGCAAGCCCAAGATGACTTGGTGCAGGTTGACGCCTTTATGATTCCGGCGCCCTTTGCCGCCATGTATCAAGTCTTACGGGAAGCCGTGGCCGAGGATTTGTTGGCTCTCTTGAGTCAGGAATTCGCCCGGGTGGCTCGGGTCTCGGACAATGAGGAAGAAGGGGAGGCAGTGGTCGCCTATGATGCGGCCGACGTCGAACAGCTACGGATTTACCTCAATCCTAGCAATATTTCTCAGGCCCAGAAGGCGCGGGACAAGCATCAACTGGATAAATTTGTGGACCACCTCCGCCAGACGGAGGGGTAATATAGAAAGGGTGGGAAAAGAATTTCCCACCCTTTTTATCTGTGTCCAGAGACGTGTGAGCCCAGCCCCACTTAACCCAAAAGGCGGGGCTTGAGGTGGGACCGGCTGCAGCCAGCCTTTGGCTGTCTTCTGCCTTGCGACGCTATCGAAGGGCTAAGTCACTGAGCTTCCAAGCCCTTCAGATAGGCGCCACATCCTGGGCACCACAAGCACCCTCTTTTGGCCGTGGGTCTGGGCTCCCACTGGACTGTCAAAGGGGACAGAGGCAAAGTTGAAGGTATTCAAAGGCGTGTGTACCAAACCCCACTTAAACCAAAAGGCGGTGCTTGAGGTGGGACCGGCTACAGCCAGCCCTTGGCTGTCTTCCGCCTTGTGTCGCTATCGAAGGGCTAAGTCACTGACGTTCCAGGCCCTTCAGATAGGCGCCACATCCTGGACACCACAAGCACCGTCTTTTGGCCGTGGGGCTTGGCCCACACTGGACTGTCAAAAAGCATAAAGAAGGTTGATGAAAGCATTTTCTGGATGTATAATGAATGTGTAGATAGGATTTGGATGACGATGTCTTCGAGAAGGGAGGATTAGGATAAAGTCGTCATCAGGCATGCAAGATATAAAGGAGCAATGCAATATGAAACGTTTTATTTTGACCCCACTCACTTTCTTGTTTCTACTGCTCTTTTGTCTTTCGACTTCAAACGTTCAAGCCAATCAATTAGCAGGTGATAACCTATGTTGCTGTCCTAAGAAGCCACATGAATCTTGGTGTGAAGAATATGCTGTAGAGTGGTACAAGGGAGCAAATCCAAATGGTGTTCGGCCGATTGAAGAAGATTTGACAGCCTATATTCCTGATAAGAAGGACAAAAAACGAGACGCATTTCCAACCTCTATTGTGGTAGAAGAGATTCGATTCTTTAGTTCTCAGCCACCTCAAACCATTTACTATAATAAAAATCACTACTATGGTTATATCCCTTTGGTTAAAATATGGCAACTGGGCCCAATTTACTACGCTCTATATAAGGGGGCGGTTATTTTACAAGGTCCAGGAGCAAACAATTGAGTTAGAAAATAAGATTTCGCCTTTTATGCAAAGCACCCCATTAGTTGGACTTTTAATGTCTAACTTATGGGGTGCTTTTCAAGAGGCATACAACTTAGCTTTCTTCATTTTGCCAATCGTCCAGTGTGAGACCAGCCCCACGTCCAAAAGCGGGCTTGTGGTGTAGTGGATGCCTCGCGTATCAGAAGGGCTTGGAAGGTTAGTGACCTAGCCATTCGATAGCGAGGCAAGGCGCAAGACAGCCATAGGCTGGCTGCAGCCGGTCCCACCACAAGCCCCGTCTTTTGGCTCGAGTGGGACTGGTCTCACACGGTTTAGGGCATAGAAAAAAGGTGGGGAAACTCCCACCCTTTACTTATTTTATAATCCTTGTCGCTCCTGGCTAGCACGGATAGCATGGCCGTAGATGTGGCCTAGTTCTTGGCCGATGACCGATAGGTCACGTTGGACCGCCACGGGATAGGCTGCCTGGGTCAAGTCAGGTAGCTCTTGGGCTTGGCTAGCCCTAATCAGACGCTCGAAGTCATCGACATCCTTAGCCTTGTAGACGTTGACCTGGTCGGTTAGCCAGTCATCGAAGACCGGAATGTCCCGAACGATGAATTTGGCATGGGCGGCACAGGCCTCGACGGCCGGAATGCCCTCGGTTTCTTCCAAGGTAGGGAAGAGGTAGAGGTCGCTGCCCTGCATGGCCTGAATAATCTCCTGATTGTCAACATAGCCGGCAAAGGTCAGGTTGGCTGGTGGATTAGAGACGGCAGCCCGAATAGCGGACGGCACTAGGTTCAAATCCGTATAGCCAAACCAGATGAAGCGGATATGGGGCAGGCGCTTAGCCAACTCCACAAAATCTAGAATGCCCTTGCGCTCTAGGTAGAGGCCAATCCCAATGCAGACGAAGTCTTGCTCGGTCAGTCCGTAGCGCGCCCGGAAGAGCTCCCGCGCCTGAGGCTGAGGGGCAAATTTTTCTAGTTCAATACCGTTAGATAGAACGAAGATTTCCCGCCCCATATTATAGGAATCGAGTAGACGCTTGGAGTAGGGCGTAGGTGTAATGAGGACATCGCCCTGCTGATAGCAAGTCATGAGCCAACGCTTGAAGATAGGCGCTAGCTGATTAGAGAAGCGGAAGGAATTACGGAAGTCTTCCATGGTCGAATGGGCATGGTAGACGACCGGAATGCCTTGCTTGCGACATTTACGGGCGAAGAGCATGGATTGGGGGAAGTAGGTATTGATATGTAATAAATCGAAGGAGTCCTTGGGATCGGTGGTGTAGTCAATCCCGGCATGTTCCAAGGCCTTCATTTGATGTTTAATTGATTTACCAAGGCCAGATTTGGCGATCTTGTCGAGATGTTGACTGTAGAGTAGGACTTTCACCCCGAAACCTCCTTTAAAATGCGATTGCTTTCCTTAAGTGTATAGTAATAGAAGCTAGAGTGCAAGCTTGGCCGAGAGAATCCTAGGGACATTTGAAAAAATTAAACCATAAATAACGCTTTCATCTTAAAAATATCTTGCACAATGATTCTGAAGGTGTATACTTATTATTATAATTCTATTAATAGGAGTGAGAAAAATGAAAAAATCGTTAAAATTCTTGGCATTAGCCTTCGTTGCATTCATAATGGTAGCGTGTGGCGCCAAGAAGCAAGACACTCAACCCCTATTGATCGGGATGGAAGCGGGCTATCCGCCTTATAACTGGACACAGTCCACCAACGCTAACGGTGCTGTACCTATTAAGGACTCCAAGGAATTCGCCAATGGTTACGACGTGCAAATTGCGCGTAAGATTGGGGAAAAATTAGGCCGCGAAGTCCAAGTGGTCAAGACGGAGTGGGATGGGCTCTTACCAGCTGTCCAATCGGACAAGATAGATATGATTATTGCCGGCATGTCGCCAACAGCAGAACGCTCTAAGGAGATTGACTTCTCCGAGTCTTATTATGAGTCACGCTTCGTTATGGTGGTCCGCAAGGATTCGCCTTACGCCCAAGCTAAGACCTTAGAAGACTTTGCGGGCGCTAAGGTGTCGGGCCAACAAGGAACCCTGCACTATGACTTGTTGAAACAACTCAAGGACGCTCAGGTTGAGCAGGCACAGGATTCTTTCCCTGTCTTGCGAGTGGCCTTAGAAGCGGGCAAGTTAGATGCCTACATCTCAGAATATCCAGAAGCTGTCTCTGCGGCAGCCGCTAACCCTCTATTCACCTACGTAGAACTTAATCCAAGCTTCCAAGTGGCGCCAGAAGATCGCAAGGTCTCTATCGGGGTCAAGAAGGGAAGCCCACTTATGAGCCAAATTAATGAGGCCATCGCGGAAATTACAGATCAGCAACGTAAGGACTTCATGGACCAGGCCATTAAGAACCAGCCAGCGGCTGACGGCCAAGAAGAAACCAGCACCGAGGCAGCGGCCACAGAAGATTATAACTTCTTTGCTCGTACTTGGGAGATTGCCACTCAGAACTGGCGTCAATACCTGGCCGGGACAGGTATGACCCTCTGGGTATCCTTAACCGGTACCTTAATCGGTCTCCTGATTGGTTTGGCCGTCGGGATTATCCGGACTATACCTAAGTCTAAGAGCCAAGTCCATAATGGGATTTTGAAGGCTGCTAACCTATTGCTCAATGCCTATATTGCCATCTTCCGTGGGACACCGATGATCGTTCAAGCTATGATCTTCTACTACGGGACTGACCTACTCTGGGGCTGGAAATTAACCCCTATGTCGGCGGCCTTCCTGGTTGTCTCCATTAACACCGGGGCCTACATTGCCGAAGTCGTTCGGGGTGGGATTTATGCTATCGACAAGGGCCAATTTGAAGCGGCTCGTGCTATTGGGATGAACCACTGGCAAACTATGAAAGAAGTGGTCATGCCACAAGTCTTCCGGACCATTCTGCCATCTGTCGGGAATGAATTTGTCATCAACGTTAAGGATACATCTGTCCTCAACGTGATCTCGGTCAGCGAATTGTACTTCACGACCAAGACCATTGCCGGCAATAACTTCCGTTACTTCGAGACCTTCTTCGTAACGGCCGTTATCTACTTCATCTTAACCTTTACCATTACATCACTCTTGCGCGCCATTGAAAAACGCATTGACGGGCGCCCAAGTGATCAACTGGCTGCCGGTAACCAACAACAAGTGGCAGTGCTCAAAGAGGAGGCCTAATCATGGCGATTGTAGAAATTCAACACTTAAGCAAAACCTTTGGCGACCGTACGGTCCTCAAGGACATTGATTTTTCCGTTGAAGCAGGGGAAGTCGTAACCATTATCGGCTCTTCAGGTTCAGGGAAGTCCACCCTCTTGCGTTGTATTAACCTCTTAGAGGAACCAAGTGGTGGGGAAATCATTTACCGGGGCGAGAATATCTTAGACGTTAAGCATGACGTCAACAAGTACCGAACCCATATCGGTATGGTCTTCCAATCCTTCAACCTCTTCAACAACATGGATGTCTTGGCTAACTGTACCGTCGGCCCTATCAAGGTCCTAGGTAAGGACAAGGCTGAGACCGAAGCCTTAGCTACTAAGTTCCTGGAACAAGTCGGCATGGGGGATTATGTCCATGCCCGTCCTAGCCAATTATCTGGGGGGCAGAAGCAACGGGTAGCCATTGCTCGGGCTTTGACTATGCAGCCAGATGTCATTCTCTTCGATGAACCAACTTCTGCACTTGACCCTGAGATGGTCGGCGAAGTCTTGAAGGTTATGAAGGAATTGGCTCACACTGGTTTGACCATGATTATTGTCACCCACGAAATGGAGTTCGCTCGTGAGGTTTCCGACCGCGTGGTCTTCATGGACCAAGGGGTCATCGCCGAACAAGGCGCACCAGAGCAACTCTTCGTCAACCCGCAAGAAGAACGGACCCAACAATTCTTGGAACGTTACTTACGCAGTTAATAAGCCACAGGCGACTGGATTTCCAGTCGCCTGTTTTTGTGCTTGGCTTTGCCTAGGGTGGGTGGGCTCCAACTTAGTCCTCAGTGCGGGACCGGCTGCAGCCATCCTGCGGATGTCTTCCGCCTTGCCGATCTATGGTCCCCTAGGTCGCTAAAGCTCCCAGGGGAACTCATACGCTCGGCATCCTTTTGGCACTGAGGGCTAAGCTTGGGCCCACCCGCCCCTGGCAAAGCTCGATGAATCATCTACTGGGTAGAGGGTGCTATCAGATTTTAGCAAATCTTGACAGAAGGTGAGAGGCCAAGAAAATGAGATAACCTAATTACGATTGCGATAGAGCTGAAAAGCTGTTAGTACCAATCACATAAACCCATTATTTTTGTTTCAAAAGACATAGGATATCAATTCACAAAAAACTATATTTAATTAATGTTATATAACGTATTTTATATATGTGAAATTTAATTTCTAAGGATAAATTATGTTTTAGAATATAATTTACACAGTATATATACAGTTAATTTGAATTAAAAATGATTGACAACTAGTTATGGAATACGTATGCTATAATTGTATCCGGATACAAAACGGATTGAGAAGTCTTTCAAGAGGAAAATTGTTGTTGGCGTTATTGTTGAGTTTGTCAATGATTATTGTGTGGAGCCAAGGTGTTGATAATGCACTGGTTATGGTAGGAAGTAATGGACGCAATTATTTAAATGCTTCTAAGCACGATAGTTTACTATGGTCGCTTTGCGCATAGATGGAATAATTAGGATGAATTAAGAGACATATAAGCCATATGATATTTTGTCATATGGCTTTATTCCCATATAGAAATGGAGAGTGACGTGATGAAACGTGTATTTACTTTAGTTTGTTCTGTTTTGCTATGTGTTGGATGTACTTATTCGAACGAACAAAAGCAGGAGTCCATAAGCTCTTCCAATGCGGATACACAATTAGTGGATGGTTATCAGGAACTCCTAGCCAAAGTTTATATTTCTGACAATATAAAACGTGATTTCCAGACTAAACTATATCAATATGGTGTTTCGACTGGAGATGAAGCGTTCGCCACTAAAAAACTTATGGAGTGGATGGGAGAAGGAGCTCAAGAGAGCAATCTCACGGGAGATGGTAGTACGCACACTCAATTAGTTCTAGGTCAGATGACTGGGGAAGCTTTAGTAAATAAAAATGGAACGTGGATTACGCTAGATAATAAATCCAAAGCTCCTTTAGTATCACTATATAGCTCGCTTTTAGCAGATTCTGCGGACAACACTTCAGATAACAGCAAGTTTAAGGATAGTATTGGTTTCTCAAGTGATGAAGCTTTAGATAAAGTCAAAAAGTTCATTGAAATTTATCAGCTCAACTTTTCTGACTATGATTATGTAATTGCGACAGTATCTAAACAATCCTTGGAAGCCTATCTACCTCAAATGAAAAAAAATCCCATGAAAGAAGGAACAGATTTCAGCATCTACGATAATCAAGCGGAGGATTTATGTGTAATTAGTGTCTATCCAAAGATTGAAGGGTACCGGGTGATTGATTCAAATGTCATGTTAGGTTCACGCGGACAACTTAACGTGACATATGGTACAAATTTTATGTTTGCAATCACTGAGTCTGGAATTATTCATGCGGACATGCTAGGTGTTTATCTCCCTACTCAGGCGGGTGAACAAATATTAGTCAGCTACGCTCAAGCAATTGAGGCGATTAAAGAGAAATACAAAGAGACTTTACTGGAAAATCCAGTATATATCGAAAATATACAAATAGAATATGCTCCCCTTCCTATTGAACAAAATGAAGGGCAACTCTACGAAGCGCGAAGCTATCAACCACTTGTTGCGGTTACTGCGAAGGAAGAAAATCGCCTAGAAAAGTTTTATCTGAATCCACTTAATTGGAAAGAGGTGCAGTAGGATGCGTAAGATACGCTTTTATGTACGAACTTTTCTGCAAGATAGGCGTATTTGGTTCGGCGTAGGCGCAATTGTGCTAGTTGCAATGATGGTATCTTATAGGGATTTCTATATTATGAAAGGCACATCCCAACCACAATCGGTCGCATTTTATTTTTACTCAGCTTTCAACCAAAAAGTGGCTATAGCAACCTACCTTTTGGCTGGTAGCCAGGCCGCCTTAGCGCTTTTTTGTGAGGACTACGGTCAGAATCGCTTACCTTTTTTGCTCACGCGCGGCGGTTATGGTGGCTATGCTTTTGGTTTGGTGGGGCGCGTTCTATTGAGAGTCTATGGGATAGGATTCCTATCAGGATTACTTTTCTTCGCCTATCTGTTGACTGGAGCCCCACTATCTGTTATCGAGACGCCAAACTCCGTAGTCACGGTGATGACCAACAATTGGCTATATGCTGACGGACACCACCTAATTTTTTACCTTCAACTAATAAGTAGTATTGGCTTGATGCTGTCATTTTATGCATTAATAGGAGTTTGGGTGACCGTTTACTATCCGAATAAATTGACTAGCTATATGATGCCGGTAGTCTGGTGGTTCTTCTTTACAGAATTTGGTTTGGAGAAGGTAGTCCCATTCTTCCTTTTACCGCCTTCAGTCTTGTCTGCTGATAATACCTTAATAGAAGCTATGGAGTACTTTCAGTTCGGTAACGAGGCCATACGTCGGATCTTTGGCCTTATTTTTCCTTATTGCTATCTCGTAGTTATCAGTTTCCTAGTAACCTGGGCTATCAAGGTAGCCCTCGAGCGCCAATGGCACTTTTACGAGAAAGAAGGGGTGGTTTAATGGGAACCTTACGTGCCCTAAGTCTTCATTTACGACAGCAGTTGACATGGAAGAGGCTTTTGCCAATAGGTCTCTACCTGTTACTCTATAGTCTCATTATTATTTTACCCTATAGGCGTCTTGCAACCCAGTATCAGGAGACTTATCCCTTGAGTATTATCGCTGTTTTGATGGGGAGTTATTGGTATGTGGCTATTGTCATGATAGGGGCAATTATCTTTTTTAGTGTCTTGCCTTTCCGCAATAGTTTTCAGTTCTGGCTAGTGCTCAAACTGGGGTATGTCCGTTGGATAGTAAGTCAAGTTCTTTATGTGGTGGTTAGTAGTACTGTATTCGTTGCTTTCAATGTGGGTTTAATATGGGCATTGATTCAACCGCATCTCAACTGGAACTTGAACTCTTGGGGGCGCTTGCTTAATGCCTTAGCTCAGGGGAGGGTGACCTCAACGGAGTATTTGGAGGGGGCGGCTCATGAGGTTGCCTTCCAATACTACACGCCAAGAGCTGCCCTAATCCAGACATTGTTACTCTTTTGGTTGTTAGTTATCTTATTAGGTCTCATAATCCTTACATTCAATCAACTGGCCCAAAATCTAGGCTTGATGGTGGCTTGTGGCTTAGTGGTAGAGTCGGTATTTTTCTCTTTGGCGTCAGGTCACTGGATCTATTACCTTTCACCTCTAAACTGGCTTAGTATTTATCAGATTAAGTATGAGCCTCATTCCGGCCTGCCTAGCTTAGAGAACGTCTGTCTTCGATTAGCAGTCCTTTATATCATTCTTATGGGAATCCTTGCTTTTCGCCTCAAGACCAGAAAGGTGCGTGTCAAATGACTAAGATTCACGTTCATAACATCAGTAAGCGATTTAAACAAAAAATAGTTTTCCAAGATCTTAGCCTAACATTGGAAGGTGGAAAAATTTATGGGGTTGTTGGCTATAATGGTTCAGGTAAAACGGTTCTTCTCAAATGTCTCTGTGGACTGGAGCCTTTAACTAGTGGTCAAATTGACATTGATGGTCAGGTGCTAGGTCGAGATATGCAGTTTCTTCCAAGTTTGGGCTTGATTCTTGAAACGCCAGGGTTCTTAGAGGCGTATTCGGGTTTTGATAATCTCAAGCAATTGGCGCTTATCAATGGGAAGATTGATGATGCGACTATTCGTGAGCACCTAGCTCTAGTAGGGCTCGACCCGAACTCGCGTCAGAAGGTCAAGCACTACTCATTAGGAATGAAGCAAAAGCTTGCCTTGGCTCAGGCCTTCATGGAATCTCCCGATGTAATTTTGCTAGATGAACCTATGAATGGATTGGATAAGCAGTCAGTCGCTAACATTCGACAAGTGTTGCTAGATTACCGTTCTAAAGGGCGGCTTATACTCATAGCCTCTCACCTAGAACAAGATATTGAGCTTCTAAGTGATCAGGTTATTCATATGTCGTAAGTCAAAGTAGAGGGAGGATAGTTCCCCAACCTAGTGCATTCATGCCTAAGGATTTTGCTTACTATCTTGGCAGAAATTTGTAGATGAGAATGGTCTTGTGCTAGATTCACATATAGAGATAAATAATAGATTCTTAAGAGGTTAGAGAATGTCTTGTTCCTATCCTCTTTTATTATGCATCGAAAAGTTTAGGTCACAACAATAGGGATCCTACTTTCATGGACAAGTAGGTCTGAGAAATATGTGACGAGAAATAAACGTAGATTTGCCAACTTAAACCCTATTTATCTATAGAATAGATAAATAGGAAAGTCATCAGGGTTCTTGGAATGTAAAAGTCCATATGTGACCTAGATATTAGTGGAATACTAGCTCTTCCTTGTCAACTAAAACTAAGAATAATATCAGATTTTAGCAAATCTTGACAGAAAGTTGAAGGATAAGACCGCAAGATTGCGCATGTTTTCAGCAAGAATATGCAAAGACAGTCAGCCTAAAAAGGAGTATAATGGAAAGTCAACCAAGATAATGAGCCTAGTCTTGGTGGTAAAAATAGATAGGAGGATGGAATATGAAAAATTACTGGAAAAAGTTCTGGCTAGTCTTAGCCCTCTTAGTCCTAGTCATGGGCCCCTTGGCTAGCCTAGCTCAGGCGGCCGGCAGCCAAACAGTCAAGGGCCAAGGTCAGGGGAAACATGGGACTGTCGAGGTGGAAGTGACCTTCCAAGACGACCGGATTGCGGACATTAAGGTGCTCCAGTCCGATGAGAATGAAGTCCTAGCCACACCCGTCTACAAGCAACTTAAGGATAAGATTATTGGCAACAACAAGGCTGATGTCGATGTGGTGTCCGGCTCCACAGCCACTAGCCAAGGCTATCTGGAAGCCGTCCAAGATGCCGTCAAGAAATCAGGCCTGACCCTAGCAGAGGTAAGCTCTACTACTTCAACCCAAGAGCAGCTAGACAGCGAACAATCCTATGATGTGGTCGTTGTCGGAGCAGGGGGCGCGGGCTTTAGTGCGGCTATCGAAGCAGCTCAAGCAGGCAAATCCGTGGTGATTATCGAGAAGATGCCGGCTGTCGGCGGGAATACCCTCATTAGTGGGGGCGAAATGAATGCGCCAGGCAACTGGGTTCAGAAGAAACTAGGTATTGAAGGCGACAGCGTAGAAACCTACTACCAAGACACCATGAAGGGTGGCGACAACCTGGGTAATCCCGAGATGGTTCGCTATCTAGCAGAACATGCCCTAGAGTCAGCCGAATGGCTACGTGACGTGGTTGGCGTCAAATTCCTAGAAGACAAGCTCTTCCAATTTGGCGGCCATTCTTACAAGCGGGCCTTGATTCCAGAAGGCCACACCGGCCAGGAACTGGTAACCAAGCTCAATGCCAAGGCAGAAGAACTAGGTGTTAAGATTCTGGTGAACACCAAGGCTACTGAACTCATCCAAGATGACAGCAAGCGTGTTGTCGGCGTCAAGGCAGACCATCAAGGCCAGGCCGTGACCTTCCATGCCAAGAATGGGGTCGTGCTGACTACGGGGGGCTTTGGCTCTAACATTGACATGCGTAAGCAATACAATCCTGAGATGGACGAGCGCTACCTATCCACGGATACGGTCGGCTCTACCGGTGATGGTATTGTCATGGCTCAAGCCATTGGTGCAGCTGTCACTAATATGTCTTCCATCCAAACCTATCCGGTGTCTAACCCTGAGACTGGGGAAATCTCCCTCCTAGCCGATACCCGTTTCGATGGGGCGGTCCTCATTAATCAAGAGGGCCAGCGCTTTGTCGAAGAATTGGACCGGCGGGATGTGATTTCTAAGGCTATTTTGGCTCAACCAGGGGGCTATGCATATCAACTCTGGAACCAGAAGACCGACGATATCTCCCACTCTAAGGAGCACCATCAAGCTGAGTATCAAGAACTCAAGAAGCAAGGCCTGCTAGTTGAAGCGGACACCCTTGAAGAAGTGGCGGCTCACTTCGACATTGATCCAGCTAAGCTTAAGGAGACAGTAGCCAAGGTCAACCAATATGCCAAGGACAAGAAAGACCCCGACTTCAACCACCGGGCTGGTTTGGCTTCCTTGGAAGAAGGCCCCTATATCCTAGAAAAAGTTCGTCCAAGTGTCCACCACACCATGGGGGGCTTGGTGACCGATAAGGATACCCGGGTTCTAGATGAAGCTGGCAAGCCTATTGAAGGCCTCTATGCAGCCGGTGAATTAACCGGTATGATTCATGGGGCTAACCGCTTAGGTGGGAATGCCATCGCCGATATCATCACTTTCGGACGTGTTGCTGGGAAGATGGTAAGTAAATAATAGTGTCTTATAATAAAGAGCAGCCCATCAGGTGGACAAGAAATCCATCTGATAGGCTGCTTTTGATTTAAAGTAGGTTTATGGATATAAATATCCGTTAAAAATAGTCATCTTCGATGGTTGGAGGAAAAAACAGCAAGAATGTGTATGTTTCTAGCAAGAATCTGTAAAGACAGAGCATTCTAAAAGAAATATAATAACATGTATACAAACATACTGTCTCTTTGCAGAAGGGAAGTTAAAGGAGAGATGCGATAACAATAGAGCAAAGTAAAGCTAGATTTTGCTATCTTAATCGTACGAAGCTCAGCAAATCAGACTTAAAAGTAAGATCAACGTGATGGCGCGCATCCTTTGCCTGACTAATATTTCGTGGTATGATAGGAAGGAAGAGCAAAGGAGACTGAAGATGGACGCAAAACAAGTATTTAAGAAGAATCAAGTACACCAAGGCCAGGTAGTCGACCTGACCCATGAAGGCCAGGGCGTAGTCAAAATCGAGGGCTATCCCTTCTTTGTGGAGGGTGTTATTCCGGGCGAGCAGGTGGCTATTAAGGTTCTCAAGGTCGGCAAGTCCTTCGGCTTTGCGCGCCTGGAAGAGGTTCTAACGCCCAGCCCGGATCGGGTGGAGATTACCGACCCTATCGGCCGTCAGATTGGCACCATGACCTTGCAACATATGGCTTATCCTGCCCAGCTCAAGGCTAAGCAGGCCCTAGTCAAGCAAGTCTTCAGTCGCCTAGGGAAATTCCCGGAAAGTCTGGAGGTCCGGCCAACTCATGGCATGGACCATCCTTGGCAATACCGCAATAAGGCTCAAATTCCGGTTCGGACTGTCAAAGGCCAACTAGAGACTGGCTTCTTCCGCAAGAATAGCCACCAGCTAGTGCCCGTGGAGAATTTCCATATTCAAGATCCAGCCATCGACCAAGCCATTCTTAAGACGCGAGATATCTTGCGCCAGCTGGGCTACTCGGCTTACGACGAGGAAAGTCGTAAGGGCCAAATTCGCCATATCATTGTTAAACGCGGTCACTATAGTGGCCAAGTCATGTTGATCCTAATCGTCAATGGCAAAGGACTGCCAGCTGAAGATAAGTTGATTCAGGCGCTCACAGAGGCCATTCCTAACTTAGTCAGCCTGGTCCTCAATAGTCATACGCAGGCAAATAATGTCATTATGGGACCGACCAATCGCCTCTTGTGGGGCCAGCCGGTCTATCGGGATCAGATGCTTGGGCTGGATTTCTCTATCTCTCCGCATTCCTTCTATCAGGTCAATACCCCTCAGGCCGAAGCCCTCTATCGCTATGCCCTTGAGGCGGCTGACTTAAGTGGCAGTGAGACTGTCCTGGATGCCTATTGCGGGATTGGCACCATCTCCCTGGCCCTAGCCAAACAAGCCGGTCAGGTCTATGCCATGGAAATCGTGCCTGAGGCCATCGACATGGCGCGGGCCAATGCCGAGGCCAACGGCCTAAACAATGTCACCTTTCAAGCCGGCAAGGCCGAAGAGGTGCTGCCAGCTTGGCAGGCAGAAGGCATTCATTTTGATGTAGCGGTGGTTGACCCACCACGCAAGGGCCTAGACCCTGAGTTCGTTAAGACCCTGATTGAACTGGCACCAGACAAGATCGTCTACGTGTCCTGCAACCCAGCCACCTGCGCCCGGGACTGTCAACTCTTGGCCCAGGCAGGCTATGAGCTGCAGTGGGTGCAGCCGGTTGATTTATTCCCGCAGACTGCGCATGTTGAGGCGGTAAGTTTGCTAGTCAAGGAGTAAAACGACGAAGATTAGCATTTACTTCCGCCCATGCGATAGCTGTCCGTGATTGACAAGTGCTAGCACGCAGACAGAACGGAGATAGCGAACCGCTGAGTGTGTCGCTCTGCTCGTAAAAGCTTAGAAACCTTTGAACGAAAGGGATAATGAAAGCCTTGATTGCAAGGCTTTTTGCTTTATGGTGGGTAAGTATCAGAGTGAGAAAATTTTTGGAATGAGTAGAAGTGATAGCTAGAAATTATCAGTTTCTATTTCCATTTACCCTGTGGGTACGTGTTTGTTTCCATTGACAAGGAGTTTGTGGGAATAGAAATGTACCCACCTTGTTTGAATCAAGTGAAGTGTAGTTGAAGGAAATCTGTTGAAAGCAATACTTCATTTTACCGAATAAGTAATAATTTAGGCAACTTCAAATCGATTAAAAAAAACTATTTTAAAGGTTAAGAGTAGACAAAAATTGTCCACTCTTTTTTGCAAACTCAATTTATCAATAAATGAAATGAGGGAATGTAAAATGAAATATTTTGAGGTTGAGTTAGAAAATCCTGATGAATTTTTAAAACTACAAACAGAAGATTTTGTGAAAGCTAATCGCTTGCTACTAAGGAAGATAATCCAGAGCGTTACAGTCTATGAAGAAAACTTCGTCATATCCTTTAAATCTGGCATCGAATTGGAAGTATGAGTCTCATTCCATAACTTTTATATTGAACATATCATCTTGTTGTGTTATACTATAAATTGATATAAACAAAGATGTAGGAGGAACCGAAACTATGACAGCCTCAATGCGTTTAAGATAAGCTGGCAATAAAAAAAGCAGAATCTATACCCGATGATAGGCTTTTTTGTTGTGCTTATTTATACGATATTGAGCATTCATTAGTTACGGTGAGGATATTGGTTATTTAACTATACCTTTATTTAACTATGTCTTTAATATGAATGTTTCCAAATTGTATGTATGCAGACCAAAAGCCACATTGTGGGGTTTGGCCTGCATTTTTTATTGCCTAGAATGCTATTCAAAATAGAAATTCAAGCAAAATAATATGCAGGAGATAATATAAATGGAAAAATACAACAATTGGAAACGAAAATTTTATGCAATATGGGCAGGGCAAGCAGTATCATTAATCACTAGTGCCATCCTGCAAATGGCGATTATTTTTTACCTTACAGAAAAAACAGGATCTGCGATGGTCTTGTCTATGGCTTCATTAGTAGGTTTTTTACCCTATGCGATTTTGGGACCTGCCATTGGTGTGCTAGTGGATCGTCATGATAGGAAGAAGATAATGATTGGTGCCGATTTAATTATCGCAGCAGCTGGTGCAGTGCTTGCTATTGTTGCATTCTGTATGGAGCTACCTGTCTGGATGATTATGATAGTATTGTTTATCCGTAGCATTGGAACAGCTTTTCATACCCCAGCACTCAATGCGGTTACACCACTTTTAGTACCAGAAGAACAGCTAACGAAATGCGCAGGCTATAGTCAGTCTTTGCAGTCTATAAGCTATATTGTTAGTCCGGCAGTTGCAGCACTCTTATACTCCGTTTGGGATTTAAATGCTATTATTGCCATCGACGTATTGGGTGCTGTGATTGCATCTATTACGGTAGCAATTGTACGTATACCTAAGCTGGGTAATCAAGTGCAAAGTTTAGAACCAAATTTCATAAGGGAGATGAAAGAAGGAGTTGTGGTTCTGAGACAAAACAAAGGATTGTTTGCCTTATTACTCTTAGGAACACTATATACTTTTGTTTATATGCCAATCAATGCACTATTTCCTTTAATAAGCATGGAACACTTTAATGGAACGCCTGTGCATATTTCTATTACGGAAATTTCCTTTGCATTTGGGATGCTAGCAGGAGGCTTATTATTAGGAAGATTAGGGGGCTTCGAAAAGCATGTATTACTAATAACAAGTTCATTTTTTATAATGGGGACCAGTTTAGCCGTTTCGGGAATACTTCCTCCAAATGGATTTGTAATATTCGTAGTTTGCTGTGCAATAATGGGGCTTTCGGTGCCATTTTATAGCGGTGTGCAAACAGCTCTTTTTCAGGAGAAAATTAAGCCTGAATATTTAGGACGTGTATTTTCTTTGATCGGAAGTATCATGTCACTTGCTATGCCAATTGGGTTAATTCTTTCTGGATTCTTTGCTGATAAAATCGGTGTAAATCATTGGTTTTTACTATCAGGTATTTTAATTATTGGCATTGCTATAGTTTGCCAAATGATAACTGAGGTTAGAAAATTAGATTTAAAATAAACAATATTGGAGGAATATTTATGTATCTTATTTTCATGTAACTCTTCCTGCTAAAATCGCAGGGTTTTCCCTGCATACAAGCAAATGAAAGCATGCGATTATAGACAGGAGGAAATGTTATGGAATTAATATTAAAAGCAAAAGACATTCGTGTGGAATTCAAAGGACGCGATGTTTTAGATATAAATGAATTAG
Organism: Abiotrophia sp. HMSC24B09; assembly: GCF_001815865.1. Taxonomy (GTDB): domain Bacteria; phylum Bacillota; class Bacilli; order Lactobacillales; family Aerococcaceae; genus Abiotrophia. The sequence continues at coordinate 61,971 of NZ_KV822202.1, forward strand.
AAGTATATGATTATGACCGTATTGGTTTAGTAGGAGCAAATGGTGCTGGAAAAAGCACTTTACTCAGGGTACTTTTAGGAGAATTAACTCCCCCAGGATGTAAAATGAATCGTCTGGGTGAACTTGCCTATATTCCCCAGTTGGACGAAGTAACTCTGCAGGAGGAAAAAGATTTTGCACTTGTAGGCAAGCTAGGTGTTGAGCAATTAAATATACAGACTATGAGCGGTGGTGAAGAAACAAGGCTTAAAATAGCACAGGCCTTATCGGCACAGGTTCATGGTATTTTAGCGGATGAACCTACGAGCCATTTAGACCGTGAAGGAATTGATTTTCTAATAGGACAGCTAAAATATTTTACAGGTGCACTGTTAGTTATTAGCCATGACCGCTATTTTCTTGATGAAATAGTAGATAAAATATGGGAACTGAAAGATGGCAAAATCACTGAGTATTGGGGAAACTATTCTGATTATCTTCGTCAGAAAGAGGAAGAACGTAAGAGCCAAGCTGCAGAATACGAACAATTTATTGCGGAACGTGCCCGATTGGAAAGGGCTGCGGAGGAAAAGCGAAAACAGGCTCGTAAAATAGAACAGAAGGCAAAAGGTTCTTCAAAGAAAAAAAGTACTGAAGACGGAGGGCGTTTAGCTCATCAAAAATCAATAGGAAGTAAGGAAAAAAAGATGTATAATGCTGCTAAAACCCTAGAGCACAGGATTGCGGCCTTAGGAAAAGTAGAAGCTCCGGAAGGCATTCGCAGAATTCGTTTCAGGCAAAGTAAAGCATTGGAGCTCCATAATCCATACCCTATAGTCGGTGCAGAAATTAATAAAGTATTTGGGGATAAGGCTCTGTTTGAAAATGCATCTTTTCAAATTCCGTTAGGAGCAAAAGTGGCGTTAACTGGTGGTAATGGAATCGGAAAAACAACTTTAATCCAAATGATCTTAAACCATGAAGAAGGAATTTCTATTTCGCCTAAGGCAAAAATAGGTTACTTTGCACAGAATGGTTACAAGTACAACAGTAATCAGAATGTTATGGAGTTTATGCAGAAGGATTGTGACTACAATATATCAGAAATTCGTTCAGTGCTAGCATCTATGGGGTTCAAACAGAACGATATTGGAAAAAGTTTATCTGTTTTAAGCGGTGGAGAAATTATAAAATTGTTGCTTGCTAAAATGCTCATGGGTAGATATAACATCCTAATAATGGATGAACCCAGTAACTTCCTTGACATACCAAGTTTAGAGGCTTTGGAAATACTAATGAAGGAGTACACCGGAACTATCGTGTTTATCACCCACGATAAACGATTACTCGAAAATGTAGCAGATGTAGTTTATGAAATTAGAGATAAGAAAATAAATCTGAAACATTAAATTTAAGGTAGTCGCTGGTCAGTATAGTCTGTTCTGGTTGGCGACTCCATTGTTAAAGAGTATAAAGACTTTAGATTTTATGAATATTAAAAATAGGAACAGTCAATTGAACTGCTCCTATTTTTCTGCTAAATATATTGTAGTTTTCTTATATGTATAATGATAGATTAGCGGATTCTCATCTACGGTACTTACTTCAAATATGAAGAAGTGATCGCGGTTATCTCTGGACTTTTCCTTATTGAGGACAAAGTAATTCTTACGTGAAGTCGCCATTGTTTTTAGGATATCATCAGTTAGGAAGGTCAATGGAATATTCATGTTAGAGTAGCGGTAGAAGTCACGTTCAAAATCTTGGTAGCTCTCGCTATAATAGTCCATTTGTAGGTGATTACGCTGAAACTCAAGCTGATTCATAGAGCACCTCCTCGACAAGTTCAATACTAATAATGTCTTTTAATTTCAAATTGATGTGACCTGTTGTAGTTTTTATCAAAATGAAATCTTTGGTCAGACTTGGTATTGTTCCAGTGTAGGAAACACGCTTGTTTTTTTCAATCACTTGAATGCGTGTGCGTAGCTGCCCGGCGTATACTTGACTGAGGAGTAATAATTTCTTCTCTAGTGATAAGTCAGACATGTACGTTACTTTGTTTGTATCATCAGAGAGTGCTGATGCATGTTCAGATAGGAAAAAGCCCATCCATTTTTGCATCTTTGTATCCTGGTACTCTCTTGCTGATTGAAATGGTAAATATGAACGGTCAATCATATCAAATCCTTTCTATGCAGAGGCAAGGGTATTTTTATCAAATTGAATCGTAAAACCTTGAATTCCCCCACCTGTGTAACATTCTTTAAAGCGATTGATTACCTCAGTATAGATTATCACAGATGAGCTTGTTGGCTTAATGCTAAATGTAAATTCCAATGGTAATCGGTTTTCAGATTTAGCATGTACTAGTCGTATCGATATTTCAGTTGTTTTGAGTTTTCTCTGACGAAGTTTTGAAGTTGCTGTTTCAACGATTCCATGTAAAAATCTTTCAAGCATTTCAATATCATTACATCCTTTGCTACGGATTTCTGAAAATTGTACTGTATTTTTTTCTTGTTTCATTTTAATCCCTCCAATCCACCCGCGGAATGACCACCGATAAGTTTACTGCGTTCAATATTTCTGGAACCTTCAGTTAGGACGGTTCCTTTTTGTATGGCTAAAAAACCAAACTGTTCTCTGACAACATCAATAGCTGTCTGAAGTCTATTATCTTTTTCAATTTGTTCTACATCATCAAAGAGTGATAGTAGAGTATAGCTTTCATCTACGAAGCCACTATAAGATACACCAATTTGTCTCACTGCACCAGAGGTGTATTTTTTCGGAATAATACAAGTACATGACTCACCATTGTTTTGGGGAGATTTGCGGGTTCAATTTTATTCTGAGCATTTATAGATTTTTTCATCTCAGTCCTAGAATAGCCAATATGAATAGAAACGACAGTAGTCAATACTAGGGCTACTGTTCCGTTCCACAGTATCATTTAAAAATCATTTTCACACCCTTTCGTCTATTAGTATAGAAGAAAGCTCTCAGCACATGTTGAGTGTGTGGCGGTGCTTATAAAAAAGTGAAGTAACTAGTTCGAAACTACCGCGTTTTTCGATATTATGTAGAATATTGAAACTGTTTCGTATCTAGTCATATAGAATCCTAGTTATGTAATTAGCGATTAACACGATACGATTTATATCAATTAAGGGGATTAATAGTAATGAGAAAAGTAGGAGACATAGTAATAGGCATCGTTTTTTTGTTTTTTGTGTTCATGTTGGCAAAAAATTTACTATTTCCAGAGGAAAAACTTATGCAAAAATGGGCTGAGATGAATGTGATTGCTAAATTTGTAGTACGTTTCTTTATGTGGAAAGTAGTGTTTTTTGGCTATGCTAGGGTGCTCCTTAGTCTATTGGATGAGGGCATATCATATATTACACAACATAAAGGTCGTAATGCAGTACGTATGGGAAATAGGCAAAGGGCCCAATCCTATATTCAGATTAATTACTTTTGGAATCAAATATATCGATTTCTGCGTCTTTATTGGGTGCGGCTACCTTTCGGTTGTAACATCTATACCCTGTTGGCTATTTTGTTTGCTGCTGATTTCGATTTCGAAATAAATCTGATAAATAACCTAACTTCGATAGCACAAGAAAGGTTAAAGATGGTTTTTGATGCGAAAAATAATTGGGTTAGTATTTTTGGGGGATTTACAAACTTAACTAGTATAGTTGTGCCATTGGTGGTAATAGTTTTCTACTTTTATAAAAGTGGTAGAAAGAGCGAGGCTAGAAGAGTAATTGAAAGTGAGTTTAATCAGGAATTTAAAGAGGTAGTTTTACAATACAAAAAATTACTAGGTTGGATTAATAGGCATGATTCCAATATCGATAAAAACTTCGATTATGTAATAGGTAATCAACGATTGATAGTGGCAAATATATTAAATGGATCCTGTAATGAGCTTTCTCCCGCAATATATCCTAGAGATAAATATTATTGGAGATTTATCGAGCTATCGGATGTAGAGGAATTAAAAAATATAGTTATGGGTATCTATAAAAAAGATTTAGAGAGGGCAAGGATGTTGTTTGGAGAGAAAAAGTTTGGCATCCGTACAATTAAAATAAAATCTAGCATTTCCAAATTTTCCCTTGAAGATTTAAAAGAAATAGATAATATTGAAAAGCTGTTTTATACTAAAAACGGAGTCGACGTAATTTTGAAAACTCGAAAAGAATCTATAATTAGAGGGGATGAAAAAATAATAGAAGCGGAGACTATTAGGTTATCTTATGATATCTATGATAGTCTGAAATTTTTTTATTTACTTAAGCGTGCAAGTTCTGAACTGTCACGATACCTTTATTGTTCTAGAATTGAGCGTATGACTTCTAAAAGTATTGATAGTAGAGAGTAGTTTATCCTAAAAAATAATCATAGGAATATACTCAGAATAGAAAAGATTACTTTAAAAGTTTTGGAGATAGGCTGTTTAAGATATGATGTAATTGAAATAGCTATAAATCTGCGATTATGTCTTGGTGGATAAGTCGCGATATGTACTAATCTTTTAATGGTAGAAGGTCGGATAGACTGAATGGGTGCCGTAGATATCGAAGACATCTTTTAGGAAGGAGCCGAAGATGAGGGTGAGGACGCCCATTTTGTAGGCTGCCTTGGCGTTTTCTGAGCTGAGGAAGTACTTATGAAGTTTTTGGGCTAGTAGATTAGGCGCTAGCTCTAGTAGGAGGGGAATCAGGAAGAGTAGGTACATAAAAGGTGAGTATACTTAGTGTCTGAAGAACTCGTAGACAGTTTAGCTTATCAAGGCGCTTAAGGTAGTGACTGTGTAGAAGGGATGCCTTTCTTGTTTTGATTGGCTTTAGTGGAGTGTGTGGGGCTGCTCTTGAGAGCCTAGAAAATTGAAGATAGATGTGGATAGAAAAAAAGCCTTGGTTTCAAGGCTTTTTCTCTATATATGAAGACCAAATAGATGGAATTACTTACCAATAGTTTTAGACTTTCTCTTTCAAGCGGCCGTCATTCATGGTGTAAATACGGTCAAACTTGTCTAAAAGTCGTGTGTCATGTGTAATCATGACAACGCCTCTTCCTTGTTCATGGGCAATAGTAGCTAACATATCAGTGACTTGATAAGCCCGTTGGGTGTCGAGACTCGCAGTTGGTTCGTCGGCCAAAATGATACTTGGATTATTGTAGAGGGCTCTTGCGATCGCAGCACGTTGACGTTCGCCCCCAGAAAGTTCTTTTGGGTAGCTGTTTTTTACCTTCTCTAAATCTAATAGATTGAATAATTTTTGACGATCTTCCTTAACCGACCGCCCCTTATCCAAACGGTCGATTAAGTCTAATTGTTCTTTGACGGTTAAGAATGGGATTAAGTTTGAAGTTTGCAGAATAAAGCCGAACTCCTTGAAACGTAGAGCCGTTTTTTCTTTTTCAGACAACTGATGCGTATCTTTTCCTTTTACAAGAATATCCCCACTTGATGGATGTTGGAGTTGTCCTAGCGTTGTCAAGAAGGTTGTTTTCCCGGAACCTGACGGTCCAATAATGGCCACAAACTCACCGGCATTGAGATGGAAATTTGTTTCGTGCAAAGCAACCACCTGTAAATGCCCATGCCCGTAAGTTTTCGTTACTTGTTTCATTTCAATTAATTTAGTCATCTTTTTTCTCCTTATTCGGAAATAGCAGTAATTGGATCAATCTTGAGCACGCGCGGTAATGAAATCATTCCGCCAAGTAACGCCATCAAAGCAATAACCAGACTTAAGGCACCATAAGCAGCCCAATTTGTATAGAAGAAGAAGGTTGCAGGCAAGATGAAGGTGACGGCCCAAATGCCAACTAAGGCTAAGAAAATCCCAATAAGAGACAGAATGAATATTTGGCAAAACAAGGACCAAACAATGGTCTTAGCTTGAATCCCTTGAGCTCGCATCACGCCATATAAGCCTAATTTTTGGATGGTGATAATGTAAATGAAGATTCCGACAATCATCCCAGTAATCACAATCATCGCAATAATCATCCCAGCGAAAACATTTTTCTGTGGGCCATAGCCAGGGAGACGAGAAATCATCTCTTCCACCGTGAGTTGAGTCAATTCGTCTGCAGAAATCATTTGATCATTTTGCAAGACTATGGCCGAAACCGAACGGCTAGAGTCAAGTGTTCCTTGTAAAGTCCAGTAGGTTGTCAAGTTGCTATAGATGACAGGTGCAGTGAAAAATTTACTATTAGTCGTTAAACCGACAACCTTATAGCTTGTGTCGCTACCGTTAAGTTGAATCTCGTCGCCCATAGAGATGCCGTAGTTTTTCAAAGATTCGTCAACAACCACTTCATCATCCTTAGTTGGATAATTGCCTTCAGTCAACTTAGGTGCAATAAAGCTGTCCCAGTCTTGGGCAAAGAGAGATATATTGAGTTTTTCAGTATCATCATTGTCTTTAAGATTTGTCACTACAGACATAAAACCAAGCGCGACAGCGTCATCTGAGAGCTTATCTTGGTAATTGGCCTCTGGGATAAAAGAAGCAGTTAAATTATTGTTGGCATAGTCAGATAAAACAACGCCAGTAGCGTTCCAGTTGTCTGCAGCAATTCGATTGATCCTCATCAGACCAAGCGCTAGGCCAGTTAGGAAAAAGACCATGAAGGTAATCAGAAAAATGGTGGATACAATAAGACTATAGCGTAATTTATTTTGTAGAATTTCTTTAATTGCGAGATACATGTGAATGCTCCTTAATTGGTTGTGATTTGGCTCTTGGATAGCTTAAGTCTAGCCGAGCCCATTAGCTAAAAACATTTGAAGCATTGAATTACTGCTTGGATATCTCTTTGTAACCAATTCTCCGAGTTTAGTCCTATCAATCTACCAAAACAAAAAAGTACTGTCAAGAGAAAGGATTCGTGGGTTAGAATGATACTAAGGGTATTAAAAGATTAACAGGAAACAATGATTATATTAATTTATGCAGGTTCTGGCAATATCCTTTGTTCTAAAATATCTTGCTGGGCTGGTATGAAGAATACGGTAGATATTAAGATTTAGGAGGGAATTTATGCACCTGTTGACTCGATTAGGCCATATTTTCTATGTGTCGGACAAGTTAGAATGGTCTAAGTGTCTATAGATAGTTCCGATAAAGCCTTTTCTATGGTAGAATAAGAGACGGAAACTACGACACACACATAAGGAGTTTGACATGTCTAAGAAAGCTGTCCTCATGATGACCTTTGGGTCACCAGAAGCGATTAGCTATGAAGCAGTCGCGGAATTTTTCACCAATATTCGCCGGGGTGTTCGTCCAGAAGAAGATGAAATCAAAACCCTATATGATAATTATGTTCGGATTGGTGGTACGCCTCTCCAAGCCATTACCAGGGAAGAAGTGAGGCTAATAGCTGAGGCCCTAGAAGGCCAAGCGAACGTTTATTTTGCCAATAAATTTTCGCGTCCCTTCATCCCCGATGTCATTGCACAGATGGAGGCAGATGGGATTGAAGACTGCCTCTGTTTAATCTTGGAACCTCATTATTCCTATTACTCCGTAATGGGCTATGAGAAATTCCTAGAGAGCCAGACCATCCGTTTTCAAGTCATTAAAGACTGGTATCGCGAGCCCGCCCTTATCAATTACTGGGTAGAGGAGATTCGAAAAATTATCCGAGAGATTGGCAGTCAGACTTATCGGGTCGTTTTCTCAGCTCATAGCGTACCTGTCTTGGCTTTGGAGTTTGGCGACCCTTATATTGACCAAATCTACGACAATAGTCGCTTGATTGCTGAAGGTCTCGGCCTTGCTCCAGACCAGTATACTAACACTTGGCAGAGTGAGAGCGATATTGGGATGCCATGGATTAAGCCAGATGTCTTGGAGTATTTGCGGGAGCAAAGCCAGCATCCCGACCATTATATCTTTGTGCCGATTGCTTTTATTAGTGAGCATATCGAGGTGCTCTTCGACAATGATGTGGAGTGTCAAGAACTCTGCCATGAATTAGGCGTTGGCTATAAGCGGCCCCCTATGCCTAATACGGATCCGCGTCTGATTGAGGCCTTGCTGTCAACGATAGCCAAGCATCTCCATGGGGACTACAAAATCCATCAAGCTGATGAGACTACTTTTGATGAGATGGCGGCGCCTAGAGACAGCGATGCGATTCTAAAGGAAGACCAAGACATCCAGATGCCTGATTTTGTTAAGAAACTCATTGCCAAAAAGGGACGCGAAAACGTCAAGATGCCTTATCTAGTCAAGAAAATGCTGGAGAAGAAATTTGGCAAGAAGTATGATTAAACAGCCAAAAAAGCCTCCTTAGCTGGATAAAAATCTAACTAAGGGGGCTTTTTTAGTAGTCTGTAACTTTTTTTCAATCCCCACACCCCATAAATTCTGATCCTGTTTTCTAGGGTGGCCTGGCTAACTGCACTGTATAATCAAGCTATCAATGAGAAGGAGGCAGTTAGATGCAAATCTATTTTGGCGACGTATCACTTTGTTATACCTATTCTTTGGCCATGGCATTGGAGGCCTATGGTTATGACCTGAGAGCGGAATATCTTGAGGCCCTTATGTTGATGGGGAATGGGGCTTCCATTGTCAAAGAAGATGAAGAGCACCCATTAGTATTCTTCGATAATGGCATGCCGGACCTTTCGATCTCTCATGTCTTAGAAGTTCTAGGTTTTGACTATGAAGAATATTATCTAAGAGAGGGGCAAGCAGTTGATTTGGATTTAATCAGAAGGAAATTGAAAGCTCTTCTAGCTAATGGGCCGGTAGTGTTGGGGCCACTCGATATGGGGCATCTGACCTATAATCCTAACCACACTCACTTATACGGAGTGGATCACTTTGTCTCAGTTTATGATTTAGATGATGATTATCTCTACTTGCATGATCCAGCAGGTTTTGCCTGTATGAAGATTCAGTTCGAAGACTTTCTGCCAGCATGGCAAGCCCAGGCAATCGACTACAAGCGGGGCGCCTATTCTATGTGGGGCAATTTCAAGCGAGTCGCTAATCCAGACGCGAGCGCAATCTATCTGGCTACCTCGCAAATAATGGCCCAAAGATACATGCAAGGGCAAGAAGGCGTCCTTCCACTCTACGCGGCGGCAGTAGCAAAATATGGCTTGAACGATGAGCAAAAGCAACTGCATCAGTATTTCAGCTTTAAACTGGCAGCTGTTAGAAATCTCTACCTGAGTAGATTTCTAGCAGAGCATGATAGTCTGCGTTCAAAAATTAAAGAAGACTTAGCCTCTTTATTCGGACAAGCCCACCTGTCTTGCCTAAAGGAAGATTACGAAGACTTGTCCCGCCTCTTGTTGGAGATAGCGAAATTAGATAAGCAATTTAGAGCTTTATGCCTAGAAGCTAGAGATTGTTAAGTTTTAACCTCATATGAAAAACAAACCGGAGGCGCCTTTATAGGCAAACCTCCGGTTATTTCATATCCTATTTTGTCATCCCCGCTCTTACGATTCTAAAAAGATTTTTGTTGACATACATTGTAAAATAACATATAATAAGCACACTTAATAAATTGGGGTGAAAACAATGGAATTTAGTTTCAGTTTGAAAATTAAAGCAACAAAAGAAGCTGTTTGGGAGTATTATGCCAATATTGAAAAATGGTATGCCTGGGAAGAGGATTTAAAAAACATTACATTAAACGATGATTTTAAGACTGGATCCCATGGGACGATGGAGCTTGAAGGTATGCCTCCTATGGATTTTCAACTTACACTTGTAAAAGCCTTAGAAGAATTCTGGGATAAAACAGCCACTCCTTTTGGTGACATCCTTTTTGGACACCAAATAATGGAGAACAATGATGGAAGTGTAACGGTCAAACATTCTGTATCCTTAGATAGTGAGGGTAAGCAACATTTAGAATTTTTACGCCAGGTGTTCTCAGATGTCCCTAACTCTATATTTATTCTGAAAGAGCTTTTGGAACGATAGGAGGATTGCTGTTTGTTTACATCGAAATATAAAAAAGATTCAGAACAATCAACAGGCTTGTTGTTTATGAGGGTGTACAATAAATGGCACTTCATGATAAAAAAAGAGTTAAAGAAAATGAATCTGACTCACCCTCAATTTGTTGTTTTAGCCTCTCTTGCCTATCTAGCTCAAACTAATGACGAAGTGACTCAAGTCATGATTTCTAAACTTTCCGGGATAGACGTAATGACTGTTTCTCAAATATTGAGTTTATTAGAAAAACATGCATATATAGAGAGAAAAGAACACTCCAGAGATTCAAGAGCTAAGGCTGTTATTTTGAACAAAAAGGGAGAAGATATTTTACAAAAAGCGGTGCCCGTAATCGAGCAAATTGATGAGTTATTCTTTGGAAAACTAGTTGAGGATGAAGATCATTTCAAACACCTTCTTGCTAGGTTAAACGAAGAATAGTTTAAACGGAATCTTGGTTGCGCTTTGCAACCAAGATTTTTAATTTCTTACCGTGCTCGAGGATTTTTTGAAGGTACGAGAATGGTGATAACTAATTGCCTTATATTATAAACAAGCCCCATCAGCCGGATCAGAGAATCCAACTGATGGGGTGCTGTTGTTATAGTAACCAATTTCCTATTTTTCCATCTCCTTCCTCTGGCGGATTTCAAAGCCAAGTGCGACCAGCAAGAGTAGCAGGCCTACTGGCAGGTAGAAGCTTGGATAGACTGAATGGGTGCCATAGATGTCGAAGACGCCTTTTAGGAAGGAGCTGAAGATGAGGGTGAGGACGCCCATCCTGTAGGCTGCCTGGGCATTTTCCGATTTGAGGAAGTACCTATGAAGCTTTTGGGCCAACAGATTAGGGGCTAGCCCTAGTAGTAGGGGAATCAGGAAGAGTAGGTACATGAAGGGCGAGTATACCTGGTGGCTGAAGAACTCATAGACCGTTCCGATTACCAAGGTGCTAATGCTAGCAAGCGTATAGAAGAGGATGTCTTGCTTATGGTGTGTGGCTTTATAGGTAGACAATGTCGCTCACCTCTCTTTCTTCAATATTGTGACCGTTGGTGGTTGGCTTGTTAATAATCTGACCATTGAAGTACATGGTAGAGGAGCCGCCACCGTCTAGGTTATAGGCAGTTGTGACCTTGAGTTCCTTCATGAAGTCGGCTAATTCCTTAAGGGATAGGCCCTTGCTTTCATCTGTTCGTCCATCGGAGACGACCAGGACATAATGCTTGTCATCGATGATACCGATGGCCGTTCGTGGGTTACTGGCCATGGCCTTGCCTACTTCGTCGGCACTATCGACGGCTACCTGGCTGTTTTCAATCAGGGCCGGCCCGAAGGATAGGACCTGAACAGCGCCCTTATTGAGCAGTTCTTGGGCTGTAATATCGCCTTCTCTGATAATCTCGAAGCTGCCATCCTGGTAGATGACTAGGTCCTCTTGGTTGGCGTCTTGGCTATCGCTTCGTAAGAGTTGCCCGTTACGGATAACATAGCCGGCATCTCTGGCCCCGTAGTAGTCCCCGTTGACCGCTAGGACGGCATTGACGCTCTGAGCGGTGGTCGAGGTCTTGGCCTTGACGTTGCGGCCGTAGGTCTCGTCGGCTAGGGCTGTCTTGATAGAGGCGTCGCCTTTGATGGTGACGGTGGCTACATGAATCTGAGTTGAATTGCGCTCATAGGTCTCAATGGAAATAGCCTTGGTGTCATCTTCATAGGCAGTCGCCGTATTAAGCGTGGCAGTGCTTGTGCCGCTAGAGCTAGCGGACTGGCTGGTGGTCGTAGTTTCATTGCTGAACTTGGTATAGCTCTTAGAGATGAAGAGGGTATCCAGGACGGCCAGGCCAGAGCTCCCGACTAGCAAGATACTGTAGGCCAGGGTTAAGGCTTTTCTGAGTGATTTTCCTTTTAGCTTATTTGACATAATGCACACCTTTCTTTCGCCCAAAAATCAGCTTCTTCTGGACTAACCAGTTGAAGAAAAACATGCCGATTTCTGTTAGGATTTTACCGATGAGGGGGCCAATCCCAATGCCGTAGCTCAGGCCCATGAGGACCAGTGTGTTGAGGCCTAGGGACAAGCCGGCCAGTAGGGCGTAAGCACCTAGCTCCTTGAGGACGGGTTGGTCGCTGGCGAAGACTAGTTTCTTATTGACCAAGAAGTTGAATCCGGCGCTGATTAGTCGCGCAATGACATTAGCGGTTACCAGGGGTAGGCCGGCAAAAACCTGCAAGGCGTAGAGGCTATAGTCTAGAAAAAAAGAGAGGAGGGAGGAGAGGCCAAAGCGCAGAATCTCCTTATAGATGCGGAAGGAATCTCGCAAGGGATTGAAGTGCGAGCCCTCGTTCTTATTCTCGTAGATGGTTTTAATCTTGAGCTCGTAGAAGGGGCGTTTTTCCTTGGCCCATACCATGAGTACATTCATCTCATATTCGAAGCGTGAGCCTGAGATTTCTAGCATCTTATCCAAGTGGGTACCAGAGAAACCGCGTAGGCCTGTCTGTGTATCGGAAAGCTTGCTGCCACTGGTTAGTTGGAAAATTTTCAGGGTAATCTTATTGCCAACCTTACTTCTCAGCGGCACCTCTTGGCCGTCAAAGTTCCGGACGCCAAGTACTAGGCTATCTGAATCCAGAGCCGCGCGTCTGGCAATTCTTATAATATCCTCCGGACTGTGTTGTCCGTCGGAGTCGGCTGTAACAACGGCTAGGTCTTGGCCTGGGTAGTTTTTCTTGATAAATTGGTAGGCTGTTTTCAGGGCGGTACCTTTGCCTTGATTTGCAGCATGTCTCAGCACTCGAGCTCCTGCTAATTGGTCGAAGATAGGGAGGTATTTCTCCCCACTGCCATCATCTACTATGATGACGTCTAAGTCTTTGGCGACTAATTCTGCCGTTAGCTTTATTAGTCTTTCTTCTGGTTCATATGAAGGTATGACGACGATTGTTCTCATTGTTTTACACCGCTCACCTATAGGGGGAGCTTTCTCCTTTCCTTAGTGCTAACTCTAATGTAAAGCATGAACCTAAAAGCTACTTAAAAGCAGTGGAAAAGAATGAAGAGACTATTTAAAATAGAGATGAGTAGACAAATGAGTTTAAAGATAAGCTAGAAAAATTAAAGGGGAATAGCATCAGATGAAAAACTGGGAAGACCACATTCCGTGCAATGTTCAAAACAAGTTGGATGCATTAGGTGATGAGGGGCTACAATGGAAAAAGGACTTAAATACAGTTATTGATTGCATAGCAAAAGAGTGGAGCCTTTCTTTGGAGCAAATCCTCGAAGGAGGCTCAGAGGCCTTTGTAGCAAAATGTACCTTGAGAAATCAAGAAAAGGGGATTCTCAAATTATTTATGCCTCAATTGGAGGGGAATTCCGAGTTTAAGCAACAAGTAGAGGCCCTTAGAGTTGTAAATGGAGCGGGATATGTCAAGTTGCTCAAGCATGATGTCAAGAGGAAAGCAGTCTTACTAGAGTGTTTGGGTAATCCTTTGAGTGAGTCTGACTATTCTATTAGAGACCAAATGAAGATAATTTGCGGGCTACTTAAGAAAACCTGGATTCCCCTCGATGAAAAACAGGAGCTAAGACTGATGGGACAATTAATTGGGTGGTTTCAAGACTTTATCCTGTCCACTTGGGAAAAAATAGAGCAACCATGCAGTAAAGAAATCATTGAACGGGCGCTCTTGTTTTTAGAATCAAGAAGAAAGTGCCTGTCTTCATATCAATCTGTGTTAGTCCATGGGGATCCACATGCTGACAATATACTGAAAGCACTAGATTCCAATGAGCTATCTTATAAATTGATAGATCCGGATGGAATCCTAGGAGAACCTGCCTACGACCTTGGAATCCTCGTGCGAGAATGGGTGGAGGAGTTAGTTGATGCTCCTTTGGAAAAAGCTATTGAGAGAGTTCTCTTACTTCATAATGAAACTGGAGTTGAGAAGCAGAGCATCTGGGAATGGGCATTCATTCAATCTGTCTCAACAGGGTTGTTTTTAAAAGTAATTCAAGAACACGGCTTAGGTGACAGCCTCTTAAGAATTGCTCAGGAATGGTTGCGCTTTGAGCGGTTCCCAGTTCGAGTATAAAAAGAGCTTGTCACTCCTTTTCTTCTATTAAAGTGCTATAATAAAGTAAGAGCCATCTAGCCTACTAGATAGAGGCTAGATGGCAGCTATGAAGATTTTGGAGGCACTTATTTATGGGGTTTTTAGCTTATGACAAGAATGAAAAACTAGCATTTAACTTCAAAAAAGCCTGTGGCTTATGGTTAATGGCCGTCGCGTCAGTGATTGCGGTGGCAACCTTGATTGGCGGCAAGCAGATTATCAATATGCAGGTTTTCAGCATAGGTTACATTGTCAGCTTTTTCGCTATTAACCAAAACAAGCCCCTACTTAATAAGTTATCAACTGGCAGTTCGAGTCCCTTCCAGAAGAAAGTAGCCCTCTATGCGGTCATTTTACTCTTTGTCTTAATGGCCATCTTAGGCGGCCCCTTCTTCGCAACCGAGAACTGGCGCCTTATCTGGCTGGGAGCCTTAATGGCTACCGCACTGCATTTCTTCCCCTTCTATTTCGTCCATGGTAAGTCCATGATTTATCTAGCCCTGGTGTGTGCGGTCAATATTGCGGTTGGCTATCTCTTCCCTAATATTTCCATGGCGGTCATTGCCTATGTAGATGCTGCCATCAAGTTCGCCTTTGGGGCCTATCTCTACTTTTTGTCGCGACCATCTCAACAAGCATAAATAGTTCATTTTACCTTTTAATTTGTCGTTAAAAGGTATATTTTATAAGCATTGATTTGCAGAAGTCAAGCTCGTCATTTGATTAATTTTGTGAGGTGAATATGAAGATTAAAAAGCTAGCGATCGTCAGCCTATCAGCTGGGGTATTGGGCGAAGATTTCATCAAGCATGAGCTAGAAATTGGCCTTAAAAGACTGTCAGACCTTGGTCTAGAGGTGAGTTTTATGCCCAATGCGCTCAAGGGAATTGACTATTTGAAGCAGCACCCGGAAGCACGGGCTACTGATTTGTTACAGGCTTTTAGAGATCCAGAGATTGACATGATCCTCTGTGCCATTGGTGGCGATGATACTTATCGACTCTTACCCTATTTATTTGAAAACGGAGAGTTGGCTGGTGCTGTGTCCCAAAAGGTCTTCCTCGGTTTCTCCGACACGACCCTCAATCACTTGATGTTGCATAAAGTCGGGCTCAATACTTTCTATGGACAATCCTTCCTTTCGGATATCTGTGAGCTCAATCAGGACATGCTGCCTTACACACGACAATACTTTGAGGAATTAATAAGGACGGGTACAATAAAAGAAATAAGACCGAGTGAGCTGTGGTATGAGAGCCGGTCTGACTTCGGCGTCGACCAAATTGGCAAGCCTTTGAAATCTCACTCGGACTATGGTTTTGACCTGCTTCAGGGGGACCCAATCTTCTCGGGCGAGATTCTTGGAGGTTGCATTGACTCACTCTATGACATCTTTAATGGGGAGCGCTATGCGGATATGCCCCTACTCTGTAGTCGATATGCCTTGCTCCCTCAAAAAGAAGACTGGGTTGGGAAAATCCTCTTACTGGAATCCAGTGAAGAAAAAATGCCACCTGAGAAATTCTATCAAGCACTCACTTTGCTAAAGGAGACAGGTATCTTCGATTCGATTTCCGGCCTGCTAGTAGGAAAGCCCATGGATGAGGTATATTCGGAAGAATACAAGCAGCTATTGGTAGACGTCATCGCCAATCCAAGCCTGCCTGTGGTCTTTAACCTTAACGTTGGCCATGCTCAACCCCGCTGCATCATTCCCTTTGGCCTGAAGGCGACCGTAGATGCGACCAATCAGATCATTAAGTTTGAAGAATAATTGGAAAATTAAGGGGCAGTTGCTAGGTAAAGAGGGAAAGCTCCTTGGCTGCCTAGTTAGTGCCACATTTAGCCACCATAATGTGGCCATGAAATCAGAAAAACTGTCAATTAAAAGACTTGGGAATGGAGTAATCGTCATGAAGAAATTATTCAAAGCTATCAGGGCCCAAGACTATGAGCTGGTTAAACAAATCATTGAGGCCAAGTCTGAGCTTGTTAATTGTACTGCCAAACAACCGCCTAAGAAGGATGATGGCCAATCTCCCCTGCAGGTAGCCTTGAAGACAGGGGCCTTCGATATTGCCGACTACTTGATCAATCAGGGGGCGGATTTGAACTTTATGGAAGATCCGTCCTGCTGCAATAACTGGCGGACACCAGTAGTTTTTGACGCCATCACTGCAGCAGTCATGACAAGTAGATGGAATACCAATACTTCTTATGGCGGGCTCCAGGTCTTCTCCACGCAGGAGGCTGCTGATAGGACCTATGAGATTCTGGAGAAGATGTTGCAAGCCGGCGCTGATCCTAATCGGACCGATTCTTATGGCAATACAGGCATATGGAGCTTCTGCGCTAAGGCTAGTCAGATACTGCCTTCCTACAATCGGACCACTCAAGAGGAATCAGATGATAGACTTTTGACAGCAGAACTTGAGGCAGATTTGCTGAGAATATTGAAACTCCTCTGCCAGTATGGTGCGGATTTATCTTTTGTATCACCAAAGCTTGAGATGTCCATTAGCGACTATTTCGTTAGCCCTTCTATGAGGAAGTTATTGGATCAAGTTCAATAACGAAGCTCGCAAGCTATTTTGACAAAAATATTAACTAGAGGAGAGACCTCATGTTCAAACACACCAAAACCATCATCCTATCCCTCAGTCTAGTCTTAGCTCTAGCAGCTTGCAGTCCTAAGCCAAGTGGCCAAGAAGCAAGTCCCTCTCGTCCTAGCTATTCTAACCTTAATAGTCCAAGTAGTCTGGAAGAAGTGAGGACCCTCTTGTCTGCTCATTTGGACAAGGATAGCGTTGAGGAATTCCTCAAACTCGTTAAGGACTACAATGACATTGTGGGACCTAGCGGGCTCAAGGGGGACTTCACCGAATTCACCAAGACGGACTACGATGTGGCCAAGATTAATCCGCTTTGGCATGAGCAGAAGGGGGATTTTATCGGGACTAATTGCCGCATTAATAGCTATACCTTGCTCAAAAACACCATTGAGATTCCGCCAGTCAGCCAGGATGATGAGCTACTTTTCATGGATAATGACGCCATCGACAAGGGACATGTCATGGATGCCAAGGATAAGGCGGCCTTCAATATCCTCTTCTCTCGGGTTAAGACCGAGGCCACTCAAGACGTCAAGGTCCACGCCAAGCGTATGGCGCAATACCTGTCCCAGTTCAAGTTCAACGACAAGGTTAGAATGCTGTCGGTAGTCTTACATGATAATTTGGATGGCGACAGTCTCTTCATCGGCCATGTCGGCGTCTTAGTTCCAGCCAAAGAGGGCTATCTCTTCCTAGAGAAGCTGACCTTCGAAGAGCCTTATCAGGCCATCAAATTTGCCAGCAAGGAAGAGGTCTATCAATATCTGGGGACCAAGTACTCCGACTATACTGGCCCTGGCTTGGCCAAGCCCTTTATTATGGATAATGATCAATGGGTGGAGGGGACTCAATAGCTAATCGCCATTACCATAAGTTCTAAGACGGGAGTCGATGGGATCAACAATCCGAGAACTCAGACTGGATGAGGGGAATCAATTAGATAAGCCACTAGTTGAGGCTATCTTCTCCTTAGTTTAGCAGAATGGTCACCATCAAGAATGAAAGGAAAAATCAATGCAACAATTAGACCAAGTCTATGATCGACTTCCGATTATATCTTTTGAAAAGAGACAAGCACTACATGATTGGTTACTAGCCAATGAACAGACTTCGCCAGGTATTTGGATTCGAATTTTTAAAGCTAAGTCCAAGTTGCCATCGGTGACCTTCCATGAGGTCTTGGAAGAAGGGCTTTGCTTCGGGTGGAGTGAAAGCATGCGACGGTCCTATGATGATCTGTCCTATCTGCAGAAGTTTACACCTCGCAAGGGCAAGTCTACCCAGTCTGAGCGGAATTTAAGACTGGTTGACAAGCTAGCAGCCGAGAATCGTATGCGATCTTCGGGCTACTCGGCTTTAGGTTTAAAGCCAAAAAACTAGATTTACTTTGTCTGAAAGGAGCAACCCATATGGCCAAGGACCTGAGTCAATTATCTTTAGAAGAACTCTGGCGCCTGTTTCCTATCTTCCTAGTGGCGCCTAAGCCCCAGTGGGAGAGCAATTATCAAGAAATGGCCGTGCGACTGGAACAAGTTCTAGGAGATTTGCCTTTGGTTCGCATTAGCCACATTGGGAGCACGGCCATCCCGGGCATCTGGGCCAAGGATATCGTTGATGTCTTGGTCGAGTTAGCACCCCAGGCTGATTTGCGACTAGCTAGTGATTGCTTGATTCAGTCTGGCTTTCTTAAAATGTCAGAGTCAGAGGGGCGGGTATCCTTGAATGCGGGTTATACGCCACAAGGCTTCGCGGATAAGGTCTATCACATTCACTTGCGCTACCAAGGAGATCACGATGAACTCTACTTTAGGGACTATCTCAGGAATCATGCCCAAGTAGCCAAGGCTTATGAGGCCCTCAAGTTAGCTCTCTGGTCTCAGTATGAGCACAATCGTGATGCCTACACTGATGCCAAGACCGACTTCATCCAAACTTGGACGCGCCAAGCCCGTCAAGAATACGGGGGACGTTATGACAAAGGAAAAACAGACTAGTAATTTAGCTCTAGTGTTGCAACAAAGGTAGAAAGGGAAGGAACCAGATTAATGTGGATACCTTATAAAAAATTAGTCTTCTACGGCGCCTATCTGCGCCAAGTCCAGAAGGAAGCAGACCGTAGCTTGTTAGCAGAGTATGACCTCTCTAGTGGTCAGCTGACCTGGAAAGAGGAAAGTCCTACTGACCTAAGCCGGCGTGTGGCCTGGACCCTGTGGTCCCTAGGTTTGGTCATCTTACCCCTGCTAGCCGGGCGCCTTATTCGCTGGCTAGGTTATGATGCGGGGCGTCAGCCACACTACCCGGATAGATATCTAGGTAGCCTAGGGGCAGTGGCCTTGCCTCTGTTATTGGGGCTCTTGTTAGCGCTAGTATATGAAGGCGTGGCAAGCCATCTCAGAGCCCAAGTCAAGTCAGTGCTAGCGCCAGACCTGGCTAGTCAGCGTGCCATCTTAAGTGATTTTCGTGACCAAACTCTGCGTTTTAATGGAGCCTTACCGGGACGCCAGCGGCCTTATCTGGTTAATAGTCTCTTGTTATTAGGCTATCTCTTTGGTCTGGTGCCGCTGGTATGGGGGCTCTACTGGCAACCCGTCCTAGTCTCGTCCTTTGTAGCTCGTCTGGGGATTCTGTCTTTTCTCCTATCCCTAGTGCCCAGCTTAGTCTTTAGCTTCTTGATTAAGTCCTGGGTCATCCAACGTCTCCTGCGAGGTATAGAGCAGCAAGCCTAAACTTTCAATAATGTAAGATAACCCGGCTAACTGTAAGCTCAGCTTATGGTTGGCCGGGCTTTTTGGGTCTAAACTTAAGCTAAGAAAACTTAAAGGAGTATTCCTATGAAGAAATTAAATGCAACTCAAATCAAATACTTGTTGGCAGCCCTCATGGTTTTAGATCATCTGCCCCATGTGCCCGGTCTGGTGCCACCACTCTGGGAGGGCATCTTTCATGCGATGACGCGCTGTGTGGCCGCGGGCTTTGCCTATCTGGCGGTAGAAGGCTTCCTTCATACCCGTAATCTGCAGCGCTATCAAGTCCGTCTCTGGGGTGCCGCAGCCATCATGGTAGCTGGCAACTGGCTACTCAATAGTCTTTTGGCCAATCGTGGCGTCCATATCAGCAATAACATCTTCCTGACTCTAGCTCTGGGGGTCAGTATTTTAGCTTTGGCTTTTCCACGCCAAAGTCTGACGCCAGAAACCAAACGCATCCGTTGGGCAGGTGCCGGCTTGCTCTTCCTAGTTGGTCTCTTGCTGACAGAAGGGGGCATGGTGGTACTACCCTTTATCTTGATTACCTACTGCTGCCGTCAGCGCAAGGGCCTTGGGACCGTGCTTTATTTAGGTCTTGCTCTAATCCTATTTGCCCTTTCTTACTCCACCTACGACAGTTGGCAGGAGACCCTCACCATGATGCTATATAACTCTGATTGGCTCTTCATTAGTGTCTTGCCTCTCTTAGCCCTCTACAATGGCCAAAGAGGTAAGAAGTCAGCCTTCAACCGCTACTTCTTCTATGTCTTCTATCCGCTCCATCTCTGGCTTTTGGCCTTGGTGGCGGCAGGCCTAGCTAAATAGGCCTTTCCTTGCCTGACGAGCTCAAATAGGTTAGACTAGGGCTAGGTACTCCAGTAACCAAGGTGACTCCCCTCTGCATCGGTCACCCAAGGAGGTAAAGTATGAAAAAATTACATCTAGTCTTAGCCAGTCTAGCAACCGCCACTAGCTTCTTACTAGCTCCTCAAGTAGCCTGGGCTAAACAATCGGACGATAGCCAAGAGTCCAGTTCTGCTGTTTCAGAGTCTAGCAAGGAGTTGGAAAACAAGGAGCAGGAAGAAGCCTTCTTCAAGACCCTCTTGAAGGTGGAGCCAACTGCTATTGACAAGGGTCAAGATAAGATCTTCGAATCATCCAAGAACTGGATGTATGAAGCTGTGGATGGCAAGGAGCCCCCTAAGCCAACTGAACGTCCCTACAAGATTCCAGAGGATTGGAAGATGCATCCATCCTTGACCAAGGACGACCGTCGGGATATAGGTTATCGCATCATGACGCCTGGTATGAAGGGCTATGTCAATCTCTATACCTTAGAGGCTTATACGACTTCCCCCCTCAAGGGTGGCAAGTTGCTTACTGAAAAGGAGCTAGAGGAACGTCTCAAGTCAGACCGACCAGATGCCATCTTCCAAGAATCGATTGAAATCGAGGGTAAGCAATTTCAGGCTCGCTATGAAGTCGAGCCCGAACACGACACGGCTTGCCTGGTCTTCTACCGCCTAGAGGATACGGGTAATCAAGATGATTCCCTCTTGGTTGGAGCCCTCTATTTCCCCTTGGAACGGGACCAAGACCTAGAGACGGCCATCAGCCAGCAAGTAGGCAATCTCAAGGGGATTTTAAGCCAATTGAGTAAGGATAAATAGGCTAAGATGACAAGAGGCTAGCCCTAGGGAACTAGCCTCTTGTTTTTAATTTTATAGTTATTTGCTATATCAGGTTCTAGCAAAATAGTCTAAGGGAATAAGTCCTTCTATCTTGTTTTGCCTCACTTAACTTTGTTATACTGCCTTTACAGTAATCATTAGCTCTTAGTTAGGAGGAGACAAGATGTCAGATTTACTTTCACTCTATGAAACACTCAAGTCCAAAAAATGGGTTGATCTTAGCCATGTCATTAACGAATCTAGCCCCCACTTCCCGGCGCTACCAGCCCTAGAGAAGGAAGACCTCTTCACCCTTAAGGATGGTTTCCACGTTCAGAAAATCTCGGTGGTAGGCCAATACGGCACCCACATTGACGCTCCAATCCACTTCGTGGCAGGCGGCCGCTGGCTGGATCAGATTGAGCTCAAGGACCTGCTCTTGCCTCTCTATGTTATTGACAAGTCGGCTCAAGTGGCGGAGAATCCTAACTACATTCTGACCAAGCAAGACATCCTGGATTTCGAAGCAGAACATGGTCAAATTCGCCCAGAAAGTTTCGTGGCCTTCCGGAGCGACTGGTCTAAGCGCTGGCCAAGCCAAGAGGCCATGCGCAACCTAGATGCAGCCGGTGTTCAGCAGAGTCCAGGTTGGAGTCGCGAGGCCTTGGAATTTCTGATTAAGGAACGCCAAGTCAAGGCAGTGGGCCATGAGACCTTTGACACCGATGCTGGTATTCCGGCAGCGGAGCATGGCTTAGTTAATGAATATTATCTCTTGGAGCAAGATATCTACCAAGTAGAAGTCTTGAATAATTTGGACCAAGTGCCAGCCACTGGTGCCTTGATTAGTGTCGGCTTCCCACATTGGGAGCAAGCGACTGGTTCGCCTGTGCGCGCCATTGCTATCTTACCTTAAGCCAATAAATGAGGTCGGATTCTTGAAGTCCGGCCTCTTTTTTATGGGAATGAGTGGCAAATGGCTTTGTTTGACTCAGCTAGGGCTTGGTGTATACTAGGGCTAAGAAGTTTATAAGGGGGTGAGGTTATGACCAGGCGGAAAATTAAGTTGCTAGACAGCGATGATTTGAGAAAGCAGTTAGATTCCTACTACCAAGTCGCTAGTCAAGAGACTTGTGCCCGCTTCGGCCGGGATTTGGTAGAGCATTTGATTGAATTGACGGGCTTGAAGGTAGGGCAAGAGCCTGATGTTGAGGCAGGCTGGGCCGTCAGCCAAGCCTGTTTGGCCGGCCAGGCCCGTATGCATGATGTCAGACAGGCGGGCTTCAAGATACACGCCCTGGCCAAGCAAGCCGAGAATCCTCTAGAACAAGCCCTTTTGCGAGTCATTGGCCATGCGGTGGCGACCGCCCATATGAAGGAACACGCCATGGTCGCCAGTGACTATGCAATCAAGCTTATTAACCTAGCCTATCCAGATGACCTAGCAGCCGTTCAAAAGGAACGCCAGTGGCAGTTGGCTTGGTGGCGAGACAAAACAGACTATGATAGAGGCTAGCTTCTGTCGTGGTTTTTTTGTTTTATTAGGGGCATCAATATCGCCAAACTGTAGCCTCACCTAGAAAGACTCTTATATAACAGATGCGGTCGGAAGAGGTTGACAGGCCGGAGTAGGGCTTTACTTTTCTTGTATTAGGTCAGAATCACGAATATTTAAGCACAAACGATTTAAACTTAGTAGTGCGGTTTGCGCCCCAGAGTCAAGAGAGTATATAATAAATCCAGCAGGACTATATTGATTAAATTAGGGGATTGATTAGTATGACTGAAGACTATTTGTATTTTGGATCTGATTATTTAGAGGGAGCACATGAGCGGGTTTTGGAGCGATTGATAGAAGTCAACCGCCAGCCGGCAGCGGGTTATGGTAGTGATAGCCACAGTGAGCGGGCCTATGACTTGATTCGTCAAGCCTGCGACTGCCCACATGCCACGGTTCATTTCTTTATAGGGGGAACTCAAACCAACTCCACTGTTATTCGGGCCCTCTTACGGCCCTACCAAGGGGTCTTGGCGCCGGATACGGGCCATATTAATGTCCATGAAGCGGGCGCGATTGAACTAGGGGGTCACAAGGTTTTGCCTCTGCCTAGCCATGAAGGTAAGTTGACCGCCCAAGCGGTTGAGGATTGGGTGACGACTTTCTATGCGGATGCTAACCATGTCCATTCAGTCTATCCTGGCATGGTCTATGTGTCGCAACCGACCGAGTTGGGGACGCTCTACAGTCTAGCCGAGCTTGAAGACTTGTCAGCTGTCTGCCGTCGGCACCAGCTTCCCCTCTTTATTGATGGGGCGCGACTGGCCTATGCCCTGGCCAGCCCAAGTAACGATGTTAGCCTGGCTGATTTGGCGCGTTTGACGGATGTCTTCTATATTGGCGGAACCAAGTGTGGGACCCTGCTAGGGGAGGCTGTGGTGATTTCCAACCCAAGTCTACTGCCACACTTTTTCACTGTCATGAAGCAAGGGGGTGCTGTCCTAGCTAAAGGACACGTCCTAGGGGTCCAATTCGAGGCGATGTTCGAGGATGGCTTCTATCAGGTCATCGGCCGCGAGGCGGTGGCAGCCGCCCAGACTATTCAGGATTGCCTAGTGGCCAATGGCTACGAGCTAGTCGATCGTTCGGTGACCAATCAGGTCTTTGTCCGTCTACCTAAGGTCTTGGTGCCGATCTGGTCGGACAAGGTCCAATATGCGACCTGGGAACTGGCTGAGGATTATGTCGTGGCCCGTCTGACAACGGCTTGGTCTACGCGACCAGAGCAGGTGACGGCCCTCTGTAATTTCATTGCCCAGCATCCAGCTCAAAGCTAAGTTTATTTTGACCGCCTTGATAGGATGCGGTCTTTAGTAAAAGCGAGAAGGTGACTGTCAATGCAAGACTATATCAAGCGCTTGGAGGCGGAGTTCTCACTGATTGAAAAAGGCTTCAAGGAAGAGGAGAAAAGGGCCCAAGCGGATTATGCCAGTCAGGATTTGGACTATATCAAGCAATTGGCCATGCAGGCCTATCAATCAGAAACCTATCAAGTACGCATGTATGCCGTCTTCCTCATGGGCTACCTGTCCCAGCAAGAGGACATACTGGATTATTTGAGAGAGCAGGTCTGTCTAGACCCTAACTGGCGGGTTCAGGAAGTATTAGCCAAGGCCATGGACCATTACTGCAAGACCACAGGCTACCAAGCAGCCTTGCCGGTCATTGATGAATGGCTAGGCCATAGCCAAGCTAATACCAGACGGGCTGTAACGGAGGGGCTGAGAATTTGGACTAGCCGGCCTTACTTTAAGGACCATCCCCAGGAAGCTGTTTGGCGTATCGCTGGCTTGAAGCGGGATTCCAGTGACTATGTCCGCAAGTCGGTCGGCAATGCCCTAAGGGACATTAGCCGGAAGTTTCCTGATCTCATTCAAGCGGAGTTAGCAACTTGGACCATAGATGGCAAGGACATCCAGCAGGTCCATAAGCTAGCCAGCAAATTTCTAACAGCATAAGAAAAAGGCCATAGTCTATGGCCTTTTTGTCATTATTCGGCAGTGTCTTGACGTAGTTCCCAGTAGTGATCCAGCTTGTCTAGCAAGAGGTCCAGGCTAAAATAGCCAGCTTCTTGCAGGTAGCGGCGCCCGTCAATGTAGACTTGTAAGGTGGGCGCGGACAGGATTTGTTCCTGGGCGGCTACTTGGGGCCACTGGCTTAAGTCGATATAGCGTAGAGTAGCCTGGGGATGGCTTTGAGCCCATTCATCCAGTCTCAAGGCCAAGCTAGCGCAGGGCGCGCATTGGGGTTTACCGAATTGGAGAATGAGGAGCTGAGACTGAGCCTTGAGTTGGGCCAAGTCTTCGTGGGCTTGGAGTGCTTGCATGTGGGTCCTCCTTAACAGATTCTTATTTTTATGGTAGCATGGTGACTGAGACTGGGCAAGTTAGGTGCTTGCGCCTATAGGAGGAGACGGGAATGACAGATTTGAATTTGGCAGCTCTAGAGGCCTATCTAGCGGAGCATTATGGTGACTGGGGTCAGGAACAGGGCCTCTTCATTAAGCTAGTAGAGGAAATGGGTGAAATAGCCGAGCTACTCAATATTCGTGCGGGGCGCAAGCAAGGCAAGGGCCAGGATACCGACCAGGAACTGGTGACTGAGCTGGCGGACCTGATTCATTATGCGGTGGCCATTGCGGCCATCAATGGTTTGGATTTAAGTAAGGCCATCATCGAGAAGGATATTCAGGCAGCCATCAAGTACCAGCATGAGCGTAATCTGGCTGACTTCCTAGCAGAATGGAAACAGCGGCCATGATGACCTATATTTGGCTCTATCTATTCCTGATTAATCTGCTGACGGCTGCTGTCTATATCTGGGATAAGCATCAAGCTGTGGTTCGTCGCTGGCGGGTGCCGGAAGCCCGCCTATTAGGCCTAGCTGCCATAGGAGGTGCCCTGGGCGCCCTCCTGGCCATGCAGGTTTGGCGCCACAAGACCCACAAGTGGCCTTTTGCCCTGGGGGTCCCTCTTATGTTAGTGCTTCAGGCCGTCCTTCTCATTTTCCTTGTATTTGAGTGGCTCCCTAAGCTGGGCCATTAAGCTAGTACTAGTTAGCGTCAAGCCGATGGCTTGGCGCTTTTTTCATGAAATTTCCGATTGTTTTCAGAAAGTGATACAAATTTCTGCTGGCCAGGCCTTGTATTAGAAAAATAAGTGTGTTAGAGTATTTTCTAATAAAACTTTAATCATTCGCTTAGCTATATCTAAGTGATAAGGAGGACGCTTATGGAATTTGTACAAGTCGTACGAAGTACACCCGGACAATATATCAGTGAAAAAGGAGCTTTGGCTTCTTTAGCAGGCATTTTAAAGAACTTCGAGCGTCCCTACATTATTACCGGGGAGAAATCTTACGCTGCCTTTCTAAAACACTTACCTCAAGCTCTAGAAGGTGTGCCAGTCTTGCGTTATGACCACACAGCCAGCTATGAAGATATGGACCGCTTGGCTAAGTTAGCAGCCGATGCCGATGTCATCGTGGCTGTCGGTGGGGGCAAGCTTTGTGACACTGCCAAGGGAACGGCTGACCGCCTCCACTGTGAAGTGGTCACCGTGCCAACAATCGTGGGGACTTGTGCCCCGACCACACCTGTTGCGGCTGTCTACCATCCCAATGGGGTCTTCAATGACGTGGCCTACTTCAAACGTACCCCTTATGCCTGCGTGGTGGACTTAGATCTCCTAGTTGAGTCGCCTAGACGCTACTTCGAAGGGGGTATCTGTGATACGGTAGCTAAGTGGTATGAGGCCGAAAGCATCACCCGTCATTTGACTGGAGCGCTAGAAGCCAATGTCGAATTAGGCTTGGCTGCTGCTAAGGTAACCAAGGATATTCTGCTACGTGACACCCATGCTGCCTTGGCTACTCATGCCTTGGGCGTGGTCAACGACACCTTCAAACGCGTGGTCGATACGGTATTCAACGTGGCCGCTGCCGTGGGTTGCTTTGCCTGCGAATATGGTCGCATGTCAGGGGCTCACGCTGTCCACAATGCCCTGTCACAATTTGCCGAAACCCACAGCATTGAGCATGGGGTCAAGGTAGCTTATGGGTTGCTGGTAATGTTGGCGGCTATGGGCGAAGAAGGTGAGACCCAAAAACTCATCGACTACTGCAAGGACAATGGCTTCATCTACTCCTGGCAACAGCTAGAGGTTCAAGAGGACATGGCGACTGCCGTAGCCAAATTGGCTGACTTCGCCGCATCTGACAAGGAAACCTTCAAATTGGCGGTGCCAGGTGTCACTCCTGAACAGGTTCAAGCGGCCGTCTACCAGGTAGAAGCCCAAGCTCAAGCTAAATAATTCTAATTTCTGCTTCCTTAAGATAGGTCAGCTCATTCAGTCCGCCATAAGCTGAATGAGCGGGCTTTTTTGTCGTGCTAGCAGTCCCAGAGAATTCCATAGCTTGCAGGGCCAGAATTTGCTATAATAGGAAGGAACGAGACATAGAAGTAAAGGAGCTAAAGGCATGACCCAACGCGATAATAATATATCCTATCAAATCGACTCCATCCTGACCGACGTTAGTCAGGACCAAGTCCAAGAAGACAAGCAAATTCGCCAAATTAATGAAGACCATCTGCTGATTAAGGAGGAACCTTATCAGTTGGTCCTCAACTACCGTGAGGGCTTTGACTTGCTAGCCTTCGAGAATCGCTACCAAGAATACTTCGAGAAGTTCGACTTCATTGTCGGGGACTGGGGCTTTGAACAGTTACGCCTACGAGGCTTCTATCAAATCGGCCAGGCCAAGGTGCCCAAGGATCAAACCATTGATTTTCTAGAAGACTACCTCAATGAATACTGTAACTTTGGCTGTCGATACTTCGTCCTAGCCAAGGAACGGGAAGTGGCTAAATACGCCAAACTCAAAGACAAGGCTAAGACTAAGCCGGCCCCAATCGAGAAAAAGGTAGGCGAGACCAAGCAATTAGCTAAAATCCAAGTTAAGGAAGATCCAAACCGCTTCAAGGGCAACAAGGTGGATGCCCCAGCCAAGGGCGGCAAGAAGCCTTTCAAGAAGCGCAACCGTCGCCCAGCCGCTGGCGATCAGGCGGCCCCTAAACAGGCGCCAGCCGCGGCCAAGCAACGTAAGAATAACTTTGTCATCAAGCAAAAGAACAAAACCAACCCTTAGGAGGTCCCTATGAAAGACTACGCAGGTTATTTGATTGATTTAGATGGAACGGTCTACTTCGGCAAGAATCGTATTCCGACAGCCGAAGCCTTCATTAAGAAGTTAGTGGCGCAAGACATTCCCTTCCTCTTCATTACCAATAATGCGACGCGCTCGGCAGCTCAAGTGGCTCATGCCCTCAGCACCCAGTATGAATTGCCTGTGACCGAGAAACATGTCTATACCTCCGCCATGGCCATTATCGACTATCTGCATGCCCACCATGAGGGACAAACGGTCTATGTAGTGGGCGAAGCACCTCTTAAAGAACAGGTGGCGGCAGCCGGCTTCACGCTAGTGGAAGATGAATCGGCTCAAGTGGTGGTCCAAGCCTTGGACCGTCAGACCACCTATGAAGCCCTGTCCATTGCGGTCCTAGCTATTCGGAATGGGGCGGCTTTCTTGGTGACCAATACCGACAGTAACATCCCAACTGAACGGGGCATGATGCCAAGCTCAGGGGCCTTGACTTCCTTTATTCAGTATGCCAGTCAGGTAGAACCGGTCGTTATGGGCAAACCTTTCAGTCCTATTCTGGAGGGTGGTCTCCATACCCTGGGCTTGACCAAGGATCAAGTCCTTATGATTGGTGATAATTACGAGACCGACATCAAGGTGGGGATTAATGCCGGTATGGATACCTTGTTGGTCTTAACAGGCTTTACTCAAGAAGAAGATCTCAAGTCCGTGCCAGTGCAACCAACCTACGTCCGGCCAGATCTCTCCACTTGGGAGCTCTAGTCATGGAACAAATAAGGGCCTGGATTCGGGCGGGAGTCAGTCTCTTGGGTGGCCTGGCCAATGCTGTCTTGGGGACCATTCTCCTGGCCCCCTTGCTCTATGGGGTCTATCTGCAATTAGATTGGATTCCCCACATTGCGGGTCTGTCAAAGTCAGCAGTCTATGAGGACTTTATGCGCATCTGGACCTATCTATGGCAAGTCTGGCGGCCCAGCCTGGAGCTGGCGCACTTTGCCAGTTCAGCCGGAGGACGACAGCACTTTGCTGAGGTTCGGACGCTCATAATCGGTCTGGTCTTGCTAGCTCTCCTGCTCAATGTCCTTATCTGGCGTTGGGCCCGCCAAGGGCAATTCAACTCCTGGTCCTATTGGCAGGCGCTTAAGCAAGGCCAGTGGGGGCTAGCCCTACTAGGACTAGGGATGCTACTCTTCTTTGACCAGGCCTTTGTGGCCTTCCATCGGCTCTTCTTCGCCAATGAGCTCTGGCTCTTCGATCCGCGTCTAGACCCCGTCATCTGGATTCTGCCCCAGTCTTATTTTTTGGGACTGACGGCACTTATTCTGGCCCTCTATGTCTTGTGGTCCTGGCTTTTTGCCAAATTCTTCGCTCCTCAAGCATTTTGAATACGCTTTGCATAAGCTTATGCTATAATGAGGATAACCTAATCGAGGAGGAAGTAAGAATGAGCAAAAAAATTTCATTATCAACCGTCGTGAACACAGGTGGCCGTGATGGCGAAGTTAAATCCGTAACAGGGGACTTAAACCTTAAGACTAGCATGGCTAAAAAAGAAGGTTACACCAACCCAGAAGAACTCTTCGCAGCTGGTTTGTCTGCCTGCTTCAATGGGGCTTTGTCCTTCCCATTACAACGTGATGGCTTAGGCGACCGTCAACGCCAAGTGCGCGCTGAAGTAGTGCTCTTAGGCGACCTGCCAGATACTAACAGCTTGCACCTAGCAGCTAAATTAATTGTATCTATTGAAGGCTTGAGCCCAGAAGAAACCTTACGCTATGTTCAAGAGACAGAAAACATCTGCCCTTACACTAAAGCAGTAAAAGGCAACATCGAAGTGGAATTAGTAGCTGAATAAGTATAAAAAGACGAGGCCTAGGCCTCGTCTTTTTATTTGTCCTCGAAAAGGGAGGAACTGTGAACATGTAGATTGTTGCGCTCTGGATAGAGGCTGGCCATAGCGTGGCTAACGGCCGTAGTGGCTTCGCCAAAGCCAGTCGCAATCAGCTTGGTCTTGCCTTGGTATTGGGCAATATCCCCGATGGCATAGACAGCTGGCAAATTAGTTTGGTGGCAGCTACCAGTCTCGATGGTCTGACGTTTGATGGTCAGGGGCCACTTGGCGATTTCACCCAAGGAAGAGACGAAACCATAGCTAACGATGAAGTCATCGGCGGCTAAGTCGACGCTTTCTTCTTGGCGTGGTACTTGCAAGGTTAGGTGGTCAAGCTGACCGTCTTGGCCATGGAGGGCAACTGGAATATAAGGGGTCCAAATCTTGATGCTAGAAGCTTCTAGCAAGCTAACGCTGTGTTCGTGGGCCCGGAACTGGGGTCTGCGGTGAATTAGGTGGACTTGCTTGGCATAAGGTTCGATAGCCAGCGCCCAGTCAACCGCCGAGTCGCCCCCGCCACAGATGGCTACCACCCGATCTTGGAAGGCCTCAGGTTGGCGGACAAAATAATGAAGCGATTTACCTTCGAAGTCTGGCGCCTCGGGCAAGTCCAATTTACGCGGACGGAAGGCCCCGTTGCCTACGGCGATAATAACCGCGCGGCTAAAATGACTGGCTTGCGGGGTCTGAATTTCATAGTAGGGCTTGCCGTCCTCATCTTCATGTTGAATCAGTTGACGGGCTTCCTGGCCGGTACAGATGGTGGTGTCGAAGTGGTCCAGTTGTTGAATCAGGGACTGGGTGAGGTCGTCCCCCTTGATTTGGTAGTGGGCCGGAATATCGTAGATGGCCTTCTCAGGGTAGAGGTGGGCTGGCTGGCCGCCTAATAAGTCTAGACTTTCGATGATTTTAGTCTTGGCCTGGCGCATGCCGGCGTAAAAGGCAGCATAGAGGCCGATCGGCCCGCCACCGATGATGGTGATGTCGTAAATTTGAGACATAGTAGGGACTCCTTATTCAATCATAGTTTTTAAGGCAAAAGAAAAGGGCAAGTCCAGGGTCCTTGCACCAGATTTCTTAGAAGCTGAGATAGATGGCCCGGCTGACGAAGGCGACTAGAACGCCGACTAAGACGCCGACCACCACTTCGGTGGGGCGATGGCCCAGGTATTTTTCGATGATCATATCTTCATAGTGATCGATGTCGTGGCTTTCTTGCAGACGGCGGAAGTCAGCTTGGATCTCCGGGTCTTGCAGGCGACGCTTAGCTAAGAGGTTGAGCAGAAGACCCTGCTCACCACTCTGGCGACGCACGCCCATGGAGTCGAACATGACGATGACCCCGAAAATGGTGGCGATGGCCACCAGAGGGGATTCAAAGCCGTATTCCAGCACCAGGCTGGTAATCAGGCTGCTAACTGCGGCCGAATGGGAACTTGGCATGCCGCCAGTGGTCATGACAATATTTACTTTGACCTTATGACGGTTAGTCACAAGGGCAATAGGGTATTTAATAGCTTGAGTGAAGAGAATCGCGACAAGAGATGTCAGCAATATGGTATTCATAAGTGGGGGGATCCCTCCTTCTCCTTATACAGGTATCTATTAGATAATATCAAAAAATGCGACTTGAAACTAGTAGGAAGCCGTAAATTCTCAAGAAAAATCATGAGAAGGTCACTTTTGATTTGAATCTGACGGGATTTAGTGTATCATATAGATGATATTCAACCATTAACAATAGGAGGATGATTCATGACATATCCACAACTTGATCTGGCCCAAGCCAGCTTACATGCTTTAATTAAAACTAACCACGGTGACATCAAGGTGGCCCTCTTCCCAGAGCTAGCGCCTAAGACCGTGGCTAACTTTGTTGGTCTTGCTAAGCAAGGCTACTATGACGGCGTGATTTTCCACCGGGTCATTGAAGACTTCATGATTCAAGGGGGCGACCCAAGCGGTACCGGTATGGGTGGCGAGAGCATCTATGGCGAGAGCTTCGAAGATGAGTTCTCACGAGAGCTCTACAACTTGAAGGGGGCCCTTTCCATGGCTAACGCAGGGCCTAATACTAACGGCAGCCAATTCTTTATCGTAACAGCTAGCAATGTACCAAGCACCATGTTGGGCCAAATGCAGGAACTGGGTTTCCCTGAAGAAATCGTGGCAGCCTATGCGACAGAGGGCGGGACACCTTGGTTGGACCAACGCCACACGGTCTTCGGTCATGTGGTAGAAGGCATGGATGTCGTCATTGCAATCAATAAAGTTGTTACCGGTCCCCAAGATAAACCGGTAGAACCTGTTGTGATTGAGACGATTGATGTGTTAGAATAAGCAAGGATGGTGACATCCTATGACTGAATTTAAAATAGGCGATATCGTTGAAGGCCAAATCACAGGCATCCAAAATTATGGCGTCTTCGTCGGGCTCTCGCCAACCGAACAAGGTCTGGTTCACATTTCCGAGTGCAAGCATGGCTACATGAATGAGCTCAGCAACCAGATTAAGGTAGGCGACAAGGTCAAGGTCATGGTCATTGACATTGATGAATATACCAAGAAGATTAGCCTGTCCATGCGGGTCCTGATGAAACTCAACACCCCGCCGTATCCAGCCCGAACCAAGAAGCGCGCCAAGCGCCATTTGCCTGACATTGGTTTTTCCAGTGTGGCTAAGAAGTTACCGGAATGGATTGATAGCGCCCTTCAATCCATTGAAGAAGATCGCTTTGAAGTCAAGCAACAAATCAAATAAACTAGTCCAATACTAGCTAGACAAGAGGTAGGAAAAAATGGCACATATTAAATTTGATTACTCTACTGCCAAAAAATTCTTTGGCGAACACGAACTAACTCAACTCCAAGACTACGTGACCGTAGCTGACCGTCAATTGCGCGAAGGGACAGGGGCAGGTAGCGACTATACTGGTTGGGTGACTTGGCCTGAAGCATACGATAAGGAAGAATTTGCCCAAGTTCAAGCTGCTGCTGAGAAAATCCGTCAAGATTCTGATGTCTTAGTGGTCATCGGGATCGGGGGTTCATACCTAGGCGCTCGTGCAGCCATCGAGTTCTTGAACGATAGCTTCTATAATATGAAGGCTGGCCGTAAGGGGATGCCACAAGTAGTCTTTGCTGGTAACAGCATTTCTTCTACTTATTTACATGACTTATTAGACTTGATTGGCGACCGTGACTTCTCAATCAACGTTATTTCTAAATCAGGGACCACTACTGAACCAGCCGTTGGTTTCCGTGTCCTCAAGGAAAAATTGATTGCTAAGTATGGTAAGGAAGAAGCCATCAAACGTATCTACGCAACCACTGACGCTAAGCGTGGGGCCCTCAAGGCAGAAGCCAACCAAGAAGGTTACCAAACTTTCGTTATCCCAGATGCAATCGGCGGACGCTTCACTGTCCTAACACCAGTTGGTCTCTTGCCAATCGCGGTTGCAGGTGGCGACATCCAAGCTATGATGCAAGGGGCAGCAGCTGCTATGGCCGAATACAGCCAAGCAGATTTAGCAAGCAACCAAGCTTACCAATATGCAGCGATTCGTAACATCCTCTACCGTAAAGGTAAAGTAACAGAGCTCTTGGTTAACTACGAACCAGGTATGGCCTTCTTCAACGAATGGTGGAAGCAACTCTTCGGTGAATCAGAAGGGAAAGACTTCAAGGGCATCTACCCATCAAGTGCTAACTTCTCTACTGACTTACACTCCTTGGGTCAATACATCCAAGAAGGCCGTCGCAACATCTTCGAGACGGTTGTCAAGGTTGAGACGCCTCGCCATGACGTAGTCATTCCAGAACAAGAAGTTGATACCGATGGTTTAGGTTACTTACAAGGTCAAACTGTTGACTTCGTTAACACCAAAGCCTTCCAAGGGACCCTCTTGGCTCACATCGATGGCCAAGTGCCTAACTTAGTCGTAAGCATTCCAGCGATGGATGCCTACAGCTTAGGTTACTTAGTATACTTCTTCGAAATCGCGGTGGCTATTTCTGGTTACCTCAACGGGGTTAACCCATTCGACCAACCAGGGGTAGAAGCCTACAAGAAGAATATGTTTGCCCTCTTAGGCAAGCCAGGTTTTGAAGACTTAGCTGCAGAATTGAACAGCCGCTTATAAGACTTTCTACTATATAATAGGCAGAATCAAGCAGGGATCCAGATGGACTTCCCTGCTTGTCTTTTTTTACCACTATATCTTGTGGCCAAAGAGGGCCCCAAAGAGGCTTAAACACAAGTTCTCAAATAGACCAAAAAAGATGAAAAAAGTGGTTGACAGTCATAAGTGGACCATGGTATATTACTAGAGTCCTTACGACAGCGACAGCTGAAAAAGCTGCTGGCTAATTCCTAAAAAGGGCTTGACCTGAAGCGGTTGTAATGATATTATAGAGTAGGTCTGAGAGTTAGCGAACATTCACTAAAAAGTTTGAAAAAAGAGCTAAAAAGTGTTTGACAAGCATAGCCCAGGCTGATATGATATATGAGTTGCTACCAGCAACAAGCAACAAGTAAAAACTTCGAAA
This sequence comes from Abiotrophia sp. HMSC24B09, assembly GCF_001815865.1. Taxonomy (GTDB): domain Bacteria; phylum Bacillota; class Bacilli; order Lactobacillales; family Aerococcaceae; genus Abiotrophia. The sequence goes on from NZ_KV822202.1 coordinate 96,256, forward strand.
AAACTTCTGAAAAGTTGTTGACAGGAAGTAAGGCTTGTGCTAATATA